>CP125275.1:0-615212 GCA_031674855.1 Mycoplasmataceae bacterium
TTCTAAACTAGTTAAATTGACCAAAGAACTAAAAACCACTAGATCAGTTGGTTCGAGCTTATTATTGTACAACTTTAATTCAGCGCAAGTTTGAGGATTTAAAACTGAGTAATCAAAAGAAATTAATTGATTTCTACTACAATCTATTCTTCTTAATTTATTATTAGGAGACAAAATTAGCTTGCTCAATTGATTACCTGAACAACTTAAATATTCTAAATTAATGAAATCAGATAAATCTAGGATTCCGGCTAGGCTTTTGCGACTTAAATCTAATTTAATAATTTCATTTCTTCTTTTGCCTTGATTATTAGGAGCGTTTCTTAATTCTTCACTATCATCAATAATACAAACTCCATTTTTAGGATAATTTTCTTCTAAATATTCGCTCGCTAAGACCATATTTTTATTAAGTTAATTTTTTGCTTTTTTATTAATTTGTCTGTTTAAATCTCATTTCACCAACTTTTTAATTAAGAAATAACCTATTGTTGAGGTTAAAAGAAAAATAACTCCTAAGCCAATTATTCAAGGTCAAATATTCTGATTAGCAACAACTTCTAACTGCTCACCTTTGGCCAATCTAGTCAATTGAGCTTGTAAGTGAGGAGATAATAATTCTCAAAAAGGCATGATCTTTTCCAGCTCATCAGCTAACTTTCCCTTATTCATTTGTTTATGATTAGCAATTAATTCCTCAACATGATTATTTAGCCGAGTGGTAAAAATTACTCCAAATTCATCATTAGTTGCTTGGTCTAATGAATTAAAGACAAATTGCATCGAGCTACCCGAAAAGATATCTAGAAAATCTTGAAAAGGGATATTTTTTTGGTTTTTTATCCGATTTAACAATAATTTTACTTGATCGTTGATTTTTTCCTTTCTTTCTGAACTTTGCTTATCTTCTTCCAAATCTTCATTAAATTCCTCTTGATAACCCTTTTCATTTTCTTCTAGGTTGCCTCATTCGATGCCACCATCTCAGTTATGATTATCAATAATAGTAAGATTAGGATTATTGAATTGCTGGGGATCATACCAAGCATCGTGCTTCATTTTGTTATGAGCATAACGCAGAGTAGTTAAGTTGGGGCAATTTGTAATTAAAAGATAAGAAAGGGAGTTATTTCCAACATTGATTTTATATCCTTGAAAACCATCAATAATCATAATACCAGTTAGATTTTTGTTAGTGATAGTAATCTCTGGCCTCCGACCATACTTGCCTTTTAGTAAGTCACGGTAATTATTTTTTTCTTTTAATTGAGAAGGATTAGTGATAATTGGTTCTTGATCATTTACAATTGAACTTTGATTAGTAATTCCTAACTCTTTCGTTTCTCTTTTCTCTTGCAATCTTTCAATTCCCCCGCCATACTCAGGATCATCATAAATATTGGCTTTTTCATTATCAAGATGGAGACTGACTAAGTTAGGAAAGCGAGTTTTGTCTTCCCAAAATTTAGGATCATATCAAGGTTCGGTTTCATAATCACGTTCGGGTTTAACTAGTTTGGTTTTAGTTACTGTACGATAATTATTAAGAAGGGTTGGATCTGCTTCAATTTGTTTTAATAGATCTTTGTGTTGGTCATGGGTGAGATAATACTTAGTTGATGTTTGTTTTTTTTTTTTTTTTGGTTCTTCGTCTGAATTTTCTATCTCATCATCATCTGATTCACAATCAGAATCTATCTCATCATCATCTGATTCACAATCAGAATCTATCTCATCATCATCTGATTCACAATCAGAATCAGCCATTTTGATAAAAATTCCCCCTTCTACTGGTTCAGCATCTAACATGAGTTGTTCTTGACCATCGACTAAATCAGGTTCTTCATCCATTCAGCCTCCAATTACTCCTTTTAGAGAACGACAACCGTTCACATTAAGACTATTGATGTTTGATTTAGAAAAGTTTAATCTTTCTAAACTAGTGCAACCCGAGAAGTCGGCGTTGAGGGAAAAACCATCTTTAAGTTCGCTAAGTTCGCTTTTAAGAAAAAAAACCTCTTTACACGAAACATCTTTTAAGTTAGTTAAACCGCTACAATCTAAATTGGTGATGTTATTTTCCGCCACATCCAAAACTTCTAAGCTGTCACATCCTTGAACATTTATTGATAAATCAAAAAATTGATTAGCGGCCGCCAAAACTCTTAATTTTTTATTTTTTGAACAATCTAAATTAATCAAAAGACATTCAAAACAATAAAATTCTTCTAAATTATTCAAGTTCTCAAGTCCAATAATTTTTCTTAAAGATTTATTTTTACTAACGGTTAAATTTTCTAATAAAGGAGTATTAGTTAAATCTAATTCTTTCAATTTATTACCAGATAAGTTTAATATCTCCAATTTAGGAGCATTAATTTCTACTGTCTTTAATTGACGATTAAGAGCATATAATTCCTTTAAATTAGGATAATCTTGGATTACTAATTTATTATCCTCAACGCTTCCGGCTATTTCTAAGTGAGTAACTTGATTTTTATCAATCGTAGCTTCTCAGTCAGTAAAAGATTGGTTGCCTTGATAGGTTTTAGTATGACTTTCACCTTCTCTTTTTTCTACTTCTTCATCGCTAAGGTGTTCGGTGTTTAGTTTTTGTTGTCAGTAAATTAATAATCGCTGTTGTTGGGGAGTTATTTCTGGTTTGGCTTCAATTTCAGCGATTTTTTGTCGAGCAATTTCTTTTTGAGTATTTTTTTGGTTCACAGAAAAATTAAATTTACCAAAAAGATTGAATTCAGTTCTCTCTCTCTGATTTGTACTTGTTTATTTTATTCTATAAATAAAATTTTACTTCTTCGCCAGTATAGTATTTAACTTTACCTTGTTTTTTTTTGGCTAGATAATTTTCAAACATCGCGAATATCCTCCATATCCTCTAAATATCTAATTAAATCTTCGCGAACATGAAAAATTTTGGGTTTTTTAGTAGTTTGCTTTAAATGATTTAGTTATTAATCTAATTCTTTGGGCAAATTAATATTAACACTCATGATATGCTAAATTTTAACTAATTAATCTTTTTGTATTTATTTCTTTTTTACTTGCTATTTATGAAGAATTTCAATTTGTGCTTGTCGAATTAACTCTTGATTATCATTTCTTCAAGCTTGATAATCATAACGGGTTCTTCCTCGATCATCAGTTTTTCCATAACCTAATAATTTAGATTCTATTTGAGGACAAGCAAAACAATAAAAGTCTTCTAAAATTGCTGGTAAGTTTTCTAAGTCATTGTTAAGATTAGTATTAAAAGTAACATAGAATAATCTCAATTTCTTTAAGGGTTGTAATTTTTTTAAGTCTCCTTTTAAAGAAATGATATGAGGAAGTCCTGCTCTAGATAAAGCTCTTCTAAATTAATTAAGTGACTAAAAACATCTAGTTCATAAGGTGGAAGACTATGAATTTTACCAACACTTAAAACAGTCAAAGTTTCGGTTGGCAGTTGAGAAACAAAAGATAGATTTGTTAGTTTGTTCCCATAGCAACGAATTATTCTTAGTTTAGAACAATTATTTAAGAAAAAAGAAGTAAGATTATTTCATTCACAACTTAATTCTTCTAAATTGATAAAATCAGCTAAGTTTAGATGTCCTTGTAATTTCTTCCAATGCTGTTTATTTTTGTGATGCCGAAAACCACTATTTTCTATTTTAATTACTTCCTTTCTTTGTTCTTTAGGATAGTTTTTATTTAATCATCATTCAGTATTTACCATAATAATTTTATTGATTATAAGAAGGTGGTAATACTTCTATTTGAGTTACTTGTTGAACCTCACTAATCTTCTTCTCCAAATGATTTATTTGGTGTTGTAAAAGAAGAAGTTTTTGAAGTTCATTATCATTTATTTTATCTGATAGACTTTGTTTGGCTTTGTCGCTAATTAAACTTTTATCAGAAGTGATAAGTAAAATATCTAAATAACCATGGAGATTTTCTTTTAATTTGCTTTTAGTATCTTTAATTAACCGAGTTAATTCTGACTTTTTAATTTCTAATAATTCACTGCTAATCTCTTCTAATTCTTCCTTTAAAGATTGATTTTGTGAGTTTATTTCCTTCAATTTGTTTTCTAATTCAAAAAGATGTTCAAACTCGAATTGGGTTAGTCTGATAGTAGCTTTAATATACTTGGATTCAATAATCGATTGTAGAAACTCCAAAGCCTCTTGACTAGTTACTTTGCCATGACCATCTTTAACAAAAAGTTTATTAGCATCACGAAGGTATTTAGTTAATTGAATAATATTTTCTATATAAAATCACTCATTGATTTCTATATCTTTAATTAAAGTTTTTTCTTTATTCTTCCCGTCCGCTTTACCTCCGTGTCTATAAAGAAAAAAAATCTTATCACTTTGAGTGTATTTTTTGAAGCCGTTAAGAATTTCCTCATTCTTAAATGATTTATCACAGGCATTATTACCCCAATATTTTCCTTCATTATATGGTTTTTCTTCTAACTCATTAGCGTTTGTCATCATTGGTATTCTATTAGAATTATTAGTTTGATATTCTTTATCTCAATCATTACCAACTTCTATCTTATTCCAATACTTACTAGGAATATTTTTAAGTGGTATTCTGATTTCAATAAGTTTTTCTTGGGAATTGTTTGTCATGTTTTTTAATCAAGCATTACTTCCGTTGTTCAATCAAAGCGTAAGTTTTAGTTACTTCTTTAACTTCTTTGACTAATAGTTCTTATTTTATCTTAGTATTCTCAGCTAAAAGTCTGTTATTTTCTTCTAGAAGAGTATTATTTTTTTGATTTAAACTAATAATTGTTCTTAATAATTCATTGGTTTCTTCACTTTTTGTTTTAGTTGTTAGATTTAAAGTATCTTTTAAACTTTGAATATTAACTTCTAGTCTTTCTAATTCTGGTTCTAAAACATAACTTCTATAGCCTTTTATTTTGATTTTTTTTATTGCTTTGGAACAATCTTCGCAAAAAATTCCAGTTACTTTTTTGTGAGGGTTTTCGCCTTGATATTGATAACTATATCCATATCCTTGTTTTCTTTTTTCTTCAGCAGCAGTTTTTTCTTTTTCTCAAGTTAAATATTTGTTCATTTGTTCTTGAGGAAAAAATGCTTTATCTGTTTCAACATTGGCATAAAAATCAAATTTTGTTTCTTTTTGATTATTGTTGTGGTAAATTTCCACTCTGCAATTATTACATTAACCATAATGTTTATATATTGTAAATTTTTATATTATTTTTAAAAAAATAAGACTAATTATTCAAGAATTAATTATCTATTTTCATATCTGTCTACAACAGCCAAAAATCTCGCTTCGATTTCCGCAACTTTTTTTTGAATTTGGGAAATTCTTCTTTAATTTTCCGAAGTTGTTCGGCGGTGAGATTTTTACCTCACGTATTCTAATATTTTTCTACCTAATCCTTCAAATTTTTGTTCAGTAGTTTCTTTGTTGGAAGTCGTATTAATTTTTTTTTATATATTTATATATAAATTTTTAAAGAACTTGTTGAGAAATTATTAAATAAAAATTTTTTAATTCAGTTTATTTATTATAAAAATTAAAACTCTCTCCTCTCTTGTAGCGATTGGTATTGAATTTCTTCATATTTAAAGAAGACTTTTAAATCTTCTTCTAGAGTAGTTATTTTCTTTCATGAAACCTAAAATTTTATTCAAATTAGCCATAAAAGATATCTTGGATAATTGAATATAAACTGTTTCTAATTTCCATAAATCTTTGCTTTTCGAGTTAGAAAAAAGACTTGATTCTTACAAACTCTCTATCACTCTTAACAAATTTTGTTGGACTTCTCCATTAAAAACTTCTTCTTTTTTGTTAATATCTAAACGAATTATAGAAGCCACAGAACCTCGATTATCAGCTAAAAACTTTTTGATTATCAACTCAGTGCTTTTTAAATGATGTCCAATAATAAAGTCACTGAATTTTTTGACATCTTCCAGCGAAAATTGATATTGATTACTACAAGGACAGGAAATTTTATCTCCTGCTTTAATCATTTCTTCTTTTTTGTGAATTGTTTCACAAAGCGGACAAATTAAATAATCTTTTTGTATATCCAATATTAATTCGTAATTAGAAATACTTAAGAGAACAATATTATCTATTTTTTTTCCTTCTTGAGCTAACTCATTAGTTAAGGAATCAAATTGTTGTTGACTATTAGGATAATTAACTAAAATCAATCTAGAATTGAAGTTGTTTTGAATAAAATTTTTAATCTGAAAACTGTAGTCAAACTCTGTTAATTTGCATGCTTCCTCATAACTCAACCCAACAGCACTTTGCTCTTTCAGTAAATTTTTTTTTAATTCCCCCATATCAAAAAAAGCTTCTTTTTCAGTTTTTGTGAAATTAAACTTATTGATAATAGGAGGAAATAATAATAGAATGATTTTTTTTACCTCCATATATTTTTGTAGACTGCTAGTTATTAGTTTTTATGTACTTGTATTTGGTTCTTATCTGACGAAATAAATCGACTCCGATATTAACGCTACCAAATCAACTAGAGAAAGATAAAACTGGTGAAAAAGTTTTAAAAATATTATCAAATATTATATTGAAAAGCAAAATAATAAAATATCAAAAAAAGACTATTTTATTTATTACTTTTTTTAATAAATTTCGGGTTGCATTGCCAGGAGATAATCTATTTATGTAAATTCCTTTGTTGCGTAAATCCTTGCTCATTTCTCCAGTTCTTCACGGGTCAGCCTTACGAACTTGCGTTCACACTAATAATAATCTTAAAAGAATAAAAAAGAAAAGAGCAGCTATAATCCAAATTTTTTTTTCTAAGAATCATTTTTTTAAATTTTCTCAATCAAAAATATACCTAGCATCACTAAGTATAAAAAAAGGACCTCAAAATTTTCCACCCGCCATATTTTCATTGGCAAGAGCAGCACTCAAACTTCTCATATTTTCGCTTCTAGTTATATTAGCTCCTTTTATTTTTTCTCCTATATCTTTAGGATCACCTCAATTAACTTTAGCTCGACGCATAAGAATAAAGTTATATATTAAGCTAATGAATGAACCTAATTGAATAAAAGGCATGAAACTAAGACTTAAGCGAAAACCTAACTTGGCTCTTCTTTTTTTGAGTATTTTGCTATCCCGATTATAAAGAGTGTTAGTTTCAATTGGTGCTTCTCATTTTAAATTGATTATCCAAATAAAGAAAATGGTAATCAACATTAATAAAATCATTGGTTGGAAATTTTTTCAATTATCCTTGATTCATTTATAAGGAAGGAATTCGGTTAGAAGTATCAAATTAAAACCGTTACAAACTCCATATTGATTCATCAACTGAACTAGAAGTTCCAACAAACAACAATTAATTACGGTAAAAATTAAAGCTAAAAACAAGATAACTCCTATATTATTTCCGGTGTTGCCTCAATAATTGAAAAAACCATACAATAAGGAACCAAAAAAGACAAACGCTCGATTGATTCAAAATCGCCATTTTTTCAACTTAAGTTGATCCATTTTATCAGTATTCAACAAAGTAAAAAACAAGCCTAAAACAAAATTAACTTGCAAATGAACCTCGACTCCCGAAAAAAATAAATTACTTTTAACAGGCAAATTACCTTGAGAGTCCCTTGACAATCATCCTATAGGTAAAGGAATTTTTCTAGCTCCCAAAAGATAAACAAATAGACCTAATAAACTAGCCAAACAGGAAAAAAGAAAAACGTAATATTTTTGACTAATTCTCCTTTTTTTAATACTACTAGTCATGTTTTTTTATTTAACTATTTCAAAATGACCACCGGCTTTAGTTATTTTTTCTTGAGCTTGTTTAGAAAAAGAAGCTGCTTTAATAGTCAGTTTTTTAGTTAATTCACCACCTCCTAAAATTTTTCTCGGTAATTTTTCTTGCGAAAAATCTACTATTTGGTCATTAACTATCCCTTTGTCATTTTGTAAGTTGTTTAAGTTAATTATTTGATAAGAGATTTTTTTATCCTTAATAAAGCCACCTCCACGTTTCGGAAAACGACGAAAAACTGGTGTTTGTCCCCCTTCGAATCCTTTTCATTTTTTAGTTCGACTAACCCCCCCTGTTCGAGCAGTTTGTCCTTTGCCGCCCCGACCAGCAGTTTTATCACCACGACCGACTCGCTTACTTTTTTTTACTATGTTAACTAAATAATTATTAATAGTCATATCTTTTTCCAGTTAATTGATCAAGTGCTAAGAAAGCTGCATTAACGACGTTAAGTTTATTTCGACGAGAACCAATTATTTTAGCGCTTATATCTTTAATTCCTAAATATTTAAATAATTTGCTCAGATTTTCGCTGGCTTTAATACCACTACCTGGCGGAGTTGGTTTTAAAAAAAGCTTAGTAGCTTTATACTTAACAACTATATCACGAGGAATAGTTCTAGTATTAGCCGGAAAATAAGTTATTGCTTTTTTCTGAGCTTTGCGCAAAGATTTACGAAAGGCAGTCATCACTTCCTTGCCACCTGAATGAGCAAAAGCTACCGCGTTTTTTTCTTCGTCTTTCACCAAAACTAAACTAGTGAAACTAAATCTTCGACCACCTTTAGTTACTTTTACCACTCTTTTATTGGTTAGCATTTCACTCTTGATATGAGGAGAACGTAACGGCCTTCTTTCTCTGTCAAATTTTCTGAAAGTTGGACTAGTTTTTATTTCTTTTTCACCTCCTAATTCTGCTTTATTTTCTTCAGAAGTAATATTCGCTGTCTCTGAGACTGATTGATTTTTTTCGATTTTCTCCATTAAAAATTAATTCCTAATTCTCTTATTGTTTGGCAAAAAACTTTTATTTTGCCGTGATAAACTCGACCATTTCGATCAAAAATAATTTTATCACTACCACCTTTTTTTAATTTATCAGCAAAATTTTCCCCCAATTTCTTAGCATGTGATTGACTTTTAAAGGAAAAATTATTATTTTCTCCTCTGAAATCCTCAGTAGTAGAAGCAAACAAAGTATGACTATTAATGTCATCAATAGCTTGTACTCTTAAGTAGCGATTTGATTCGCTTAAAACTACTCTTGGTATTGTTTGAGAACCTTTAATTAGCGAACTTCTATTTTTTCTGATTTTTCGACGAGACTTCTTATCAATGTGCATCTTCATATATTATTTATTTAAAGATTTTCCAGCCTTTAATTTAATAGTTTCCTCCTCGCCAAGATAATAAATCCCTTTGGATTTTTTATAAATACTTGGTTTTCGCAAAGGTCGAATATCATTAGCTGCGAAACTAGCAACTTTTTGCTTATCCTTGCCTTTGATTATTATTTTACCGCCCTCAACTTTAACTTCTAATTCAGAAGGAATATTAACATTATTAACATGAGCTTTTCCTAATGAGAATTCTAACAATTTATCTTTCAGTAAAACTTTGTAACCTACTCCTTTCACTTCGATTACTTTCTCATGTCCGCTAACAACACCTTTTATCATATTTGAAATCAAAGCGTTATAAGTTCCGGCTAAAGCTGAATTTTCAGACTTAGTAATTAATCCTTCTTCTCCTTTAGTTACTTCTAACTCAATAGGAAGCTTTAAATCTTCGCTTTTTCCTAATGGTCCTTCGGCAGAAACAACTCCTTCTCCTAAGTTAATTTTGACATTTTGTGGTATTGAAATAATCCGTTTAGCAATTTTTGACATAATTCCTGATTTAAAACTAGTTATTAACTAATAAAAAAATAACTTTACCGCCTTGATTTTTAGCTAAAGCTTCACGATGAGTTAATAATCCTTGGGAAGTGGAAATAAGATAAGTACCTCTACTCTGACAATTTTTTTTTATTTCTTTAGCTCTTAAGTGAATATGCTGAGAAGGTTTAGAAATCTTTTTTATTTGATGAATACGAGAATTGTCGTTATTGTATTTAATATCAACTTTAATACTTCGATTTTTTTCATCAAAATAACACTGAGATAAAAAATTACTTTCCTCTAATTTCTTACAAATTCGTCACTTAAACGAAGAATAAGGAAAAACAACTGTTTTATAATTCCTCATGTTAGCATTACGAATAGCAGTTAACATGTTAGCTACTGGATCTGATAAAGTCATATTAATATTATTTTACTTAATTATATTCTACCAAGAACCCTTGCTTCATCCTGGTAATAATCCTGCATAAACTTGTTTGCGAAAGTCAATCCGACAAAGTAGAGTATTTCTAAAAACTGAACCTGAACGGCCACACATTCGACAACGAGTATATTTTCTAGTCGAAAATTTGGCAGGTCTTTGTGATTTTACAATTAGGGCTTTTCGCGTCATATTATATATTTATTAAGTTGATTGTTATAAATTTTTTTCTGTAATTGTATTTTTATTTAAATATCTTCTTCCTCAGAATCAGAGTTCGTTCTTTGCAAAAGTCTTCTTTCTGCTCCTTGTCTTTCTTTTTCTACTTGCTTACTGATAGAAAGTAACACCAAAGCTTTTTTAAGTTCCTCTTCACTAATTTTTAATTGTTCTCTAACTTCGATTTTTTTTCTTTTTACTCTTTCGAGTGGAGAAATATCATCACTCTTTTTAACCAAACCTAATCTTTGTGCAAATCGTTTAAAAAAACCAACCGCTTCCTCTTTTTTAGGAGTAGAATAATTATCAAAATTTAACTCTAATTCTGTTTCTTTTCTTGATAATCGGTTTAATTCATTAGTCAAACCAGTCATTTTGTTCTGAATTTCACTAACTAGTTTTTTGTTATTTTCAATGTTACCTTTAATCTTTTTTTCTTCATTTTGCCGAAGCTCTTCTTTTTTTTTATATTCCTTACAATAAGAAAGCAAACATTCTTGTGAACAAAATTCGGCCTTTTCATCAATTTCAATTCCTAAAATTTTATTATTTTTTTCTTCTAATTTATAAGGAAAGCTATTAGTAATATCTATTTCACAAAAATAACAATATCCTTGTTTGAAAATATTTTGCCGCAATGGAGCAACAAATTTTTTCTTACTTTCTATTTGTCGTAAAATTGTGGTTTTTTCTTTATTTAAATTTTCAAGTAATATAGTGAAACTTTGGATTAATTTTACTTTTTCCTCCTCCAAAATACTTTCTCCTTGCGAAAAACGAACATTTTCCAAACTTTCCAGCGTGCTTTCTACTTGATTGATAATGTTCTTAGCATAATTCAACAAAACTTGTCAAATTTTATTTCTTTCCTCTGAACTAAAAGTACTTTCAACTAAGGAAACAAGATGAAGATTGACTTTTTCTGCTAGTTCATGATAGTCATTTTCAAATTTATGGAAATTTTTTTGTGCCGAATTGATAGTCGAAAAATTCATGGTAAATAATTATATATACTTTTTTAGGAATTTAGTTTGGAAAAGAAAGAAAATTACTTATCAAAAACATCCTTATTTTTTTCTACAAAGTCATGATTAGGATTTCAAGTAGTTTCTTTTTGAAGAGTTTGAAGAATTGCTTCACTACCTGAAGTAATTTTTTTAGGCAATTTTACTTGTAATAAAATTCAAAGATCACCACGACTAGACTTATTAACTCCTAAATAACAGCCCCGATTACGTAAGATCAGACGATCACCGTTTTGAGAACCAGTCGGAATTGAAACTTTTTCTACACCCTCAAGAGTGATTAACTCGACTGTATTTCCTAAAATGGCATCTAAAAAAGAAATCGGTAAGTTAACATGAATATCATCGCCTTTACGTTGAAAATAATAATTTTCTTTAACCTTGACTGTTACGTAAATATCGCCTTTTTCACCCCCGTATCAACCGTCATTGCCTAACCCCGGATAACGAAGTTTTTTGTCAGGATTAATTCCTCGGGGAATATTAATTTCAATAGACTCTTTTTGATTGACGATTTTCCTACCCTTACATTCGAAACATTTTTTTTTAATTATTTTGCCTTCTCCTTGACAATGAGAACAAGCAACTTGGGTACGAATTGCTCCTAAAACAGTCCTTTGAACAGTGTTAACTACCCCTCTTCCTTGACAAACAGAACATTCGATAATATCATTTCGAGAAGCTGCTCCTGTTTGTTGACAAGAACTACAAGATTTTTCTAATTCTAAAATTACCTTTTTTTTAACTCCTAATATTGACTCCTTAAAGGTTAAACTCACATTAATTAGAATATCTGTTCCAGTTTGCGGATGATTTTTTTCCCTAGAACGAGTTCCTCTATTGAAATAATCTGACTCTGCCCCTCCAAAAAATGTTGAAAAAATATCTTCAAAAACACTTTCTCCACGACCAAAACCGTTAGCTCCTTGCGCAAATCCTTCGGCACTACCATAACGATCGTAATTTTGCCGTTTAGTTGAATCACTCAAAGTTTCGTAAGCTTGATTAACCTCCTTCATTTTTTCTTCCGCTTCAGCCTTATTATTAGGATTTTTATCCGGATGTCATTTTAAGGCTTGTTTGCGATAGGCTGCTTTGATTTCTGCTTCAGAAGCTTTACGATCGATACCAAGAATATCATAATAATCTTTTTTTTTACTCATAAAATTTAAGGTTCTTAAAACCCTTTTTATACTTATTTTTGTTCGGGCTCAACATCCATGACATCTTCTTCTCCATTAGAGTTTTTTTCATCTTTTTTTTCAGGCATTTTTTCAGCCAATTCATTAGCTAATTTCATCATCTCCTCGACTTTATCTAGTTGCTTTTTGATAGCAACATAATCCTTTTCTTCTTTTTCTGTAACTTCTTTTAATTCCTTGTACATCTCTTTAAGTTTCTTGAAACCTTCATCATTCTCATTGAAATTTTCATGTTTCTCAAATTTTTCAATTTCTTTTTCGAAAGTATGACAGTAAGTTTTAGCTCGATTATCTATTTCAGAATTTTTTTTGAATTCTTCATCTTCTTCTCTTCTTTTTTCGGCTTCTTTGATTATTTCCTCAATTTCATTTTTGCTGAGTCCTCCGCCACTATCGACAGTAATTGATTGTTTTTTGTTGGTTTTTTTATCCCTAGCCGAAACACTAAGTATTCCGTTAGCATCAATATCAAAAGCGACTTCAATTTGCGGAACACCTTTAGGGGCTGGTTCAATACCACTCAACTCAAAGGTCGCCAAAACTTTATTGTCTAAGGCTCTTGGTCTTTCCCCTTGGAGGACACGAATGTGAACGCTTGGTTGATTGTCTTCAGCAGTTGAATAATCACGAACAACTTTGGTTGGAATAGTAGTATTACGGCTAATGATTACGTTATTAACACCACCTTGAACTTCAATTCCCAAAGAAAGCGGAGTAACATCCAACAAAAGAATATCTTTAGCAGTTGAATTACCTGATAATATTCCTCCTTGAATTGAAGCTCCTACCGAAACTGCTTCATCCGGATTAACTGATTTATTAGGCTCCTTGCCGAAAATTTCTTGCACTTTTTTCTGCACACTTGGCATTCTTGTCATTCCTCCAACCAAAATAACTTCATCGATTTGGGAAACTTTAGCATCATCGAGACATTTTTTGCACGGAGCCGCTAACTTTGATAATAAATCCTTAGACAATTCCTCAAATTTAGCGCGAGTTAATTTTTTACTAATGTGTTTAGCACCATTAGCATCAGCCGAAATGAAAGGAAGATTGATTTCAGTTTCTTCTAAAGATGATAATTCGTGTTTAGCATTTTCTGAAGCATCTTTTAGTCTTTGTAATGCTAATTTATCTTTAGCTACACTAAGGTCAATACCTTCTTCTTTTTTAAACTCTTGAATTAATCAATTAATAATTTTTTGATCAAAATTAGCTCCACCTAAAAAAGTGTCTCCATTAGTGGCTTTGACTTCAAAAACTCCATCGCTAATTTCGATTATCGAAATATCAAAAGTTCCCCCACCCAAGTCAAAAACAGCGATAGTATGAAGACCTTTATCCTTCTTATCAATTCCATAAGCTAAAGAAGCCGCAGTTGGTTCATTGATAATCCTAATCATTTCGCTATTTTTTTCGAGATTATTGGAATCACCAAATCCAGCAATAAGAGCCGCACTCATAGTAGCTTGTCTTTGAGCATCGTTAAAATAAGCCGGTACTGTAATTACTGCTTTTTTTACCGTAGCTCCTAAATAATCTTCAGCAATTTTTTTCATTTCTTCAAGGACAAAAGAAGAAATTTGTTGCGGAGGATATTCTTTTTCTCCTATTTTTATGTAAGCATCACCATTTTTACCAGCAATAATCTCAAAAGGAGCAACTTTTTTAAACTCTTGTACTTCTGGATCATTGAACTTTCTGCCAATTAACCGTTTAGCTTCGAAAACCACTTGCTTAGGTTTAATAATAGTTTGTTTTTTAGCTGAATGGCCAACGGTTAAAACTTTATCACCTTTTTCATCAAAAAATACTACCGAAGGAGTGGTATTTTTTCCTTCGCTATTAGCAATAACTTTACCATTAATGGCTACACAAGAGTTAGTTGTTCCTAGGTCGATACCTATAAATTCATTACTTATTTTTTTGTTCATATTTTTATTTAAATTATTTTTTTTGATTTTTCTCGGTTAATTTACTAATTTTCACTGTAGTAGGTCGTAAAACCTTTTGATTAATTGTGTAACCTTTTTGTAAAACTTCTAAAATTGTTCCCTCGGGATAATCATTATTTTCTTCTGCTTCTTGCAAACTAATGTGAAGTTCTGGATCAAAGATAGTTTTTAAAGGAATAGTTTCAATTTCTTCCACTCCTTGTTTTTGCAAGGTATTTTGAAATCAGGTTAGAATCATTTGCAGACCTTGAAAAAGATCTTTAATTTTCTTTTGCAAAATGTTTATATCTTGTTCTGAACTTTGCTCAATGTGTTGAATAGCTTGTTGAGCTCGCTCATAATTATCAGGGAAAAAAAGAAGTTGTTGCAATAGTTTTTTATTACCATATTTCATCATTTCAGTTATTTCTTCTCGGTGCTTTTTTTCTTGATTTTGCAATTGTGCCATCAAACGAAGATTTTTATCTTGCAAATCTTTCAATTTAATTTCTAAGTCAATAGTTTTGCTATCTTTTTGGGAATCATTTTTACTTAAATTTTCTTGATTTTCTTGTGAATTATTATTTTCTTCTTTTAATTCTTTTTTACTCATAACTTACTTTTAATTCTTTTTTCTTGTTTTTTTCTAAAGCGGGGAGAACAGAAATTTTTATTTCATCAGTCCCTTCTTCCAAATCAATCAGATAATTTCCTCCTATAAGAAGGAATTGAGAGATAATTCCTCGCCCTACTAAAGAACCTATTTTTTTTTCAATATAATATTTAATTGGACGAGCTCCGTATTCAATAGAATAAGATTCTTCAAATATTTTTCTAATTATCTTTTCATTGTATCCTAATTTAATTTTTTTTTCTCGAATGATACGTTCAACAAACAATTCTAATTCTTTGACAATAATCTCTTCAATGACTTGCTCTGTTAAGCGATTAAAGAAAACTATTTCATTAATGCGATTAAGAAGTTCCGGACGAAAGTGATTTTTCAAATTAAATTCCAAATCCTCTTTTATTTCTCTTACTTCTTTACTTGCAAAATACAATTCAGAACCTAAGTTGGTAGTTAAGATAATAATAGTATTGCGAAAATTGACTTCACGACCATTAGCTAAGGTAAGAAATCCATTATCTAATATTTGCAGCAAAATATTAATAACTTCTGGATGAGCTTTTTCTATTTCATCAAAAAGAATTACACTGTTCATCTTTTTTCGAACAATTTCTAGACGCGGTTGCTCTTCAAAGCCAATGTAACCAGGTGGTGAGCCAATAAGCTTACTTATCGAATGAGGTTCTGAAAACTCAGTCATATCCAAACGAACAAGACTCTTTTTTTGATCAAAAAGTTGTTCTGAGATAGTTAGAGCCACTTCCGTCTTTCCTACTCCTGTCGGCCCCACAAACAAAAAAGAAGCCGAGGGGCGATTAGGATCTTGAACACCTGATCTAGCTCGAAAAATAGCTTCACTAACTGACCGCAGGGCTTCATTTTGACCCTTTACTTTTTGTTGAAGAATAATAGGAAGGAATAATAATTTTTGTTGCTCATCCGACATTATTTTTCTAACCGGTAAATCGTATTTTTGAGCAATAGTTAAAGCAATATCTTCTTGGTTTATAAAATATTTCCTCAAAACATTATGACTAGCTTCTTCCTCGAGTTTTTTAATTTTTTCTTTCCGGAAAGGAATATCAGAATATTTTAATTCAGCTACCTTTGCAAGATCAATATCTTTCTGTTGATAATTGATTAATTCCCTTTCTGACTGAGATAATTCTTTTTTAACTAAACTTAACTCTTGAATAATTTTATTTTCCTTATTGTCTAAATCTAATAATTTTTTTAATTCTTCTTGTTGTTTTTTTATTTCTTGTTGAAGTTTAAATAATTTTATTTCATCTCTTTCTCCTTCATTAAACATTCTGGCCTCTATTTCCAAATTTCTTAGTTTTTGATAGGTTTTTTCTACTATTTCAGGTCCATATCACATTTCACTTCTCACTCTTCCGCAAGTTTCATCTAACAAATCAATGGCTTTATCCGGTAAATAAGAGGCAGTCAGGTAACGTTGAGAAAAATTAACCGATGCTAATAATGCTTCATCATAAATTTTTAATTCATAATAAATTTCTAAATGATTACGAATACCTTTTAAAATTTTGAGAGTTTCTTCTTTGCTTGGTTCATCTACTAATATATTACTAAAACGACGCACCAAAGCCCCATCCTTTTCAATATATTGACGATATTCCTCTTGAGTTGTGGCACCAATGCACTGAATTTCCCCTCGCGAGAGCATCGGTTTGAGAAGATTAGATATATCAAGCGCTCCTTGACTACGGCCTGCTCCAACAATTAAATGAATTTCATCGATAAAAAGAATAGCATTATTTTCTGGCCGTGCCATAAAATTAAAGATAATTTGCAACCTTTCTTCTAATTCTCCTTGAAATTTAGTTTCTGCCATTAAGGAAATCATATCAAGTTGATAAATGACTTTACCCTTCAAATAATCAGGAACTTGTTCTTGTTTAATTTTTTGTACCAAGCCCTCAACTATCGCGGTTTTTCCTACTCCTGGATAACCAATCAACAAAGGATTATTTTTCATCATTCGCGATAAGATATAAATTAATTGCTTAATTTCTCCTTCTCTTCCAATTACCGTTAATTCATTAATTTTGGCTTTTTTATTAAGATTTTCAGTAAATTTTTCAATTATTTCTTTTTCTCGATTCATGTGAATATTTGTTATAGTTTAAATTCTTAAAATATTCGAATAAATAATAATAAAAAACTATCGATTTACGTTATTATTATTTAGCAAAATTTCTTTTTAGAAATTAGTTTTGTTCGGTGGAAAAAAAACTAGTTAGCAAAAACTAACCAGAAACAAACACAAAACCACCGAACTCAATTATGAAAACACTTTTCTTTTTAGGAGAGAAAACAAAAATCAAAGAACTCCAAAATAATTTTACAATGGGGCGAATAGTGAGAATTGAACTCACGAATGCTAGTTCCACAAACTAGTGCGTTAAACCATTTCGCCATATTCGCCAAAAATGGAGCGAGTAACGGGAATCGAACCCGCATCCTCAGACTGGCAGTCTAATATTCTGACCGTTGAACTATACTCGCGATTTAGTTATTAATAATATTTTTATTCTAAATTAAATCTTTACTCAAAAAACTTTTTCAGTAAGCAGAGAAAAAGAAACAACCAATTAAAATAGCGAAAGGCACAGAAGCAATCATAAAAACAATGGGATAATTTTGAACTAAATCTCTTAAAAGAAAAAGAGAAAAAGCTAGAAGGAATAAAAAAATAGAGAGTAGTAAATTGGCAAGAAAAGAACCCTCCTCTTGTTGATAAAAAAGAAAAGGAACCAACAAGCAAAAATTAACTAAAGCCAAAACTATTCCATTAAGTAATAAAAATAAACAAGTGCTAATCATTCCGAAATTAGCAAAAAGGAGAAAGTAAAAACATCCGAGTAAAGTAAAGATTAAATTAATCCCCATAACATAAGTAAAAATACTAGCAAATTTGGCTCAAATAATAGTTTCACGATCTACAGATGGAGTAAAAGTTAAAACCTTGACATCTTCCTCGCGACTGATTTTGGGCATTTGAAATAATTTTCCTTTTTTTAGGTTATCTCAACCTAAACCTCGACCAACTAGATAAGAAACAAGTGGATTAACCATATATATCAAGGCAAATAATTGAAAGATTGAAATCATTCAAAAGAAAAATAATCTCGATTGCTGGTTATTAACAGCATTACTAAGGTATTCTCTTGAGGAAAATCCTTGAATAGTTGTCATAAAAACAAATAAGCAAAAATAAAAAACTACCAGTCAAATTTTTGTTAATAGTTTAGCGCAATAATAACGATAAAGTTTTGAAAATACAATTTTATTTTTGGGAAAGTTAAACATTGAAAAATAATTTTTAATTTAAATCTTCGTTTTGATATCTTGAATATTGAAGAGTTAGAAAGAATATTCCAAAAAATAAAGAAATAATCGTAAATCAAATTGGATTAAAGAAGAATCTTTCTATTTCGTACGGTCAACTGGACGAACTAAAAGCTTTTCCTATTCCTCAAATTATAGGAGAAAAAGTTATTAAAGTCGAAAATATTCATTTGCTTCCAGTCAATGAACCAAAGAACAAATAAGGAATAAAAATCAAACCAAAAAATAAAAGAGGTCCGATAAAAATAGTAACCAAAGTTAGTAAAGCGAATCAAGAATAAGAAACTTTCCCCAATCAGAAGTAATAAACACTAAAAGGAATTAAAAACATAGCAATATTAATTAGAGAATAAAAAGTTAAAAATGCTAAAATTTTGCTCCAAATTAAATCACTTCTTTTTACACCCGGAGTAATAGTCAGGACAAAATCATCTCCTCCTTCTTGACGAGAGGGGAAGAAAATCTTGTCAAAAATCTCAAAAATAAATCAGTATAGAGTGATAAAACCAGTAAGATTTCATCAAGAAATGTCAAAGAGTAACTTTCAAAAATCTTTCCCTTTGCTATATTCCTCTGTTTTTGAGAAAAAAAAAGCATTATTAGAACTATATGGGTTTGACATAATACCAAGAAAACTCCCGCTATCAAAAATTTGAAGCAATGCTCTACTACCTTTAATATTATTGGAAAAATTCGGACTATTTTGTATATCTTTTTCTCATCCCTTCTCATTTTCAAGTCATTTTCGAACTAAAACTCTATCAATAGTTATTAATCCATCGTCATCAAGAACTACTTTATCCTTAAATTGATTATTAGATATTTCTGAAAAATTAGTTTCTTTTCCTTTTTTTACTCCAAAAGAACTATTGATTGTTTTTGCGCCAAGTCATGGAAGCACGAATCATCAAACCACTCCAATTAAAATGGTAAAAATAATAATCCTTAACCAATTTTTTTGCCAAATTTTTTCTAAATAATAGCGATATAATTTTCCAATTTGTGACATGTTTTAATAATTCTATAATTCAAATAATTTATTGCCTTTTTCGACGAAATAATCTTCGTAGGTTTTTTCAATGTCGGTTGTTTTTTTACCGGTATAAACAATCTTCCCTCCTTTTATCATAGTTATATCATCAGCTAATTTCTGTAAATCTGAGAGAATATGAGTCGACATTAAGATCGTTCCACCTTTTTCTTTAATTTCTTTTAAACTATTGAATAGATCTTGACGAAAACTTGGATCTAAACCATTAAATGGTTCGTCCAATAAAAATATTTTTGGCCGATAGATACTCAAAGTAAAAAGTTGCAGAATTTTTTTTCAACCGGTAGAAAGAGAGTTGCAATTTTGTGAACGAAATTTAGAAAGCGGAGATTTAGATAATTTTTTTAAAACTTCTGCTTGAGGAATATCACGCAAATAACCACAATCCAAAACGTAATTTTCTACCGTTAAATTTGGTAATTTTGGCTCAGCTGGAATAAATCCTAACAACTGATTGAAACTGGGATCTTTATCGATATTTTTTTTATCAACATAAACTTTTCCGCTATTAGAGAGAACCAAACGAGTTAAAATACTAATGGTAGTAGTTTTGCCAGCTCCATTTGGACCAATAAAACCATGAATAGTGCCTTTTTCTACTGAAAACGAAACATTATCAAGAATCTTTTTAGAACCGTATTTTTTACTAACTCTCTTGACTTCGATTGCTTTTTCTGTCATATTCATTATTTTTATTTTTTTTAATTTAATAATATTTTATATTTATGCTTTCTATCTTAACCATTAAATAATATTAATATTTTCACTCACAATGTCTCTATCCACGGTATTTAACAAATCAGTACTCGAAACTAAAAAAGAAAATAAAATAAAATTGCTTTTTTTAGCTTTAGGAAGAATTATTAGAAATAATCCTTTATTGTTTTTTTTTTGTTCGCTATTGGCAATAATCACAGCCCTTGTTAACTTTAATATTGGGCTTAATTTTAGAAATTTAATAACCAGCGCCATCAAAGAAAAAACTTTAAGTGAACAAATTGTTGAAAAAATAGAAAAAGAAGAAGGTGATAAAATTACAGAAGGAAAAATTAGAGAAATAATTGAAACCAATTTCAATGAAAAAGACAAACAACAAAAGGAAGTAAAAGAAAAAATCGAAGAAAAAATAAAAGATAAACAAACTTTAACAAAAAAAGAAATCAAAAAAGAAATTGAAAAAATAAGAGTAGGAGAAAGAACTGTTTTTAATGATAAATTTCAATTTGAGTTTAATTTTTTTGGATATTATTTATTTAAAAGTGATAAATTAGATATTTATCAATTTATCGCTTGTTCGTTAATTCTTGTTCTAGTAGTAAAATCAACATTCTCTCTCTTGCATTACTATTGAATGCAATATGCTTATGAGAGTGTAGAAAAAGAATTAAAAAAAGATTTATTTCAGCATCTGGTTCGCGCCAAATATCGCAACTCTTCAGAAATTTCCCGAAGTTTAATTACTCAATTTGCTGATGATTTAGACGAAATAGCCGACAACATTTGATTCATTCCTAATCGCCTAATTTACGTAGCCTTTTCAATATTTTTTGTACTCAGTTATGATTTTAATTTTGGAGGCAAAAAAAATACTTTGCCACTTTTAGCAATTGTAGCATTTTTATTTACTGTTCTAATAATTGGTTTGGTTTTACTTTTCAAAAAATCCAGCAAATTAAACGTAGCATCCAAAAAAAGAGTTGAAGAAGACAATCGGATGATTTTTGAAAGGATTAATAACTTAGAATACATCAAAGCTGTTTCCGGAGAAAACTACGAAGAAAGAAAAATCGCCCAACAATTAGATTCAACCTTTCGCAAGAATAAAAAGTCACTTTTATATAGCACTTTATTCAAAGGAGTTCCTCAGTATGTTATCATTCCAGTTATTCCGGTTATTTTTATGACATTAGTCTTACTTTTATTTTCTAAAAATGAGAAAATGGGAGCAGTTTTTTTAACCGTCAATTTCGTTCGTTATTTTATTTCAGTCAGACTTTTAAACGGAGAAGTAACTAAAATAGTTGAATCCCTATTAAATTTGGATCAACTTTCCAGCAATTTAACAATTGTTAAAGAAAGTGTTAAACATTTAAATAAACCAACTAATTCAACTATATCTTCCGCAAAAATTCCTTTTAAAAACAACGAACTTATTTTTCGTAATGTAGTTTTTGCTTATCCCAAAAGACCTGATCAAGATATTTTAAAAAACTTTAGTTTCAATTTTCAACAAGGTAAGGTTTATGGAATTGCCGGCAAAAATGGAATTGGCAAAAGCACCGTTATCAAAACTACTCTTAAGCTTTACGAGGTAAAATCAGGAGAAATTCTTATCGGTAATCGCAATATCCAAGAAATAGAAACTAATAGCTTACAACAAAGAATTTGCTATCAAACTAATCGCCCAACTCTTTTTCGAATGAGTATTGCTGAAAATGTTTTCTATCCTAATTATTACAGTGAAAAAGATTATAAAAAATTAGTTGCAGCGGCTAAAAAAGCCGGAATTTACGAATTCATTGTTAAATTACCTCAAGGTTTTAATACAATTTTGCGAGAGGGAGGTTCTGATCTGTCAGAAGGACAAAAACAGCAAATTTCGGCTATGAAAATGTTTATTAATGACTACGATATTTATATCTTAGATGAAATATTAAGCAATGTTCATCCCATCTTAAAAGAAACTATTCTTGATAATATTTTTGAAAAATTAAAAGGAAAAACTGTCTTAGTAATTGACCATCACTACAAAATTTTTCAATACGTTGATCAAATTTATCAATTCACAGGAGAAAGACTAATCTTTGTGGATAAAGAGGATTTTTTGGCTAATAACTAAAAATCTTTGTTTTTAATATCAATATTTTAGAAGCAACTGATTTTTCCAATAAGTTAATTTCTAAATTATCACCAAAATAATAGTTGAGATTATTAGAAAGAAAAATAAAGTTAAACAACCAAATATTATTGCAATCTCATCTATTTATACTTTTAGGAAATAATTAAACATTTGAACATAATGTTAAATT
The DNA here is from genome assembly GCA_031674855.1 of Mycoplasmataceae bacterium. GTDB lineage: Bacteria > Bacillota_I > Bacilli_A > Mycoplasmatales > CGIF01 > CGIF01. The sequence continues at coordinate 22,608 of CP125275.1, forward strand.
TAATATTTTATTAAATTAATTTCTTTGGCGTTGAATAATTACTCAATACTTCTTTAACAATCGCTTTTCTCATTTGCAAAGAATAATTCTCTCCGTTACTCAATAATTCCATCAACATGTCCAATATTTTGAGAGCATTAGGAGTTATTTGAAATTCGTCAAAAATTATTCCTTCGCCAGTACTTCAAAGCAAATAAACGTTTTTACCAGTACATAAATATTGAATAAGCAGTTGAATTTCAAAAATTAACAAAGCTAAAGGGCTTTTACTTGATTTGATATTGCTAGTTTTTAATTCAATAATATAATCATGAAATTCTAAATCAACATAAGTAGCTAATAAATCATTCTTATAAAAAACATAATGAAGTTTTTCACTGCCCAAAAAACGACCTAAGTTTAACTTCTTGTTATTTTTCAAAAAATTGATTGTTTCGTGAATTCTTCTTTCTAAATTATTTAATTTTTTAAATTCTGGTAAATTAACAAAATCAGGATGATTTCCTTTTTCAACAAATTCTTGAATGGCATCATGAAAATTTTTTCCTCGTTCGGCCGCCCGAAGGAGAATAAACTCCGGTATCTCTTCATATTCTATGTCACGTAAAATTTTGGTAAGAGTACTAGCACTTAAAGCTTTTTTTTTGCCGTGATAAGGTCATAATCTACCGGTTTTTTCAATAACCAAAAATTCGATTTCAGAACGATCATTATTCAAAGAAATGCTATTATCAATGTTTTCATTAAGATTTTTATCAACCTCTTTATCATTTAAGTCTGTTCCTTTATCCATAGTAAATAAAGTTATTTTAAGAATTTCCTTGTCAAAAAAACAATTAAATTTAAACCAATTCCAAAACTATAGAATAATTGATTTCTACCAAGAAAAAAATAAAAATTATATATGAATCGCGAAAGAACTCTTTCTATTATCAAACCTGATATCACTAAAAAAAATCTAAACGGTGAAATTATTAACTTTTTGGAAAAAAAAGGATTCAAAATAGCGGGAATGAAAATGATTAAAATGACTCCTGAATTAGCAAAGGAGTTTTATCAGGAACATCAATCCAAAAGTTTTTTCCCCGAAATGATTGAATTTATATGTAGTTCTCCCGTAACAGTAATGTGTTTAGAGCGAAAAGATGCTATTAAATTTAACCGTGAAATTATGGGTGCTACTAATCCTCAAGAGGCTCAAGAAGGAACCATCAGAAAAATTTATGGAATAAGCATAGATAATAATGCTGTTCATGGCTCTGATAGTCCTCAAGCCGCCGAAAGAGAAATAAATTTATTCTTTAAAAAAGAAGAACTTTTTCTTTAATTGGTAATAATCAGAAAAATTGAACAATTAATTTTCTTAAAGAATTTAAAAATTAAATCAGTCAAATTTTAGAAATAATTAATTAGTTTAAAAAAATACATTTGGTAGAATGAAACTTAAAATTAATAATTAACTATTTATCTTTGTTGTTTTCATCCTTTTTTTTTTTTTCAACAATAATTCTATTGTAACTAGAATTATCTCTTTTAATGCTTTTTCAAGCAAAATAGGTATAAGATAAGGCGTAAATAATACTAATAATTAAAAAAAAAGTTGCTCCGTCTTTACGATACTCTAATTTAGGAAAAACACTAAAATAACTTGCCATTACAATAACAGGAGTAGCTATCATGGCTGCAATTACAAAAAAAAGTTCAAAAAATTCTTTTACTTCCATATAAAGATTATTTATAATTTAATGAAAAAATTTTTTAAGAAATATTCATGATTATTGTTTTTTATTATTATAACAATAATCATGATAATAATTGGAACAGCGTTATTTTCTCAAAAAAAAATTAAACCTGAAAATAGCAAAGAGCTAGCAAAAATAATCATCCAACCAACTCATAAACATACTGCCAGCGTTATCTTTCTTCATGGTTTAGGTGATAATATTGAAAATCATCAAACAATCTTTAAATCATTACAAAAAAATATCCTCACATCAAATTCATTATTCCACAAGCTCCTAAAATATCTGTTAGTATGAATGGAGGATTGTTAATGTCAGCTTGATACGACATCAAAGGAAATCCTCAAAAAATTATGAGTCTAAAAGAAAACAAAAAAGGATTATTAAACTCAGTTGACCAAATTGAAAAAATTATTCAAGAAGAAACAAACCTTGGCATCCAATCCCAAAAAATTATGTTAGTAGGTCATTCGCAGGGAGCTTCTTTAGCTCTAACAGTAGGTCTGACCTCCGAATATCATTTAGCAGGAATTATTGGCTTAAGCGCTTTTTTACCTTGTCGCAATGAAATATTTAATTGAGCCAAAGCCGAGAATAAAATAAATTCCTTCTTTCTTTATCACAATCGCTATGACAACGTTATTCCTTCTAATATTGGCAGCAAATCAGCTCAAATACTTAAGGAAAAGGGTTATCGGGTTGAATTTGAAGACAAACATAACGGCAATCACTTTTTTCGATTGGATGAACTACAAGAAATCTTAATTGAAAGAATTAATCAATTAATTTCTTAAAAAGTGTGAATTTTATACAATGCCTAATTCTTGTAATCTTTTTCTAATTTTGTCAGCGTTTTCGTATTCACCAATTTTTCTTAATTTTTGTCACTCATCAATAAGTATTTTAGTTGCTAAATCATAGGGAGCAAAATCAAACTTAAATCCTAATAAATTGATAGTAGAATAAAAATCGGCAACTGTTTTTTGCAAATTATCGTCATTATTTTGATCAATAATTTTATTAAGGCAGCCAATCGTTTGCTCTAAAAAATAAAGAGTTTTAACTGTATTGAGATTATCTAATAAACTTTTAATTATTTCATTTTTTGTCTTACTTTCTTGCTCGACAATTGTAATTTTTTTTTGATGCAAATAAAATTTTAATTTCTTATTGAGATTATTAATTTTTTGAATATAGTCGATTGCTTGATTAATTAATTCTTCACTAAATTTTATAACCTGGTTGTAATTAGTATTTAAAATTAGGTAGCGAAAAGTATTTGCTCCATATTTTTGAAAAAAATATTCAGCCGAAACAACATTGCCCAAAGATTTGGACATTTTTTCTTCTTTTCAATGAATATGAGCAATATGTAATCAAATATGACTTAACTCACGATTATTATGAGCTAAGTACTGAATTCTTTCATTTTCATGATGAGGAAACAGTAAATCATTTCCTCCCCCATGGATGTCAATAGTTCGACTTTGGAAAAAATCGTTAATAAATACAGCACACTCAGTATGCCATCCAGGCCTTCCCTCGCCCCAAGAAGAATCTCAGACTACTCCTTGAGTTGTTTTTTTTCAAAGCAAAAAATCTTTTTCATCCCTTTTTTCAACTTGACTTATTTCTCGAACCCCAGTTTTTAATTTAGTTAAATTTTGCCCAGAAAGCTTACCGTAATCATTATTTTTTTCTGTTCGAAATATGATTTCTCCATCTTGCTCATAAGCTGCTTTTTTTTCTAATAAAGTATTGATAAATTTTTTAATTTGAGAAATGTAATCAGTTACTCGTGGCGAGGAATTCGGTAACAAAACATTATAATGAATTAAATTATCAAAATAAGACTGAGTGTAGTAATTACTAATTTCTCTCTCGCTCTTATTTTCTTTTTGAGCTCGAATAATTATTTTGTCATCAATATCGGTAATGTTTTGAATGTAATTAACTTTAATTTTTAAATCAAGCAACAAACGATGAAGTATATCAAAAATTATTACTGGTCTTAAATTACCAATATGAACATGGTCATAAACAGTTGGTCCGCAAAGATAGATATTAACGAATTGACCTTTTTGTAAGTCCAAACTAGTAGTTTTTTTCCCCAAACTATTAAAAAGCTGAAGAGTAAAATAATTATTCGATTTAATATTATCATCACTCATTGTCATTATTTTTTTTTTCACTCTCTGCAAGAAATTAACAAAACAAAGAGAAAAAAATGATTAATTGTCATTTCTGATTTAAAAAAAATACTGTTTAATCAAGTCATTTAATATTCTAAAGATTTGTTTAATTTTTAATTTAATTAATAATAAAATTACTAGAAATACTAAAAAATGAACAAATTTTTAATTCTGGTGGATCCAGTCGGATTCGAACCGACCGCCTTCTGTGTGCAAGACAGATGCTCTACCAAATGAGCTATGGACCCTTTCTCTATATAGTAAATTATAGAAATAATGAAAACTAGTTTAGCCTTTGTTGCTCTTCAGCAACTCTCTTAAACTACCCGCTCCAAAACTAACCTTACCCATTTCTTTCATTCTCGCTTTACCTTTTTTTTGTTTAGCTCAGAGTTTCATTTTACGAGTTCTATCACCTCCATACATATTACCAGTGACATGCTTTTTGAGAGCCGGCAATGTTTCTCGAGCAATGACTTGATTACCAATAGTAGCTTGAATAGGAACGATAAAAGTTTGTTGATTAAGTGTAGTCTTTAAATTTTCACAAGTCACTTTAGCTCGCTCATAAGCAAAACTTCGGTGAACCAAAAAAGATAAGTCTGGAATTAATTGATTGTTTAATAAAATATCTATTTTGACGATATCACTGGGTTGAAATCCGATTATCTGATAATCAAAAGAAGCATATCCGTGAGAAATAGATTTGATTTTGTCATGAAAATCAATAATAAATTCAGCAAAAGGTAGATGATAATTCAATTGATAAAGAGAACCCGTTTTTCATTCCTGAGATTGATAAATACCACGTTTATTTTGACATAGTTGAGAAATCGCCCCCAAGTATTCTTCGGGAGTAGTAATGTTTAAATTAATAAACAATTCCTTAATTTTTTTTACTTTTTCTTTATTAGGTATTTTTTGGGGATTGTTTGTTTCTAAAATTTCACCGCTTGCAAAATCTATTTGGTAATTAATACTTGGCGGAGTAGTGATAATTTCACAATTAAATTCTTTTTCTAACCGCTCGCAAATAACTTCTCGATGTAATAAACCCACAAATCCGCAACGAAAACCCGGACCTAATAACTGTGAATCGATACTTTCTAAACTTAAACTGCTATCTTGAGTTTGTAATTCCTCCAAAGATTTTTTGAACTCCTTATGTTGGGAGGTTTCGTTAGGATATAAGTTTGAATAAACATTAGACTTTACTTCTTGATATCCTTCCAATGGCAAAATATTACTTTCTAAATCAGTAACCGTGTCACCAACTTTTACCTCCCTCATATCTCGAATATTAGCCGCAAATCAACCAATTTCTCCTGCCACTAATTTCTCTTTTAAAAATTCTTTAGGAATTTTTACTCCTAATCTTTCAATCTGATAAACTCTTTCCTGATTAGTGAAAAATTTAATCTTTTGTCCTTTAACCAACTCACCTTTAAAAACTCGAACATAGACAATTACTCCATAGTAACGACTGTAAAGAAGATCAAAAATTAGAGCTTTTAACGATTGACACTTTTCTGGATTTGAATTTATTGCCTCTTTGCTATCTTTCACAATTAAATATATTTTGAAATTAATATAAATTTTAACAAACTTTAGTTATTTTATTACAATGTGCAAAATAGATGTCAGAGTTTAAGTTTATAATTATCCCTCAATAACTTCCGAAAACTACTCTTCTTCTTTCTTAACTTTATTCATATTTTTATCCAACTCATCTAGAACTTTTTGAGCTCGATCAAGTCGGTAATTATGATGTTTTTCTAACTTTTTTTGGAAGTCCTCAATCTCCTTTTCCTCTTTGGCTAGTCTTTCATCGATCATAGGAATTTTTAAGATGATATCATTATTTGAGAATTGCGGACACGCTATAAACTTTAAACTAAAACACTTAATGGCTTTGTGAGACTTTTCAATTCCTTCTTTGTTTTTTCGAGTTGGACAAGGTAATTTTTTCAACTTTCAACTTCTTTTTCGTTTAGTAGTGGAAATCTGAAATCTCAAACTCTTTTTGGAACTATATTAGTTTGAATATGGCCAGTAGCAAATGCTTCAAATTGAACTTCAAAAGACTTCGAAAATAAAAAAGCAAAAAAAAGATAGTCTTATTTTTTCATTTCCTATTCTAACTTTAATAAGACCATTTGTTACTATGTCATCTGTTTTATCCTCCAACATCATAAAAAATTTATCTTTGCTGCCAAAAAATAGATTAAAAAAATATCATGCTTCTCAGTTAATTGCTTCGCTCGGTCAATTTTCTTTATTTCTCACCCCTTTTTTTAAATTTTCTAATAAGTAATCTCCGCGAAATGAGCTACCAATATCAATGTATCAGTATTTTTTATCTTCCTTAACTTCAATAGAGGCGTTATTTTTAATTAATATTATTGTAGTAAATATTCTTTCTTAGATATGGATATTTTCAATAAAAATTTTTATTTCCTTTAGCGAAATTTCTAACTTTTCGAATTTTTCTTTTATCGAGTATAGTTTAGAAAAATTCATATTTTATTAAATTAACTAGTTAATTGATTTTAGAGAAGAGTGAAAACTTTCTCAAAAATTCTTAATAAAATCATAGTAATTATTTTCACCTTGACTAATTTTGTCTAATTCTGTTTCTAAAGAGGCGGTATAATCTTCATTTATTAAAGAGGCGAAATTAGCCTGTAATCAATTACTGACCGAATTTCCTAAAGAAGTAGGAATAAATTGACCTTTTTCATTTAATTCAGCATAACCTCTTTTCAGAAGCACTCGACCAAAAAGATTATAGGTAGAGGGACGACCAATTCCTAACCTTTCTAATTCTTGCACCAAACTTCCCTCGTTATAACGCACAGGTTTGTTTTCCTGATATTCTTGCACCTCAATTTTTTTGGCTTCGAATTGAGGAATTTCGGTCAATTCGCTTTTTATTTTAATATTATAACTAGAAAAATAAACCTCGGGCGCACAAGTTAAAAATCCGGCAAATTGGCAAATTTTTTCAGAAGTAACAAAATAGTAACTATTATTGAGAAAATTGTAGGTAATTTTATTGATTTGAGCCGGACTCATTAAACTAGCCAAAGTGTGATTATATACCAATCTATATAATTTATACTCCTCCTCAGATAAAGAGTTTTTAATTTCTTCCGGATGATAATTTAAGTAAGTAGGATGAATAGATTCATGAGCTCCTTGAACATTTAGAGTTTTTTCTTTTTTTTTTCAAGCCGGATTATTGTTATAATATTCAAAACCTCACTTTTGTTGAATATATTTGCAAACAGAGTTGGTAAATTCTTGATTAATTCGAGGTGAATCAGTTCGAGGATAAGTTATCAAACCGACTTGTTTTTTCTCTTCGTTCAACCAAACCCCTTCGTAAAGTTTTTGTGCTAATTGAGTTGTTTGAGAGACTGAAAAACCTAACTGAGATTTTGCCTCAAACAATAACAAAGAAGTGATAAGGGGAGCTTTAGGCAAAATGTATTTTTTTTCTTCCTTATAATCAAGCAATTGAAAAACTAGTCCTAATTTTTCCCTAATAATTTCTGCTTCTTTTTTTTCTTTATAAAGAATTAGATTTCCTGATTTATCAACTTGTTTTAAGGTTATTTTTTGGTTATTATTTTGACCAATTCCGCAAATAATATAAAGCTTTTTTTTTTCAAAACTTTTTATTAATTTTTCTCTTTCGGTAATTAACTTCAAAACTACCGACTGCACCCGACCCGCCGATAAAGCTTGCAATTTTTTTTGCAACATAGTACTAAGACAAAAACCAATCATTCGGTCAAGCACTTGCCGAGAAAGCTGTGATTCTACCACATGTTCATTAATAGTCAAGGGATTATCTAAAGCTTCTTTAATACTTCGTGGCGTTATTTCATAAAAAAGTAAGCGCTGACATTTTTTGGGATCGACTCCTAATGATTTAGCAGTCTCTTGGGCGATTGCTTCTCCTTCACGATCAGGGTCAGTCGCTAAATAGATTGCGGAAATTTTTTCTTTAATTAGATAATTTTTTCAAATATTAATTAAGGTTTTTTTTTCCGGAATTATTTCATAAGAAGGGGTAAAGTCTTCTAAATTCACTCCCAAATTATAAATCCCTGTTTTTTTTAATTCCCACAAATGTCCACTAGTTGCAAATATTACGTATTCAGGACCTAAAAATGATTGAATAGTTTTTTTTTTAGTGGCCGACTCAAGAAAAATCAATCTTTTATTCATTCAAATCTGTTTTATTAGAAAATTATTTTCTTATAATAAAATTTTTCTAATTTATGGAGCTCCGGGAAGGATTCGAACCTTCGACGACTTGTTTAGGAAACGAGCATTCTAGTCCACTGAATTACCGGAGCATTTTTAACTACTTTTTTACGATAAGATAAAGAATCATTCAAATAATAGGAAATATTAAAAAGGAACCAAAGAAACAAATCATAAAAATTAAATCTTGTTTATCTTGTTTAATGGCACATTCTTTACAAAAAATTTCATTTCCTCAACGACCTCAACCATTAACCTTTCAATAACCAGTTGTTTTGGCAACTTCTTGTCCTTCGGGGATTTTTTCATAGCATCTACTACATAGCATGTCTAATAATATTTTTATTATCTGTTTGAAGTTATTGAAAATGTTGCTACCAAAAATATAAAAATGGCAAAACTAAAGAATAAAAAATAGAAAATTTTAAAAAACTTTTTCTCTCTTCTATCTTCTTTTTTAGCACATCGAATACAAATTGCCCCACCTTCTCCTACGGTTCTTACTCAAAAACCAGCCCGTCAATAAATACCACCCCCTCTTCCTCTTCTAATTTCTTTTCCTTCTGGAATTTCTTGATAACAATTACTACACAACCTACTTTAAAATATTTTAAAGAGAGTAATTAGCGGAATTGGTGGAATGGTAGACGCGCAAGAATGAGGTTCTTGTGGGCATTAGCTCGTGAGGGTTCGAGTCCCTTGTTCCGTACCAGATCTTAAGAGTTTAAATATTTTCTGTTTCTTTGTGACTTAGAAATAAAGTCATGAAAAGAGAAAATATCTTAAAACCTCCGATCGGAGTAAATAAGCAAGGAGTTGTTAATACTCAAAAACAATTAACAAAAATTCAAGGCAAATTAACTTCCCAAGTTCGACAAAGAAGCGAAAAAGACCCTTATTACTATGCTTTTATTAAGTTAAAAGGTCATGGTGCTGATTTACCGGTAATATTCAGAGTTGATCAAACAGACAAACCCAAACTAGAAAAAGGTGATTATGCCGAATTAACTGGACATTATTCTAATTCGGATAAAAATATCCGCAAAAGTTTTACTTGCTCTAATTATCAATTATTAGATCAGAAAATAAAAAAAGATTGTTTCGGTTGTGGTGATAACTTTTTTTGCTTAAATTCCCAAAATTACGACTATTGTAAAAATTGTGAACTAAACGGAAATAGGCACATTAACAAAAAAAGTAATTGCTCGGAATGTGATGGGTCAGGCATTATTAAGTTTCCCAACCAGCCTACTCGTAGCTGTAAACTTTGCTCTCTAACTGCTCAATCTCAAACTTTTACTAATTCGAGAATATTTGCTAATCATGAATAAGCGAAGTTTAAAAAGACAAATTGAGAAAAAGTTAGAGAAGTTAGGAAAATTATTAGACAAAATTGATGATGCCCGAGCCATTGAAGCTAGTGATTCGGAAACCTGAGATAGTGATACTTTGTATGATTTGGCAGACTTAGCCCAAGAAATTAAAGAACTTTTAGAGGATAAAATTGATCCTAAAAAAAGAGATGAATATGGCGAACCTTTGCTTTTAGAAACTGGAATTTGTTCGTTAGTAGACGAATATCATGAAGAGGAAGAATTTAGCGATGATGAATAAGCAAAATATTCGGGATTTTTCCTGTGAAAGAACTGGTCAAATCCTTAGCAAAGAAAAGCGTAAAGTCTACGATAAAAAGAGCGAGTTTTACGGCAATGATTATTTTAAGCTAGAAATAGCCTTAGAAAATAAAGACAGGGAGAAAATTTTGTTTGTTTATGCTAATCGAGTAAGTAAGAAAATATTTGAAACTATCGAACAAAGCAATTATATAGATAAGAGATATTTATTTTTTTGTGAACAAAGAAAAAGAGGATTAGTATTGAATAATTGGCGAGAATTAAGCTTTAATTTTAAGAAAGAGGAAAATATTTTAGAAAATTATGAAAAAAAATAATTCTTTACAAAGGAAATTGAAATTCCATTGCTTTCAATGTCAAACGCTTTATCAACTAATGGAAATTCACAGTCAAAATAAACCAAATTGTCCGGAAAGTTGTCGTCAAAAATGACAAGAACTTTGTCATGAGTATTATCAAGAAAAAGTATTGGGCTATATTCAGCAACAGGAAGAGCAAAAAGAACAAGATTTAGAGCAGTCTACTAACTGACCTGACTGACTAAAAAAACCAGCTAAATAATATGACTGCTTTAATTATTTTAGTGGTAGAAAATATTTTTTTGCTTTTTCTTCTGTTGATCTGAATTAATCGTCATTGTCAGCAATGCCAAAAGGTTAAGTGTATTGAACGGACATTTAACCGAACTTGCCAGACTTGTCAAAGCAAAAAAATTCCCTCCAAGAAAAACGGGAAAATCCCTCTATAAATTTATGAAGAATAACACAATATCTCGCCCTAATTCAATTGATTTTACTAAATATACCGAATGATTAAAAAGTCGGCATTTATCCGTTAACACGATCCAACTTTATTTAAGTATTCTGCGACAATTTCCTCTGATCAATCAGACTACTATTCAAAACTACTTCTCGAAAAAGATCAAAGAAGGTGAACCAGCCACTTTATTTTGAAAGAAATATGCTTTAAATTCTTATGCTAAATTCAAAAGATTAAAAATTCAATGAAATCAAATAGTAAAACTCCCGAGCATTGCCCGAAAGTTTTTTGCTACCATCAATGAAGCTGAATTAGAATTATTAAAAGTTGCCAAGGTCGAAGAAAGTGAGTGAACTCACCACAGAAACAGTTTAATTTTGGATTTTTTGTTTTATACGGGAGTAAGGGTATCCGAATTAGTCAATATTCGCCATAGTGATTGAGATTTTCAAGAGCAAACTTTAAGAGTGTTAGGCAAAGGCAACAAATATCGATATGTTTTTTTACCACCTTGACTAATTAAACATTTTAACCCCACTTCTCGGAATTATTTTTTTACTACTGATCGGGGCAAACAATTACCTCGGGAATGAATTAGTGTAATTATCAAACAAAGAAGAGAAAAAGCCGGCATCAAAAAGCGGATTACTCCCCATACCTTCCGGCGTTCTTTTGCCACCCTTTTAAATAATCGGCAAACCCAGTTAACTACGATCCAAAAATTACTCGGTCATGCTCGGTTAGAAACGACAGCTAATTACATTCACAACGATTATCAAACTCTTTACGAGGATTACAGTAAATTATGAAAAAACCAACCCACTTTAAACGCTTATGAAACAAACAATTAATTGTCAATACCGAAGAAAAGGTTGTCAGAAAACAGCTTCTTTTCAACACTTCATTAAACTAAATCTCTTGAAATTAGACAAAGGCTATATTTGCTCTAATTGTAAAGGAATAATCCAAAAGAAATAATTTTTATGAAATTTAACTACAACTATCTAACCAATACTCTCAAAAGAATAAAAGAAGAATACACTTATGAAGTCTGCGAAGATAAGCGTTTTAGCACTTCTAGCGGAATTTATGAATTTAAAGGCTTTGAATTAGGAGAAAAAGAATGAATAGTTTTAACTTTTTCTCACTATGAATTGAAAATTATCTATCAAAAGGGAAATTCCTCTTATCAAAAAACTCTCTCTTTGCCAATTTTTGGAGAAATAAACTTTGAATTTAGCCAATCAGATCAAATAACCAATAATTGTCAAGAGTGTCAGAAGCCCATTAAACTCAATCAACCGGATGAAAAAGGCAGACAAGTTTTGGAAATTCACGGCAAATGAACTGGCAAAAATCATAAGTGAATTTGCCAAAATTGTATGGAGAAGGATTAAGTTTCAAAAAAGTGCTGTATTATTTGATTAATACAGCCAATTAATTATTACTTGAATTCTGGTGATTAGCTGATTTTTATTATTTTTACGCTAATTATCAGAATTGAGGAGATAATTTTATTTTTATTTCCTCATTGTCTTTCACAGAGGACAAAAAAGTGTTCAATGCGAATCCAATAGTAAGAGAACAGCCAGCAATGGTCAGGAAGCCCTCCACCTTGGGAAGAATTGGTGCGAAAAGTAATGGAGTAATCCATTAGGGAGAGAATAACCAGTAATGGTTATTGTGCCACTGGCACTAGGAGCCTTGTCCCGTGAGGTTAAACATGGGAACTAGCAGACCAAGTTTTAGGTTCTTGGCAAACAAAAACGAGGATAGAGGAGGGGAGTTTTTAAATTTTTACTCCTCTATATATATACGCTCTGCTAGTATAAAAAGAGTAGGAAATTTTCTATCTCTTTTTCTCGCTTATCTTAGAGCGATATAATAAGACAGAACCACATTTAACAAAAGCAAAATGAGCAAATTAACTTTAACTGAACAACAATATCTAAAAATGTTTGATCGGAGAGATATTCGCATTCGAATTCCTTTTCAAGAAAAAGGACCTCATATCCTGAACTGAACTAAATATTATTCAGAAACTTTAAGCATCTCACAAATGCTCGAGCAAGGATTTAACTACGGCATTAGAACTGGTAAGAAAGTTGGCAATTATTACCATGTCGTGCTAGATTTAGACGATATTTGAGCCAAAGAACGGATTAAAGATGCTCGTTTTGTGGAAACTAATAAAGGAATTCATCGTTATTTACTAATTAAAGAATTACCCAAAAATTGTTGATTAGTTAATGAAGAAGGTAAAAAAGTCGGAGAATTACACAGCAAAGGTCGGCAAATAGTTGGTATTGGTTCTATTCATCCTACTGGCAAAAGATATAGTTTGCGAGGTCGAATTAATGTGAAATTTTGCTTAAAGTTCGAAAGTTTATCAGAATTACAAAACTATTTAGACCAAAGAAAAATTTTTACTAGCAATTGAGGTAAATTAGGAAAAGAAAATATTAACAGTCTCAATTTATTTACAAGTTAAAAAAATTAATTATATAATTAAAAAACAAAAAAATATCATGACAAACAAAATTCAATCATTATTAGATCAATTTCCTAGTGAACAAAAAGAACAAATTAAAATCATCAATTTTTCTTATCCCATTAATAACACTCCTGACTCTTATAAACCGACTTACGAAAACAAATGATACAATGAAGATGATTTAATTTCATTCAAAGATGATAAATTATTTCTCGGAGTTGCCCTTGTAGAAAAAATTAAAGACAATCAATACGGTGATAAAATAAATAATTTTCTAATAGGAGATTTAACTCTTTCTGATTTTCCTAACTTAGAGATAATTGAATTCGGAAATGGTGTTGATTTAACTTTATTGAAAAGCATCAATATTAGCAAAAATGAGAAAATTAACTATTTAAGATTTTATGGTAGCAATAATGGTTATATTAATTTAGATAATTTTTTGTTCAATTTAATTATTGATAGTTCTCAATTAACTAAAACAGCAATAGGTTACACAGAAGCTTATGCTCGATCAAAGTATGCAATTTCATATAGATTAATAAAGCAACTTTTAGGCAAACAATCAATAATTCCTTACCAAATAATTGATGAAGAAAAATCATTCAAGAAAATAATTAAACAAAAAGATGAAGAAATCTCTAATCTTAAAGCTGAATTTTCTGAAAAAGAAAAAAAATTGAAGGAAGAAAAGGTCAAATTAACTTCTGAATCTTCTCAAATTTTATCGGATTTAGGTGACTGAAAGAGCCACAAGTATAGTGAAGTATGAGGAAATTATAGAAGAGATTTTTACGAAAATATGGGACATGCTCAAACCAAAGGACAAATTATGGAAGATTTTAGATATTATGAAAGAAAGCTGGAAGGAAGAGAAAAACTAATAACAGAGTTAGTAGAAAAATTAAGCATTCTGCAAAATCGCGAAAATGAAATAATCAAATTTTATCAAGAGTCCGAAGAATTAGCCACTGAACTCTTAGAAATCAAAAAAAATCAATTCAACCAATTAATCTCTGACTACAAATCCAAACTAGAAGAAAGTTACCATGGTTACTTAGAGGCCTTTATCGAAGAAAATAGTAAAATCGCTCGCAAACACCTACTCAAAAAATTTGATGAAAAAGCTCTAAAGGAACTATCAGAGAAGCAAAAGGAAATTAATGAACTAGAAGAAAAAGTGAATAAGTTATCTCAGCAAACTCAAATAGAGGTTTTGCCTCCTAGTTATAATTAACCTTTTTTAATAAAAAATTTTGGAGAGTAACAAAACTCTCCTTAATAATTGAGGATCTATCTTGAATTATTAAAATTTTTAAAAATTTTGTAAAATCTGAAAATAATTTTTTTTCTAATATATGAGTATTACATGTTAATATATAATATTAAAAAAATCTAACTTGGTTTTATTCCCAACTTCCTAAAATACCAAATATAGAACTTTACTAGAATTAGAAATTAACGAAAAAGTTTACAAAGTTATTGCTAATTTGGTAAAGAGAATCTGACCCAAATCAAATTCGATTCCTTGTCCTAATCACTTCTTCCTATTCTCTTACTTAATGACGCGTAATTAAGTTAAGAAAATATTCCTTTTTTAATTATTAATAACTAAACAAAAAAATTATGAAACTAATTTTAAAAATCAGGAAACAATAATCAGTTCCCAAGAAAAGCAATTACAAAGTAAAGATAGTGAAATTTCAGAACTAAATAATAAGATTTCCCAAAGAGCCATCCGCATTAGTGAATTATTCCAAGAAAAACAAGAATTAAGAAAGTTATTAACGGATAATAATATTACTCCGTCTGAACCCTTAGAAACTGCCGAGATAGCAATTCAAACTGATTCGCAAGCAGATCAAGAAATAGAGTTGTTGGAAAAAAGATTAGCCAATATTAGTGACTTCACTGATTACCGGCAAAAGTTAGCTGACAAAAACCAAATAATTGCTGATTTAGAGGAAAAAGTTAAATATTTACTAGCCCAACCTGACCATAACAAAAAAAGAGCCTTAATTTTAGGGATTATCGCCCTAATTAGTAGTCTCTTATTAATTTTCAAATAAACCCATGACAAATATAGATTTAGGCATCAAAAGTGCTGTCAAAGACTGAATGAACCATAAATACGAGAATTGAATTAAACAACCCATTGAAAAACAAACTCTAGAATTAGAGAGTTTTATTGGTCAGCAAGTTGACAAAGCTCAAACAACCGCCCAAAATTATAATCCCCTTAATCAGTATAACCAACAGCCCATTTTTTACCGAGGACTGTTCTGAATTGCTGTGGGATTGCTAATTATTCTCTGATTAATTAGTGGCTAAATAACAAAAAAAACCATGACTAAGAATTTAATAATAATCGCTTTAATAGTGATAATAATTTATCTTGCTTATCAGCAACGAAATCAAACTAATACTAGTGAAAACAGTCAAGCAATTCAAGATCTCCAAACTGAATTAAAACATTACCAAACTCTTTATGACAAGAAAATCAATCAAGATTTAGGTTTAACCAACCATGACCAGCTAAGTGAAATAATCTTTGATTATGAAGCTTTGGAGGAAGAAAAGGCTAAACATAATGAGCAATTACGAAAGATTAATTTGCTATTTGATGCTAATGCTGGTAATTACCAAACTATTGATTTTAAGGGTTTATATGCTCTTTTAACCAGTATCGCAGAGAGAGAGAGAGAGCAGAAAGGACGAATGATAATGAGTCCTTGTCTAAAGACCAGAGAGAGCAAAATAGCTCAATACCCGGCAGTTGAAAATGAAAATAATGATAATTCACCTCTCTCCCATAAAGCCCAAAGGAAATTAAAAAAGAAAAAGAAGTAAAATTAACGGAGTTTTTTATTTTTGCTACTCCTTAAAAAAGCCAAGAAAAAGAAAAAAATAATTTAAAATGATTAAAACTTTTAAGGATAAACATACCCAAGCACTTTTTGAAAGACAAAGAGTTTTAAAGTGAAAGCATATTGAAGAGTTGGCTTATAAAGCCTTGCAATATCTAAATCGTGCTGAAAAGTTAGAAGACTTAGCAGTTTTTTCCGGACTCCGTCTCCATAAATTAAAAGGAGATCGCAAAGGACAGCATAGCTTAACTATCAAAAATCAATATCGAATCTGTTTTTGATGAAAAAACGGTCATGCTTACGAAGTAGAAATAACCGATTATCATTAAAATTTAATTAATTATGAATAAAACTAAAAAATTTGCTCCTATTCATCCCGGCATAATGCTTAAAGAGGACTTATTATTAGAAAGGAATATTAGCCAAACTCAATTAGCTAATGATATTAATTTGTCTTTAACACAAATTAGAGAAGTATGTTCTGGTAAAAAACCTATTACTCCCGAATTATCTTTAAGATTAGGTCTTTATTTTGGCATGTCTCCTAATTTTTGATTAAATTTACAAAATGATTACGAGCAAGAATGCTTAGAAGATATTTTGGAAAATCAAGAAGCCCAAATTAAAAAAGAAATTACCCCTTTAATAATTCACAAAAATTCTAATGGTCGCATTAGAAAACACGCTTAAACTTCCTAAAAAATAAATTATCATGAATTCCCTAGCAATTTCTCAAATTTCTAACAGCAGAGAAAGAACAAATATTAATGAGTTCTTGTCTGATAAGAACAGAGAGAGAGAGAGAGCAAAAATTTCCTAACTTTTGGCTTATTTTTCCGACAAATACGGAATAAAAATTAAAAAAAATATGTCAGAATTAGAAAATATAAAATCCTTAGAAAAATATGATGCTTGAAAGAGAGCAAAAAAGAGTAGAAAAACTTGAATGACAACAATTGCCTTTTTCTTGGCTGTGTTATTAGCTTACATTGCGGGTAATATGCTAATGAAAGTAAATTTAGGAGAAACCAAAAAGATTTTTACTTATGGCTTTACTGATGAAAAGGATTTAGAAACAGCAAATCAGAGCAAATTACCATCTGATTATACTGAGTGATATAAAAAAATAAAAGAAAATCCGTGAACTAAAAAATTTGGTAAAAAAGAAGAATATTTCAAAAAATTAGCAGTAAAAATTCCCCTTGATTGCGGAATCTACTGCCAAAACCAAAATTGTTTTTCTTTCAGATTAAAAGGTCAGTAATTTTTAAGTGTTGTGTTGCTTTTAATCACTGGACAGCTCGGCATTCTAATAAGACTGCTTTGTTTATTCATAAGCATAAATAGCCATTGGGTTCTAAAATCCGTTCAATTTCGGAAATAAACTGGGTTATTTCCTGATCCGTTTGGTAAACAAGAGGTAATTTTTTATTAGCCCTTGTAATATCAGCAACTTTTTCATACTGGGGATCAAAAAATACTAGTGGGGTTATTTCCTCATTGAGGCTAGTCAATAGTTGATAACCATTCCCTTGATTGGGGAAATTAAACTTAAATTTGTTTAATTTTTCTTAGTGTGATTATTTCACAAATACATAGCGACTGCCCCAATAGCAAGGCAAATTAAGTATTCTTTGTAATTTTCTTTTATTTTTGTTAGCATAGATTTTTTAGTTTGTTTGGTTTTTAAAATGGGCTTGACAGCGAAAAATAAGGGTAGGGTGAATATTAGTGAATAGTTTTAATATCAAAAGGAGCTAATACTAGTGAGGCATTGAGCAAATTCTCAATGGTTTGTTGGAGCATAATGCCCATGCCAAAAGCTAGTAAGCTACAAATTAGTCAAGTTCCGTTAGTCATAGATTTTTATTTGTTGAGCAGATCTCCCAGGCGGCGAAATTGTCCGGTGCCAGTTTTGCTTCAATGCTTAACATAGCAACCAGCCAAAAACACTGCGGAGAATCAGATTAAATGAGTGGTTTTCATATTTAAGTTGGTGGTTTTAATCGTTATTTTTGGAAAAATAAGAAATTAAGAGCATTAAGAAAATAGCTATCGCAATAACAATTAAGATTCTTTGAGTTCTAGCTCAATTATCTAAATGCTTGGTCAATAATTCCTTATACTCAGTGCTTTTTTGTTCCAGTTCAGTTTTTAGTTTTTCATCATAAAAGGAGTTTAAAGCTCCTTTGAAGTCAGGTAAATAGTCTTTTATTCCCATGGTTTTAGTTAATTTTCAGTTTTTATTTGTGAATTATTAACTTGTTCTTGTTCAGTTTGGTTTTTTTCTAGTAAGAAATTCCGGCATTTTCAATACCTTTCTCCTTTTTTGTCAGTGCGAGCTGAACCAATAAATAATTGATCAGCAATTTTTACTAAGATTTTATTAGTTCTCGTTCAGACTAAAATAGGGGTTTTAGCCGGATTAATAATGTGACAAGAGCAAGTATTTAGGGTAAGGGAGTTGTTCATAGTAAGTTTAACCGATTTTGGTGCTAGTGCCTGCGTCAGGTTGTTGTGGTTGAGTTCCTTTGCCTTTGTCAGGTTTGAAAAAGCTGAATGTTTTTTTAATCATGCCAGTTGTATGGATAAAATAGACCACAGCTAAACCCAAGGCAATACCAGCAAATCTACCAGTAGCTCAAGAGTAAAGTGCATTTTCAGTTTTGTTTTCGTTAGTTTTTGTCATAGGATTTTTTATTGTTGTTTGTTTTTTAAATAAGAAACGGTAATATAAGCAAAAGTAGCATAAATGGAGGCATAAACCACTAACATAGTCACATTATAGAAAGTATGTTTAAGGGTATATTCATAATCAGCTTTATTTATGTAATCATTGCCTAGTTTTTCGTTGTTTTGTTCGGTAATTTGTTTTGCCATAAATTTGTTAATTTTTTTGTTCTAAGGATTTTTTTAATAGTTCGTTTTGTTCCTGTAACAGGGAGATAATAACTTGTTGGGAGAGGGTTAAATTGTTGAATTCTTTAATTAGGGGTTGTAAGTCAATGCCGAACATGTTAATTGTGATTAATTTCGTTTAGTCAAAGAGCCAGATTGTTTTCTTGATCTTGAAAATTTTTTAATTCTTGTTCACCTTCTCCACTTAAACAGCTTAATCCTTGGGCTTTTTCTAAATCACTTATTCTCGTTCGCACTAATTTCATCAGACAAGGAATTACGACTGTTTTCAAATCTATTCCAAATGATTTTTCTAATGCGGGTAAGAAAAGATTGAAATCTAAATCAACTTTTCAATTAAAACCAGCTTCGGGCAGTTGAAAATTTAAGTTAATGTTTGGGAGGTTATTCATAATTTTCTGATAAATTTTTGTTATTTCCTAATTCTAGTTGGTTTTTTTCGTAAGTTAGTTTCAGATTCTTGAAATTATTAGCAATATTTTGAGCATTATTTCTTAGTAAAGAAACTTCTTGCAAAAGGATATTTTGCGTATTAATCATGCTTTGTAAAATAGGAGCTAATTTTTCCATCGGATCGGGTTGAGATTGCGGAATTAAATTTGTCATTGGTAATTTTTGACCAGTAAATTTAGCGATAGCAATTGGAATTAAGGGAAGTAAGGCATTACCTAAAATAGTCATTAAATTAGGTTCTTGATTTTCGGAATTTGTTTGGGTATTTTGGAAATTTTGAGTTTGGGAGTTTGTATTGTTATTGATTTCTTCAAGGATTTTGGACATAAGGGAAATTATTTGTTGTGAGCCAGCATAGTTAAAAAGTTTAAACCATAAGCGGCACCACCAATTATTGGTAAGAGTTCGATTTGCGAAACATTATTGCCCTGATGCTTTTGATAAAGCAAATAAGCACAATAAATTAGCACTATTCATAAAAGAAGGTGCTTGTGTTTATCAAATTGCTCTTTGGTAAAAAACAAAAACATGATTTTTATTTATCTAACTCTCTTTTTAAATGGGAAGAGGCTCGGAAATTAATGCGATAGTAAAGATAAGTTTTGCCAGCCACATTTTTGAACAACTTATTGCTGGCGATTTTTACTTTATGCTGAGTTTTTTCAAAAGAACCGAAATCACCAAATCTCAGGCTTTGACCATTCTTTAACTTTTTGAGTGAATTGATTAGATCAGCAATGGCAATATCATGGGCTGCTTTTTTTTCTTTTAAAGAGTAATTAGGAGTGCTTGGTTTTTTAACTACTTGCTTGGGAAGAGATTTTTTTTTGATCATAATTTTTTTAGATTTCGTTTTTTCACAAAAAGTCGTGGGCAACCAAAGCGGTTAAACCAACCACAATTGTAATCGACATGTATTTTATTAGTTTCATAATTTTTTTGTTTAGTTATTAATAATTAAAAAAGGAATATTTTCTTAACTTAATTACGCGTCATTAAGTAAGAGAATAGGAAGAAGTGATTAGGACAAGGAATCGAATTTGATTTGGGTCAGATTCTCTTTACCAAATTAGCAATAACTTTGTAAACTTTTTCGTTAATTTCTAATTCTAGTAAAGTTCTATATTTGGTATTTTAGGAAGTTGGGAATAAGGGCGTGATAAGGAAAAATCTATATTATAAATCTATATAAAAGTGAATATGGAACTATAATATAGATAAAATTCAGTTGAAAATTTGTTTAGTTTTTTTAGGAAAATTTTTCATTATTGCTAAAATTTTGCTTCGGTGCTTGATTTTAACTTTTTATTTTGATAAATTTTTCAATTTGCTAAATGTTTGGGGCTTTGTAAATGTTCTTTAATTAGTTGCTGATCCTTTTTGAAAATCACTAAACAAAGGTAACAAAGATGAAGTTTTTGCTTGCTGGTTTGGACAAATTTTTCTAAATTGGTTTTCTTTTGCTGATAAGTCGGTTTGGGTCTGGCTTGAAAAATTTCTAAATCTTTTATGTTTTCTTTTCCCTCTTTTCCTCAGCGAGTAGTAAAAATGTTCCGTTCAGTTAGAAAAGTTTGAAGTTCGGTTAATTTGTCAAATTTTAAAGCTCACTTTTCATTAACCTTTCCTTTAAGGGTATAACGAGTGCCTTTTTGGTGAATACTGCCAATACCGACCACGAATCTGCCTTGGCTATGAAGTTCACCAATTTTATTGCCATCTTGGTTAACTAATCAACAATTTTTCGGTAGTTCTTTGCTAAAAATATAGCGATGAACCCCTTTATTAGTTTGAATATAACGACTATCTTTAATTCTTTCTTTGGCTCAAATATCATCTAAATCAAGGACAATAAAATAGTGATTACCAGTTAATTTACCGGTTCGTAGTGAATATTCTTGATTTTGAGTTAATAATTGCTCAATAGTTTTAGTTTCTTGATAAAATTTATTTCAACCTTTGACTAAGGGCTTTTTGTGTTTAGTTGGCAAAAGAATATGTTTTTTACCTAATCATCTTAAATATTTGGCTTCCGTAATGGTTAGTTGATTTTCTTTGTTCTTTAACATTTTGGATCTATATATAAATGCCTCTTGTTTGGAATAGAGAGAGAGAAGAGATAGAGAATTCCTACTCTTTTTATACTAGCAGAGCGTATATATATAGAGGAGTAAAAATTTAAAAACTCCCCTCCTCTATCCTCGTTTTTGTTTGCCAAGAACCTAAAACTTGGTCTGCTAGTTCCCATGTTTAACCTCACGGGACAAGGCTCCTAGTGCCAGTGGCACAATAACCATTACTGGTTATTCTCTCCCTAATGGATTACTCCATTACTTTTCGCACCAATTCTTCCCAAGGTGGAGGGCTTCCTGACCATTGCTGGCTGTTCTCTTACTATTGGATTCGCATTGAACACTTTTTTGTCCTCTGTGAAAGACAATGAGGAAATAAAAATAAAATTATCTCCTCAATTCTGATAATTAGCGGATACTATGAACAGAAGTAGTAAAAAAGTGCTAATTGCCAGAATTCAAGCAATAATTGGGTTGGTTTTTTTGAGGTCTAACCAACCAAAAGACTGGTTTTCTAATAATAATCAGATTCAAACTTTTCCATTTCTTGTCAATGTTCAGCTATTTTGGGGCAGATATACTCTTCCTGCGGATCTTCTCGGGCTCGTTTACAGGCTCAACAGGAAGATTTAAAATAAATTGATTTGTCATGATTTTTTAGTTACTTTTTGATTTTCAAATAATTTCATGTAATCTTGGCGAAGAGTTTGTTGATCTTTTTGAATCTAATTAGCAGTCGTTTCTAACCGAGCATGTCCTAAAAATTTTTGAATGGAAGTCAATTTAGCTCCGTTATTATTAAGAATATTGGCAAAACTTCTCCGAAAAGTATGATCTGTCAAATGCTTTTTAATCCCAGCTAATTTAGTTCTTTTGTGGATAATCACATTAATATAATAACGTCAAATTCTATTTCCTAATTGAGTAGTAAAAAATAATTGGTGCTATTGCTTTAATTCCTTTCACCGGTGGAGCTTCTTTATTATTGGGAGCTGGTTCGGTTTTATTATCAGAAGCAGGGGTTGCGGTAACAGCAAAAAGCTTGTAATCAAATTGATGATGATAGCGTTAAGGTAAAAAAGAAGTTAATTTAAGTAATGAAATAAGAAATGTCAATACCTATTAAGAAAAATATCTGATAGAAATTAATCCTAAAGAAAATTGCGTAATAATGTAGTAAATAATCATGAACCAATTTCCCACTTTTTGAATTTTGATTTTTTTAGCTTTTTAATTTCTTTTTTTTATCTCATTTTTTTATTGGCTTTTCTTAACAGGAATAAAGACAATGATCGAAAGATTTAAGTTAATGATTTTATTCTATCTTCTATCATGTTTATTTACTTTTTTGGTTGTGATACTTTTTTTTGATTAATAAAGTAAGTTTTATTTTGTGTCTGAAAATCTAACAAAATTCATATTTTATAAAAGCAAGATTTATTTTGTAAAAATTTATTTTAGTTAAGATTATATTAGGCTTATTTATTAAAATTTTGTTTATAAGCATGTTTCATTATTTTTGAAAAAAAAATACTTTAAAAAAATTCACTACTCTTAGAGATGAAATAATTGGCTCAAGAAAAAAAACCAAACTTCTTAACGACGAAGAGTTGCAAAGTAAATTTGATTATTATCGTAACAAAATTAGCACTGAGCCAAAAAAAAAAAGAGAAAAAGCTTTAGATAAATACTTAGTACCAGTTTTTTCTTTAGTGAGAGAGGTTATTTTTCGAAAAAAAGGACTTTTGTTGTTTCCTACTCAAATATTGGGCGGGATTGCTTTGCATTATGGAAATATTGCTCAGATGAATACCGGCGAAGGAAAAACTTTAACTGCTATTTTACCAATTTGTCTTAATGCACTTTTAGGGAGAACTGTTTTTGTTGTTACAGTCAATGAGTATCTAGTGCAACGAGATCGAGAAATAGCTAAACCTATTCTAGATTTTTTTCAAATCAGCTCAGGATTTAATTTAACTATTCTTTCTACGAAGGAAAAGAAGGATCTTTACAATGACTGTACTATTATTTATACTTCTGGTAGCGAATTAGGATTCGATTATTTACGAAATAATTTAGCAACTAATATTGAAGATAAGAGAAAGCAGGATTATTACTTTGTGATTGCTGATGAAATTGATTCTCTTTTTATTGATGAGTGCACTAATCCATTAATTATTTCTCAGCGTGCCCAAGGTGATGATGTTATCACTCAATCCGAATATCAATTGGCTACTAGATTAGTTAATTCTCTAATTGAAAAAGAAGACTATAAAGTTGAACAAAAGGAAAAAGATATTTGATTAACTAAAAAAGGAATTAAAAAGTGCGAACAATTCTGGCAACTAGATAATCTTTTTGCTTTTAAAAATCACCGCTATAATTTTTTGTTACATAATGCTTTAAAAACCAAACATTTTTATCACAAAGGGATTGATTACATAGTTGATGAGCAAGAGCAAAAATTAGTTTTAATTGATGCTTTAACTGGCCGTTTGGTACCAAATCGGGTTTATAGTTCTGGAATTCACCAAGCTATCGAGAGTAAAGAGGGAGTTGTGGTTAGTACCAAAAGTAAAACTATCGCCACTATTACTTACCAAAATTTTTTCCGTGTTTTTGACAAATTATCAGGCATGACTGGAACTGCCAAGAGTGAAGCTGATGAATTCCGTCAAGTTTATGGCATGGAAGTTATTTCTATTCCTCCTTACCGTAAATTAATTCGTAAGGACCACGATGACTTAATTTTTTGGGACAAGAAAAATAAATACAAGGCTATTATTGAATTAATTAAAAAAAATGTTCAAGGAAAAAAGAGACCAATTTTAATTGGTTCGCCTAGTGTGGAAGTTTCTGAGTTTTTATCTTCCTTACTAACTAAGGAAAAAATATTTCACTATAAATTAAACGCTGTTAATCATCAACAGGAAGCTGAAATAGTAGCACAAGCTGGGCAGTTAGGAGCAATTACTATTTCTACTAATATGGCGGGACGAGGTACTGATATTGTTTTGAGTGAAGAGAGTCGCAAAGCTGGTGGTTTATTAGTGATTGGGGTTGAGAGAAATACTACGCGGAGAATTGATAATCAATTGCGAGGTCGAAGTGGACGACAAGGAGACCCTGGCGAAAGTCAATTTTACGTTTCTTTAGAGGATGAGTTAGTGAAAAATTTTGAAGTTAAAGAGCAAGTGAGAAGGATTTTTAGTCAAAGTCAATTAAAAGAGCTTTTTAATCGTCCATTGAGCGGAAAAATATTTAATTATCTTGTTTCGGAACCGCAAGAAACTTTGCGCAATATGCAAGCTTCTAGTCGTCAATACAATCTTAATTATGACTTGTTAATCAATCGACAGAGACAACTTATTTACAGTTATCGGGACAAATTGCTTGGTGCTAGTGATTTATCGAAAATAATTAAGAAAAAGGGAAAAGATAGCAAAATCGTTCCAATCGAGCAAGAATATTTAAAATCTCGTTTGGTGAAAGAAGTCGATAATTTTTGATCAGAGTATTTAGAATCTCTCAATAAGATTCGTTTATTAGCCAACGTTAAAGTTTATCTTCCTCAAGAGCCTCAGGAAGCTTTTTTTTGAGAAACTATTGACATCTTTCAAAAAGGCTTCCAACAACTAAACAATAGATTAGCAAATATCACTTATCAATAATCTTTAGCCGCAGAAATTTTTTTTGTAAATAAAAATTAGTTTATATTTTTGTGTTAGTAAAAAAAAGAATAGAAAGTTTAGTTGATTTAAAGGAAATTAGCATATATTTAACTGAGTTATTAAAACCAAATTCTTATCTACTTTTGCAGGGAGATTTAGGAGTCGGCAAAACTACTTTGACTCAAATGATAGCCCAAAATTTTGGTATTAAAGAGAAAGTTTCTTCTCCTACTTTTAATATTTTGCAGCAACATCAAATAAAGGAAGGATACTGTCTTAATCATTTTGATTTTTTTCGTTTAACCAACAATGATAATTTGGAGATTTTTCACGAATTTGCTGCTGATAATTTAAACATTATTGAGTGACCGGAAAAAAATCCTCATTTTTGACAAGATAAAGAGTATATTTTTCTTAAATTATTTAAAGAAGTTTCAGGAAATAGAATAGCAACAATTTTTTTTCCAAATCACAAAAATAAAATTCAAATTTAAAACTTTCGTATGAAGCTAAAAATAGACTGAGTCAAGTTAAAAAATTTTTTCCTTTGATTGTTTGATTTACGTTGCGAAAAATTTATTCTACCAGTCAAGTGTCGAATTCATAAAAAAAACGAAAAATCTCTGATAGGAAAAGCATATTATTTTTGTGATTTGGAATATTGAGAAGTTACAAGTCCTATCAGGGGAAAAGTTAGTAAAATTTATCCTAATTTTGCTATCCAAATCACTAATAATGAGGGTTTGCAGATTTTAATCAATATTCAAGTTGATAGAGAGAATCCAATGCCTTTAGACAAAGTATTTCAATGTCAAATAGAAGAAGGTCAAGAAGTTGATTACAAAACGACTCTTTTTGTCGTTTATTTAGAAGAGCAGGTTATTAGTGTTTCTGTTTATATTCCTTGACAGCCGGAAGTTATAGGTAGGGTAGAAAGTTTCAACAAGAGCAATAATTTTGCGAAGGTTTATTATCGCAATCCATATTCAAAATTACGATTCAAAAAACACGGCAAATATTAGTTTTTTTTTATTTTAGAAATAATTTTGTTATTATTTTTGTATCATTTTTCTTTTTGTTGAGTTTTTTCTTTGCTATTTTTTTCTCTTCAATTATTGATTTCTTTATGATTTCCGGATAATAAAACAGAAGGAACTTTGAGGTTTTCAAAAACTTCAGGACGAGTGTAGGTAGCAAAATCTAACTGAGAATTGCGAAAAGTTTCTTGTTGATAAGATTCTTCTTTGATAGCTCCTGGAATAGCACGAATTAAAGCATCTGTCATGGTTAAGGCAGGAATTTCTCCACCCATAGTAATAAATTCTCCAATAGATATTTGCTCATCAATATAATGTCAAATTCTTTCATCGAATCCTTCGTAATGACCACAAATAAAAACTAAGTTAGACGATTGATTGATTAGTCTTGGTACATCTCGTTGAGTAAAATTTTTTCCTTGAGGGGAAAGTAAAATGAGATAACTATTAGGATGAGTTTTTTGAATCTTGGTCAATGCGTTAACCAATGGTTCAATTTTCAAAACCATTCCTACACCTCCTCCATAAGGATAATCATCTACTTGACCTTTCTCGGCAAAATCTCTTAGGTTATAAGCTTGATAATCAAGTAATTTTTTTTCTCGAATTTTTTTAGCAAGAGAAATTTGAAAATAGTCGTGAAAGTATTGAGGGAAAAGAGTAAGATAAATAAAATTATGTTTCATAAAAAAATAATTAAGTAAGTTTATTTGGAAAGCTATAAAAGTATTTTCAAATTAGTAATTTTATTGAATTAAATTATTCGTGTTTTTAATCACTCTTCAAATGTAGCAATAGTCAATAAGAAATTTTTAGTATAAAAAAAATATTTTTAAAGATTTTTGACACTTTTTAGACCTTTTTCATCGCTTATTCAAAGAAAGTTAATTCCTTGTTCTTTAGATTTTTTGTACAAATTCTCATAAGAAAGAATAATTTCTGATATCTTACTGCCTTGGGAATTATAAAAATTTACCTCGCAATAATACTCCTAACAATTCATTTTTGATCAGAAGTCAAAATTTTTCGTTTCATCAGGGAATTCAAAATCTATCTGCTTTTTGTATTCTACACTATATTTGATTAAGAGATTTTTGATAGTTTTTTCCATCGTTTCACCACTCCGGTTTTTTCTAGAATTGGTGTCTAAATCAAATTTTACTCCATAATAATCATAAAGGTCTTTAATTTGGTTATTTGTAAATAGATTAAAAAGATTTGAGGGTTTTTTTATAAATTATCTATTCTTTGGGGAAAATTTTCCTTATCACCTAATAGATTATTAAGTTCATTTAAATCTTTTCTGCGAATATCTAATTTTTTTCTATTTTTCTCAATCAATTAAATTCTTCAAAGCAATATTTGTGGAGCAAATAGTGTCTAATCATTTGCAAAATTCTAATTCTTTTTTACTTTGATTAATTGGTGGATGTTTTCCTTATTGGATATGAAATAATTGTTGAATATTTCTAATTTCATAAATGACATGTCACTAAATATTAAGAGAATATAGATAAAATATTATAATATAAAGAGTATTAGCTCAGTTGGGAGAGCATCTGCCTTACAAGCAGAGGGTCGCTGGTTCGAGTCCAGCATACTCTACCAAGCAAATAATAAGATTATTAAGCTGATTTAGCTCAATTGGCAGAGCAACCGCCTTGTAAGCGGTAGGTTATAGGTTCAATTCCTATAATCAGCACCATTTTGAAGTCTAGGGAGAATAGCTCAATTGGCAGAGCAGTTGACTGTAGATCAATTGGTTGGGGGTTCAAGTCCCTCTTTTCCCACCAGTAAAAATGAAAAATTTAGAAATTATTTTTTGGGGTGTAGCCAAGTGGTAAGGCAAAGGACTTTGACTCCTTGATCGTTGGTTCAATCCCAGCCACCCCAGCCAAGTTAAAATTAATTAATATGAAAAGAGTTGATAAACTTCAAAATTTAATAAATATTGGAACAACGTTTAGCATATTGTTGATTTGCTTACATCTTTTAAGAGAAAAGTTATCATTTCCTAAATGAATGTTTTGTACTAAAACTATTTTTGGAGTGTTTTTTTTTAATCTATTTGTTTTAATTGCTTTCTTTGTGTTGTGATGCTTACAAGATTAAAATTAATAAATAATAAGTCCTGTTAACTCAGCGGTAGAGTGTTTGCCTTTTAAGCAAAAAGTCGGAGGTTCGATCCCTCCACAGGACACCATAATTAACTTGTTTTTGATTATTATTTTTCTTGTCCTTTTATTTTATTAACTGCTGAACTCATCATGCGAACAATTAATAAGGAAAATAAAACTACTAATCCTAATCCAATTGAGAAGCAAAATTTATAATTAGTTGGAGGTTGAAATTGTTGCTCATTTTTTAAAAAATGAATAAATCTTTGTTGAGTTGATTCTTGCAAAAGAATTCTAAAAGGAAATAACTCTTCGGCCTCTTTTCTTTTTGATTCTTTATTTGTTTGTGAATTAATTAAGTTTTCAATATGAACTTCTAATAATTTTGGAAGAATTCTAAGAAATTCCTTGCTTTTTTTTTTGTCTGAGTCAGAGAAAAGTTCTGGTTGGTATTTTAAAAAGAAATCAAAATCTTCTATTATTCAACTTAGCTCATGAGAGTTTATTTCATTTTTTTCAAGAATATTGTCGATTTTTTCAAAAATTAGTTTATATCGATCTTTAAAAATATTTTCATTGGAGTTGTTCATAGAATTTCTAATTTTTCTTTTTTAAGTAATTTTTTGATTTCATCTCATTCAAAGTTTTCATTATAATTATATTTATCAACATTTTGATTTAGAACAAATACTTTTTAGTCAATGAACATTTATCTTATGAGAATTTATCATAACATACCTTAGGTATGGAAGTTGAGATTTTTTAATAACTGGTTGAATTATCTTTTTCGTTTTGTAATTGAAAATAAAGCAAAAAGGAATAAGGTAAATAATATCAACAAAATTTGAAATTTTCATTAAACCTAAGGTAAAAATATTCTTTAAGTTAAATGTAAACATAATAATATATGATATTTTTTATATAAAATAGTAAATTAAATTTTACAGTTTAATAATTGTAAAATTATGTTTATATGAATAGGAGTATCTTGATTAAGGATTTATCTGACAAGAAAAAAAATAGATTTCAGTTTAGTTTTCAAAATAAGGAAGTGATATTTGAAATTGACCAATTAGCTAATAAAAGCAATAAATCGATAATTTGTCGTTATGGTAACACTACTGTCTTGACTGTTTTGACGGTTAAAAATTTGGAAAAAACTGTTAATTCTTTTTTTCCTCTTTCGATAACTTTTGAGGAAAAGTTTTATGCAATAGGTCGTATTCCTAATGTTTTTGGAAAAAGAGAAGGCAAACCCAGTTATGATGCGATTACCGCAGCACGTCTAATCGATCGTTCTTTAAGAAATTTTTTTCCTTTTCCGAGCAATCAAGAAGTACAAATAACTAACTCAGTTCTTTCGTTAGATCCCGAGTGCGATTCAAGAATGGTTGCTGTTTGAAATTCTTTTTTAGTTAGTTATTTGTCCCCTGACTTACCTTTCTTTAACACCCCCTTGGCATCAGTTATAATTGGTTTGGATGATAATGAATTAATTTGTAATCTTAGTAGTGGAAAGTTAAAAAAATCTCCGCTAGAATTGATTGTTAGTGCGACCGAGGAAAAAATTAATATGATTGAAGTCCGAGCTCAAGAAATAGATGAAGAAAAATTAACTAAAGCTATTTCGTTTGCTCATCAAGAAATCAAATTTTTGATTGGTTTTTTTCAACATATTGCTGTCAGTTTAGGAATTGAAAAAAAAAAAATAGAGTCGAAGAAACAAGAAATTACTAATGAACAAATTTGGTTAAAGGAAAAAGTTAATGTTTATTTAGAGGAAGTTATTTTACAATCAAATCTTTCTTGGATTGAAAAAGAAAAAAAATTTAAGGAAGTTCGAGAAAAACTAGTTCAAAAATATCATTCAAAAAATTCGCAACTAGACTATAATTTTGTCAAAGATTTAGTGGAAGAATTTTGAGATAATTGTTTGCGCGAGCAAATGAGAAGAATTTGAAAAGAAAAACAGATTCGTTTAGATGGTCGAAGAATTGACCAAATTCGCCCCTTGGAAATTAACATTGATTATTTACCTAATGTTCACGGTAGTGCCATATTTGCCCGTGGAGACACTAAAGTTCTTTCAGTAATCACAATTGGAAAAATTAGTGAAAAACAAACGGTCGATAGTATTTTTAATCGTTCTTACAAACACTTCATTCATCATTATAATTTTCCTTCTTTTGCTGTTAACGAAATTACTAGTTATCGTTCGGTTTCTCGTCGTGAAATTGGTCATGGCGAGTTAGTAGAAAAAACTTTTGATTATTTAATTGGTTCGCCTGATTCATTTCCTTACACTGTGCGCGCTGTTTCGGAAGTTCTTTCTTCGGATGGATCTTCTTCCCAAGCTTCAATTTGTGCTACTTCTTTAGCTTTGATGACAGCTGGAGTTCCTTTGATTAGACCAGCTGCCGGAATATCGTTAGGATTATTTGAAGGACAAATTTATAGTGATATCAACGGACTAGAAGATAAGTTGGGAGAAATGGACTTTAAAATCGCTGGGACCGAAAAAGGAGTTTGTTCGGTTCAGTTGGATGTTAAAAATCAAGGCATTAGTCAAGAATTAATAAAGAAGTGTTTCATTAAAGCTAACCAAATTAGAAACAATCTACTGATTGAAATGAAAAAGTTTATTTATCATCCTCGTTTAGATTTAGCTACTCAAGTAATTAAATGCCGTAGTTTATTTGTTGAAAAAGAAAAAATAGGCTTAATCATTGGACCAAAAGGTAAGACTATTAATCAATTGAGCGAAGAAACTGGTTCTACCATTGAAATTCAAAATGATGGCTTTGTCCTTATCTACAATCAAGATGAGAATAAATTAGAAGAAACTTACCGATCAATTAATAATATACTAAAAATCAGATTTTAAGTGTTTAATTTAATAATAATTTACTCTTAATAATCAATCAAACTTTGTAAAAAATACTATTTTGTCCGTTTTTTAATAATTATCGCTATTAAAATAGAAAACGGCAATAAAATCATCAATGCACCAAAAATAAATTTAGTAGGAAGTTTATTATCATTTTTTGATTGATTTATCAAATTTTCTAATTTCTTTTTTTTATCGGCTAAATCTTGCTCTTCTTGGGGAGTGCGATTAGATTTGTTTTCTAGTTCAGAAATTTCTTGCTGCAGTTGTGATTTTGTTGTTGGGCTGTTATTTTTCCTTCCTTTAATATTTTTTAACTCTTGTTCTTTTTTTCTGATTTCTTCTTCAACTTAAAATCAAAATCATGCCAATTCTTGTTTTCGTTGAGGACTATCAGGTTTTTTTCTTTTCAATCATCCGATTTCTCACTCTAATTGCTCTTCTCTATTTTCACAAAGTTCATTTTTGAATAAACCTAATAATTCTTCTAATTGATTGATATAATCCTCGACTTCTCTTCTTTGACCTTCGGTAAGAGAAAGATTAAATTTCTTTTTGCATTTTGCTATTTCTTCTTCTAGCTCTTTGATTCTTTCCTGAACAGAAGGGACTTTTCTAGGATTTTTTCCGTGATTTAATCCTTCATGATTAGGAAAAGGCGGGACGAATGGAGAGTTTGAATAAAATTTCTTTTTAGCTTCTTCCCAGCCACTATTTGTTGGATTTTCTGCTCTTCATGTTTCTATTTCAAGACTGTTACTTTGGGAATTATTGTTTGTTCTAGAATCTCTATCTCCTGTATTTTCAATATTATTCTCTTCTTTATTTTTTTTTAAAGAACAATAAGCTGCACAAATCTTCTGAAAAACTTCAGTCTTTCCACCTTTGTCTGGGTGATGCTCTAAACTTTTTTTGAAATAGGCTTGTCTGATTTCCCTTTCGCTAGCACCAGGCTTTAGACCAAGGATTTTTCGATATTCCTCATTTTTTCTCTTTTGTTCTTTAGTTGGCATTGATTAATACTTAATTTTACTTTTTATTCTGATTTAAAAATTAAATCAATATCAATTAGTTTTTAAGAATCAATTAATTAAAGCAAATTTTACTCCTTATTATGCTAGATAACTTTTCAAAATAAATATTATATGACCAAAAATTTAGAGTTGTTTTTTGAAGACTTAAATAATCGAGGTATAATTGCCAATTTCGCTAATTTAGAAAGTTTTTATCAATTAAAATCCGAAGAAAAAGTTGTTTATTTAGGAATTGATTGTACTGCTGAAAGTTTGCATATTGGACATTTATTTTTACTAATTCAAACTATCCGATTTGCCGAAGTTGGATTTAAAGTGCTTTTAATTTTAGGAGGAGCGACCAGCAAAATCGGGGATCCTAGTGATAAATCGAAAGAACGACCTCAATTAGAATCAGATCAATTGAACAATTATTTTCAAAGTATTAAAAATCAAGTTAGTCGAATAGTTTTTCGTTCATCTATTTCAAAAATTACAGAAGATTTAGATTTTTCTCCTTTGGAATCATTTTATTCTTATAATCCTCAATTACTAAGTGATATTTATCAAGTATTAGGAATAAACAAAGAGGAGAAAAATCAGGAAAAATGAAAAAAGTATTTAAGTTATATTTGACCTCTCGATGAAAATAAATATCAAATACTAAACAATGAAGAATGGTTAGGGAATTTACGATTATTGGATTTTAATAGATTTGGTCGAAATATTACAATAAATTATTTGCTAAGTAAGGAAACAATTAAACAAAGAATTGAAAATCCTGCTGCTGGACTATCTTACTTAGCTTTCAGTTACTCACTTTTACAAGCTTATGATTTTTATTATCTACATAAAAAATACAACTGCCGAGGTCAATTAGGGGGCAGTGATCAATGAGGAAATTTGACTACCGGATTGGAATTGATTAGAAAAACTTATCTTGAAGAAAAAGATCAAAATAATGCAAACACTAATGAATTGAGTGTAAATGGACCTGACTGAAAAGATGAAGAAAAAAATAAATCCTTCGCTTTTACTTTTAATCTATTGACTGATAAAGAAGGGAAGAAAATATCAAAAAGTGAAGGGAAAAAAACTCTTTGATTAGGTGGTGAGAAGAAAGAATTTTACGATTTTTGACGTAATTTATCAGATGAGCAAGCCAAAGTTTATATAAAACAATTCTCCTTTTTGAAAGAAAGTCAAATTGAAGAATTAGAAAAACTAAATAATCCCCCTAAATTAAGAATATTTCAATGAATATTGTTAGAGTTGATATGATTTCTTAACTACGGAGAGATTAAAAATTTGAAAGACTTATAATCATTATTTTAATAAATTAAAAAATTGAGAAAAATATATGACAATTAAATTAAAATTCCAATTAGATAATATTCAAATTTTAAACCATTCAAACGGTAATAAAATTTTGGCGCTCAATATTTCGAATGATTATTTTTTGGGTTTAAAGACAGCTGGTCTTCCAAGTATTAATTTTGCCCAAAAGCATCCAAATTGCCGAAGAATAGAAATTAATTGTTCTGAAAAATTAGCTAATCAAGCATTCAATTTAATAAAATTGCGAGAATTTTTAGCAGAAAATTCTAGTGAAGACAAGGATATTAATAAATTAGTTATTTTTTTAACTGATATAAAAGCAGGAGATGATAATGAAACTTTGCCGTTAGTTGACAATGATAGATTTATTAGTTTTGATGACAATAGTTTTGAAGGAGGAGGGTTTGGAATTGACAAAATAGATATTAATTGTATAGATGTTGACAATAACTCTTGAACTATTGAGAATGATTTCGGAGTTTTTCGAACACTTTTTCAGGAAACCGATAAAGTTGGAGAAAGATACATAAATCAAGTCAATAATCCGTCGATGAATACAATCCTAGCTGATATAAATTTTCTGAATAATTATCGAGTTAAAAGCGTTGAGAGCAATGAAAGTCCGGAGAAAAAAATTTATGGTTCAGCTTTTTTCAAAAAAATTATTGATTATGGTATTGGATATATTTCTGAAGTTAAAGTTTGAAAAGAATTAGGATTTAATACTTTTCAAGAAATTACAAATGCTGAGAAAAATGGTTTTAGGATCTCAGATTTAATGAAAGATGATGGCACAATTGAAGTTGCTGCAACGGTAGGAAACGGTAAATTAATA
This sequence comes from Mycoplasmataceae bacterium, assembly GCA_031674855.1. GTDB lineage: Bacteria > Bacillota_I > Bacilli_A > Mycoplasmatales > CGIF01 > CGIF01. The sequence continues at coordinate 56,910 of CP125275.1, forward strand.
GAAAAAAAAGCTAATGGTATTGATCAAGATGACGAAGCTATTACTAATATCGCTAATATTAAAAATTTAATTAAAGACAAAAAGTTTGCAGGAGTCAAAATTGATACTGCCCCTGTCAACAGTGCCGATTTTAAACCCTCAGTTGAACAATTAAAAAATTTTTGTGGTCTTGATTGATTTGGTAAAAATCATGATAATATTAATTATCTTGGTCGAATTCATGAAGGGAATCCTAAAAAGACACGTGGCTTCAAACCCGGCGATATAGGAAAAGATGGTAAATATGGAGTTCGTTCAGAAAATATGGCTGATAAATATAAAGATTCTTTTTCTGCTGGAGAAAGAGTTACTAAAATTGCCATGGATATTTGATGCGCTCCTAATTTAGATGCAGCTATTGACTTAGCTTTTTTTGGCAAACATTATTTCAACAATGTAAGATTAGATGAAAGATACAAAAATGGTTCAGAAAGTTTGCTCTATTTCAATGAGGTCGAAGGATGAAGTGAACAAAAAACTCTTGATTTTTACTATTCAGCTCTTAAATCAGAACAGTGTGGCGGCAGCGGTGTTTACAACAAGAATACTAATGAAATTGGTACAGGTCCTAATTGATTAGTTAATAGTTATAGTAAAAAATCATCGAGCAAAACTAGAATTGAAAGAAGTTATAAAATTGCAAATGCCTTTATTACTTCGTACTTAGAAGCTAAAATAACTGAATTAGAATCTTATAACATTTCTGGCAATTACGCTGATGATAGTGAAGAAGCGATAAAAAGAAAACTTTATAACCACTGAAAAGAAAAGATTGATAAATTGAAACAAGGAAAAGAAACTTTAAAGTTAATCGACATTTACAATAAAGCTGACACTGTTGAAAAATTAACTACTGACTTACAAAATTATTTTGAAAGCCAAGATTTTAAAAATCTTGATTCTTCCAAACAGATTCGTCTTAAGGAGATAATTCAATTTCGTTTGTTGGTCGCTAAACCAATAGATGTTAAAGAAAACAAGAATGACGATGAGAAAAAGTTAGTTAATTTATTATTAAAATTGGATGATTTAAGTGATGAATACGAAGAAAGTGAGGAAGGATTAGCAAAGGCAAAAGCAGATTTAGAATTTTTAAAGAGCATTAGAGATGCAAAATCTGATAACGGTGACAAATTTAATGCCCGTCAAGCTATGGGTGATGGTGGTGAAAACGTTTTGAAAAAATTAATTGAAGAAATAAAAAAAAGACAAAAAAATTTAGAAAAAAAATATCAAGATTCATCTGATGTCCCAACACAAGAGGGAGATAAAAACAAAGGCTTTTTAAACAATCATCCTTGGGCTGTAATTTTAATTATCCTCGGTGTCTTAATAGTTATTGCTTTAGTTGCTTATTTAGTGAGAAATAAAGATGAAGGTTACGAAGAATCTTTGATTGAGGATTAGTGAGTCAAAAACTAAACCTACAACGATTTAATTAGTTCGTTTTTCGCTTTTTCTATTTCAAACACTTTTCCATTCAAATAAGATAACGGAGAGGTTAAATTATTGAACGCTATAATATAGGCGAATAAAAAAATTTTATTTTTTATCTCTATTTTGCTACCATATTTTTTATCGCCAATGATAGGTAATCCGAAATAAGACAAAATACTTCTAATTTGGTGCTTTCTTCCGGTATGCAAAGTAATTTCTAGTAGTTGATAATTGTTTTTTTCAGTTATTTTTTTTACCTCTAAGGCACAAAATTTGGCTTGAGGATTATCTGATTTTAAAGAAAATATCATTTTTTGAGCCTTGTTATCTTTTATCAGATATCCGCTAATATAATTAGGCAAGAAATTTTTTGGTGTCTTTTCACATATCGCTAAATATTTTTTAGTTATCTGTTCTTTATCCGCAATCGCTTTATATAAAACTCTTTTTACTGAAGAGTTCTTGGGATAGATTACTAATCCTTTAGTTAATTTATCAAGTCGATGAGCAGCAATTAAAATGAAAAGTTTTTCAGCTTGTTGTTGATATTCTTTAGGATTTTTTTCAGCTAAATAATATCTGACCGCATTATCTAAACTATTCATGGCTATGTTATGCTCTTTAAGAACAATCATTAGATTGTTGTCTTCGTAAACAGTTTCGAAATATAGTTTGTCTTGGGAAAGAGGATAAATAATAGTGTGAGAAGATTGTTTGAGATAGTTATCAAAAATATCAATTTTTTCCCCAATTTTCAAGCGATGATGGTAATATCTAACATCCTTGCCGTTTGATTTTATTTTTTTGTTGCGGAATAATTTATAAATTAAACTTAGAGGAGTTGTTTTAAATCTTTTCTTAAGAAAACTAATTATTGTCTGATCACTTTCTTCTTTTTTGATAATAAAATTAAGCATTAAAATAATTTTGGATTGTTCAAATTGTTATAATTGCTTTATTTATATTGCGCTTTCATTAAACAAATCGGTGGTGGTTCGCATAAATGTGAAATATAAAAAGGTGAAAAAAAAGAGTTTACTGCGAGCGCTTTCCTAAAGCATCTTTGTTTTTGACAATCAAAAAATTCCTATCGAAAGTTGAGATTATTTAGAGTAAGGAACTGAGTATCTTTTTACTGTTAAAGAAGTTAAACGGATCGGTAGGTAACATTCTGACTTATTTTGGAAAGTAGATTTTTTAAAGACGATAAGTGGTTTCTATAATTATATTTGCTTAAATAATTTAAAATAATAACAAGACATTCATTTCTCATTGTCATGATGGTTAGTTCCTATTGATATTAATATAATTTTAGGTTATGTAAAATTTAACTCATTTTACAATCTGTTGATTGTTCGATTTTCATTTCTAATTTTTCAGTTTCATTATCATTTTTTTGAGCTTGCTTTCACGCAAAAGAAAACCCTTTTTCTTTGTCAAATTCGACTGATTTAACTTGTAATTGCAAAGGATCAAACAAAGAAAGAAAATCTAAATTAAATAAAAATTTATCACAACTAGAAATAATATCATTATGAATTCTCCTAAAAGTTTCTTTACCTACCTCTGATTTTAATTTTTCTTTAATATTATGATATTCTTTTTCTAATTTGTAACTATTTCCTTTTTCTTGTTTTTTACTATTGTAGATTTCTAAATGTTTATTGACTAAATTTAATAATTCTTGCTCCGAACAAGAATAAAGATGAGGATTGTTTATTGATGTTTTAATTATTTTTTTCCAATTCTTTGACAGAGTTTTGCGCCTCTCTTTCTTGAGTTTCTATTCTTTCTATATCTATGTTAAACATAACTATTATAGAATTATTTTAACACTTATTTTATTTTTTCACTTAATTTTGAGTTTGCTTTCTTTACTAACTCTAACATTAATCTTGCCAAAAACTTCACTCACCGAACCTCCTACTGTTCCGAATTAACAGTAGAAGTCCGATCAGATATCAGAAGGGTCTAAATCCGTCCAGACTAATACTTTGTCAGAATAAGACAATACGGGTTAAGATTTCTCCGCAGAATTTAAAGATTGCTAACATGATTGATTACTAAGGCGAACACTGGGTCCTTCATGCCGCTAGGCGAACTAGGACCCTGTTTTCAATTACTGACTACTCAACTAAGATTAACTAGGGCAAAGATACCCAAGACCTCGATATTCAGGATGGGCGGAAAAGCAAATCAATTATTTAACATATTGTAATATTATAAAAATAGACCACTAGAAAATCCGGCAATGAGAATAACATAAACATTATCTCGTGAATGAAAGGGTTATTGATGATGAAAGTATCGAATGTATCGGATTATTTATCAAATATTAGAAGATAAAGTGGTGATTACTGTAACCAAAGCAGTTCGCCGCAAAGAAGTTTATGATTGGTTTAAAATTTTTAAAATAATCAAGAAAATTCCCCAGTAAAATCCGCAGAAAGAGAAAAGCAAACAATAAGAGAACACTTTAATAATCAGAGTTTTAATTCTTTTCGGACTTTCGCTTCTAGCGATTGTTTATTTATGGGGGAAAGAACAGAAAGATAATTAATATTAAAAGATTTAGATAAAAATTAATTTGTAATTAAACAAACACAAATTTTCATATTTTCATGGATGTAGCTTTTTCTTCTAACAAGGTTCCCAAAAGGAAAAGAGATAAAGAATTCTTTGCTTTATGATCCAAAAAAAAAAAAACAATCAAATGTGAATTCTGTCAAAAATCTCTTGATTTTTTAGGTAATAACTACATCGATAAAACCGACCCTCTTTATTTTCGATTATATGGCTGAACCAAAGAATACCACAAAACTTGTTGAGCTAAAATAGAAGCAGAAAACGAAAGAATAAGACAAAAGTGTGCCAAAAAACAAGCTGAAAGAATTGCCAACTTCACCATGAGGGAAGATCAAAGGCAACAAATGGATGCTGAGGAAGATACTCTTGACTTAGAGGAATATTCCTATCCTCATGAAAGTCAAACTCAATTAATTGATTGAGAAGAATATCAAATTCAACAAAAGGAAAAAAACAAAAACTTAACTACTTTGGTCATTGAACCTAATAAGTATAGGTTTAAGGATTGAAAGTTAGTTATTAATAAAAAGGATTTTCCTAATTTAAAGACTTTATATGCTTGTGGTTTAGGCTTGGAAGAGGTAGAACTAGACCATGATGGATTAGAGAATTTACATTTGACTAATAATGAACTAGCAGATATAAATTTAGACAACACTCCTAATTTGAAAGATTTATTTTTATCAAATAATTCAATTCAAAGCATTAATGTCTCCCATCTTAAAAATTTAGAGGATTTTCGGATTAATAAGAATTTTCTATATTATTCGGGACTGGATGTTAGTGGTCTTGCTAATCTATGAAATTTAGATTGTAGTGAAACTTCTCTACGTGAATTAACCTTAGGAGATAATCCTAATTTAATAATTTTAGATGCTGATTTGAATGGGATAAAAAATTTAGATTTTCCGCACTTGCCTCAACTTGCCATGCTTTCTTTGAGAAACAATTCTTGAAAAAGGGGAGTCAAAACTTCTCTTATTCTGCGTTCGCCTAATCTTTTTTTTTTAGATTATCATAAATCAGATGTTAAAGAACTAGTTTTTGATTCCGAATACCCCCTTAAAAATTCTAATCAATTAATAATTTGTGATGATGAAAGTTACACTAATCCTGATGATTCTTGAAACCCTAACGCTTTTACTGAATGAGAGAATTTATTTTTCCAAATTTACTCAAAAAGAAAAGCCAAAAAGCAAGGCCTACCTCAAATAAATCTGCAAGATGATGAAACTTATTTCTCTAATCCTGATAATCAAAAGGGGGAGCGAAAAAAAAACCACTGATCCTTCTACATTAAAAACTAGTTTCCCCGAATTCAATCAAAAAAACAAATACAAAGAAGAATTAACTATTACTAATCTAGGTTTAACTAATGTCATGATTTTTGATGGTTTGCAAGCTCATAGCATTAATATCGGAAACAATCGCTTATTTTATTTAGTTATTCGCGATTGCCCTAATTTAGTTAAACTTCGTTATGCTCACAATCTCTTGGTTGATGGGGATGCTTTTATTGATTGAGACAGTTGTCGCAACTTAAAACCGGAAAATATTGATAAATTCAATTGTGATGGTAAGCACGGAGCTTGAGCTCAATTAAGTTTAGCCAAAATAGAAAGTGGGGAATTAATGGGTAATGAGAAATTTAATCAGGAACTGAAAAAAGATAAGCAAAATTTAGAAATTAAACAAAAAAACATCGATTGAGTAAAAGCAATTTTAACTAGAATAGAAAACCAAGAATCTATCCCTTTTAAAGATTTTCTAGATATCTTTAAGGATAGTTCAGTCCAAACGGTCTTGCAATCCTTGGATGAGAAAACTAGTCAAGAATTTAGAACAGTCTTTATTCCCCGTTTAGAAACTCATGCCCAAGATTTAATTAACAATTATGAGCAAATGACTAAAGAAAAGTTTGAGGAGGAATATCAAAAGATAGAAACTTTCTTAATTATGTTATCCCCTGAGTTACAGAATAAATTGACTAGATTGGCCAAAGGCGAACAATTAGAAATTATTGCTAACCAGAATATTAGACCTTGATTAATTGGCTTGGGAACTATGGTTTTAATGACTGCGGGAATAATTTTTTATTTAACTAATAGAATGATTAAGAAATTACTGGTAAAATATTAAACAGAGGAAAAATTAATTATAATTAAACTATGCCTCAAAACCAAAAAAACTGAACAGATATTAATCCCAATTTTACTATTGAATTACAAGCGGAATGAGAAAAATGAGGATTTTCTATTGAAGAAGTTCACGAATGAATCAAAGTTGGTTTAAATATCTCGGAAGCTAAATTCACTAAATGATTAGTAAACAAAGGATATGTGAATAAAGAAGGAAATTATCGCTCCTGACAGGAAAAAGTTTATGATCAAAATAAAAAAAATGAATTAGAAAATGATTACATAGAAAATTGAGGAAATATTCATACTGATTTTGGAAAACAAAATTCAGATTACGAAAGTTATGCAGAAGAATGAAAAGATTCCTTATATAACCATAATTCTAGAGGCAAAGAGCAAGAAATTAAAAAATTAATAGAATTGGGCTTTAAACCCGAAGAGTTAGAAATCGTTAAAAAGTGGAAATTTCGTGATTTTTCTGCATCTGAAATTGAAAAATGATTGCTGATAGGTTTAAAAAAGGAAGATTGAGAATTTGCTGATATACTAAAGCAACAAGGCTATTCTCCTGAACTGGTTAAAAATAGGATTGAAGAGATGAAAAATAGGTTCATAGAAAAGAACAAAACTCGACTGGATCAAAACTATCCGAAAGATCAAAGAAGTGAAATAGAAAAATTAGACCTTAGTAACCAAAACTTAGAAGGAGAAGTTGATCTTTCTGATTTTATCAATCTTAAAAAAGTAAATATTTCCTATAACCCAAAATTAAGTAATTTAAAAGGAGAAAGACTCGATCAGTGATCACACGATAAAGGAAAAAATGTTACTATCAAAAATTATCATAGAGCACAAGAATGATTAGATAAAAAATATCTTGATAAAAACGAAGTAAAAGAAATTCAATGAGAATGAAAAGATAGAGAAAAAAATTTGGGATTAAAAGTTAATGGTTTTATTTATAATTCTGCAAAAGGAGGAATAGCAGGCGAATTAACCGTTGCCAATTTCCCTAATTTAGAAATATTGTGGATTGGCGAAAATAAATTAACTGAATTAAAAGTATTAAATTGTCCCAAGTTGAATAAAATTTATTGTGCTAACAATAAACTAAGTGATTTAATTTTGAGAAATTGCCCTAGTTTAACTAACCTTACTTTCTTTAACAATAAACTTACTAATCTAGATTTAAGTAATTGCAAAAATCTGGTTGAACTGAATTGTTCGAGCAATTACTTTAACAAAATTGACTTGAGTGATTGTCCGCAACTTAGAACTCTTATTTGTCAAGATAACAACCTCAAATCTTTAGAAACAAGCAATAATCCGCTTTTGACTAAATTGTTTTGTGACAAAAATTTCTCAAGGAGAGGTGAAATTAACCACTTAACCACTTTAGATCTAAGCAAAAACAAGCGACTTGACGAAATTAGTTGTTCAGGTAATGAATTAACCGAATTAGATTTGAGTAATCAAACTCAACTCACTAGCATTAATTGCTCTGATAATTTACTTAAAATTATCAAATTGCCTATTAGTGGTCAAGAAAAATTAACCCATTTGTATCTTTATAATAATAATTTCTCACGACCAAAAAACTTACAACAATCTTGGTTTATTAATAATCAACCTGAAGAGCAAGATTTATCTTTTTTAGAAACCTTTGTTAATCTTGAAACTCTCTGACTAGGAAATAATAACGAAGAAAGGATAAATAGAGGAATTTACAACCGATTTTACGGTTCTTTAGAGCCATTAAAAAACATGAAAAATTTAAAATCACTAAGGATTGAAAATACCGATATTCATTACGGATTAGAATATTTACCTTTAGAAAAGTTAAAAGAATTTTATTATCACTTTGACAAGAGAATCAACGCAAGAGTAGATCAAATTTTTTATGCTCTTTGCGATCCTACTCATCATTATCTCAACAAGGAGTTTTGAAAAAACAATTTAGAAAAATTTAGTAAATTTCAAGGAGAAACTGCTTACTTTTTACAAAAAGAAGCAGAATCTCTCAAAGAGAACTTTCGAGAAGAGAAAGAGAAAAACTATCAATTAACCGAGCAAAACAATAACTTTCTCCAAATAATAGAACAATTAGTAAAAACTATATCTGACTTAAAATTGGAAAAAGAGAGTTTAGAAAAAAACTTTCAAGGATTAATTCAAACAAATCAATTAGAGATTAGTCAAATTAAGAAAGATTATGAAAAAAAAATAACCGAATTAAATGAAGAAGTAGAAGAATTATCTAATGAGTTTCTTCAAGAAAAGAGAAATGAGTTAGAACGAATAGTTAATGATTACAAATCCAAATTGGAAGAAAGTTACCATGGTTACTTAGAGGCCTTTATCGAAGAAAATAGTAAAATCGCTCGCAAACACCTACTCAAAAAATTTGATGAAAAAGCTCTAAAGGAACTATCAGAGAAGCAACAAATAATTAATCAGTTAGAAAAAAAAGTAAACAAATTATCTCAACAAACTCAGATTGAAGTATTACCACCTTCTTATAATTATTAAAAAATCAAAAAAACAAATTATATTTATCATGGTAAATGCTCAAAAATGATTAGACGAAAAATATCCCAAAAAACAGCGAGAAAAAGTTAAAGAAATTTATCTCAACGAAAAAGATTTAGAGGGCGAGTTAGATTTAGCGGATTTTACTAATGAGTGACTCGAAGTAGTTATTTCTTATTATGTAGATGAAAGTAAATTAGAAATAAAAAACAAAAGAGGAGGAACTAAAATTATCAATTGCACTAATGTTCAAGATTGAATAAAAAAAGAATATCCTTTTGCAACTGCTAAAGAGAAAAAAGAATGATTGTCGCAACCAGGAGTTATTTATGCATGAGGTACTCAATTTTTAAAAACCAAGGAATAAGAAAGGTTTTTGAGCATTTATTCTGGAGATAAAAAATTAGAAGGAGATCTAGATTTGCAAGGATTTATTAATTTAGAAAGATTTTCTTCCAATGGCGATCGAATTAACCAAATAGACTTTTCTAAGTGTTCTAAACTTAATTCTGTTTCAATTTACCAAAGTAAATTAAAGAATTTAGATCTATCGAATTGCCCAAAAATAAACAATCTGAATTGCTCTAACAATCAAATCAAGGAGTTGAAATTACCAAAAATTGCGAAATTAAGGAAATAATTTTTAACAACAATAATCTTACCAGTCTTGAGTTTTTGTCAAATTTGAATCCTGACAAGTTAGAAGAATTGAACCTTAGCGATAATAATTTTCATCCTAACGATTTGTCTGATTTTGAAAATTTCCATAATCTAAAACGCTTAGAGATAGGGAATGAAAATGAAGAGAGAATAAAGGATGGATATTATAATCGCTTCTATGGTTCTTTAAAATACCTTTGAAATATGCATAGGTTAAATTATTTAAGTATAGATGAAACTGATATCGATAGTGGTTTAGAATATTTATATACTGAAGATGATACTACAAGTTATTCATGAACAATCCCTCATCGTTTTTCTCTTTATTGTTACTCAGAATATAGACCAGAGTCAAAAGTAAATAATTTAAGAAATCAGCTTAAAAATTATCGTGATGATTATGAAACTCATTCTATTAAAAAATGAAAAGAAGACCACCCAGAGTCAGTTTATCAAGCTCAAAAAAGTATTGCTAAGAAAAAAGAAAAGCAACAATTAAGAAAAAATGTTGAAGAACAAGCAATAAAAATAAAAAATCTTGAATTAAAATTAACTAACCAAGGAGAATTAATTAAGAATTTAGAAGAAAAATGCTTCAATCATGAACAAAGAATCGATAAATTAGAAAAACAGTTAAAAATTGAACAAACTGAGAAGAAAACTTTAGAAGAAAAATTAATTCCTCAATTAAAAAAAGGCAGAGATGACTTGAACGAATTATTAACGAAATACAAGAATAATAAGGATCTATTTAATTGATTGGAAATGATGCTTCAAACTAAAGCGGAAATCACAAATAATTCCAATAATATTTTTGCTCATAAACAATTAGCGATAATCAAAGAAAAAATAAGCAAAAATTTGAATGCCGGTGAAATTAATTCCCTTTTAAATAAACAAAAAGAAATCATTGAGTTAGAACAGCAATTAGATAAATTGCAAATTCAAGAAACTAGAATAGAAATTCTTCCTAAATAAAAATATTATGAAACAACAAGCAATAGAGTCAATTAAAAGAATTCTTGTTGAAACAGAATTAGAAAATAATCAATTAACTGAAAAGGATTGACAATTAAGCATTCAAGAAGCAGTAAATGAATATGAGATATCATTTTATTACAAAGAGACTTTAAAGGATATTCTTGGTATTTTTTTTAAAAAAGATGGAATAAAATTTCCAAGAAAATATGCTTATTACTTATCTTCCTGAGGAGAAAGAAATATTCTAGACTTAGTTAATGAGATTATTAAAAAACAAGATAGAATAACTGATTTAGAGAAAATTATTCACAATCTAATAATTAAACAGAAGTCAATTATGATTATAATTAAATCAGTTGAAGAATTGAAATATTTTTATTCTGATTACAGCAATAATCATATTTTATTTGCAGATATTGGCGGTGATTCTTGACAGGATAGAATAATGGATGGTGAAAATGAAAAGCAAATTATTGAAGAATGTCAGAAAACTTTGAGTAAGTTGTTCGAGAGATTTTTTAGAGGATTCGGCAGTTATAGTGAATGAAATAATGAAAAATCTGAGAATTTTTCTCAATTGGAAGAACTATCTAAAAAATTTTTGGACAAATTTCTAGAAATAGTTAAGCAAAAACTCATTTCGGGAGAGCATACAGAATGAAGATTTTTTAGTTGTAGATTAAACAATGAAGAAAAAGAGTTAATCAGAAACTCTCTTAACATTAAAGACTTGTTTAGTGAAATAATACCTAAAATAAAAGAACAACAAAAAGAGGAAAAAAAATTGAGAGAAAAAGTTGTAGAAAGACTTCAAGATTTAGTTGATAAACTTGATGTTTCTGAAAATGATTTAGATGTAAATTATTTGGCAATAAAATTTAGGGAGGATGAGATACCTACTAGAAAAACTGGTTGATCTGATAATAATGCTAGTGGATTTTCCTTCTTTGATGAAAAAAAAGTCAGATACAAATTTTTTGAAGAAAAAGTTGATTTCGGTGGTCGTTCAGATAAAGATACCAACACTATTGAAAAATTAAAAGCATTTGAGCAAAAAGCCATTACTCATATTTATGAAAGAGCCATTGCTAAAAGGGATGAAAAAATAAAAATCTTGGAAAAAAAACAAGAGATTTCTCAAAATATAATCAATCAATTAAAGGAAAAGAATATTGATTTGGAAAATCAATTGAATCAAATTGAACAACCAACTAAATAATTTGTTAGGATTTAGACTTATTTTTATTTAACTAATAACTAATAATATCAATATCACTGCTCCAATATAAAAAAAAAAAAAGGAGTTTTAACTTTTTCTCACCAAGAATTATCAGTAATCTCTTCACTAGTATTTTGAGTTTCTTTTTTGGTACTTTTGACAGCAAAGGCTTGGATTTTTGCGTTCAACTCTCTTTTTTTAACTTAGCTTGTTGTAATTATTTATTTAACTAATTAATCTCATTTTGCGAATTAGTTTTTGAATCAGTTAATTCTTGCTTCTGATAATTTTTTGGTATCTTTGGTGATTTCAAAGTTCTTTTTTAATTTAATTTCTATTTGTTTTGTAATTGTTTCTTTTCTTCCTCTAACTTATCTTGTTCTTCTCAAAATTTTTTTAACTTTTCTTGATAATTAGTAAAAATTGATCATGATCCTTTAATTTAGCATCTAAATCTGATTTTTCTGAAATTAATTTCTTAAATTCTTTTTTTTTTGTTTGACAAGCAATGATAGTTTGGTTAACATGATTTTCTTAGGATAAGATTTTTTTCCAGATGGATTAGTTTTTTATAATCCACTAATCGTTTTTTGATATCGGTCACAATATGTTGACTTTCGGGATAAGTCAGCGAGATTTGAAAGAGTTATTGACAATCTTAGTTTTTTTTAGAGTAATTAAACAAAATCGCAAAAATAAAAAAATAATTTAATGTTCTTAATTTCTAAGTATAATTTTGATTCAATTGAGAAAAGTTCTAAAGTAGATTATTGAAAAGAGATAGCAAAAAAAACCTCTAATAATTTTACTAGTACTTTATTACTACCTCCTCCTAACATTACTGGAAATTTACACTTAGGACATGCCTTTGAATCAGTTATTCAAGATTTTTTAGTTCGTTTTTCTCACCTTAATAAAAATCCTATTTATTGAATAGCAGGAATAGATCATGCCGGAATTTCGACTCAAAGCAAGATTGAAAATTTAAAAATTACTGAACTTGATAGTGATCAAAAAAAACGACAATATACGCTAGAAAATTGATATCCTCAAACTCGCAAAAAATTTTATCAACAGTGAGAGAAAATGGGGCTACTAATTGATTCAGAAGGAGCAAATTTTACTTTAGATCCTGTTATTCAAAGACAAATTCGCGAAGCTTTTATTAAGCTTTACCAAGATGGGTTGATTTACCGAGGATCAAGGATAGTAAATTGAGATACCAAATTAAAAAGTGTTATTTCGGATATTGAGGTTGATTATAAAACCAGCGAAAGTAAATTATATTATTTGAAATATCCTTTGCAAAATAGTGATAATTATTTGTTAGTAGCAACTAGTCGTCCAGAAACCATTTTTGCTGATGTTGCTTTATTAGTTAATCCTAGTGATGAACGTTATAAAAATTATGTTGGGAAGAAAATAAAACATCCATGAACTGAAAAAATTATTCCAATTTTGGGGGAGGAAAATGTCAAAATAGATTTCGGTAGCGGAGTTTTAAAATGCACTCCTGGTCATGATTTTACTGATTATGAATTAGGTAAAAAGCATCAACTTCCTATAATTAGTTGCTGTGATGAAAAAGGATTTTTAAATGATTTAGCAGGAAAGTGGCAAGGAAGAGAAATTAGCGATATTAGAGAAGAATTTGTTGAAAAATTAGTAGAAAAAAGAATTTGTGTAAAAGTTGAGGAATACGAAACAAATTTAGCTTATTCTTCTAAATCTGGAAAGATAATTGAACCCCTCCTTTCTCAACAATGATTCCTTGATTTACCTAAATTAATTAAAAATGTGGAAGAAAAACAGCCCAATTTTCTAAATAAAATAAATTTTGTTACTGATCAATTTCGAAAAAGTTTGGAAGATTGATGTGATAAAACTCACGAGTGATGTATTTCTCGTCAATTATGATGAGGCCATCGCATCCCAGCTTGATATCATAAGCAAACTGGAGAAATTTTTGTTGGCGAGAAGCCTGAAAAATACTCTCTGTCAGAATGAGAGCCTGAAACTGATGTTCTTGATACATGATTTTCCAGTGGGTTATGACCACTTGTAGTTAATGCAAAAGAAAACGAAAATTTCCCCCATCCTCAGATTAATTGCTATCCAATAACTACCTTAGTTACCGGTTACGATATTCTTTTCTTTTGAGTATTAAAAATGATACTCTTAGGAACTTATTTCACTAATCAAATTCCTTTTAAAGAGGTGTTAGTTCATGGTTTAATTAGAGATAAATATGGTAAAAAAATGTCCAAATCTTTAGGGAATGGAGTAGATCCCGAAGAACTAATTAAAAAATACGGTAGCGATAGCTTAAGAATCTTCCTGCTGGAAAACAATAATTGAGGTTCGGATTTGGTTTATAATGAAGATAAGGTTATTGGCGGTTGAAGATTTTGCCAAAAGCTTTGAAGCATTAACAATTTGATAAATAGTAAAGTATCTGCTAATCAGTTGAGAAAAATTAATTCTGAAGAATTTAAAAATATAAAATAGTATGAAAAGTTGAGAAAAGACTGAAATTACTGATTTTTCTTTTAATAAAGAAAACAAAAGATTATCTTTCATTATTAAACATTACACTTATACTCCAAAAATAGCTAGGTATGTTCAAAGAAATTACGTTAGAACACCAATTTATGAAGGTTACTCCGAAAGAGTAAAAATAGTAAAGAAATTTGATAAAGTAATTAATCCTATAAGATTTGTTAACAAAGACATTTTAGACTTAGGTCTAGAAAAACGTTTTATTTTGTCTATCCTTGAAAAGATTCCAGTAATCCCAGAATGAAGAAAAAAAGAATTAGAGTTAAAAAAGATTTTAAATTTAATAGATAATGCAAAACAACGCAAACGCAATTATCATAGTGAAAAGAAGGATTATTCTTTTAAAAAAACAGATTTTAATGAGGAACCAAGTAACTTTTGACTTCGTTTAATTTTTGCTCCCTTTACACTCGGTCTTTCTTTTATAGGTTATAATAGCGAGAAAAATGCTCAATTAAATATAGAAATTAACAAGAATAATAAAGAATGGAATGAAAGTCATAAAATAAAAATTGACCAAGAAAATTCTCTTCTTTTGAAAGAAATAACATCATTCAATAAAGAATGTGATAATATTATTTCTACTAATTGAAATTTGTATAAAAAAACAAAAGAGGAAAAAACTGATTACTGGCGTAAGGAAATTGATGACAGTTGAGCAGATTTAAAACACTCTTCTAACTTTTCTTTTTCTTATCTTAATGATAAAAAAGGAATCTATGTCATCTGAAATATCACCAAAGACAAATACTATGTAGGACAGTCTAAAAATATGGGCAAAAGATTAAATCAACATTTTGCAAACGGCGAAGTTAAAAATGTTATTTTTGCTAAAGATTGATATGCTGGGGATTTGTTTTATTATAAATATTATCTTTGTCAGACAAAAGATGAATTAGATTCCTTGGAAAAAGAAAAGATTGAAGAATACAATGCCTTTGGTAAAGGTTATAATTCTACTGGCGGAAATTTATAGTTTAATCAAGGGATAATTTTAAAACAACCCTTAAATCTGCCCAACTTGCTCTAAAAATCAATCGCGAGAGCGAGAATTCGAAAAAAATGTTTCATCAATTCATCTTTATGTTTTCCAGCCAATTTCTCGTCGATAACTTGTTAGCGATATTTCAAATCCAAAGAAGAAAAAAAATTTTCACTTCAATGACTAGTTTTTTATAATAATAATTATGTTAAGTTGAAAATAATTCAATATTTATCCTTAAAAATGCTTAATAATCAGTTTCTAACTTATCTTTTTCAACCCTTAACTGTCTATATAGTATTTTTATAATATTTTTCTGAATATGGATTTATAATATAGATACAAAAGCAGAGCAATATTAAACTTCTTTTAATCTTTGTGAATTAGTTTATTTACATCTAATTTTTGTTTATTATTATATCAAAAACCATTTACAAAAATGGAGAAAACAACCGAAAACAATGAAAGAAAAATAATTTATAAGTCTTACTATGATTAGAAAACAAAATAATATATTAAGTTAAAATTAATATATGAATGAGAAATTAGAAAAAATTCAGAGATTGTTAGAAGCTTTTAAGAAAATGCATCTCGAGAATTCTAGAAAATATATGGATGGGGTTCATGAATATCGAGAATTGATATTTAATGTAGATTGAAAGGAAGAATACAATTTAACTTTTCAGGAAGTAAAAAAAATATTGAGAGATATTTCAAAAGATGAAGAAGAAAAATCTTTTATAACTTATTTGAGAAAAATTGGTCTTTCTTTTCCCGGTAGTCCAGGTCGAGAAGAATTAAATTGGAATAAATACGTTGAAATTACGGAAAGCAGCAGTAATTATTTAAAATATTTTGAAAACCTAAAAAAAGGTTGTGTTAAAATAAATACTAGTTATCGAGTGGCTTTTGATGAAGACAGACTTAATGCTTTTTGTTCAAGTATAATTGCTGATTTAGCATAGTTAAGAATGCTAAGAAAAATAGATACCGAAGAAGCTAAGGAAATTTCAGAAATAATCTCCGACATGCATCTTAAAGTTTCTGTAAGGTCGGACGTAGAATCCCCACATAACCGTGGTTCTTTTATTGAAAGATATTACAAAGAAATAATATCAACCCCCGGACCAAGCAAAGACAAAGAAAAAAACGATGATAAATTCATAATATTTAAAGAAATACTAGTAAATTCATTAAAGGCAACATATAATAACGAACAATTGTCAGAAATGGAATCATTTATCAACTTGGCAATTCTTAATAATGATGGTTGCACCTATAATATAACTAATTTAAAATTAAGAGAATATTTAGATATACTTGGAGAAAGTGGATTTTTCCTAGAATATATATCTAAATTATTAGAAAAAAAGGGTCAAAAAAAGGGTAGAATTCATATAATATTTGATCAAATTGACTTGGAAGATTTTTGCTCAAGATATTTTTATTTCAAATTTAAATATTTGGGATATATTATAGATATAAAAGAGATCGAATATAAAGAAAGATATCTACATTCAGAACCAAAACACTTTAAAGACATCGAATATCTATGAAGAGATGAAATGTATGACAATGCTATTGATGAATGCAGAAATTCATTACTTTATTTCATAGACAAATATCAAGAAAAGCACAAGGGAAAAAGGTTAAATTTTGAAAAAATCAGAGATTCAGAAAAGATCGATTTTAAAAAAAATGTCAAGGTGTTCGAGGAATTTCTTACGAGCATATGTGCTGACTATGAAATTAAAGATTTACGAACAAATTTAGGTGCAATAATTAAAAAATTTGGGGAGATAAGGAATGATTTTAAAGGTCAACCTAATCTTTCTTTGGATGACAACAAAAAAATTGAAATACTTTATAAAAAAATGAACTCTAGAATGGTGATAGATTTAAGTAAGGCAATTCATAATTTGTTAGTAACTTTAGCAAGTGAAAGAAAAATAAAGAAGTTGGAAGAAAAAAGTGGTAGTAATATCTAATTCAAAAAATCCAAACTCTTAACTTTGGCTTCTAATAACCTTTTAAACTCATACTGGTTCACAAACCGATTACCGGCTGTGCGATAAAAAGCTTGCATCGCTGTTTTATAACCACTCCAATTAATGTCATTCATAATATCACCAAAGTTTAAGTTAAACTCCATATTAGGATATCTTGGTAATCAGTCTCGCAAGTGTCCAGATTCGGTTAAATTAGGATTCCTTGTTCCTGCCTTTGTTTCCGAAGAAACTCAGTAATAATCCTGCACCGCTTGTCAGAGAGTTTCCCGAAAGGCTGATAACTGGTTAGTTAAACCTTTTTGTTCCCGCAGAATTCTTTCTTGTTCCCGTCCTAATCGTTTAGTCTCTTCGCCGAGGGTTCTTTGTAATTCTACTTCTTTTTGAAGCCGATTGATTTCAATTTGCTTTTCTTGTTTTTCTTTGAGCAGGGCATTCTCTTGCTTTTTTAATTCTTCTTCGTTCTTTCTTTTTTTCTCATTCATCTCGGATTCTATTCTCGCTTTTTCTTCATTGGCTCGCTTTTCAATGAGTTGACGGGCTTCCTTGTCTTCCAGAGCAATTGAAGCTAATTTTCTTTGCTTTTCTTCTTCAATAAGTTCCGCTTGTTTAGCTAATCTTTCTTGTTCCTGCTGATTTTCTTTTTCTAACTTTTGGATTTCATCTCGTTTTTTCTGTTCCGCTAATTCATTAGCTTTTTGCTGATTGGCTAGATTTTCCTCAGCTCTTTGCTTAGCTTGTTCAATATTCTTGAGTTTTTGTTCAAAGATCCGAGCTTGTTCTTCTTGGAGAGCTTTATTTCTGATTTCTTCGGCTTGACGGCGTTTTTGCTCTTCCTGATTTGCTAATTCAATTTCTTGATTCCGTTTTTCCTCATCTTCTTTTAACTTTTTATCTTTTTCTGATAATTTAGCTTGTCGCCGAGCAGTTTCAGCTTGTTCTAGTTTCTTTTTGGCTAGTTCGCGTTCTTGTTTTTTTTGTTGTCTCACTTGATCTTCGGCATTGAGATTGTTTAGTAGATCATCATAACGAGAAGAAGTAGATTGAGGGACTTCCTCGTTATTCTCTTCCGAAAGTTCTTCAATGTTAGCATCAGTTTCTGTTAAAGAATAATTACTTAATGCTTGCTGAATTTGTTTATTAACTAATTCTTCCAAGTTTAAGTTTTGAAAAAGATTTTTTTGCTGAGAATTAGAGGAGATAAATTTCTCTCAGATAATTTTATTGATTGTAATTGGTTTATTTTGCTCTTTTTTCAATCATTCTTGATAATCTTCCTCATATTTTTTTTCTTCAAAAATCTCCTTACCAAGTTAATTTCTCGGATCGGGCTTTTTCTAATGTGTGAGCCGAAGCTATTACTAATAAATCTCACCCTCATCAAAAACCAGTTCAATTATTAAAAAGATTAATTTTGGCTCTGACCCAAGAAGGAGATTTAGTTGTTGATCCTTGTGCCGGTTCTTTTATCACTTTAACCGCTTGTCAAAGCACTAACCGCAATTTCCTTGGTTGTGATTTAACTATTAATAAATTACAAAAATTTTATGAAAAAAACTAAAAAGAAAATTTTTAAAACTGAAACTACCAAGAAAAAAATAACCAAAAATTTACCAACTAAATTAGCTAAAAAAAACACTACTGATTATTATCGCTGTCTTTGTGAAACCAGCAAAGGAGGAATAGGCAATATCACCCAAGCTACTAAACTTTGTAAGGCTAATGCTCCGGCAATAACCCAAGCCAGAAAAGAAGAAGTCACTAAAATTTTGGTCAGTTTAGCCAAATTATTACAGCATTAAAATCATGGATCCGCAAATTGAACCGTGATTTTACCTTTGCTTAGCTCTCTGTGGGGTTATTTTAACCATGTTGACCATGTTTTTCAATTACTCATTGAAATTAGATTGACGAACTGCTAAACTAGAAAAGAAAAACGGACATGAGCAACATCAAATTGACCAATTAAGAAAGGAGCTAGAAAGATTAAAGAATTCTCCCAAATAACTATGTCTAAAAATGATCAACTACAAAAAGAACTCCAAGAAAAAGTCAAAGAAGGAGTTAAACCTTCGGACTTAAAAAAGAAAAAGAAAGCTATGATCAACCATGAAGATCCGTTAAAAATTATTGCCCGCTTAGAAACTGAAAAAGCCGAGCATTTAACCCTAATTGCTAATTATGAAAAAGAGCAAAAATTGGCTGTGGCTACTTTTAAAAATCAGGAAACAATAATCAGTTCCCAAGAAAAGCAATTACAAAGTAAAGATAGTGAAATTTCAGAACTAAATAATAAGATTTCCCAAAGAGCCATCCGCATTAGTGAATTATTCCAAGAAAAACAAGAATTAAGAAAGTTATTAACGGATAATAATATTACTCCGTCTGAACCCTTAGAAACTGCCGAGATAGCAATTCAAACTGATTCGCAAGCAGATCAAGAAATAGAGTTGTTGGAAAAAAGATTAGCCAATATTAGTGACTTCACTGATTACCGGCAAAAGTTAGCTGACAAAAACCAAATAATTGCTGATTTAGAGGAAAAAGTTAAATATTTACTAGCCCAACCTGACCATAACAAAAAAAGAGCCTTAATTTTAGGGATTATCGCCCTAATTAGTAGTCTCTTATTAATTTTCAAATAAACCCATGACAAATATAGATTTAGGCATCAAAAGTGCTGTCAAAGACTGAATGAACCATAAATACGAGAATTGAATTAAACAACCCATTGAAAAACAAACTCTAGAATTAGAGAGTTTTATTGGTCAGCAAGTTGACAAAGCTCAAACAACCGCCCAAAATTATAATCCCCTTAATCAGTATAACCAACAGCCCATTTTTTACCGAGGACTGTTCTGAATTGCTGTGGGATTGCTAATTATTCTCTGATTAATTAGCGGATAGATACATAAGAATATGACTAAGAATTTATTAATAATCGCTTTAATAGTGATAATAATTTATCTTTATTATAGTCAAAATCAGCCGAATATTAGCACAAATAATTCCCAAATTGAGCAATTACAGCAAGAAGTTAAACATTATCAAACTCTTTATGAAAAAAAATTGAACAAGATTTGGGTTATGAACCTTCCGAATTGCAACAATTACAAGCAGAAAAACAAGTTTTACAAGACCAACTTACCGAACTCCAACAAACCTCCGCTAATTGAAAACAAAATTATCAAACTAATCTCCAAATTTTAACGCAATTACAGGAATTTCATTCCTTGGTAGAAAAAAGTGATAGTCATTCCTTAGACCGTAAGCAAGTTAATCAGGCTGAAAGTTTAGTGGAACAAATCACTCAACCTCAAATTAAACAATTAGCCAGTTGAATGGTGACTGACTCGGTTTTTATCTTAGGTCATAATAATTTGCTTACTAAATTAGCTGAGCAAGAAGATAAAAATGAAGAATTAAGGGAACAACAGCAGGAACAGTTAAGGAAAATTAATTTGCTTTTTGATGCTAATGCTGGAAGTTATGAAATTATTGACTTTAATGGCTTATATGCTCTTTTAACCAGCATTGCAGAGAGAGAGAGAGAGCAAAAACTGACAATAAAAGATGATGAAATAAATAAGAATTTGCTTTCTCATAAAGAAAAGAAAAAAACAATTAGAATGCCGGGACATTATCCCGCAAATAACGAAGAAGAATAAGTAAAAATGAATTATAAACGAGTGAAAGAAAGCAAAGCAATAATTAATTATCCTGTTAATCGCTATTTTTGTAATGTAGTTATTAATGGTCGGTGATTTACTAAATTAGTTATTAGTCAATATTATAAGAGTAAAAAAGGAAGATCGACAGTTAGTGATGAAATAATCCAAAAATTAGTTAATCAACTAAACTATTTAAAGGATGAAGAATTTTTACGAGATAACAAATACTATAATTTTGAACCTTTATATGTTGGTTATCGAGCCTATAATTTAGTATGAGATTATGATGAAGAAAAATTAACTAATACTTTGCTAATAATTGATTGTTATCGAGAAAAGAAATATGACCTTAAATAAAACAAATATGACAAAAAAAATAATTACTTCTAAAAAAAATAAAAACGATTCAATGCCTATTGATGTTTCCGAACTAGAAAGAATGAGAAAAACAGGTTATCGTCGCATAAATAAAGGATTATTACCTAATGCTACCCCATTAGATAAAGCCAAACATGAGATTCAGCAAAATATCTTGCGTTATAAGAGACAGCAAATACTTTCGGAAAAAGAAATCAAACAAAAATTAGGAATTAAGCAAGAAAGGTTAGAATATTTGTTGTTCGGTCATATTGAAAAATTTAGTTTAGATGAAATGGTTAATTACGCTAGTCAAATAATTCCGCCTTTTGAATTAAAAATTATTTCTGATTTACCTTATTCAGCAACTAAAACTAATGGTCGCATTAGAAAACACGCTTAAATTTCCTAAAAAATAAATTATCATGAATTCTCTAACAATTAATTTCTTTAACAGCAGAGAGAGAGAGAGAGAGAGCAGAAAGGACGAATGATAATGAGTCCTTGTCTAAAGACCAGAGAGAGCAAAAATTTCCTAACTTTTGGCTTATTTTTCCGACAAATACGGAATAAAAAATAGTAAAAAGATATGAAAATAAATAAATGATGAGGTCTGTTAATCGGACTAATAGCAAGTATAATAATTGGTCTCTTTATGGGAGGATATACCGAAGGTGATAATTTGGTAGTGAAAAATTTAGTAGGATTTGCCATTATGGCAACTGGTTTTGGAACTGGTTGATATTTAGAAGAACCAAAAAAAGTTGAAGAAAAAGAAAAGTTATAAAGATATGAATTGCGATAAATGTAATAAAAATATAACTGGTCAATATATTTTCAACGAAGAAAAAAAAGAAGAAGGCAAAAAATTTTGTAGTCTCTACTGCATGCACCAATATTATGGTGAACCTTGTGCTGAATGTAGCAAAAAGTCTTCTCAATGACATTATAGTCAAGAAAAAAATGATGGTAAAAAGTTTTGCAGTAATTATTGTATGCAAAATTATTACCGAAAACAAGGTCAACAAGAAAGTGAAAAATCAACCTCTGAATTTTGAGATAAAAATCAAAACTGAATAATCGGTGGTGGTATATTTCTTGTTGTCCTGATAATTATTGTCTCGATATTTAGAAATAAAAAGAAGTAAATTTAAATTTGCTTTGTAATTTCCTTTTGAACTCCCTTCCCTTATTGAATTCCTTGTTATAAGAAACCTTAAATTAATTACAAAAAAATAACAGGAAATAAATAATGAAAAAACAAATTTGAAACTCCGTTAAAGGAGCATGAGACTATGTCGACGAAAAATTAGTCAACACAACCAAAGGAAAAATTATTAGTTCTAGTGTTGTAGCCGCAGGTTGAGCCGAAGAAGGATTAAAAGCAGCTGCCAAAGTCTGTGGAAGCATTCCGATTGTTGGCACGGCCTTTTCTGCTCTTTCTTTTTGAGCTGATCGCAAAAAAGATGCTAATATACAATCACAACTTTCTGGTTTATCAGATAATATTGGTGATTTACAAGATGGTTTAAATAATGTTCAAAATCAGTTAGAAAGTCAAGGCAAAGCCCTCCAAGGTGCTATTGATGGAGTAAAATCCGAACTTCAAGGACAATTACAGCAACAAGGAGCCAAATTTGACCAAGAAATCCAAAATTTAGATGCTAAAATTGCCACAGCCCAAGGGGAAAATCTCCGCAAATTTGAGGAACAAAAAAGAGAACTTCAAAAACAAAAAGCAGAGTTAACCGAAGCAATTAACGAAGTTGAAAGGAAATTAACCGAAGCACAGCACAAATTAAAACAAGAATTAGATGAATTTCGTAATGAAGTCAACGAACGCTTTGCCCAACACGAACAAAAAATTCTTGACAATAAAAGAAAAATTGAAGAAGAAAGACTCCAACGAGAAGAAGAAATTCGGGAAACTAACTCCAAAATCAAACTAACTAACACCAATCTCGAAAACTTACGGCAAGAAAAATCACAATTAGAGGATGAATTCTTAAATTATAAATCCGCCATTGATCGCAAAACTGCTGAAACTGAACAAGCCGTGGAAGATTTAGAAGCTGAATATAGTCGCAAAAGCAAAATAATTGAAACAAAACTAGCCGATAATGAAGAATTATTAAACGAATTCAAGGATGAGTTATTAAATGTTCAAAGAGAGCAAGCCCAGTCCAAATTAGAAAGAGAGGAAATTTTAGAGGAATTAGCCGAACAATCTGATCTGCTCCATTTTCAAAAACACCAATTAAACTTAGTCTCGCAACAAATGGAAGACATTAGTGAAGAAATTAACGAGAGAATGAGCAAGGTAGAAAAAAACCATACTAATTTACTCAACCTTGCCCAAGATACTAATCAAAAAGTAAATTCTCTTACTGATGAAGTTCAAAATATCTCTCAAAAAACTGCTGATCTAGAACAGCAAATCCAAGAAAACAAACAAAATCTCGAAGCAGTTAAAAAAGAAGCTAAATTAGCCAATGAACGCTTAGACAATTACTTAAAATCACAATCTTTACTAAATTTTGATGCTGAAAACCAAAATTTAGATCGTATTCAAAAAAGTATCCAATTAAAAGCTGAGGAAACCAAACTCCTTGCTACTCTTAAACTTCTTGAAGAAACTAAAAAATTAATCACTCCTAAACTAACTCAGCAAAACCAAGAAAGAGAATGAAAAGTTGGTATTAAGGAAGGAACCGAAAAAAAAGAATATCCCAAAATGGAAGGCATGCCTTTGGTAGCTGGTTCACGCTGAGAAAAAGAATACGGAATAGAGAAATTAAGAGAATGAGGTTGAGATGTTCGCGTTAACAATGAAAATAATGAAACAGCCCCTTTAACTACTCCGGATCGCCGAATTGAAGAAAGTCTTAATCCTGAACAATCCACGGAAGAAAAAACTACGGAAAATTCAGAAGAAGAAAGCAATGAACTTCTTTTTGAACAATTAGAAGATGCCAAAACGGAATTATTAACCCGTTTACAAGAAATTCAAGAGCAAGTAAACAAAAACTTAAACTCTGCTGAAAAGAAAAAACAAAATCAGCCTAATCCACCCCAAGAGCAACCAATTCCAACTAATCTTGCCCAAGAATTAGAGCAAGCTATTAAAAATTCCGAGCAAACTTCCCTTGAAAAAGAGCAAGAAAGTTTAACGGCTGAATGAGAAACTATTCAGGAAATTTCAGAGCAAGTTTTAGCCGAACAATCTCCTAATCCTACCCCTGAACTAGACCTTAATCAAAAACTGGAAGAATTAGCCCAACAAATTAACGAAATGGAAGCTTCCCAAGTCGCTAATCAAAAGCAAATGACTAAGTGAATGCTCTTTTTAATAATCTTCCTTCTTGAATATATAGTTTATAAGAAAAACGGGGTATTAGGACTAATTCTCTTAAATGTAGTTCTCGCTATTCTTTATTACAAAAAAGATACCATTCTAGAACATCGCCACTTATGAGAAAAATATTTCTTAATTATCGGCTATGTCGTAGGAAACACTCTCGCTTATTCCGCTCCTGAGCAAGAAAAGTATAAATGACCTAGTGTAATTGCCTTTAATTTAATAATCTTTGGTATTTATGGCTACACTCTTTATCAAAATAAATTAGAAGAAAGTAAATTAGAGCAAATATTCACTCAAAAAACCGCTCAAATCGCCCAAGAAAACAATATCACTAGTGAAGAATGAAAAACCACTAATAATAATAACTTTGTCGCTAATAAACAAGAACAATTAGCTAATTTAGCACAATTAATTAAGGATCAAGAAATCTTACATCAAAAAGCGTTAGAATTACAAGCCCAAACGGAATTATTACAGCGTTCAGCGGAAATAGAGAATAATTTAAAAGAAATCCACTCTAACTTAGGTGAAAAGAGGATGAGTTGAAATAAAATTAAAGAAACTTATCCGGAATTTACTGAGCGATCAACTTTATTAAAAGAAATTGAGTTAGCGGATAAATTCCTTAAAAGCGAGGAAACAAAAGAAGTTAATCAAGCATTTATAAATAAACTATCAAGAATAAGCGAACTTTCTAGCGAAGAGTCGGCATTATTAAGCCAATTGCGATTAACCAGAGAACAATTTATAGCAATCTCTCAGCAAGCGGTTCATTTTAATAAAGAAGATAGAGATTATTTAACTGATAATTATTCTAGTTTAGATAATCAACAGAAATTATCCTTACTAAATGGCGGTCTGAACAATTTGGGGATTGATGATCTAACTAAAAAACAAGCCTTTGTCCAACTAAACCATCAAATTCACCAAGAAAAAAATAATTTCGGCTTAACAGTCCCAGAAAAAGAAAATATTCTCCGTTTACTAATTGATAATTTGGCTCTAACTAGCGACCAAAGACAAAGTTTAGAAAAAATGGGCATTAGTTTTTTCAATGCGAGTGAATGAACAGTCAGTGACGCTCAAAAGAACCAGTTATTGAGTTTTGGCTTAGCAAGAATTAATTTGAGTGAAAATCAAAAGGAAAGCTTAGCAAATTTAGCAACTAATCAATTCAAAACATTTTCTTTAAGTGAAGAACAAAAAACTATTCTCCAAAGCTTAGCCCCTTTAACCAAAGAGGAAAAATACTCAGAAACTAGCTTAAATATCCTAAATTCTTTACAACTAAAATCTACTAGTTTAAAATTCTTGCTCAGTGAAGAAATTATTCCGAATCCTAATACTGATTTTGGCAAAGCAACCAATCCTTATTTGCCCTTAAAGAATAAGTTTTTATTAGGTGAGCAAAAAACCTTAAAGTTAATTGAAAAAGAGAAGCAAAAACAACTTAAATCTGAGGAAATCAAAGAACGAAAATTATCTATTATTACTTCTTTGTTAGAATTTGCGGAAGATAACCAACCCTTAGCCAATTTTAACTATACTTTGGAAGAATGAGTAGTTAATGAAACTTTAAAATCCTATCAAACTGATATCTTTTCTACTTTTGGGTTAAAAACTTTACCTAAATATTACTTTTTTGAACTATTAAAATTTGCCGTAGAAGCAATAAATAAGCAAATCTGAACTGATTTCTTACAAGAAAATGATTTACAAGAAGAATACGATAATTATTTAGAATTACAAAAGAATAAGCCAATTACGATCAATAAGTTTAATTGAGAAAAATTTGTTGCTTCTTCCCAAGCACAAAATATTTTCAAAGGAATAAATCTAGAAGAATTAGTTAATAAACAAATTCAACAAGTATTAAGTAATTACCAACCTTTGCCAACCGAAAATACTATTGATTCGGAAAATAACAAAGAAAGCCCCGAAGAAACTCCCGAAACTTCTACTACTTCTCGTTATGATGAACTATTAGATAACTTAAATGCTGAGGAATTAGCACGAAATAAGAAAAAACAAGAACGCGAACTAGCCAAAAAGAAACTAGAACAAGCTGAAACTGCTCGGCGACAAGCTAAATTATCAGAAAAAGATAAAAAGTTAAAAGAAGATGAGGAAAAACGGAATCAAGAAATTGAATTAGCAAATCAGGAAGAGCAAAAACGCCGTCAAGCCGAAGAAATCAGAAATAAAGCTCTCCAAGAAGAACAAGCTCGGATCTTTGAACAAAAACTCAAGAATATTGAACAAGCTAAGCAAAGAGCTGAGGAAAATCTAGCCAATCAGCAAAAAGCTAATGAATTAGCGGAACAGAAAAAACGAGATGAAATCCAAAAGTTAGAAAAAGAAAATCAGCAGGAACAAGAAAGATTAGCTAAACAAGCGGAACTTATTGAAGAAGAAAAGCAAAGAAAATTAGCTTCAATTGCTCTGGAAGACAAGGAAGCCCGTCAACTCATTGAAAAGCGAGCCAATGAAGAAAAAGCGAGAATAGAATCCGAGATGAATGAGAAAAAAAGAAAGAACGAAGAAGAATTAAAAAAGCAAGAGAATGCCCTGCTCAAAGAAAAACAAGAAAAGCAAATTGAAATCAATCGGCTTCAAAAAGAAGTAGAATTACAAAGAACCCTCGGCGAAGAGACTAAACGATTAGGACGGGAACAAGAAAGAATTCTGCGGGAACAAAAAGGTTTAACTAACCAGTTATCAGCCTTTCGGGAAACTCTCTGACAAGCGGTGCAGGATTATTACTGAGTTTCTTCGGAAACAAAGGCAGGAACAAGGAATCCTAATTTAACCGAATCTGGACACTTGCGAGACTGATTACCAAGATATCCTAATATGGAGTTTAACTTAAACTTTGGTGATATTATGAATGACATTAATTGGAGTGGTTATAAAACAGCGATGCAAGCTTTTTATCGCACAGCCGGTAATCGGTTTGTGAACCAGTATGAGTTTAAAAGGTTATTAGAACAAAAGGTAAAAAGTTTAGATTTTTTGAATTAGATACTTAAATATTACCTTTTAATTCCAGTATTGAGGATTACTATATCTAAGGGCATGAGGGTTACGAACTTCTTCGATAAATTCTGTATATTCAGTATGGGGGTTTCTCACGGAATTAGAAGCTTCATTTTCTAATAATAAAGCAATTTCGCCAATAGTTAAGAATTGAAGTAATTGATTTTGAATTTGATTAAAATTTTTGAGAATTAAATTAGAAGCAGGATTAGCAGTTAGTAATTGATTAACTTCTAAATAATCATTCCATAGTTGTTCTTGACCAATTAATCTATTTCTCAGTTGAGTGAGTAATAATTCTTTTGGGTCATTTAATTGTTGTGGAGAACGTTGAGGATCAGGAGTATGAGGTGGTGTTAGTTTTGCTAACTCATTAGCAACCAATTCAATATCTTCTGTTTTTGAGTTTTCAGCTTCTACTCGTTCATTATTGCTGATTGATAAAGATGAAGCAGATTGTTTATTTTTTCTTTTTTTACAATAATAATAAGTTAAACCGGCGATTAAACTAGTTCCTGACACTGTTGCTATTGGAATAACTATCTTTTCGGCTAAGTGATTATCATTATTATTTGGAGAAGCAGTTGGAAGAGGATTAGTAATAGTCGGATCAGATGAAGAACTAGTTGGAGTTATTCAAGGTGCTGGATTTTTATCAATAGGTCCTGGTCAAGATGTTGGTCATTCCATATGACAATATTCCTTTCTTGGTTCAAATCTTGGACAGACTCAACCACCATTATCTCAATTACAGAATGTTCTTAAAGAATAATCGGAATCAGTGCCATTAAAAAGGGCATAATTTTGAGTAAAGTTAAACTCTTTATTACTGTTAAAAATATTCATCATTAAATCAAACTTATCTCTGTTTTCTGAAAGGACTTGGCAATTACTTCCATATACAGATTTTCTTTCAGTAATTGATTGATTTCCCACAATTCCGGTGCAACAAGTAGGATATTGACCACAAAAGATCTTATCTAGAAATTTCCTACAATAAAAATTTGATTTATTAAAATCAACGACAGTGCATTGAGAACTATTGCAATTGAGTTCCAGTTGCTCATCATTATTTATTAAATTATTACTATTAAAAGGAAATTTAAGTAATAGATCATAACTGCTTGTATCATTCGCTAAATGTTTTAAACAATTTCTAAATGATTCTCCTGCTTCAATTTCTTGCAAGTGTAATAAACTTAACAATAATAAACTTCCAATTTTTTGACTTGTTCAAGTCGAGGGTAAATTTGCTTTCATGATTTTATAAAACATTTTTTATTCTTTTTTGTAAAAAGAACCTTATTCAGAATAAAAATTTTATTAGGAAAGATTAAGATAGTGTTAAGAATTTATAAGTTTTTATTTCGGACTTTGATATACCAAAATAATATATTAAAATAAAGAATATAGACAAAAGATAGGTAAAATTAGGTGTAAACACTCGAATTTATCAAAGGTCAAAAATTAGTAAACATTTTTAGCCAAATGTTCACAATTATTAGAAAGCATATCATAAGAATATCTACCATAATTATAACTAACAACCTTAGCAGTATGTCTAATTATTTCGCTCTTTCTTTTAAAAGGTATTCGAGGATGATAAAGAGTTATCGCTCCACCATTTGAGCCCGAACTACTAGAAGAAGAACTGCTACTACTGCTATCTGGATTGCAAAATTTACCTCATGTGTCAAATTTAGTTCCTCCTTCTCCACTAGAACTACTATCTTTTCCAGTAAGATGAGCAACTCATTCATTACCTAAGTAAATAGCGTAATGGTCTTTTCCTCAACCAATTGGCCTCTTAACTAAATCAAACGGCAATAAATATTTGTCAGGATTATATTTAGCATCAGAAGATAAATTTTTTTCAAAAACATAAGGCCATTTTATCATTAAATAATTTAGAAAATCTTCTTCAAAAGCGACAATTGGATGTTCAGAGTTTAATCTTCTTTCTATTTCATAATTACTACTAGATGATTTTTGTATCACTACATCACTATCAATATTACTTAAATAGGAAGGACGATAACTAATTACTCAGTTATCATTATTACCATCAGTTACTACAGCACAACTATAATTGGAAGCATCCAGTTTGCTATCATTAAAATTAGGAGTAAAGAAAATTATTTTTTTAATTATGCCACTAAGTTTATTTCTTATTTCACTACTGTTTTGAGCTCAATCAGCACACCTTAATATTTGCTGTAAATCCATTAAATAGTGGTAATCATAATTACCTATTCCTATTTTGTTTAATTTTTCCTTTTCGGAATAAGTAATATTATCACCATAATATCAATCTTGTAATGTTTTTTTTGTCATTTTATTGTTGTTTATTATTTCTTAATAAAGTTTTATAATAATAGAAAATTTATAATCTCATTTTTGGTTATTTTATAAATTTTCTATAAAACGAGTAGAACTTAAACATTTTTAAAAGACTTAAAAAATAACTTAAAGACTATGGAATTATCCTTAGAAGAATTAAGAAAAAAAAAATTAACTGAATTAGCAGAAAATCCTTTTCACCAAACTAAATTTATTCGAACAAGCAAAACTGCCGAAATTAACCAAAATTTTGCTCAATTTAATAAGGAGGAATTAGTCAAAAAAAACCAAGTTGTAAGTGTTGCGGGTAGAATAATGAGAATGAGAGTTTTTGGAAACCTAATTTTTGCTGACTTAACTGACCAAGATGGAGTAATTCAACTAAAAGTTAGAAATAACAAAAAATTTTCTGAATTAGATACTGGCGATGTGATTGGAGTAAAAGGAATTGTTTGCAAAACAGACAAAGGTGAATTAAGTATTGAAATTGAAGAATTTGTTTTATTAAGTAAGTGCTTAAAGCCACTTCCAGGTACTCACTATGGATTTAATGATATTGAGGAAAGGTTTCGTAAGCGTTATTTGGACTTCATTATTAATCAAGAGAAGAGAAAAGTTTTTTTTATTCGTCATAAAGTAATTCAAAATATTCGAAAGTTTTTAGATGACAAACATTTTATCGAAATCGAAACTCCGGTTTTAGTTTCCGAAGCTTCCGGAGCTCAAGCTAAACCTTTCGTAACTCATCATAACAAACTGCAAAAAGATTTTTTTTTGAGAATAGCTACCGAAATCCCCTTAAAAAAAATGTTGATTGGAGGTTTTGACAAAGTTTATGAGTTAGGGCGAATATTCCGAAATGAAGGGATAGATGCTCGTCATAATCCGGAATTTACCACCATCGAAATCTATCAAGCTTATGACAATTGCGAAAGCATGATGAGTTTGACTGAGCAATTGTTTAATTACTTAACCAAAGAAATTATCAAAAAAGATAAGTTTTCTTTTAACTCTCATGAAATCAAAATTCAAAACGAGTTTGAAAAAATATCAATGGTTGATTCTATAAAAAAATATGGCGGAATTGATTTAACTAATCTATCATCAGAAGAAATTTTACTTTTACCAAAAAAACATAACTTAGAATTAAAAAAATTCGAAACAAGTCTAGGTCACATCATTGCTGCATTGTTTGAAAAATACGTGGAAAAAAAATTGATAAATCCTACTTTTATTTACGATTATCCAATTGAAATATCGCCCTTAGCAAAAAGTAAGAAAGAAAACAAAATGATAGCTGATCGCTTTGAACTTTTTATTGGCGGAATTGAATTTGCTAATGGTTATAGCGAGTTAAACGACCCGATTGAGCAAAAAAAAAGATTTGAAGAACAAACTAAACAAAAGGAATTAGGCAATGAAGAGGTAGCTGATTTTGATAAGGATTTTTTAGAAGCTTTAGAATACGGAATGCCACCAGCTGGAGGATTAGGAATCGGAATCGATAGGTTGATTATGTTATTTACCAGCCAGAATAGCATTAAAGAGGTGATTGCTTTTCCGCAGTTGAAAAATAAGGAAAATTAAAAATCACAATTTGCTCAACAAAAGTAGAAAAAATACAAATTAGCAGACAAATTATCAACTTTTAATTTTACTTCTATTCAAAAAAATACTTTAGTTTTATTTAATAGATAAAATTAGAAAAGGTAAAGATATTAACATACAAATAAATGAAAGAATTAAAAAAAAAGTCACAAGAAGCCCAAATAAAAAATAAAAAATTACGCGAAAAGATTAAAGAATTAACTGAAAAATTGAGCAAGATTGAAAAATTGGGTAATGATTATCTTGAAAAGAACAAAATTTACAATTTAGATTGCTTGAATCTTTTTACCAAAATGAAGGAAAAGAAAATAATGGTCGATGCTATTATTACTGATCCGCCCTATAATATTAGCAAAAACAACAACTTTGCTAGTATTGGTAGAAAAGGAATAGACTTTGGTCATTGAGATTATGGTTTTGATCAGACAACTTGAATTAAAGAATCATACACATTATTGAAAAAAGATGGCTCAATAATCATTTTTAACGATTGAAGAAATCTCGGAAAAATTAGTGAAACTCTCGAAGAAATTGGTTATGAAGTTAAAGATTTAATCAGATGAGTTAAAAAGAATCCCATGCCAAGAAATATTGAAAGAAGATATGTCACAAATTATGAAATGGCAATTTGGGCAGTAAAAAAGGGAGGAAAATGAACTTTTAATTTTAAAAAAAATAATGGCAAAAAACCTTACTTGACTCCAGATTATGAAGGAAGTATAGTAATTGGAGAAAAAAGAATTCATCCCACCCAAAAAAGCCTACAAGTTTTTAAAGATATTATTGAGTTACATACAAATTTTGGAGACTTAATTTTGGATCCTTTTATGGGTTCGGGAACCACAGCTGTGGCATGTCAAGAATTAGGGCGAGATTTTATTGGCTCGGAAATAGACACTGATTATTTCAAAAAAGCCAAATTAAGGATCGAAAAATGCAAAACTAACAAAAATTTGTCACGAGAATTTGTTAAGTCGCCAATTAATTATACTGGCAACAAATATAAATTACTAAAGCAGATAATGCCTTTTTTCCCTAAAAATATCAACAAATTTTTTGATGTGTTTGGTGGTAGCGGAACAATGACTGTGAATATAACAGCAAAAAAACATTTCTACAACGATAATGATAATTATGTTGTTTCTCTAGTTGAATATTTTAAAAAAAACTCTTATGAAATGATAGTTGAGAAAATTGAAGAATTAGTTGAAAGTTTTTCTTTGTCTAATTCATATAAAAACGGCTATGAAAGATATGAGATTGTAGGAAACAAGGGGCTATCAAAATATAACAAAGAAGCTTACAAAAAATTACGTAACTATTACAATGAAACTTCTGATATAAATGCTTTGTTTTGTTTAATTATTTTTGGATTTAATCACCAGATAAGGTTTAGCAAAAAAAAATTATTTAATATTCCTGTTGGTAAGTCCGATTTCAACGAAAAAATAAGAAAGAATTTAAAGAAATTTTGTGAAAAATTGAAAAATATAAATATAGAAATAAAAAACAAGGATTTTTCTGAATTTTTAACAGAAAAGGAAATAAATAGTGATGATTTTGTTTATTGCGATCCTCCATATCTTATTACTGAAGCAACTTATAACGTTGCATGAGGTACAAAGGAAGAAGAAAAATTACTTAACATGATGGATTCCTTAAACAAGAGAGGTATTAAATTTGCACTGTCGAATGTAATCGAATCTAATGGAAAAAAGAACGATATTTTGATAGAATGGGCAAAAAATTATAAAGTTAATCTTCTGAATTTTTCTTACAAAAACTCTAGTTATCAGAAAAAAAATAAAGGAAGAACAGTAGAAGTTTTGGTAACAAACTATTAGAAAAATGAAAAGAAACCAATTACTTAGTTTTCATACTACTATCAGAAATCCAAAACGTTACGCGGAATTTTTAGAAACAATTAAAATTTTTGATAATTCAATATTAAGCAAAGAACTTTTAAACAATATTGCTCAGGAATTGATTACTAATGGAGTTTTCAAACCAAACGGAGCAAGCAAGCTTATTAAAGAAAAATGAAAAAGAAAAGAAAAACTTACTTTATTGGAGACTAAAGAAATAATGGAAAATAGTCAACAAAAGTTAGGTTGGGAAGAGAGAGCGTGAAGTCACATAAAACCTTTGAGAGAACTTGCTTTTGTTACAATTGAAGATGAGAGATTCGTTGTTACGAAAAATGGAAATTTATTAGGTAAATTAAAGGAAGAAATTAAAATTAATGATTTTTGAACTAAACTTCTTTTGAAATTTCAATTCGGAAATCCTTTTAGAAAGTCAATGAGCAAAACAAATCCTTTTTTGCTAACTTTGTTTGTCATTGAATCAGTTAATAAAAAATGGAAAAGTTTAGGTAAAAAAGCAGTCGGTATTTCTAGGACAGAATTTGGTTATTTTGTTTTATCTGCTTCAAATAATAATTACAAAATTATCGTTGAAACAATCATCGAAAATAGAAAAAAAAACGGAATTTCCAATGATTTTAATAAAAATTATTTTATCCAATTTATTTCGCGAAAAACAGGAAGCAGTGAAGATAAAATAAAAAATGATACGATTAAAGATTATACCGACAATGTTATCCGACATTTTCGTCTCACAGGCTTAATTACTTTCAGAGGTGGTGCTAGATTTATAGATTTAACAAAACGCTTCATTGAGGAAATTAGAAATATTATGAAAGTAACCGAACTGAGATGAAAAGAGTTTTCTGTTGAAGAATATATTGAGCATCTTTTAAAAGATGACCTTGAATTAGAATGAAAAAAGGAAGTTATTAACAAAGAAGCTCTGATCACGGAATTTATAGAGAAAAATGGAATTACTTTATCTAAAGTGCGGGAAGAATTATTATTTCTTTGTGGAAATCGTTACAAGAAAAGAGAAAGTCATTTCTTATCCTTAAAGGAAGCAAATATCGAGAATTCATTAAAATTAGAGTTTTTAACCGCAATCATATTTATAATCACCTTTAAAGAAATAGATAATGTCAAAATCTCTCCTAATCTTTTAATTGATGAAAGCGGCATACCTTATCATCATGCTCCTGGAGGAAGAGGAGATATCGAAATAAACTATAAAAACGATTTTAATTTGTTAGTAGAGGTAACTTTGCAAACGAGTAAAAACGGACAAGAAAGTGAAATTATTAGTATAACTAGACATGAGAGAGAACTTGAAAATAGAACAAATTTAACAACTTATACTATTTTCATAGCTCCTTATATTCACGAAGATTCCATGGAAAAACTTAAGTGACGACTTTCTAAAAAAGATCACAAGTTTAATTATCATACCTTTCCGATGTCTATAAAGAAATTTGTAGAATGATTCGTGATTATCGATAATGATTTTAAATCAAAAGTAGAAAAAAATTTTTTTGAATTCAAAGATAACAAAATAGAAGATTTGGATCAAATTGTTAACTAAATTTATGCGTATTGCCAGTGAAATTTTTTTCACGGTTAATGCAGTTGAATTAGCCCAAAAACTGTTAGGAAAAATACTAGTAAGAAAAATTAATAATGAATTTATCAAAGTTAAAATTGTCGAAACTGAAGCTTATATCGGGAAAATTGACAAAGCTTGTCATGCTCATTTAGAAAACAAATCGCGATGGAAAGCAAAGGCTTTATATAATCGAGGTGGTCACGCTTATGTTTATCTGATTTATGGAATTTATTATTGTTTTAACATCACTTCTTCGGTTGAAGGAGACCCGCAAGGAGTATTAATTCGTGCAGTCGAGCCCTTAGAATACAAAAACTTTCTAACTCCTTCTCGTTACAATGAAAATAAAAAATTTTATTGCTATACTAATGGTCCGGGAAAATTATGCCGAACTCTAAATATTGATATCAGTCTTAATAATGCTGATTTAACTACTAGCGATTTAATCTATTTAGAAAATCAACCCGAAATAGAGTTAGAGAAAATCACTATTACAAAAAGAATAAATATTGATTATGCCGGAAAAGACAAAGAAAGAATGTGAAGATTTTATATTAAAGATAATACTTTTGTTTCAAAAAAGTAGTTAATTGGTTATTTTTTTTATTTTTGCTAATAATCTAAAGATAAAAATTTCTATTCCTAAACTAAAAAGAAAAACAAATCACTTATATTTGTCAAAAAATGATTCAACATGTTTTAATTCATCTTTCAAGTCTTGAGATAATTGAGGATTAGAAGTGGAGGTAGTAGCAACCAAAATAAATTTTGACAGATCGATATTACCTTCTACATCAGTAGGCTCGCCGTTTCAACCTTTTATTTGATATTTATCGTATTTGTCATTTTCCTTGGGGTTAAAAATTAGCAAAAGTTCTTTTTCTAATTTCGAATTAGTAATCTTATCAATATTTTTAAATAAAATAATTGGATAATCACTTACAAGGCTTCCCTTGCTAAGGCCAATATTTCAATAGTCTCATATTTCTCTGATTCTTTTTTTTATCCACTCTGGTTCAACGTTCCCGCGTTTCCCAAAATCAATAACGTCTGAATGTCAATCTCAATCATGAACTATTTTTCAACTTCCTTTAAAACCTTTTCGTTTCTTGGTTAACTCATAATTAAATTCTTCACCACTAAACAAAAAATTCGGTATTTCTTTTATGCCTCCCCATTTGCGAATCCATTCTCATTCTTTCGCTTCTCACATTTTCCAGTCTTGATTTTTCCGATTATCAGGTTTATCAAGTTCCTTTCTTAGCCTCAATATTTCTTTTTCTAACGAAATCTTTTCTCGGTTCTCAGTGGTTACTTCTCGGTGAGGATTATTTTTCAATGCTTATTCCAGTTTTTGTCATGGTCTTCCTATCCTTCCTTCTCATGCTTTTCATACCTTTTCAGTGCCAGGTGGCATATGTACCAAATTTTCTTGTCTTTTTTGTTTGTCTATTTCTTTTAACTCTTTTTTTAAAATAGAAAAAGCTAGTTTACCGGGCAATCAATAACCAATTGACAAAATTGCTGTCATGATTAGTCCCAAAAAAAGCCGTCAAGATTTTTTTAGCCAAAACAAATAACCAAATGGCAATATAACTAACAAAGTTAATCAGTAAATTAATAATTTCATTTGACTAATAAATTACTGACTTTTTTTCAAAATTATTTTGATTGGCAAAGATTCTAAGCCTAAATTTTTTCGAAAATAATTAGTCATATATCGCTGGTAAGAAAAGTGGGAATGTTGAGGATTATTGACAAAGAAAATAAAGGTTTGAACTAAACCCGGTTCCTGTTTAACAAAGTAAATTTTTAATTTTTTACCATTAAAATATTTGGGCGAATTATTAATTAACATTTTTTCTACTGTGTCTGAAAGATCTTTTTTGGAAAACTTTTTCTGAGATTGTTCCATTATTTTCTCTAAATTTTTTAATAGTGAAAAAACCCCTTTTCCTTTTAAAGCCGAAATATAAATTATCGGAACGTAGCCCAACGATTTCAATCTCTTTTTCACTTCTTCTTTCAAAGACTCTTTTTCTTCTTCTACAACTAGATCGCACTTATTAATAACTATAATCAAAGGCTTGTTGTGTTTTTCTGCTAAGTTGATTATTTGCAATATTTGTTTAGTTAATGGCAAAGTAGCGTCAATTACTGCCCAAGCAAAATTGCAATTTCTTCACACGCTTTCTTTTAATCTTTCGTCTTTAGTAACTCCCGCCGTATCAATTAATTCAAAATTAATTTTTTTTCAATTCCAATTACTAATCACTGGCTCTTGAGTAGTGCCGGCAATCGGAGTAGCTAAAGAACGATTGGCTTTTAACAAATAATTCATAAGCGTTGATTTGCCTGAATTAGGTGGGCCAAAAATTACTAATTTTAGTTCGCTTTCTTTGCTTTCAGAAAATTTTTCATCTAAAGAAGAAGGAACAAGAGAAATGATTTGACTTATTAGTTTATCAAAGCTATTTTCGTTCAAAGCTGAAATTAGCGAAAAATGCTGAAAGCCCAAAGATTGATAGGAATATAGTTTTTCTTCAGAATTTATTAAATCTTCCTTATTAAATATTAAAATTTGCGAAGTTTCAAATTTTTTTAAATACTTTCTTAACAAAAATGACTCTTCATCAACCTTATCAATGACTCAACAAATTAAATCACTATTTTGCAATAATTTTTCTGTTTGCTTTTTAATCCCTATCTCTATTTCATTTTTGGGGGAAATAATAAAAGAAGGAGTATCTACCAATTTATAACAATTATTCTGAATTTTTATTTCTTCTTCGACGTAATTGACTGTTGGACTGATTTTTTTATAATTTTTGGATTGGGAATATTTCTTAGATAATTGTCGAAATATGGTTGTTTTTCCTACTTTTTCTTTTCCTATTATAGTAATTATTTTCATTTAGTTAAGAATTAAATCAGTCCAAACTCTTACTTTTATTCAAATTTTGGAGTAAGATATTATTATTTTTGCTGTTTTTTGGCATTTTTTTTGGAACTATCAAGAAAAATGAATGCTCTTTACTAACTAAAATAATGCAATTGAATCAATAATTAATTTGGTTGGAATTGGAATTAACCAAGGACGGCAGGATTTTCGTTTTTAGTTTTTAATAATAAAGATACGCCTTCGACTAATTGAAATCAATTAGTAGAATAAAGAAGAATGTCTCTTTACCGTTAAAGAAGGCAATCGGATTGGGAGTAATGTCTTAGTTCATTTTGAAAAAGTTGATTTTATTGTTTAAAAAATAAAAATACAAAAATTAATTGTTGTTTTTATTAATAAAGTTAAGTAAATTTTTATGCCATGGTCAATCCTAAAATCACTGAAAATGAATTTATTTATGAAAATATCGAAGGCGATCTATATTTAAGCGATTTAGAACCTGATCAGGATGTCAGCGAAAACTTTAAAAAATTTCACGGCAAAACTTTAATTTTTAGAAATTGTTCTAAACTAAAACAGGTTGATGTTGACTGTTTGGGGTTGGTTGGAATCAAATTTGAAGGAGATTGTTCCCAATTAGAACATTTATCCGCTTACGGTAATGACTTAACCGAACTAGATTTAACTAATCAAAAGCAATTAAATTATCTAAATGTTGATGATAATAAATTGCAATCTCTGCAAATAAAAGGTTGTGAAAGTTTAGATAAATTAAGTTGTCGGAATAATCAATTATCAGAATTAGTTCTAGACTTAAACAACGATGAAGAAAATTCACCTAATTTAAAAAAAAATACTAGCTTAACTTATTTAAATTGTGCGAATAATCAAATTAGGGAATTAGAAGTTAAACATTTAACTGGGTTAAAAAAATTAAGTTGTAATAACAATTATCTAAATCGGCTAGATGCTAGTGGTTTAAAATTTTTGCAATTTCTAAATTGTGCGAATAATATCAGAAGTGGTTGAAATTATGTTAAAAAAGAAGGATTGAATTATCTAAATGTTGATGTTTGTGATTCTTTAATAGAGTTGGATGCTGGGGAAAATAGTTTGAAAAGGATAGAGTTAGATGAACATCCTCATTTGTGAAATGTTTCTTTTAAATCTAATGAATTAGAAATTTTAGTAATAACAAATTGTCCTAATTTACATTATTTAACTACTTCTTTTCAAGAAGTCTCAAAGTATAACATTGAAAAATTTTTTAAACAAATTGGCATAGATACAGTTGAGAAATTATTAGGTTTTTTTAACATTCTTAATCGTAGGAGAAATTTAATGACTAAGGGAATAGATACTATTGAGAAAGCCTTGGAATTTTTAAGAATAGATAGTCCTAGAAAAATATTAAAACTCCACATGGGCAAAGGTCGCAGAGGAAAACCGAACTATGATGATATTTTAAAACTAGAAGCGAGTTTAGGAGTTGATGGGGTTAAATGAAAATTTATTTTTGACAGATTTGTTCAAACTTATTTTTTTATTGATGAAATCACCCGAAATTCTTTAAAAGGAATGTTGTATGATGAAAGAATTAGTTTTTATGATATTAAAGAAAAGCAAACTGATTCCGGCTATGCCAGTGATAATGAAGATGATGAAACAAATTTCCAACCCATCACCATTGCCGACTTTCCTAATTTAGATAAAGAAGAATCGGGAATTGACCATTTAGCTGATAATCCTCTTTTTGAGTTATGAAGAGATAGAAAAATAGAGGAAGAAGAAAATGCCGAATTAGGTTATGATTCCAGTTACGAAAGAGAAGAAGCAAAAAAAAAAAAAAACAGCGAACCCATCATCACTGACCCTAACCAACTCAAAAATAAATATCCTGATTTATTAAAGGGTAAGTTTGGTCAGGGTCCCGAAATCACCATTACCGGAGGGAGATTAGCTGGCACCCTCATTATTGATGGATACCAAGGTTATAAAATCAATGTGGGCAATAATCGTGGTTTAGAATATCTGTGAATTAAAAACTGTCCTAATTTAACCACTCTTCGCTATGCTCATTGTGGTTTAAAAAACGGTGATGCTTTTATTGATTGAGACAGTTGTCGCAACTTAAAAACCATCGATAAATACAATTGTGATGGCAGGATCGAGTGAGGTAATCCAGAAGATGAAGAAAATGAAAAGGGTTATCAAGAGGAATTTAATGAAGATTTGGAAGAAGATAAGCAAAGTTCAGAAAGAAAGGAAAAAATCAACGATCAAGTAAAATTATTGTTAAATCGGATAAAAAACCAAAAAAATATCCCTTTTCAAGATTTTCTAGATATCTTTTCGGGTAGCTCGATGCAATTTGTCTTTAATTCATTAGACCAAGCAACTAATGATGAATTTGGAGTAATTTTTACCACTCGGCTAAATAATCATGTTGAGGAATTAATTGCTAATCATAAACAAATGAATAAGGGAAAGTTAGCTGATGAGCTGGAAAAGATCATGCCTTTTTGAGAATTATTATCTCCTCACTTACAAGCTCAATTGACTAGATTGGCCAAAGGTGAGCAGTTAGAAGTTGTTGCTAATCAGAATATTTGACCTTGAATAATTGGCTTAGGAGTTATTTTTCTTTTAACCTCAACAATAGGTTATTTCTTAATTAAAAAGTTGGTGAAATGAGATTTAAACAGACAAATTAATAAAAAAGCAAAAAATTAACTTAATAAAAATATGGTCTTAGCGAGCGAATATTTAGAAGAAAATTATCCTAAAAATGGAGTTTGTGTCAGAAAGAGCGAATATAATAGTCGAAAAAATCATGAAGATTATGGCAAAAAAAGGAATCAAATATGGCAATTAAATTTAGAAAATAAAAATCTAACAGGAACCTTGGATCTTGCTGATTTTGTTAATTTGGAAGAATTAAATTGTTCGTGTAATGCATTAACTAAAATCATTTTGCCAGCTAATAATAAAATAAAAAGGTTAACTTGTAATAATAATCAGTTGACTTCTTTTGATTATAGTCAGTTGAATCCTCATACTTTGACTGATTTAAAATTATTTAATAACAATTTAGAATCAACTAACCTAGAAGTATTTAGTCCTTTAGTTAATTTAACTAGTTTAGAAATTGGTAATGGAAGCAATAGAATAAGACAAGGGGAATATAGTAAAATCAAAACATTTTATGGTTCCTTAGAGTCCTTAAAAAATTGCACTAAATTAAATTGTCTTGATATCAGAAACACTAATATTAACACTGGTCTGGAATATTTAACTCCTGATTTGGAAAAATTTTATTGTCGTTCTTTGCCGTTTTTTGGTTTTGAAGTGCGAGAAATTGAAGAGAAATTAAAGCCTTATGGAGAAAGTGACGAAAGTAAAGCTATCATAAAATGAAGAAAAGCTAACCAAAAATTAATTCAAAAAGCTCGAGAAATCACCAACTCAATTTCAGAATTAACCCAAAAACGGATTTTTTTAAATCAGTGATACGAGGCTTTTCAGGATTTGGAAAGTGATGATGAGTTTGATCCTTATGAATTAGCTAATGAACTTCGCAGTTGAAAAAGTGTTTCTTTTGGTTATACTCCTCAACAATTTATTCAAGGAATTAATGAACATCACGAAAAAATGGTTAATAGTTTACAAAAAACTCAAAGAGATTTACAAACTGCTAATGAAAAGAATATTTTTCTTCAAGATCAAAAAAATCATCTAGAACAAAACCTCAATCAATCTCAGCAAGAAAATTCCAATCTTAGAAAAGATTTGGAAGGCAAAAGATGAGAATTAGAGAAAATTCAGCGTTTTCACAATTATTTACGAGTTAACTATGATAATTTACAAAATGAGAAAGCTCAAATTGAAAAAGCAAACCAATCTCTCACTCAAAAGACTAATTCGCTACAGTCTGAACTCAGTAATTATCAAGAACAAAAGACAGAATTAACCAACCAAAAAAGTAGTTTAGAAAATCAGTTAAAACAATCAAAGAGAGATTATCAAAAAGAACTAAAAAGCATCAAGGAAAAAAAAGATGATTTAAAAGTCCAACTAGATCAAGCCAACGCAACAAATAATCTTTGAGAGAATAGTTATACTAATCTCCAATCTCAAACTCAGCAAAAATTAAAGCAAAAAGACGAGCAAATATCTAACTTAAACAACAAAATAAATCAGACAGAGAGTAAATTAACTGAATTAAAAAAAGAAAGAGACAAAAAAAATGCTGAAATATACTCACGAATCAAAATTATTAAATCTTTGGAAGAGGAAATAAAAAATAAAGAACAAAAACTTGCTGAAACTCATGAAAAACTAACCAAAGATATTATAAATATCCAAACTAAATCACAAAACTCCCTTAAAGTGTGTGACGATGAAAAAAATTCTCACGCAGAAACCAAAAAAAGTTTAAGTATTGAAACAGATAAATTAAAAATTCTAAGTGATGAGTTAGAATCTAACAAAGATCTAATTATTAAGTTAGAAGGTGATAAATTAACTTTTGCTAACGAAGCAAACATATTAAGAAGTGTAGCGAAAGAAGTTAAAAAAAAGACTGAGGAAGACTTAGATATTAAAAAATTCAATCTAGAAAAAAAATTAAACTTAATCAAAGATGAATTAGCTGAAACTAAAAACCATCAACAATTTGAACTTAAACAACAAGAGGAAAAATTAAAAAACGTTCAAGAGGAGCTAGAGAGACAAAATCAAGTAAACTCTCATCTCCAAGTAGATAAGTTTGGTTTGGAAAAAGAAATTTATTCAACAGTGGTAGAAAAGAACAACGAAATTCTTGTTATTTTAAAGCAAAAATTCTATCTAGATAAAGATAATCAAGCTTTAAATAATGATATTGTTTCATTAAAAAATCTTGCTGAAAATGAATTAACAGAAAATCGTAATTCTTTGCGAAATACTGAATGAGATCTTGTTAGTTTAGAAAAACTTGCTGAAATTTATTATCAAACTACTCAACAAGAATTAAAACAAAGTCAACAATCTCACAAACAAACTCAAATTAACTTACAAGAAACAATTGTTCAATTAGAAGAAATATCCCTAATTTCTGATCAACAAAAAAAACTGAATTAACTATTAGAAATGAGCTAGAGGAATCATTAAATAAGAATAAAAGCTTATGACAAGGATTGAAAAATGAATTAAAGAAATTGCAGAGCGAAAAAAAACGACTACAAAAACTAATTGATAAAGGAAAAAATATAGCAGAAAACAAGATCAAATTGGCCAATATTGAAGTTCAATTAGAATTACTAGAAAAATTTAACCAAACAGAAGCTCTAATAATCCAAAATTAAAACATATCATGACAGACATTCAACAACGATTAGACAAAAACTATCCTAACAAAGAGATCAAATTATTAAACCTTAGTGAGAAAGATTTGGAAGGTAACTTAGATCTTTCTCAATTTGCTAATTTGGAGGAATTAAACTGTTCTCATAATTTGCTTGATAATTTAGACCTCAGTCAGTGCCCTAATCTGACTAAACTAGATTGCTCTTATAACATTCTTGATAACTTAAATTTTCTAACTAAATTGCCCAACCCAGAAAAATTAATTGAGGTCAACTTAACAGAGTGTGGTGCTGATCAGGAAGAAATAATTACCGTCTTAAACACACTTAATTTAGAAAATCCAATCAAAGATAGAACAACAATTAATCCAATAATCTTCCAAGTACAAGAATTAACGACTAAGATCACTGATCTAGAAAAGGAAAATAAATCATTACAAGAACAATTAGATAAAATCAAATTAAGTTTAAATAAGGAAGAAATAAATTGACAAAGCGTAATTAATTCAGAACAACGTTTGCAAGAGAATATTATTGAAGAAAAACAATTTTATCAGGAAAGGGCTGATTTAGAAGATAAAATTGATTCTCTTAACAAGCAAATTGAGGAAAAAGAAGAGGAATTAAAGAAACTTTCTACTAGTAACCAAGAAGAAAAAGAAAAATTAGAAAGAGAATTAGCTGAGGTTAGGCAGAAAAAGATTGAGTTAGAAAAACAATTAAAAGACAAGAATGAGCAAATAACAAATCTCCAAGAAGAATCCAAAGAAAATATAGATGAATTAAGAAGTTCTATTAACAAATTAAACAAGCAAATTAAAAAAATAATTATCCAAAAGATTGAGTTAGAAAAGAAATTGTCTAAAGGTTTAAGCAAAACTTTAGAAATTAGAAAAAAGGAATTAACAAATTTTATCAAAAAATGTCTTGACTCAATAATTTTAATAAAAAAGTCCAAAAGAGAAAAGGAAATTAATGAACTTTTAAAAAAACAATGACAGGTAATAGAAAACAAAAATCAGAAATTAGTTGAATCTCTTGACGAAGAGTTAACTAGATTGAAAAAAAAAGTAAGTGATTTTATTGGTTTGGAAAAGTGCAAAAAACTTTGTTTACTAAAACAAGAAATAATTAATTTAGAAATCGAACAAGAAGAATTAGATCAATCAG
Source organism: Mycoplasmataceae bacterium (assembly GCA_031674855.1). Lineage (GTDB taxonomy): Bacteria > Bacillota_I > Bacilli_A > Mycoplasmatales > CGIF01 > CGIF01. The sequence goes on from CP125275.1 coordinate 101,307, forward strand.
TTACTTCAGTTGCTGATTTTTTACAAAAAGAAGCTAATCCTTTTGCCTTGTCTATTACTGAGAAAGAACAAAAGTTAGAAAATTTAGTTAAGAAAGCGAAAGACAAATTAGGTAAAGATGACGAAGCTAAAAAAATCCTTGATAATTGAATGTCCAAAGAAGACTGTGATGAAAAATTAAGGGATATACTAAAAGGTAGAGGGCTCACTGAAGAAAAACGCAAAGAACTTGACAATCTTAAAGAAGAACTATTAAAATTAAAAAATAAAAGTCTATTGTGAGAAACTAAGAAAATTTTTCTTAATATTCGGCAAATCACGATTAAAGGTTTGCAAAATTGTTACAACAAACTCAAAGGTGACAAGAAGTATGTCATGGCCGATGAAGTAGGGAATCTAATTAATGCCTTGGGAGGAGTTTCTGACTCGTTAACTTTTGGTATACCTAATGCCTTGGGAGAAGTGATTAAATCTATTAATGCTTCCTTTAGAAAAAAGTTTTCTGATGAAATTGAAAAAAAATTTAGTGAACTCTTGAATAATGATCGAGATAATTTAATTATTCTTGAAAAAGAAATAAACAATGATAAATTATTTAGCAATAATAAATACCAAATCTTTGGAATAGATAATAGTGTTTGAGAAGATAAGATTTTTAATTCTTTGGAAGATATGGAAAAATTTATTATTGTTTTAAGTGAAAACCTAAAAGAACTTCAAAAAGAATTGGATCAAGAAAGCAAACAATTAAAAGAATCAAATATTCAAGAGGCTCAAGTTGTGCAATTAGACATTAGGAATTAAACTAATTAATTCTTGAATTTACTTTTCAAATAATTGATAACAACTATTATCATTAATATTATTCCCCCAGCATAGAGCGGAGTTTTGATTCTTTTCCATCAAGAATTAGCAACCCGTTCGGCACTAATAACTTTTTCTTCCTTTTTATTACTTTTATTAGCAAATTCCTTAATTTTCTGATTTAATTGCTCTACTTGTTGTTTTGCCTGATGAAGTTGATTTTTTAAAGAATTAATTTGATTTTCTAAGTCAGATATTTTACTATCTTTATTAGCTGATTGGGATTGTAAAGAGTTTAATTCTGATTTGAGCTGTTCAATTTCTCTACGCAAAGAGACCGTTGATTGGGAAGTTTGATCTCGTAAGTGAGTTAGTTCGGGTTCTTTGACTTGGAGTGATTCTTGTAATTGAGTTATTTTTTCCTCTTTACTACCTCTTTACTAAACTAAAAGAAAAAAATCCAAAGAACAATAATTTTTGCTCTCTCTCTCTCTGTTTGTGTTATTTATTGAAAGAAATTAACAATTATACTACTTTATTATTATCTCTTTCAAGAGAATTGATAGGAGAATTGGCAAAAGTAGTAAATATTGAGATAACCAATTCTACCAACTCTATTCAAAGAGTAATATTATATATTATTTTTACTTTAAAAAAAAGTAGCAAAGAAAAATTTTCTCATTTTCTCTTACTTTTAACCATTTTTACCTCCTTTGATTCTCTTTTCAGAACTTCAAATTCAACTCAAAGTTGCTAAAATCTTCCAAAATATTAAGAATTTATATGAATTAAATTCACTCTCTCCTTTTAAACGCCCATTTAGGGGGTAAGTTTTTTAGGATAGTAAAAAATCCCTAAGTATGGGTCGTTTTGACCGTTATGATGACACATAGCTAAAAAAGGAATATAAAAACAAAAAATATGAACCAAGAACAATTAGAACAAGAAATTATTAGATTGAAAAAAGAAGTGGAAGATCTCAAAAAATCTCAACAAGCTAATCAAGCTGCTTGACATAAAACTTTAATGCAAATAGTTTTCTATGGGGCAGTAGCTTCTGGTATTACTGCTATCGCTAACTTATTAATTGCGATTATGAATTTGGTGAAAAAATAATATGACCCACTGCCTCGCTTACCTGCGAGTATCCACTCAAGACCAAGATTTATCCTCACAGAGAGAATTAATCAGAAAACACGCGGAATCCAAGAACATTATCATTAATGAATGACTAGAGCTAGAAATCTCCTCACGAAAAGATGATGAGGTCAGAAGAATTAATGAATTAAGGAAGTTATAAACAAACTCAAAATGAAGGTCTAGCTGTTACTGAAGTCAACTATAAAACTTTAGCTCGTCAAGCCCAAGAATTAATTAGTAATATCCTTGATTACTTATAATTCTACTATACTAATACATACATTTAACTATATCTATTAAAACAACATATATGAATAATAATTGAACTAAAATAAAGAAAAAAACTCTAAATCATTGGGAGATGCTCCCACCGAATCTACTAATAATCTTTCAGCTCCGGAATTAGCACCCCGCGATAAAAGATTTAATGGTCGTAATAAAAGAATTGGTTTTACCTGTTATCCTTTTTTTTATGAAACTCTTCGCAATCTGGCTCATGAAGAACATTGTAAACAGATTGAAATACTTGAAAAAGCTTTAGATTTATATTTGCAAAAGAATAAAAGATAATAATTTATAAAATTATGTCAGAAAAGAAAACATTAAAAGTAATCACTGATAATCAACTTAATGATTTACGGCAACAGCTAATCCAAAACCAAGACTGAGTAGCAGAATTAGTGACAATTGAAGGAAATAAAGAATTAGGTTTTCAAATATCCAAGACCCGCAATTATTAACTTTATTGAAAGGGAATTTTTCTTATTAGGATTAAAATATGAAATCAATTAAAGAAAATTATCTAAAAATAGGGAACAAAAAAATAGAATGAAATAAAGCTAAATGATGACAAAAAATCCCTTTACTGAATTTTGGCTAGTTTAAGTATATTTTTGCTTATAATTACTAGCCCCGTTTTCTTAATCTTATATATTTTCTTTGGAAAAAGAATTGAAACGAAAATAGTTAAGTAAGATTATACCAAAAAACAATTAGAAATCAAAATTTTCAACAAAGTTATTTACTTAAAAGAAAAAATAATAATTACGAATAAAACGACACTATGCCAACAAGCAAGAAATTAAAATAACAATGAACCAAACCGACAATAAATTACTTTCTTCTTTACTAAAGAGATTACAAGAATTGGATCAGGAAAATAAGAATCTGAAAGAAAAACTAACTAAGCAAGCAGAGTCAATTACTAATAAGAATCCCCCTCACTCAAAAACTTATCTCAAAATTAAGGAATTAATCTTAGCTAATTTAGAAGAACAGCAAATTTGCAGTCTTTGCAATTGTGTTTTGGATGAAAGTTCAGTAATTAACCTTATCAAACTTTACTTTTGCAATAACAATAATTGTTCACTGCTAATGGAAAAGTCTATTGAAACTGTGTTGGAGGTTTTACGGAAGCAAAAAAATTAAATATTTCTTAATTCTACTTCTAATTCACTCAAGATTAATTTGCGAACTTCTTCCCGAGTTTTTTCCATACTCTTGAGACTAGTGCTGATTCTGCCCAAGTCTTTTTCTCAGTCACTAAAATACTTTTCTAGTTTTAGTAAATAGTTAGGTAATTTATCTTTGATTCATTCTTCTCACTTTTTAATTCTAGTTACTGAATCTTCTTTATCTTTGATTTTCAATTTACTAAAGATTAGCAACCTCGCTATCTGACTAGCAAAGAGAAAATTGTCCTCATCGCTAACCAAAATATTTTGCTGAGGAGTCGGTTTTCATAACGGCTGACCTTGACGACAAGTCGCCACTAAGATACCAAAATCGGCTCGGTCGTTGACCATATCTTTACTTAACTTTTCTAATCATTTACTATCTCACTTTTCTTCATTTTTGATTTCATAGATGATTTTCCCTATCTCCTGTTGTTGTTCATTATGAACTATTTGTAAAATATCAGCTTTGGTGCCGACATGAGTGATTTTGCTAATTTCATCAGCTCCGTTATAACTAGTTTGCAGTTGCTCTAGGATGTATTTTTCTAATTCTTCACCTTTACTTTTACTATTCTTATTAGTTCCTAGTCTGTAACCTTCCACTAAGAGTTTCAATCGTTCATTTTCGGATTTTAACTCGGCTAGAAGTGGAATAGAATTAAGATTTTGTGTGATCTGATTAAGTAATTCAGCTTTGTATTCTTGCTCCTTTTGTTGGAAATAACCTTGCAAATGAGCGATTAAAAAGCTGTTTTCACTAAAATCCTGACTGGTAATAGTTTTTTGACAGTGGGGACACGGGAAGGAGAAATTTAGGTTGTTCATTAATAATTATTTTTGAAATTTTATCTTATTTATTGAATTATCCTTATCAATTACATAACTAGAAAATTCATAATCTCATATTTTGCTTGAGGATTATCAAATATGATAATTCAATCTCAATGAACGATTATTCTATAATCTTTACAGCTATCTTTAAATTTTTTAAAAAACATCTTTAAAACATAATCACTACTAACTTTTGGATCACGAATAGCATCATTTTCTTCAGAAGGAGAATTAGTCAAAATTTCATGAATTTGTTTTCTCTGCTGTTCACTGAATAAAGTTTTAAATTCTGGATTACATTTTTGACAAAAGGCAAGTTTACATTCATTGTCTTTCTTGCAATTATTTATTAATTTCCAAAAATGCGGATGACTAATGGATTCAATTTTACTCAAATTTCTTAAGATAGTCATTCTTTCTTTCCCTTCGCTATTCTTCGAAACGATGATAAACTTATCTCCTGACTCAATAAAATCAAACTGACTCCTTAAGAAATCAATAAATCCTTTTCTTCTTTCGTGATTGTAATTAGGGAAAGAGTTTGAAACCAAATATCCTCTTTTATTTATTAGAGTTGCTTTCTTAATAAAGTCTTTAAGAGAAATGTCTTTGTTTTCTTTCAATAATTCATTTAACTTATCTCTTAATTGAAATTCGGAAAGATTAGTGTCAATAATTGTGAATTCCTCTTGGCAAAAATCCGAACAAAACAATTTATTAATTTCTATTGCGCCTTTTTGACTGAGGTCATCTGGTAATATTCCTACTAAAAAAGTAAATCAATTTATTCATTCTTGTTTTTCTTTGTATTGAAAAGGCATTTTGTTCATACTTGTTTTAATTTAAAATCATACGAAAAAAGGACTGAATGTTTGATTATCAACTAATATATTGCTTTTCCCAACTTTCATACTTGACTCCAGAAAAGAAATGATTTTTAACTCTTCTGCATAATCAACAATATCTTTCAGAGAAAAATTTTCTAAATGATAGTGCAAAAGTTTGTCAGTTAAATTTTCACCTAAATTTAACTTGTTGGCAATTTCTGTTAAACTAAAGCCGTTTTTTACTTTGTGCTTAACAATATTACGACAATAATTATATTTAAGTTTATCTTCTTCAGTAGCATTTTTATCTAACAATTTACTACCTAAGCACTTATCACTTTCCAAATAGCGAAAAATTTTCTCCTCCTCCGAAATAGATTCTTCGCTGACGCTTTTTCTATTTTTTTTCATAACTTATAAAAATATTAATCACTATTAATTATTTTATCTTTTGCTCCTCTATCAGGATGACAAGTTCGCACTCATAAATAAGCATCTATTTCTTTTCATCATCATCAAATAAGTCTGTATACTTTGGAATCCAATTTTGGGTAAGCTTTAAAAAAATTCTTTTTTTCTCCTTGCGAACCATCCAAATCAAAATATCCATCATTCAATAACTTTGCTGATTCAACAATCGATTCATGAGTAATGCCATGTTTAAGATGCTCATCGCAATGAGAACTTATGAGAATATACTTAATTTTTCTTTCATTTACTTCAATTTCTTCGGTTAGAGGATGGAGATAGTAATAGATTATTTCTTTTTGAGAATTTTCTGACATCTTTTTATCTGCCACGGGTCATTATTAAAGTTTTTTATTGATTATTTTACCTTTTGAAATTCACTAAAATTAATACCACTAAATTAAGCAAAGAAGTAATTACTAACCCCACATAGAAGCACAAGCATTGATTTTACCTCACTACTCATTCGGTTTAGTTTGCTTATGGTTTTCCAGCTCTTGCTTAAATTTTTTAACTTCTTGTTCTAATTCTTTCAGCGTGGTCATAAATTAAAGGATTATTTTTTAGTTTTAGCCCCTGTTTCTTTCAAATCCTTACTCAAAACAACTTTAACAACTCGTTTAGCCGGAATAGTGATTTTTTGTTTAGTTTGTAAATTCATAGCTATTCTTGGTTTAGTAATTGCTGTTTTAAAGGTATAAAAACTTGGTAATCTAATTACTTCGCCGTTGACTAAAGCTTATTTTTTAACTTCTAAGTATTCATTAAGCACTGATTCAATTTGAGCTTTAGTGAGCGAGTGAGTTTTAGCTATTTTGTCACTAATTCTATCTACTAAAACTTTCTTAGCTATTACGGAAGAAGTTGGTTTAACTGATTTAGTTGTTTTTATTTCTTTTTTTGTTGTTTTATTTACTTTGGTTGCCATGATTGTATGATATTTATAATTTATTCTAATTAGGATGAATAATTACTGAAATTAGCGAGAAAGATAAGAATTAAATTAAAAGCATTTTCTTTAATAATCGATTAACTTTATTCATCTCTTCGGGCTTTATTTCGCCGATCTTTCTTAATAATCTTTGTTTATCAAAAACTCGTATTTGATCCAACAGTATTTTACCGTCCTTATTTTTGACTAAATTTAGAACTACTAATTGTCATTTCTTATTTTCTTTAGTATTAGAAGTAATTGGTAAAGCAATTACTTGTGCTTCGGAAACAAGTATAATTAAAGCTGGTCTAATTTTATAAATTTCAGTTCCAACAGTAGAGTCGAAATTCATTCAATAAATATTTCCTCGTTTTACTTCTATTGTTTTTTGAGCAGAATTTAAATGTTTTTTGTTTAAGTATGATTGTAGAGTGTTCATTGTTTCTAATGCAACACTTTTCTTTATTATAATAATTTTATATTTTTCTAATCCTTTACAATTAATCCGGTAAACTTTCTCACTCGTTAATTAACTGATCATCACTCAAATTTTCTCATTCTTGCAAAGCTTTTTTTTCTTGTTCTTCTCAACTTGATTGAAATGGTTGGTAAATCTGCCCTCCGGGAATACTCCGTATTTCATAGTCGATATGAGCTTTCTCTAGCAAAGATTTGACCTTAATTCCTTCATTAGTTTTAATAATTATTAGTTCAGTCATAATATTTAAATTTTAATTCTTTTCTAAGATAAAACTCGGTTTTTCTTACTCGCTGATTCTGCCCTCTTTGATATACTGACCCAAAAGCTTTTGCTTCTCTCTATCAGGGACTAATAAGCGAAAGACAATTTTATGTCTATAGAGATTTATTAAACATTGGTCGCACTGAATTTTCCCCACTTCCTCAGGATTGCTGCTTCAAAAATATCAATCATTTTTATGAGCATAATACCATTCATCTTCAATAATTTCAACTTCGAATTGTTTCTGACAACGAAAACATTTGAATGATTTGGTTAACATTTTGTTTAAAATTTAATAAAAAATATTGAGAGATTATTCTTGTTGAGCTTGTAATTGTTGATCATTCTTTTCTGGGTTTTCAAGAAAATTAATTATTTTCTGTGCATAATTAACCGGATGTTGAAAAGCTGAATTTAAAGAAACTAAGGATTTATTCATTTCTTCTAATAATTCAACAAACTCTTTTACAAATTCTGAGCTTTCTTTATCATAACCAAAAAGATGTTCCGAGAGATTGTTCACATTTTTCTTGTTTCTTTCGATAAACATTCTATTTTTTCACTGATAAAATCACTTCCACTTTTTTTTAATGTCTTAATTTCACTAGAATCATGATACAATTTGCTTCATTCTTTGGCAGTTAGATTTTGATCGGTTTCTATATCAAAGTAAGCGATAGTTTCAGTTTTAGGTATTAAATTGTTGTTGTTTGTCATTTTTTTATTATCAAAAATTTCTTTGATTTTTATTTCACCATTGTTTAAGTTCAATGGTTAAGCTGTTTGTAGTAAAGGATTAATTTTTGCCTAGTTTTAATCAACCTATTTTGACTGATGTTATTTCAAATAATTACCAATAAATAGCATGACAATCCCCGACATTCCAATAAAAAAAACTCAATATCAAGTTTCAGACCGATTTCACTGTTTTTCCCAATCTCCTTCCTTTTTAGGTAGTTTGAGAATATAAAGCAAATAAAAGATGCTAATCAAGCAATTAATCAACAAACCTACCGCACTTCATTTTTTTAACCATGGAGTAAAGAAAATAAGTTGGATAAAAATTGCTACAAGCAATCAGATAATTGTATGTTTCTTAACTGGTTTTTGGGAAAACATTTGTTCATATATTTTTAGCAATGCTTATTAAATAATTTTAACCTACTACTTTTACTAATTTTTGGAGCACGCAATCATCGGTGCTCCAAATTTTCCTTCAAAATTTTTGTTAATTAGTGACAGGCAGCTATACAGATACCAGTAGCAATTCCGCAACCCGCTACGCATGCTGGCATACCGAGAGGCATAAAAGCTCCAACCACAGAACATTTGCCCATGCACGCAACAAGTCCGGCTTGACACACTTCTGCACAACTCGCTTCAACTTTACCATAATTTTCCATTGTTGCTACCAACACCACTGTTGGCACTCATATTTTGTTTATTTTCATGCTTTTTAATAAATTTATTCTTTTAGTTTTATTACTAAATTAACCAGTTTAGCCCTAGACGATTACTACTAAAATTGCTTTTAAAAGAATACTAGTAATCGTAGTAATCGTTTTAGTATTGATTACTAGTTCTTTGCGGTTTGGTTTTGCTTTCCTTCATATAGACAGTTTGTATTTTAAAGTAAGAAATTATTTCTTACTCATTATAGTTTTATAAAGAATGAGGACTGTCTTGGGTATTTTAAAAGATTAATAAACATTTAAAATTGGTCAAAAAACCTAATTGTCTAGGTTTTTTTGATGATTGAGAATATTTAGTAAGCAGTAAAAGAACCAATGTTCTCTTGGATATTTAGATAAATTTGTTCAAAGAGAAAAGTGAGAATAATGGAGATAGTGAGGATTTATTTAAGCAAAATCAATCTGAATATATTTTTCAGTCGTGGCAATACTAGAATGACCTAACAATTCAGCGATTGTTAGGAGTTTTGCGACCATATGCTTTATAAAAATGAGGAGTAGTTGTTGATTGGTAAGTGATTTGGGATTATTCATAGCGATTGGTATCTTTGATACAAGTTATTTCTTTTGTTGTTAAATTTCTAAAAAATTTACTCACTAATTTACCACAAGTTACACATTTTTCCTTCTTCGGTTGTTTAATCATATTCTTTTTCTATTTTAGGAAAATTCATATAGACAAAAAGTAAAAAAACTAACTCTTAGAAAAAGTTCTTATTAATATAAAATTATAATATATCATTGTAATATTGAAAAAGCCTAGTAGGTGAATGGTGTTGGAAAATGTCAGTTACCTACCTAGTAAGCCTACTTGGCTCTTTGAGTTGCTCCTGAAATTTAACTTTATCCATTTCTCGTACTTCTTGATTTACCTGTTCGGCTTTTGGTCGTTCATCAGGATTAGCATTTCAATACTTCTCGATTAAATCCTGTAAAAATTTCGGAATTAAAAATCCCTCAAAGTTATTATCCAAATATTCAGGTGATTTAGGTATCAAAAATCCATCATTAAATCTAGGTCTGAGATTATTTTCTACTATTTCTTTGACTAATTTTTCTTCTTTTATATATAACCATGATAAGGTTCTAATCCAGTCAAAATTTCATAGATAACCATCGCCAGCGAATAAATATCACTGCTTTGGGTATAAGACCGTCCTTGCAGAACTTCCGGAGCTACATAAGGAAGGACACCGAAAATGGTTTTGTTTTCTCTGTGATCATCAAAAAATCGACTTAGACCAAAATCAGTAATGACAATCTTTGGCTTAGATTCACTACCTCTTTTTGTTAATAAAATATTCCCTAGATGAAAATCGCTATGAATTATATCTTGATCATGTATGTTTCATAGCCCAGATGCGACCTCCATAGAATAAATGATCCTTTCATGCCAGTTGATCTCATTATTTTTTAGGTACTCTCTAATAATGCCATGTTCACAATAATGCATAACTAAAGCATAATCGCCTCTGGGATTTTGTGTGACGCCATAGCAAATTGGAGCTGATGCAGACAAGGCTTTATGATTAATGAGTTCTTGAAGCAAAAATTTTTTATCGATGTTTTTTTTAGTGAAAAATTTTAAAGCCACAGAGGGGGGATTACTAACTCGGAACCGGCTGTTCCCCTTGAGTTAGCTGTTTCTCTTCTTGCTTTATAAACATCACTGGAATATCCTTTGCCAATTTTCTCCAGCTCAGAAAATTGCTCATAAGGAATTAATGAGAAGATTTCTGATTTCCTCATTCGATTTTGATAGAGAAATTTTTTAATTTCCTTATCGCTGACTTTCGAACTTACTTGTTTATTTCCAACATCGATTCCAAAAAAAACCTAGATCATAAAAGTAATTAATTAGTTCTAAACTGATAGGTAAATCTTCAAGCTCAAAGTCAATTTCATTATTTGCAATTCCCAGCACTCTTAATTTAGTTAAATCTTTTAGAGAACGGAGGCTACCAAAAAATCGATTATGAATGCCAGTCTCAAATTTTTCCTTATCAGTATTATCAATGCGAAGAGTGTCCAAATTTACAAAACGATTAAAAATCGAAATATCTTGTTTAACTAGGTTATTGTTGTTGATGATTAGATTAGTTAACTTATCAGGATTTAAAGAAGAAAGAAATTCTAAATCTTCTAGATAATTATCAGAAAAATCAAAATTCGTGAGATTAGGTAAATAAGTTAAATTTATTTTGCTTATCTTGTTTTTGTTAAAAATTAGTCAAGTAAGTTTATGTCCATCAACAATTTTTAAAGAAGAAATTTTATTAAAAGAGTAGTTAAGTATTATGACATTGGTCCGAGCAAAATCTAAAAGTTCTAAATTTCCCGCTAACTTTTTTCAGTTGCTTCTCGGTTTATCATTATCGTGATCTCAGCCAGACACGAATAAAGCAGAAGTTTTTTCTTCTTCTCATAGTTCCGGAAGCTGAGCATTTAAATGAGCTTGAACATCTCTAAGATTTTCTTTGTCTCAAGTTAATTGGCAATCTTTTGAACAAAAATCAATATCTTCTTCTCGATCACTAAAAAACCTATGATCTCTTTGTATTTTTTTTAAACAATGATCGCAATTTACAAAATCTTTTCAATATTCTTTCCATTCATTATTTAGTATTTTTCAATCAGAATCAGAGTAATTTTTTAAATTTGATGGAGTAAATTTTTTTTCATCCTTTAATCAAGAAGCAAAATAACTGCTGTTAGGAAAAACCTTAATCTCTAATCATTCTTTCGTTTCTTCCTTATTAAACTATTAACAATTCATTTCTTGGTTATTTTTTCGTCAAAATCTTTGAATAAACCGTCCTGTTCTTTTCAATTTTCCATATCATGATTTTTTGCTTTTTAATAAATTAGGTTTGAGTTGGTTTGAATGCTATTTGTCTTAAACAGTTCTTGTTGAGATAAAGTTGCAAATTTAACAATTTTGCTAAAATTTGATAAAGAAGAAAAATTGTATTAATTTTTAAAACAAAGATTTTAAACAGAAGTTAATTTATAATCGGTATTTTAAGAAATTTGAAATTGAAAAAGATAGTGAAAAAGTTCAAACATTAGATAGGTTTTATAGTGAAAAAATAATAGATAATATTATTTCAGGAATTCTTTTGACTATCATTTATTTAATTCAGTAACACTAAATCTTTTTCAATCGACTTCTTAAATGATAAATCTACTTTGTTTAAATTAATCAAATCAACTTTAAATGATAAATCAGATTCTATTAATTCTTCATTCAGATTTAGAATTTCATTTCTAGGAATATTAGCAAGATAACAAAGATCTAAATCAGAATATTTTTTAGCATTTCCTTTGGTGCGAGAGCCGTAAGCGTAGAATTGATAAGGATAGCGATCAAGGATATTTTTGATTATTTGATAATCAATATCACTAATAATTAATTTATTCATTACTTTATTTTCCCTAAATTAATAATTAATTTTCTGAACTCTGCAAGAAATTTAGGGATAAAATTGAGGATATTTTGAAAAGTATCGCCATCATAGACATGGGCGGTCATATTTCGTTCTTTGCCGAAATCAAATCAGACTTGCGGATCTTCTAAATAACCAAATTGGGCGGATGAGCGAAATACTTCTCTAGGACTAAGGGCTTCTGTTCCTTGAATTTCTAAAATTTTTTTAAGGGTTTTTCAAGCCAATTCATAAGATATTTCAAAAGCCTTGATTATTCCCATTTCTTCTAGTTCAGTGATTTCTTCTGATTCAAACTTTTTAAAAGAGTTAGTCATCGTGATTTCCATATCAATCAATGGTTGAATATTAACTGACTCTAGAATTATCTTTTCTTTTTTGTTCATTTTTATTTTTACTTAACAAAAGTCTTTTTTTTATTTTATTTATTAATATCAAAATCAACTATTTGATTTTCTAACTGTAAACTAATCGTTTTCTCTAATTTATTTATCTCACTATTAAACTTACTGATTTCACTCATCTCATTTTTTAACTCTCTTTCTAAAAATTTAATATTCTTACCTAATTCACTAATGGTTGATTTCATATCATCAAGAGTGAGTGTTGGTTTATCTTCTCAAATATTAGTAGCAACTTGATAGATTTCATGCTCATTAGTAAAGAATTGATTATTATCTTTGAGATTTAATAAATCGTTCACTAATTGAACTGAACTTAACTCAGAATGTTTATTGATTAATTCAGTTAAAAGTATTCTTTGTCTTTTGATTTCATTAGTGTTATCATTTTTTTCTAAATGTTCTTTAAATAACTCCACACTCTCATTTTTAAATTTGCCTTTAAAATGGTCAATGATGAGCGGGATAGTCTCGGCGATTACTTCTTTAACATAAGGAACGGGAACAGGCGAGGCTTTTACCGCACTTACTACCAATTTCGAACCTTTTTCTAAACGGACATATTTGCCACTGCCGACTACGGTTTTTTGTTCCATCAAATTGACAATTTCTTGGAGCAAAATAATGGTTTCTTTACGAGTGTTGATAAATAATTGTTTAGAATTGAGATAGTTGCGGACTTGCGAAATTAGTTGTTTAAAAAAGGCAGGATTATTGGTTAATTCTAATATCAATCGTTCTTTTTGATCAACGGGAATGAGTTTTTCGTAAGTCTCTATTCTTCCTTCTAATTTAGCTTTTGCTAATTGTAGGGATAGGTTTTGTTCTTTCAGCTTTTCAAATTCAATTAATTGCGATTGCTGAGTTTGCTCTTCTTCTTCGATGATCTTTCTTTTTTCTAAAACTAATTCTTTTGACTCATCATTAGTTAATTGCAGAATCGGATTTTTCTTTTGTCCTTCGATTAAAAGGGATTTATTTTTTAATCTATTTTCTAATTCGATTTCCAAATTAACTAAGGATTCACAGTCTGAGAGAATATGTTGTATTTTTCTAACAAACTCATTACCTAATTTCTTTCGCAATTCTTTTTTGATATCATTATATTCGTCTTCTAAATCAAGTGAATTATCTAAATTTTGCTTGTCAGCTTTCTTAAATTCCAAGTAACTCGTGATTAGTTGTTGAATTAAATCTTTTTCCGGTAGCACATTGAGAAAGTCATCAATAATCTTTTGTTTTTGATTCTTAATGAGATTAACTAGTTCTTGAATGCGGATTTCTAAATAGTTGATCTGAACTTCTTTCTCTTGAAATAGAGAATTTTGTTCTTGGAGAAATTGATTTTCCTTGATTAAATCCTCAGCATTTTTTTTAAAACTAGTAACAATTTTATCGGTTGATTCAACAATTATTTTTGGTTCATAATTTCCTTCTTTAAGGACAGAATCAAGCACGGTTTTTAAGTGTTCGTATTTTATCGTCAAGTCTCAAAATAGGCGAGGGTTTTTTTTGCCTAATTTAACTAACCGATCTCTTTTTTCTTTTCAATCATCTTTTAAGATTTTTTCTAAATTAGTTCCTTGATAAGAAAAATTATCTAAACTGAGAGGTAAGTGTTTTAATCCGCAGTTGAAACCGATTTCTTTATTATTGTCAATATTTAGTTCTTTTAGATTAGTTAAATTTTCTAAGAAATTTAAATTTTCTAGATTGTTTCTTTGAATGTGTAAGATTTTAATGCTGGGGCAATTTTCAATAACTAGCTCTTTTATTTTACAACCCTCAATGAAACATTCTTCGAGCAAGGGAAGATTTTTCAGAGTTAATTTTTCAATCTCTCTTTCATTTTTGCTATTTTCTAAATTTATCTTTGATAATTGTTCGTAATCTTCAATGATTAGATTACCGGAGATTATATCTCTTCTTTTGCTCTTAATCTTTGGTGAGAATTTTGGAAAATTATTCTCTAATCATTTTTGGGATTGTGAATTTATCATATAAAACTTTTACTTTGAGGTTTCAATAGCACAAACCAATTCTTCCCCCTTTTCTGATTTAGAATCAAAAACTTTTTCACAATAATCTTTGATTTCAGAAACTAGTTTTTTATTAGTTTTTGCTTCTAATTTTTCTTCCAAATTATCTATTTCATCACCCAAATCATCATCTTTATTTTTCATTCATTGTAGATTGAGTTCTATGAAATTATCTACTAGATTATTTGTTTGTTCATCAAGGTTGTTTTTGATGGATAGTAATTTTTGATTTAGAGATTCTTTGTTTTTAGTTTTTGAGGAACTACCTTCATTAGTAACTAGTTTATCCAATTTTACTTTTAATTGACTAGTATTAATTAATTGAGAATTAATCTTCCTTATACTGCTTTTTTTGAGGGAAAAGTTTTCCGAGCGTGTATAACTCAAAGTTTTAATATTGAATTCATTTTTATTAAGAATATCCCTTTCGAATCTTTTTAATTCTGAAACTATTTCATTTATATTAGGTCTTTTATTTGGATCTGAATCTCAACATTTCTTAATCAATTCCTCATAAAATTCATAAATTTTGTGACCAAACGAATCTTGTTCTTGAGGAAATTTTGGTCTCAAGTCGTTAAAAAATATCTCCTCAATCAATTTTTCTTTGCTCGTAATGCTATTTAGACTAAATTCATGAAATGGAGATGATTCTGATAAAATTTCATACATCAACATTCCTAAAGCATAGATATCACTTGAATAAGTGTGATTTTCTCCTTTAAGCAATTCGGGTGCAACATAAGGTAAATTTCCATACAAACTTCCCTTTTTGGATTCATTTTCAGAACAAGAAAGTCCGAAGTCAATAATATGGGGATTTATTACTCAACCTCCTTTTTTGAAAAATAGCATATTTCCAGGATGTAAGTCTCGGTGGATGAATTGTTTTTGGTGCAAAAATTCAATTTTTTCACACATGCTTAATATTCACATATGCTTCATGCCCATTCCTCTTCAAAATAAAATTTCTTCCTTAGAAAGAAAAAATTTTAGTAAACTAAAAAAATCAATTAATTTGTTAATTCCCTTAAATTCAGCAGTTTCATAAATATCATTTAGGTTTTTATGCAAATCACCTCCGTTTATATATTCACTAATAAGTATATAATTTCCATCATGATCTTTGGAGATACCATGAAAAGAAGGAGTGAAATATCCACCAATATTAAATACTTTATTATTTAGTGGGATACTTTCCAAAAATCAACTATTATACATTTCATTCTCCTGAATATTTTCTTCAAGAAAGTAACTACCGACTTTCTTTGAGTCAAAAACTTTTAATGCCAAAAAATCATTTTCCTTGCCCAAGATTTTCTTAATTCCCACGAGAACACTCGCAATTGCTTTTTTCTTCCCGCTTTTGGGCATGAAAAAATCAGTTTTTGCTTTATAGATCTTCCCAAAACCTCCTTCGCCAAAAACTTTGTTGTTTCCTTTTTCGTCTTTCTCAATTTCAAGTTGTTCGTAAGGAATTCATTCGATCCTAGAAATTCTAGGTCGAGCTAATTGTTGCTCCCGAATAAAATTATTAATCTTATCATTTCCGCTGTCTCAGTTCTCAAAGTTTGCACGAATTTTTTTTTCAAGACATTCATCACAAAGCGTATTTCCAGAAACGACATTTAAAAAGTTAAAATTCATGTCTTTTCCATAAGGAACTTTGCACCGAGGACAAGTCCCATATTTTCTTTGCGAAACCGCCTCTTCGTTAGGAAAAATTTCGGCTATTCTACATTCTTCTTCTGTTGATTGAAGAGAATTTTCCTCTCTATTGTCAGTCATATGTGATATAATAATAGTTTTGGTATATTTAAATTCAAATAAAAATAATCTAATTTTTACCTTTATCTAAACGACTACAATAAAAACCAGAAAAGAAAAAAAATTTATCAAGAATCAACATCAAAAGAATATTTTCAAGCTTTTTTGGCTTGTTCAATTAAATCACGATTAGCCATTCCTAAACAAGCAACCAAACGAAGTTTTTTATCAATGGTCCGAGGATAGAAAAATTGCAGTTTGCAAGGATTATCAAGTTTTAACTCTGAGTTTTTTTTGACCAAAACTTCAAATTTTTCTGTCTGTCCCAAATTTTCAGTCGTAGTTGGAATTACTACGATTAAATTATCAAATTCATTTCTAATATCATCGCTAATAATTAAGGCTGGTCGAAAAGATTTTCTATCTTCACTGGTTTTTTCAAATTTCACTAACCAAAATTCTCATTTTTTGGGGAATGATTTGTTATTTAATTCCATCTTCAGTAACTTTATCCCAATCATTTAACTCAGATTGAAAGTTTTTGTTTTTCTTCATCCTCTGACAAGCTAACTTTATTTCATTTTTTCTCTCCTCATTGGACTTCGCTAGTTCTTTTTCAACGGCTTGGTTAACAAAAGCACTTATTTTTCGTTCGCTAATTAAATGACTGATTTTGCGATAATTTTCCTCTGAAAAGTAAATATTAACATTGTAACCTCTCATAATAATATTATTTTATGTTGCTTAAGTAACAATATTATGAATATAAAATTATATTGTAAGGATTATTACCTTACAAATCAATAATAATTGCCTATGGTCAAAACAAAACCTAAAACGATTATAATCAATAACTAAAACCGATTACTAGTGTTCTAAAAATCAACAGTAGTAATCGTTCAGGGCTAAACTGGTTAATTTAGTGAAAAGTTTTAAAATATTATGACACAAAAACTAAAAGTATATATAGTTCAAAATTTTGCCGATAAGGGAAAGCCTTATTATGGATTTAATTATGTTGAAAATGGTAGAACTAATGCTATCCATGTTCACAGAAATCATCCAATTTTTCAAAAAGTAGAATCGCCGAAACCTCGAAAAGGATTTAATCAGCAAAAGTACATTATAACTGCCGATTTAAGTTCAAAAACTAAAACAGAATACGGGATAAAGTATTACATTTACAATCCTGAAAATGAAATCGAAAATCTTGAAAGGGTAGAACAATGTTGGGGATGTCAATCAGGTTATGTTGAGAAAGGTAATTATGATAATTGTGAATGTTCTTGTGAAGGAATAGATAACGAATGTAATTGTTATCAGCAATTAGTAAATAAAGTTGAGGTTAAAAAAAATTTTAAAAATGACTATTAATTTTGAATAATTTAATATGAAAAACAATCAAGAAATACAAATAAAAAGATGCATATTATGCGAAAAGAAAGGGTGGATAAATTTTATTTAAGTCAGTATCATGGTGGTAATTATTGCGATAGTTGTTGAAAAAGTAATGGAAATGATTTTTTACACGATTATGAATGAAATTTTAATTACGAACTCTTTTACTTAAAATATCCCGAAGAAAAACCTGCTGATTGGGGAGAAATAGATATTGGTGTCTCTCTGATTAGATTGGAAAGAGAATTAACAGGAGATAAAGAAATTTTGCCTAGAAGAATTTCTATTAGTGGGGAAGATAATGAATCAAAACAAGAAGTTCAAAGATTGAAAAATAACATAACTCGTTTAGAAAAAGAAATTAAAGAACTTAAAGAGTTTAAAAATCAGATAGAAATTTAACTTAAAATGATTCTGATTAGGATTTATATTAAAGATTGTTAGAAAAAAACCACTGCTGTTTTTAAAATATTAGAAATCATGAATATATAAACAGAATGATTTTATATAAAATATAAATTGGAGAGAATAAATATAACGAACTCTCCAATAATCATCATGTTTAACAAATTAATCTCATTAATTTACAGCCAAGTATTCCTGCGTTAAAATCACAATTATAATAACATCAATCGTATTGAGGCTAAACCTCAACAAAAAAAATAAATAAGAATATTTAACCTAATAAAATAAAAAGATACAATTTTTAAAAAAATTTACAAAAACATCATGAAATTAAATGAAATAAAAGATATTAAGTCTGTAAAAAACGAAAGCGATAATAGTCTTATTAGAAATCTGCTTTTTAATCAAAGAACTCTAGGTGAAGAATTATTGGAAGAAAAAAAAGAACGGTTAACTAGATTAGAAAAAGAATTGAGTGAAGCGAAAACCAATTTTTTAAACAATTGTTCATCAAATAGTTTAGTCACGACAAATAGTTCTTCGAGGGTTTATTGCAGTAGTTGCGGAAGCAACCATTGTCGCACTTATGTTAATAATGGTGTCGACGAAAGCAAAAAAATTAATGAAAATCATCTAGAAGTAGCTTTAATTTGTAAACAATTTCTGCTCGAAGACAAGTGTAATGAGTTAGCTGAAAAATTATTTAACAATTCTTTCAGAAAAATAGAATCTTTTAGTTCTACTAAAGCAATTTTTGACTTAACCGAAAAAATCCATAAATGTAAAGAAAGTATTAAAATCTTAGAAAAAAGTATTGCTGATTCTGAACTACAAGAACAAAAATTGGAAGCTAAAGTTGAAGTTTTGACTAAATAAAAGAAATTTTAAAATCATGACAAAAAAAAATTTAGGTATTGTAGGTTTTTCCTACGAAGTTACTAGTAAAGATAGCAGCGCTCATTGAAAAATTGATAGAAGTTGAGGTCAACAAACTTCGCAAAAAATAGAAATAGCCCACGGATATAATTGGAGCAATTCTTACCACGGCGGATATGGGCACTCTTTCATTCATTTAGGAGAACAAGGTCCGTTTTGGTCAATTGTCGGAGGTTATACCGATCACACCAGCAATGATTCTTCGGCTCCTAACCTAAAAGATAATGAATGAGGAACAACAACCAAAGATAAATATTGTGTCCGAGAAGGTTATGCTTGAGACCATATTTTAAATCGTGAAGGTTATTCACGAACTTATATTTATCTAATTCCAGAAGAAAATTCCAGCAACGTCTGTGGACTAAACATTCAGTCAACCTCCAAAGATTCTAGCGCACAGTGAGTAAAAACCAATCATTTTGGTTCAAGCCAAGGCAAAGAGATTAAGTTAACGGGTTCTTATGGCTGAAGCGAACGTTATGGAGAAGGATATAATTGATTCTTTATCTATTTAAATGAAGAACAAAAGCTAGCTGCCGATTTAGAAAGAAAAAAAAAATTGGAAGAAGAAAAGTTGAGTAAAGAGTTAGCAAAAAAGAATTTAGAAAATTTAGAATTAAAAAGGGTTCAAAGAAAAGTTGATCAGTTAGAAGAAACAATAGAAGACTTTGGTGGTGAGTTATTAGAAATCAAAAAATTAGAACTATACCAATTAATCAAAGATGCTAAAAGTAAATTAGAAGAAAATCTTCATGATTACCTAGACATTCTCTTAGAAAGCCCTGACAAAAGTTCTATTAGTGACCGAGCCAAGAGAAATTTAACTAATAAGTTAAGTAATAATGAGCTTCAAAAATTACTTTTGCTCCAACACCAAGTAAATCATTTAGAGCAAAGGATTAATGAAGTTCAACAAGTAGCTCAGATAGAATTATTACCGCCTTCTTATAATAATTAGACTTATTATATGACCGATTCCAACGATGAAGGGTTTATTCTGATTGAAGAATTTCGCAACCTTAAAAATCTGAAATTCGCTCCCCTCAAAGGAAAATTAAATTTAATCTTAGGAAGAAATAATGTTGGAAAGAGCAGTTTATTAGATTGTTTACACGATTGATATAAAAAAAACAAAACTGATTATCAAATCTTTTATGTGAAAGGAGGAGAAGATTTTTTAAAATCTTTTCTAGAGTCAGTGAAATTTGATATAAAAGGAATTTTTTTGATTTATAAAGATGAGAACAATGAATTAGTATCTTTTTCTTGTAACGAACACTATCTTTTTGAAATAGAAAGTTATATTTTTGGTATCAAAAGAAAGATTAGTTTGACAAAATGCACTACTAGTTGGCCTATCTGTTCTTTGAAATGAGATGATTTAAATTCAGAAAATAAAAGGAAGATAAATTTTTCCGAAATCAAAGATAAGGAGGAACTAGAATTAATATTAAAAAGAGCAATTTATTGACTACTTGATGATATTCTTAAGGATGAAGAAAATGAATTAAATTGAAATTATCTTTACGGATTTGGCGAATTGTTGCCCTTGTCTAAAAATGAAAACATAAGTCCATTTTTTGAATTTAAATTCTCCTTTTCAGATCCGTGAGATGGAAATTCAAAACCAACAAGTTTAGGAGGAAAGCGATTCATTTTTTTAAAATTTTTGATCGATGTCTTAAAAAACAAAGAAAAATCATCAACGCTGGGTTTTAGAGATGAGAGAAAATGAGTCATTTTCTTTTTGAAATCCGTTGCTGAAAAATCTGTTTTTTTAATTGATAATCCGGAAGTTTTTTTACATCCTGCCTATGAAAGGAAAATTTTCCAACTTTTGAAAGAAATAACCGAAATAAACGGCAATTGTGACATAATAGTAACAACTAATTCTTCTCAATGCATGCTATCTTCTCCTTCTGAGATTTATGATGGAATTTTAAGATTAGTAATTTTAAATGAGTGAGGAATAGTTTATCTGAAAAATGTTATTGACAAAATAAAAGATCCGATAATTGAAGTTTGTCGCAGTTATGGAAAAATATTTGAAAAAGATCTCAAAAGACGACCGGAGATATTCTATAGAAATAAATGAATAGAAATATTTTTAAAAGAATATGTTGCAAAAATTATTTTTAGTAAAAGAGTTCTTTTTGTGGAAGGTTTTACAGAAGTTAATTTTTTTTCTCATTATGTATTTAATTCTCTTTTCAAATATATTTATGATAAATTTAGTAAAGAGTTAGAACAATATGATCAATTCGAAGAAGATGATTTATTATCAGAAGAAGAAAAGAAATTAAACAATGAAAAGAGAAAGGAAATGTTTTTGTGAAAGTTAAATAATTTGAAAGAAAATTGCAAGTCCAGATATAATGATATACTTAATAAAGAAGAGTTTTGGAAAAAATTTAATAAGATACAGATTATTCCTATATTCGGCAAAGACAATTACATATTTTTTGCAAAACTATCAGAAAGTTTGTTTTTAGAGCATAAATTTTTACTTGATGATGATAGAAAAAGAAAAATAAATGAACAGATGAAAATTTTTCCAAATAATTTTGATGCCGGAGAAAAAAATAGTTGGGAGGAAATTACTAAACTTAAATCTGATTTGATAAATAATATTGAATTCTTAAAAACTTTAAGAAGTTGCTTTGAAGAATGAAAGGAAAATAAAGAATTTATTGATCCTAAAAATGCTTATAAATCCTTAAAAGAAGGATGAGTTAAACCAAAATATAAATTTTTTTATGACAAAACAAACTGCATCCAGTCAAAAAGAAATAATTGTTTTTGTAATAATATTACGTGAATTGAAGAAAATTTCGAGAAATTTATTGGCATTAGAAAAGGCAAAAATCCCGAAGTAGATGTCATTAAGAGTCTTTCAACTATCCTTAAGAAACTTACAGAAGGGGAAAGGTGGAGAAAAATTATTAAACCAATAACTCGTGAATCGGGATGAATTGAATATAGACTCTGCAAAAGAAAAGAAATAGAGAAATATAGAAGCAATGAATAGTAAAAACGAAAAAATAGAAAAATTAAAGGCAGTTATCGAACACTATTCTTTTTTTTAAAAAACAGCTATGATTATTCTTTTTCAAGCAAGGAAGAAAATTATAGATTATTTCCTAAAAAAGGATTAAAAAAACAAGAAAAAATGAAAATTTCTCCTCGCATTAAGAAAGAGATGGGAATTAGCAAGGATTATGTTTGAGTTTCAGGAGATGAAAAAATAGAAGTTAAAAAAAAGGTAATAAAAATAAGCAAGAATAAAGATTGATTAGAAAAAGCCGAAGTTAAGAAATTAGCTTTATTTTTGGATAAAAAATCTATAAGGTTGCTAAAAAACAAATCTTTTATTAATAAAGAATATTTAATTACTAAAAATAGTACTGAAATTAATCTCTTGACATCTTTGAGAAATCATTTATTTAATTTAAAACACGACGATAATTGCACTAAAAGCAGAGAATATGTTATTTTAATAAATCCTAAAATTAAGCCTAATGGATCTTCCAATTGTTCAAAAATGAATGATAAGCAAAAATGATATAAAGAAGAAGAGATGCTACTGAGAAACTTAAAAAGAGTAATTTTTATTAATGGTTTGCAAATTAGAGATTTGGTGTCATGTAATTTAGTCCCGAACGAAAACGCTCTTATTGTTTACGAAAAAGATGCTTTATGAACATGGTTTGATGCAGAAATTAAAGAAGAAGATGAAGAGAGTTTTCTTTTGGTGTTGAAATATTGTATAAAAGTTATGAAAAGATGCATTTTTCCTTTCCTCTTGCTGAATTAAATAAAAATTAAAAACACGAATATTTTTAGTGGAGAAGATTATCTTATTTTTCTTTTTTTAATCAACTTATTACAATTATTATCAAAATAATTCCACTGCCAAAAACTAATGGGTTTTTAATTTTTTCTCAATAAGATTTATCATCCGCATTATTTTCCGCTTTGTTTTGGAATTTTGATTCTTTTTTAGTAGTAAATTTTTGGATTTTCTGATTTAATTGCTCTTCTTTTGCTTTGGCTTGTGATAATTAATTTTTTAAATCATTAATTTCTTGTTGAGAAATAGATTTCAAAACATTCAATTCTTGTTTTAATCTATTCAACTCACTAGAGTTATCACCTTTGGATTCTAATTCCTCAATCTTTCCTTCCAATTCCTTAATTTTGGTTTGCGAATTTAAGCAACTATCCTCTAATTGTGCTATTTTTTCTGCACTGGCTTCTAATAATTCCGCTAAATTATTTTTTTCTGCTTCTAATTCGGTTAAAATTTCACTTTTTTTCTGAATGGTTTTTTGACAATTAGCTAAACTTTCATCACTCTTTCTTAAGAGAGATTGGTAATTTGCTATTTTTTGCTCTTGTTCGGAAAGAGAATTGTCTTTTTCTTCATAATGACTCACTGTATCCGTTGTGGAAACGAAGATGCTTCTCTTCGCATCTATGAATCTGAAGTAATAAAACTTCGCCTATTTACCACTGTGATCCTTGTGCTCGAAATGCTCATAGTTATTTTCGGCGTGAAGCTCGTGATCGCGAACGAGCTAGCGAAGCAACCAAAAAGCAAAAAGAACAAACTGAGCAAACCCGTAAAAATCAAGAATACAAATTATCACACTGTCAACAATGTGGTAAAAAATCAAATCTTTATCACTATATTTTTGACAAAAGAACTAAAAAACTAAGTTCTTCCACTAAAAACGCTACTGATGCTGATAATCAGATAGTTTTCTGTTCCGAATCACATTATAAAAGTTGATTAAAAACTAAGTTAAGCAAAATTTATCAAGACAGTCAGTCAAGTATTTCCGAACTGGAAAGAAATCAAGAAAGAATGGAGGAGTTAATTACTGAACGAGCCGAACTGCAAAGAAAATTGGTGAGGAATTAGCCCAGCAAAATCCAGTCATTATTTGTGCTAAATGTTCCCAAAATATAACTGGTCGCCATTGAACTAATAAAAATGATCACAACGCTTTTTGTTCCGAGAGTTGTTATGATAACTACTATACCGAAAATAAGTGTGATGATTGCGGTAAGAAAATTACTGGACAAAGTTTTTATGCTGATGTGACCAATCAAACCGGCACTCTTTGCCAATCTTGTTGTGAAAAGCAAATCTTAGGACAAAAAACCAATTCTTCTTCACTAACTAGCTATCTTGATTCCAATAACTCTCCCCCAATTTTAACTTTGAATTATCAAGACAGAATTTCGGCTCCGCCCCAACAAAGTCAGAACCAGCAAACTAACACCAAATGTTATAATTGTAAAAAGTCAATCAATCAAGGCGATAATTCTTATTATTTACCCCAAGCTTCTGATAAAAAATGATGTGAACCTTGCGATCCGGAAGTAAGAGTTTTTTTGCAAGCCACCCAAGAAATTTTCCAAGGACAAAAAATAAATATTGAGCAATTAAATATCTCAATTGAAAATAAAACTGAATTACAAGTGCTCGCCAAACTCAAAAATGGGGAAGCAGTCAATATTGATCAACTT
Source organism: Mycoplasmataceae bacterium (assembly GCA_031674855.1). Classification (GTDB taxonomy): domain Bacteria; phylum Bacillota_I; class Bacilli_A; order Mycoplasmatales; family CGIF01; genus CGIF01. The sequence goes on from CP125275.1 coordinate 125,908, forward strand.
AATCTTGATCCAGCAAGTAAGGCTGGTTTGCAAGAAATTCAAATTCAAATCGAACAAGGTAAAATCCCCACTAACAAAAAACCTAATCAGGGTTATAAATACAACAGTGTTTGTTGCGATTGTCACAAAGAATTTAGTCACATGCAGCTTCCTAATCAGTGTCAAGCTTGCCAAAGCAAAAAGTTAAAAATTTATGATGCTCAAGGATTTTTACAACAAGTTATTACTAATATCAAATCTTTTTATCATAACAGTGGATTTTGAGCTGGGTTAGTGGCAATAATTGTCTCGGTAATTTTTATTTCTTATCAAACTATGCGCTGAAAAAAAGCTAAGAGAATAGGTAAAAAGTATAGTTGGTGAACTGATAAAATTTCTTAATTAAGCATTATTTCACTCATTAATGAAATCTTGCACTATTTTAGCAAGATCAGAAGTGTTGCTACTATTTATTATTCTCACAAAGCTACTGACAATTTCATTTCTTCTATTGCTTTTGCTGACCACCGAATTATAATCACTGACACTGTTGACCCCGCTACTGCTGGAAGAAGAACTTCCTAATACACTAATCTGACTTTGCAGACTACTAATTTGCGAACTTAGTTGACTAGTATAACTTTGATTGGAAGAAACACTAGAACTCAAGTCACTAAATCTACTCCTTAAACTTTCAATATCTTTATCAAGGGCAGTAATATTAGTGCGGAAGTTATTAATTTCAGTTCTTAAATTAGAAATTTCTTGAAAGTTAGCGACCATTTCACCCCGAATTTCACTTAGTTTGTCAGCAATTCCTTGTCCGAGGTTCATGACTGATTTGCTGATTAGACTGGCAATAGCGGCGGTGTTTTCTTCCATCCGTGCCGCTTTCCCGAAATCATAACGCTGAATTTGTTCGGCTGATTTTAAAGCGTCTAAGTTTTGTTTGGAATTGTATTGATGGAAAGTAAAGAGATAATGAAGAAGTCAGTTGCAAATTTCCTTGTCGTTTTCATCTTTAAAAGTTCCTAATTCCGCTTCTTTCTTTTTCCTTTTATTATCATCTAGATTTTGTCAGGATTGAATGATTTTATTAGCATGGGGAGCAAATTTATCCTTAAACATGGCAAAACCAAACTTAGTGGACATTTTATACAATTCTTCCCGATAACGACTATTATTAAAGTCTCACGCTGGATCATTAGGTCAATTAATCTTGGCTCAATCCCGACCATCCGAACCCCCAGCATCTCCATATTCTTTTAATAATTCCGGCGTTCAGGAAAAATTAAGTTTTTTACCTAAGCGACCCCGACGCACCAAAGCAGGATCTAAATTTTCATAATTATTAGTGGCGATCATGATACAACTATTAGGATCTTGGACATTATTTTTTAATCCTGCCATATCTTCGGTCGTGGATAGAAAATTTTTCCAGTCTTCGAGCAGATTATTTTTTTTGCCACCACCACCCGCCGTCATCACATTAACTCCTTGATCCGCCTCTTCCACGAAAACTATGTAAGCTTTATCGGAATAAGCATCCCCAAAAGCTTCTTTTTTTAGTTCTTTGAGAATTGCAATTAATTTTTCATGACTTTCTAAACCTTTATCATTTAATGCCTTTCCTGCTGTTTGTAAATGGAATCCATCAATTTGAAAGACAGGCGCTATTTTGCTTTCTTCCTTAGTTAACTGCTCTTCGCAATCTTTAATTAGTTCTTTTAATTCCTCAATTTCAGTCTTTAATTGTTCATTTTCCGAATCGTTGACTAATTGCTCTTGTTTGTTTATTAAATCTTGGTTATATTCGTTTAATCTTTTCTCGTTTTGCGATTGAAATTTATTCGCAATTTCAAAAACTAATTGTTTGGGAAATTCAGTCTTGCCAGTTCCCGCCATCCCATAAAGAATAGTATTACGACGAGTGAAATTGCCACTACTATCATCCCGATATTCATCTTTATGAGTGTAAACTTGACCATTATTAACTAAATCGTCAATATCTTCCAAAATAGCAGTAAAATGTTTCTTTATTTCTTCCGAATAAACTAATTCTCCTTTGCTTTGGGTCGGCAATCCTTTAATGCCTAAGGGCGGTTTCATTTTAGTTATATCCAGAATCTTTCCTTTGTCTCGTCAATTAGGACCAGCTAAACGATCTAATTCGGCTTCTTGCAACTTCCGTTCTCGCTCATCCTTTTCTTTCTGTTTTTGCTTGCGTTCTTCCAAACTCCCACTGTGTTCAATTTCTAGACGAGTTTGATTGATGCGATTATTTTGTCAAGTTAAGAAAGTTTGGAGTCCGAGAATAGTTAGACCGAGCAGGACCGCTAAAGAAATTAACCAGCCGATAAATTTTTTAAAAAATAGCATAAAAATTATTAAATAAAAAGTGATAAAAACATTAAAGGGCAAATTAGCCAAGAAGATTTGAGCTCGACAACCTACCAAGAAAATGATGTCTATTTACGAACTAGCCTGAGAAAGTCTAAGTTTGTTAGATTCAATTACTAACTTGCAACAGTTAGAAAAAATTCCGGGCTTAAAACTCCATAATCTAGAAGGTGATCGAACTGGTCAAAAGTCTTTTTGAGTTGGTAAGACTAAATTTCGAGTTTGTTTTTACTGACAAGACGGTCACGCTCATGAAGTAGAAATAGTCGATTATCATTAAAATTAATTAAATTAATTATTATGACCAATAAATTTCCACCAGTTCATCCAGGTCAAACTTTGGAGCGACAGTTCTTTCAACCGCTCAATTTATCAAAAGAACAATTATCACAAGATTTACACCTACCAACTTATCAACTTCAAGATTTAGTTGAAGGTAAAGCCAAAATAACTCCTGAAATTGCTTATCGACTCAGTTGTTATTTTCAAATCGAACCGGAATTGTTTTTAAATCTGCAACAACGCTATGACTTAGAGTTGTGAAAGGATCGTCAAGAAACTCATATCAAACGCCAAGTTAAATCTTACCAAGAAAAATACTCTGCTTCGATTCACTAATTTTTTTAAGGGAGAATCAGTTCAACTCCCAGTTAATTTAGTCAAGTTTCTTGATCAAAAAGTGATAAACTACTCCGATAATTAATAATCCGCCTAGTAATAGCAAAACATTATTAGTAGATTCTTTGGGCAAGAGGCCAAAATATTTATCAGATTGCTTTTCTTCGGTTTCATCCTTTTCTTGCTTGTTTCAAGTAAAAAAAGAGGAATTTTCATCACCACGAAAAATATTCTTAACAATATCAGCTAATTCTTCCGATTTTTCTTGACTGTAAAGGGAATAAATCGGATCTTTTTGGATTTCTCTTTGTAAAGATTTAATCTCGTTATTTTTTTGGTTTAACAGTGAAAGTAATTTTTTTTTCTTGGCTGGATCTTTTTCTTCCTTTCATTCTTTGGCTAATTGAGTGGATTCGCTGTTTAATTTATCCAGTTTTTTTAATTTCTCTTGAAATCCTGCCAATTGCTGTCAAGTGGATTTGTTGATTTGATCCATATAATAGCCTAATTCCTTAGCTAAGCGTTTAAAAGTTTCTTTAAGTCGCTCACTGAAAGCATTTTGGGTGCCGTCCAAGCCGACACATTTGCCTAAAAAGAAACTTTCGCCATTATTTTGCTCGCATTTTTCCTTTAAGGATTGAAAAGAATTGAGGAGAATTTTTTTGGAATTATTGAATTCCGATTCGTTCTGAATTTTACTTAATTTAACTTGTTGTTTGACTAGCACATCAAACACGCGAAAATTTTGATTGATATCTCTTAATTCATCCGCCATTTTATGACGTCCCCCATAATTACACTCTCCGCCCACAAAATAATTCCCTTTACAGTGTCCGCATTTAGCATGTCCTTCTTCTGCTTTACCATTTTCGGTTTCGGTGCCTTGACATTTGGGGTTTTTAACAATTAGACAAAAATCTTGAGCAGTGATTTCGTAAGACATAACGTTTATTGACTTTCGCCCCAAATAAAGGATTTGATTTTATTTCAGCATCACACAAATCCCTTATAAGCAAAGTAAAAAGCGATACAACTAAATATCAAAATTCCTCACATCCAAGGAGATTTAAAGTTCATATCCAAATATCAGGGTTTATTCTGTTCAATCATTTTAAAATAATCCTCGATTTCCTTGACTTTCTTTTTAGCTTCTTCTTCGCTTTTTTTTATTTGCAAGCGGGTGGCATGCGTATTTTTATCATTATCTTTAATCATTTGAGTTACTGCCGCCATTTGAGCAGGATCATTATTTTGTTGTGCTTCCTGTAATTCTTTAGCTAATTGAATACTTCTTTGATCTTGTTTATCCAATTTCTGTTGCAATAAATTAGTAGCTTATGAGCAATTAATTGCTAACTATTTTGCTACTAATAAACCTCCGCTGGGTAAAACGGACAACCAAGAAGTCATTAGCGATGAAAATTACCAATTACTGGATAAAATTCTCACTGATTTTCAAGACAGTTTACCGGAAGAGGAAGAAAATGAGGAAAATAATAACCCAAATACTCCGCCACAAGATGGAACGCCCTTATTTAGTCCCGCTGTAGCCAGTTTATCGACCCAAGCCCAAGAGATGGAAAAAAAAATAGCTCAGTTAATCTCATCCGCTAATCCCGCCAATACTAACGATCCAGCCGAATACATGAAAATCCTAAAAGGGATTTTACTAAAATCAACCGAAGGAAAAAAAATTTTGACAGATATTAAAGCCTGATTAACTGATTATCAGCAAATAACTTCTTTTATTAATGAAGATGAAAAAAATTTTTCTTTAAAAGACGTATTAACTAAAAACCCGGATGATCCCCAAGAAAAACTTTCAGCAAAGTTTATTCATTTTTATTACTAAAAGCTTTTGTTTTTTTACTTGCTTTTTTCTCTTCTAGTATTTTTCCTAGGGTAGTTACTTTTTGAGCAACTTTTGCTTTATGTTTTCCTTGAAAAATCAATCAGTATTTTAACCGGCAACTTCAAAAGTTCATAACAGGGCGTAAGGAAAAAAAATTAGCTTTCATAAGGATTAGTTTGATTTTCTTTTAAAGATTTTGTTGTTATATGTCATCTTCGTTTATTGATAAACGTTGCTATGTTTATAAAAAAGACCAAGAATTTTCTTCTCTTTTCTAAGAATTGCTAATAAAAATTTATTGGTCTTAGACTCTTTTAAGTAATTGTCAGTTACCATTTTGGTTGAATATTCAAAGAGCCAAGTAGGCTTACTAGGTAGGTAACTGACATTTTCCAACACCATTCACCTACTAGGCTTTTTCAATATTACAATGATATATTATAATTTTATATTAATAAGAACCTTTTTAAGCAATTTAATTTCATTAATCGGTTTGAAAAATTTTGACTGTTTCTGAATTGTTAAGTAAACTAAAATTTTAATAAAGTAATTGATACAAAAATGAATCAACTTTCAATGATTTACAAAAATAATTATTAAGTAATATAATTGTATTACAAATGTATTAAAGTATTATTATATATATGAAAACATTTGCAATAATAAACCAAAAAGGCGGAGTTGGTAAAAGCACTACTGATGTTAATCTGTCTTATGAATTAGCCAAAGAAAATAAAGTTTTATCAATTGACTTAGATCCCCAAGCTCATAGTTGTAGTGTCTATCAATCAGAAACTCCCCAATTAACAATCAAAGATTTATTCACTAATCCTCGTCTAGATATTAATTCAGTAATAATTTCCGCACAAGTCAAAGGTAACGTGATTCCCAATTTAGATATTATTGCTAGTGATATTCTTTTTGCTAAGGTGGCAGAACAGATCAACAACATCTATCGGGAAAAGATTTTAGCTAATCATCTAAAGAATCTCAAAGAAAAATACGATTATTGTGTCTTAGATTGTCCACCTAATCTAGGGATAATCACTATCAATGCTCTTTTTGCTTGTGATTACTTTCTAATTCCCTTAACCGCTGACAAAGGAGCCTTGGATGGCATGGCTGATTTATTAACTACTGCCCAAGAAATTAAAGAAGAAAAAAATCTCAATTTCTTTATCTTGCGCAATAACATCGATATTAGAAATAAACAAACTAATGCTTATTTAGAGAATGAATTACAATCTTATCAAGATAAATTACTATCCACCATCATTCATCGAGCTGAAATTATCAATCAAGCTCGGATTGTCAATGAGCCTTTGCAGATATTTAGTCCGCAAAGTAAATCAGTCGAAGAGTATCGAAAATTAGTTAAAGAAATCAACAACAAAATATAATACTAATATAATACTTTTGTATGACAAATAAATTACAAAAAAAAGCCCAAAAGAGTAAATTGCAAGACCTAAAAATCATTAATAAAGAAACCAAAATTTTTCCCATCAACCACAAAACCAATTCCACAGTTCGTAGTTTTCGACTTGATAATCAAAGTTGACAAGATTTGCAAAATACTTTGGAAAAGTTAAATTCTATCAGCCAACGAAAAATCAATACTAGTCGTCTAATTAAAGCTTTAATTCAATTAGGCAAAAAAAGTAGTGAGAAAAAACTAATCAAAGCTCTCAAAGAATCAAGTGTTTAAAATGTTAAGATTATCAATAAACATTCGAAATGCGCCAATGTCTCACTGACAGGAAACTTAAAACGAACAAGTGCTTTGAATGTTCCCGAACAAAGTAAAAAATCGGCAACACCCCTTTTTCTTATGCTCGGAGAGCATTCTTTTTTATATAGTAATAAAAGCCCAATAAAAAAGCACTTATATATTCTATCTAAAAAACTATCTTGGGAATTAGAGACAGATTAGATAGAGATTACTAAGAGAAAGATTGGAAAAATAAGTTATATAATCATGGAAAAGAACCAAACAAAGCCAACAATAAACAATGCCAATTCCAAATTAGAAGGCAAAGCTTTCGGTTGTAGTGAAATATTTACTTTGGATAATCAAGGCAAAGTTCTCAAAAAAGAATGGAAGTGTGAGGAAATTAAAGATTGACAATGATAGTAGATCGTTTTTTTGAATATTTAATCAATAAACTTTATTGGGAATACCGAAAAACAAAAAACTTATCTTTTGGCAGTTTAGATAATGAACCAGTTATCCGTTTTGGTGGTTTTGATTTGGAAAAACCTTACTGAAATCAAGAAAAAAATATTGAGGTAAGAAGAGGTTGACATACTCGCGAACCTTTACTAAAAATGGGAAGCATCCCAGTTTATACTCGTACTATCTATTTAAATGAACTCTTTTTACACCGACAAATGGGTTTACAAACCTTTTATGAAAGTCAAGAGGAATTTAACAACTATTTCAATTTTGAAAGTTTAATTGAGGTAATCAGTCATGAATTAGCCCATGCTATCTTAACTGATACTCAGCCTCACACCCAAGAAATCAATGGCGGTCATGGTAAAGAACATGATAAAACCACCGAGGAACTACGACAATTATTAATCAGTTTTTCGGAATACGAGGAATTAAAAAATCATTGATAGGTTTATTGCTAATATTTTTTTTAGCTTTAAGAAATTAATAAACAAAACCCATACATTCTTCATTATTCTCACTTTTTCTTCTTTATCAACTTTGCTTAAATAACCCAAACAATCCCCATTCTTTTTAAAACTTTATTAATATAAAACACAAATAAAAAACTCCTCATGGTGGTTAGCAAAAGGGTTTTTAAAAAACAAAAATTAAGGCGACGGTGGTCGCACAAATTATTCTCAACTTTTAAAAAATAAACAGAAAAATGCTTAACTGCTAGGCTTAATTAGTAGTGTTTAAAAACAAAATAACAGAAATTTATTAATAAAATTTAGAAACTATGCCATTTTTTATATTTGCCCCAGTTTTAATAGCTGTGGAAGTTTTAGAGGTCGTTCAAGCAGCAGTAGTAGTAGGTGCTGCGGTTGTTGGAGCGAGAGCAGCCGTGCAAACAACTAATGCTGTTTTAGAAACAACAGGTAATTTAATCACTGATTTAACAACAACTACCAGTAGTTCTAGCTCAGCAACTACTTGCTTTGAACAAAAGACTATTTATGATTGATGATGTAATGGGTTAGAATCATATGAGAGAGAAATTTTGTTAGAAAATGGATATAGCGATAGAAGTGGTTGTTTTAGTTTGGAAGAGTTAAAGATTAGGGTTGAAAGATTATTTGCTGATAAAGCACCTGGTAAACCTACTGAAAAAGATGGTTATGTGCCAGATAGACAGAAAGGAGAAAAGCTTGTAAAAAACCCTAATGGAAAAGGAAAGGGTTGATTAGATAAGAAGGGTAATGTTTGAGTACCAAATGATAAAGGACACGGAGGACCTAATTGAGAAGTTCAAGCACCTAATGGCGACCACTGACACGTTTATCCAGATGGAAAGGTAAGAACTCATTAAAATTATGTTAATAATTATTAAAAATGATAGGTCTTATTTGTAAAAAAGTTATTTTTCATTCACAGTTGGATGATGATATGTTTTTTGAGTGAATTAAGAGAATTAGATGTATTTCGGAAATAAAAGGTAAAGGTGATGAACTTTATCTTTATGTCGAAAAAGATAAAGTGAATGAGAAATATTTAAGGGAGATATTGGCATTATTTTACCGATATAACATTGATATGAAGCAATTACAAGTATTTTTAAATGAGAAAAATAAACCTTGATTTTTTGATAATAAAGAAGCTTTTTGAAATAAAAAGGTTTTTTGGAGAAAGGATTAAGTGTTTAAACAATTATCTCCTTCATCTTAATAAACCTCCTTTTGCCAGCATGGACTATGCTGGCTTAGTTTACTAAGGAACTCATTCTTTACTAAACTAAAAAAAAGTAGCAAAAAAAATTTTTGGACTTATTTCCTTATCATTAATGTCTTTCACGCCCATTTAACCTCTTTTATAGATAAATGTGCTTAATAATTACTTTCATTATTGCTATTTATTTTCACTAGCATTTATTAAAATCAATCATTTAAATAAGCACAAAGTCCTATAAAAGTGCTATTTATTATTCAGACCTATTCAGACCGATCGGAAAATTCCAATGAGGATTTATCCCAACAAAGTGACTGATAAACGAGCCTTTGGCGAAGTTTTTGAGGTAAAAAGTGAGCTGGAAGCGAACTTTACCGAAATTTTTCTTTTTGGTTCTTTTTTTTGGGGAAGGATATTAGATACTTCCGCCGAAAAAGGAGACTTTTTGCGGCTGAAAGTAAATTCGTTAAGATGAACGAGATAATTATTCTTTACTCAACTCCTTAATAATTCGCTTCTCTATTTCATTATTTTTTTTCTGAAAAAATAGGTATTTTTGGTAGCAAAAAAAGATGGTAAAGATAGTTAGAAAAGATAGGCCAAGAGCAGCCCAAGGTAAAGTAGAAATCAACTCTTGGATAAACCTCTCCGAACCAAAGAAAATTCTTCTCAAAATAAGACCAAAAACATCAAACAAACCAATAACAACTATTCCTCGTAAAAAACTTTTGAAAGCTTTTGAAATTTCCTCATCTCTTTTGCTTTCTAAAAGAAATTTTTGTTTAAATAATTCTGCTATTTTTTTGTTCTGCATTTAGAAACTTTTGGGACAAACAGCAGAAAAAATGCAAAAGTCGGGATTATGAGAAACTGCGCCAGATGCTCCTCCAACAGCACCACCCATTCCTATACCAAAAAATGCTATTCCATCCATAACTCCCTCGGGGTCTTTATCAATAGCACTACCGATAGCATAACTGGCTCCGCTTATTGCAACTCCCGCTCCTACAAATAAAGCTGCTGGAGGACAAGCAACAGCAAGCGTTCTCATTGCTACACCACTCACCATTTTTCATCCCTCACCACCCGGACCATATTGCGGACCAGTTAATCCTTGGTGTTGATATTCTGATTCATAAACATTATCCAAATGTTTTTGCTGTTCTAATTGTTCCTCAGTTAAGCCTTTATCTCACTCATTCACATCAAAATAAGAAACAGTTTCTGTTTCTGGTAATTTTGGTATGTAATATTGATTATTGTTTGTCATTATTTCCAATAAATTTTTTGTTAATTCTTTTATTTTTTCACTAACTTTAACCAGCTTAGCCCTGAACGACTACTACTATTTTGCTTTTTTTTCAGAATACTAATAATCGCAGTAATCGTTTTATTTAATTACTAGTTTCTCTCAGTTTAGGTTTGGTTTTCGTCATAGGCATTTTATGCCTTAATTTTATTAAAAAAGCAAAATAATGATGACCTATCTTGATTTATTATTACTAATTGATAAAATTTAGAAACTATTTAAGAAAATTTGCAAAAAGAGAAAATTGATAAAAAAGGAGATAGAAAAAATTTATTTACCAGTTTTCCACATCAAAAGCAATTTTTCAGGCTTCTTTGGCTTGTTCCCAATCTTTTTTGGTTAAAAAGTGATGGATTTGACTATTGATTATTGCTAAATAACCAATCTTTAGTTCTTGCTGCTTAATATCAAATTCTGCTAATGCTTTAATGATTTCATTAGAATTACTCATTGTTTAAATAAACTATAACTATATTATGTTCGGAACTATTATTTTATGAAGCTTAGCTATTATTGGAGCCTTAGCCTTAATCTTTTTAGCTTACGGTTGAATAACTACCACTGACAAGGGTAAAAAGAAAGGCGAAGAGGCTGTTGAAAAGGCCAAAGATAAAGTTAAAGACAAACTTTAAATTTTATCTTTATTTTCCTGATTACCAGTTAAAACATTCAACTGGTAAAAATTCTTTTATTAATGGCATATAAAGTATTTTGAATATTTAAAATAAAATTAGTATTATACTAGTGAAAAAGAAGTCTATTATCCCTTCTTTACTAGCAAAGTGTTTTCGTTGTCAGAAAAAAATAGAAATCAAATATATCCTTCCGCAAAAAAGATATAGTTGAAAGAATGATTGGTCATTCTGAACGGGTGAAGAGGGCGAAAAAAGAATCTGTGATGATTGTTTAAAAAAATTCTATTTTGATGACAAACCTTTGTTTTGAGCTAAAGTTAAGGATCTAAAGAAAAGACAATTGTTAAGTAATTATATCTCAAATAAAATTATCTAATAATGGTTATTTTACTTTATTTTTCTACTAGTATAATAATAGTTTAAAATATATATATAAACATGGAAAATTTAAGTAATAAAATTTCTTGTTGCTACTTAATAAATCTCTTAGGAAAAATCAATAAGTTATTTACCGAATCAGAATCAAGTTCTGAAATTATCCAACTCATTTATTGTGTTTTAGATAAAGAAATTAAATTATGTCCAAAATGTAATTAAGGAGTTAACTTTCGAACAGAGACAGCAAAACACTAGAGTAGTAATTTTAGGTTTTACTGCCTTTGTTGGGAAATTAACTCATAGATCCCACTACTAACTACCAATTAGTAGCGAGCAAAATACGAAAGTTAAGTTGCCACTAACTAATTATGATTACCTAATTAGGGCAATAATCAGTCGTAAACCTAACAAGACCTATTGGAAACTAGTAATCTAGTCAGAGTAGAAATAGGAAATGCCTTATCGGAAAAGGCCGTTAACTGAAAAACCTTAACTTGCCGACCTCTGAAAATGAGAATCACAAGGATAACAATATCCTTATTTTTATTTTAGTGATTTGGAAAAGAGGCGAGAGGTGATTTTCGGACTTTTGGGACTACTTTTAGCTATTTACTTATTTTATAAGTAATATATTAGTTAAAGTTGCTTTTTAGGCTTTTTTTTTTATTTTTAATTTTCTTTTTTTATTAAAAGATTATTTCCGTATAAATGGATGGATAAAGATTATACAAAATAAATTATCATGGAAAAAATCATTGAAATCAGAATACCACTTTAAAAATATTCCCAGCAAATATTAAGTTAATAATTCTTATGATAAGAGCTTTAAGAATGAAAAAATTCTTAATAGCTTTAAAAAATATTCCAAGGAAAATGAAAGATTTTTATTTATGGATATGGAGGTTGAGTTGACTTCAACAGAGAAAAAATAAAAATCTAATTATATGGTCTTGGCTAGTGAATATTTAGAAAAGAATTATCCAAAAGAGGGAGTTTGTTTGATTGATAATTGCAATAAAGGTAAAAAACGTAATGAAATCATTAGATTAGAAATTAGCGAACAAAAATTATCAGAAACGCTTGATTTATCCGATTTTATTAAGCTTGAAGAGTTATATTGTAGCATTAATGAAATAAGCAAAATAATTCTACCAACAGGTAACAGATTAAAAGTTTTAGATTGTATTAACAATCGATTAACCGATTTCGATTATACCAATTTAAAACCAGAATCTCTAGTTTGCTTAATGCTCTTAAACAACAAGTTGTTAACTACTAACATTGAAGTTTTTAGCCAATTTATTAATTTAAAACGCTTAGAAATCGGCAATGGAGAGCGATGAGTAAGAGCTGGTCAGGGGAATAAATTTTTTGGTTCTTTGGAGTCATTAAGGAATTTAAAATGATTGAGCAATCTCAATATTCTCAACACCAATATTAATCAAGGTTTTGAATATTTACCAGAATCTTTAGAAATTTTTAACTATGCTCCAATAGCTGAACCAGATTGTCAAGTTAGAGAGATCGCTAAAGAAATAAATGTTTATTGAGACAATTGAAAAAATTTAATCTTTTGGAAAAGAAAAGGTTTCGCAATTCAAGAGATCCGATTATGAATAGAGAAAGGTTTAGCTCCTAATGACTATCTTTTTGCCTATTATCTCCAAAAAGATGGTTATCAGCCAAACGATCTAAATAAAAATAATATTGAAGAAGTAAGAAAAAAATGTTCCTGAAAAGACATTCATCAGGATTTTAATTTTCAAAATAGAGAAAAATGGGAAGAAGCGGATTTTACTTATCAAGTTATCAAGGAGTGGATTGAATTAGGATTCGAACCTAATGAGCCAAATCAAACTTACCAAATATGACAAAATAAAGATAAAAACCTCAATTATAAAAAAACAAAGGCTTGATTGGAAGCTGGTTTAAAAACAAGTGAGGCGGAACTAGCTATCTTTCTTGAAAACAGAGGTTATAAGGTCAATAATCCTAAAATTGGTCAAATGATTAATCATGAATCCTGAAGAGAAATCAATTCTAAATTTACTTATCCGTTAAGGAAAGATTGGGAAAAAAAAAATTTAACCTATCAGGAAACTCAAAAGTGATTTGAGTTAGGCTTTGAACCAAACCAATCAGAATTTGCTCAAAAATGAAAGGAATTAAATCTTGAATATCAAGAAATTAAAGAATGGATGAAGAGTGGTTTTAGTCCAAAAGACTACCAAAAAGTTAATGATTGAAAAAAATTAGGGATAAAGGAAACTAAAGTTTGATTAAAAGCTAAATTTAGCAAAGGAGAGTATCAAGAAGTCTTAAAATGAAAATCCAAGGGGTTTGCTGCCGAAGAAGTCAATAAATTAATAGTTGCAGGAGCTAAAAAAGATGATTATAACCTTATTAATAAATGAGAAGAAAAAAAATTTACTGTTGAACAAATCAAGGAATGAATAAATGCTGGTGCCAAACTAGATAACTATGATTTTGTAGCCTGATTAAGGGATATTAAAAAAGAAACTCCGATCTGAATCACTAACTACCAAGCAGATTATCGAAAATTAAGCGAAAATTTCAAAAAGTATGGTCTTTGTTCAGATTGTCATCAACCTTACACGGGAGAAGAATGATGTAGAGACTGTAACAGTCAACGTTTGCGAGTAAATTTTTCTAACTGGACTAGTGGTAACTCACAAATCGATGAGTTTATTCAAAATTTACAACTACAAGCTACGGAAGCCAATAAATTTTTGGAATGAATTCCTTATGAACAATTTACCAATATTGAATTCTTAGCCCAAGGAGGTTTTGGCAAAGTATATAAAGCTTGATGAACGGAAGGCAATGTTCAATATTGAGACCGAGAAAAAAATCAATGACAAAGAAAAAAAGAAGTTAAAGAAAAAGATTTGAAAAATATTGATTTGGTAAGGAAAATCAGAAATTTATTTTCTAATAAAAATGAATATTTGGAGGTAGTTTTTAAGATCATCGATAATTCTCGAACTAGTAATAATTTTCTAGATGAAGTAGCTAAACACAAAATCATCGATGATTGATTCAATAATCTAGTGCCATGTTATGGGATCTCGCAAGATCCTGAGACTGGTGACTATTTAATGATCATGAGATATTTACCAGAAAGAGATTTGCGTAATTATCTAAAAAACAATAATCAAGACTTAAAAAGAGAATTGACTAAGAAGAAAAGAATTGAGCATGAAATTAAAAAATTAGGATTAGAAAAAGAACAGCTAGATAATAAAAAAGAAACACTTACAAACAATCATCAGAAAATAAGATCTATTTTGGATAACTTTGTTGACTACGGTAGGGAAAAAGAAGAATTGAGTTTGCTTATAAAAAATCTTCCTAATAAAAAAAAAGAATTCCTAAAAAAGCTAGATGATATAAAGCTTGGGTTGAGCAAAGCAATACTTTATGAAGAACTAACTACTCTTTATTTAACCAAATTAGGTTTAGATAATTTAGAAGCAAAAAAGAAAGAAAAGGAAAAGAGTCTAGAAGAACAAAAAAAAAATTTTAGTGAACTACAATTAAGGGTGATTAATTTTCAAACTAATAAAATAAGTCAATTAACTAATATTGTTCAAGGGCTCAAAGATATTCATCAAAAAAACTTAGTCCACCGTGATTTCCACAGCGGCAATATTTTAAAAGGAATAAAACAAACTGAATGCTTAATCACTGACCTTGGTTTGTGTAAGCCAACCAACGAAAGTAGTCAAGCAGAGAAAATTTATGGAGTCTTACCCTACGTGGCTCCGGAAGTGTTGCAAGGACAACCCTACACCCAAGCGGCAGATGTTTATTCTTTCGGAATAATCGCCTACGAGCTATTATCAGGTCTACCTCCTCATTATGATCGAGCTTATGATGTGCAATTAGGAGTAGATATTTGTCGAGGCCTAAGGCCAAGATTTCAAATTGAAATTCCAAAATTTTTAGAGAATTTAATCAACCATTGTTGATCTAATGATCCAGCAGAACGACCTACTGCTCATGGCCTAGAAAAAGTTTTAAGAATTTGACAAGAAGATGAAGGATTTAAAAAACAAATCAAGGATGCTGAAGAAATTAACAAAAATTTATCCCTTGAAGTTAGATTTCCCGATTACCAAATTCATTACGGAGTCGATTATCATTCTAAACTATTACCAACCCAAAGAATTATTCAAATAATACAAACTAATAATCTCTCAACTAGTTCTACTCTTTTTAGCCAATCTTCAAACACAATAATTTTGCCAACTAAACAAATCGCTCAATTAGCTCAAGATCAGAATCAACAACAACAATCTCTAATTCTAGAAATCAAAAAAATGGAACAAGAGATCGGTAAATCCTTGACCAAAGAACAAAAAGAACTAGTAAGCGGTTACATCAAAAACCAAAAAAAATATCAAGAAAACAAAAAAGATAAAGAAACGAAAAAAGAGATTGAAAAAGTTGAAGAACAGCTAGAACAAGAAAACTTTACAAACGAAGAAATAGAAAAAATTATTAGCTATTGCAAGAGATTTGTTAAATCAGAACAGAAATTAGAGAAGGAGAAATTAGAAGCTCAAGTATTACAATTAGATATAAAAAATTAAAAAAATGGTCAACAATCAAAATGAATTTAACAATAAGTATAACAAGGAATTAACTGAAATAATTCTTAAAAATAAAGACTTTGAAGAAAATCAGTTAATTATTGCAGATTATCCTAATTTAGAAACCTTATATTTGCGAGGAGTTGATAGCATAAGTAAATTAATTCTGCAAAACTTACCTAAATTACAAAAAGTCACTATTTCTGATTGCGGAGTACAAGAATTAGTGATTGACAACTGTGACCAAATCAAAGAATTAAAGCTGGATGATAACCAGTTAACTAAGCTTGATTTTCTCCCCAATCTTCCCCAGTTACAAAAACTTAATGTCGATGATAATCCCAATTTATCTTCAGGTTTAGAATTTTTACCCCAAGGTATTAAATTTTCCTGTGATAATACCAAACTTAATTACCAAGAAGCCGAGAACGAAGAGTTAAAAAATTTGGAAAAAAAATATAGAAAGTTGAAAAAAAATATCGAGGAAAATGTGGTAAATCAACTAGATCAACAATTGGATCAAATAAATAAAAGACTAGAAAGATCTGGCAGTTTTTCTCAGTCTGGTAACACTGATGAGTTAACAACCATAGCCGGTCAAGTAGTGAAAAACTTGAAAGGTATAAATGAAAATCTAAAGAATGAATTGTCTGAGTCTAAAACTGAAATTCAAGCTCTTGAAAAAGAACTCATTAAAACTCAAAGTAAATTAATTAATGCCCAAGAAGAGTTAGGAAATAAACAATCAACTTTACAAACTCTAAAACAAAACTTAGAAAAAAACCCTGCTGATAACCAGTTACAAGAACAAATCAGTTTATATGAGAAAAAAATTGGAGAATTAGAAAAAGAAGAAAAGCAATTACAAATAGAATTAGCCATTGCTAAAGGAAAAATAGAAGTATATGAAAAAGAATCCAAAATTATTGTGGCTACTGATTTGCCAGAAAGTATTTATCAGTTAACTTTGGAATTTCTGAAAGCTAAAGATTATTTTTATTTAGCTCGAAAAAATACTGTCTCCAACCTACAAAATCAAATTCAACAATTAGAAGATAAATTAAGTCAATTTAGTAGAGTCGGTTTGGTTTCAGAATTCATTATCAAATTAGGTTCTTTGACTAGTTCTATTGATCATGGAATTACTTCTAATTTAGGAAAAGGACTTAAAAATAGCACTGATTTACTTAGCTCTAGTTATGTTACTCAACAAGGTAGAGAAATCCAGCTGACCTTGCAAACTAATCAAGAAGAATTGATTAATATTCAACAACTAGACTTTGCTTATTCACAACTAAACTCAACTTTACAAGGTCAAAAAGACCACGATTTATTCGGCATTCTTGATAATCGTTATCACCGAACCTTTAAAACAGATTATTATCTTTACGACATTCTCAAAAAAAATGCCAATATTTGAGAAAATCGCAAGTTGAATCAAGCTAAAATGGAAGAAATTTATTTTGTATTACAAACTAATCTTTCAGAACTAGATAAGGAGATTAATACTGAATTTTTAAAACTTAAATCCAAAGATCAAACAACTATCAGGAAAGAGAATCAATTAAAAATTAAAGTTAATAAAGCTAGAATTATTAGTCAAAATCAAAGAGTGGAAGAGTTGGAAGGTCAAATTAGTGAAAAGGAGGAACAATTAGTCGAATTAATCATTTCTATCAAAGAGAAACTAGCAAGTAAAAGTTTTTTTTCTTCCGCTAGTGAAAGAGAGAGAAAAACCCAAGAAAGGCAAAATTTGTTCGAACAATTCTTAGCCGACGGTTTTATTGATTCTCAATTGAAATCAGTGGTCAAAGACAAAAAAATTAATCTCTCTGAAATTACTGATTTGCAAAATTCAATTAAAAGTTTACAAGAAAAGTTAAATAGTCTACAATTAGAAAATCAAATTGAAGTCTAAGAATTAAAATAACTACTTCTCAATTCCTCTCGCTCTTTAACAAAATCAAATTCCCCTAAGTCAATATTTTTCATATTACCTTGATAGTTAGCTTGAATCCGCTTAATAAAACTAATCACGGCTACTCCACAATCATAACCATTGATTTTTACTAAATATTCTGCAACTTTTTCTATTTCTTCTCGTTGGTAATGATAATTATTAGAAACTAGGTTAACTAAATCTTTGATTTTTATTTCTAACTTGCAAATAATTTTTTCTGTTTTACTAATAACTTCATTTATTTTTTGTTTAAATGGGTCCATGGAGTTTTTTTCTTGCTATTAATCAATTACTTGTAATTGATTTTGTAGATTATTTCTTGATAATTCTTGTTCTGTTTGTGATTGGTTCTGATTATTCGTGCTTTCTCTAACTAAAAGTTGCGAGTTATTTTGTAACTGTAGAATTGCTCTTCTAACCAAGTTTATGTATTCATTAACTTCATTGATTCTAGCATCGAACACTGAATTTACCACTAACTCTACTTCCTTGCTCGAATGAACTTAAGGCTAATTGGAATCTTTGCTCAGCTTCTTGGTATTTAGTTAAACTTTGCGTTCTTCTTCCTTGCTCAAGCAAACTAACAGCTTCTGATAAAAGATTTGCACCTTCCTCAATAAAACTATTTCCCTCTCTTTCTAACCTTTGTTGTTCTAAAATTTGATCTCTTCTTTGCTTAAATATTTCTCTGTTTTCGTAAACATCGGTACATTCTTGCAAAGCATTATCTAATCTTTGCCTTGCTAATTCATTTTGACCTTGTTGTTGCAATTGTAATGCTTCTCTATAAAGATCTTCAGATGTTCTATTCTTCGATTTATTTCTGTTAGCTTCTGCTTCAGTTATTTTTTTACCAGTAGCTATGTCAAAATAAGCATAACTTTTTTGATATTTTCCTAATCTCGTAGAAGAAGCAATAACTCTTGTGAAACAGAAATCAACTCTTGTTACTCCAAATTCCTTTGTTGGTTCTTCGAGACAACAAAACATGAATTCTCAACCACTAATGCCGTTCGATTCTTTTTGACTTCCACTTCAATTACTTATCCCTCACTCACTATATCCATCTATATTATTTATATTTATTCTTGGTCTGCTTTGTTCATTTCCCGTTTTTTTTATAATTTTAATACTGTAAGTTTTTAATTCTAAATTAGTTTGAAAATAACTACTCAGATAATTGAAAATAAAAAAGAGTAATTGATATTTGATTTGTTTTTTGTTTTTCTATGCCTTGTGTTCATAGGCCAATCATTTTATTAGAGTGATTTATTAAGAAAAAGGCACTCAAAAAACCTTTTAATTTTAATTTTGAGAGTGCAAAAAGACCTTATTAAGGAACACAGCCTTATTTCTGTAAAGGCTTTTGTCTCTCTTTAACACACTAAAAATTAATATGGTTAAAAAGACCAAGAAGCATACCATTTTAGGCGGAATTAAGGTGAGTTCCAATCAGCTAAGCGAATGAGGAAAAAGTGGCGGAAGACCGAAAAAGTATCTTAACAATGCGGAAAGACAACGTGCTTATAAATTGAGAAAAAAGCAAAAAAATTTGGTAAAGAAGCTAAATTAAGACCTTATTGCATTAAGCAAAAACCATTGATTTTAAGAATTCTTTAAAGATGATTTGTGATAAATGTGAAGCGGAAGTGATTAGTAGTCCGAAAAAATTGGGTGAAAGCTGTTATCGGATATTTTGTGAGGGGAAAATGAGGGTGAAGAAATAAATTTAAGACATTTTAACAAAAGAAGAAAATAATTCACAGAAGGCATAAATTGGGTAAGGTGATGGTTGATTGATTGACTTTATGAGCACTTAATTGAATTAAGACTTGATGTCATCTCACCACCTTCTCTTGATCTCATTTTTATCCTTGTCCGAATTTTTTCTAAAAATAACTTCTTTCAACAAAATGTGACATTATGTGTCGAATTATTCGATATTTACTATCTCTCTTACACTTAATTAAGAAATAAGGTGTCAAATAATAGCTAAAATGTTAAAAAGAATATATAACACAAAAAATTAAAAACAATTAAAAATTTTAAAAGATAAGAAAAAAAATAAATAATCATGGCAAGAATCCAAGAATTTAATAATCAAGAATTTTTAAAAGAGATAAGTAACCGAGTAAGGAAACATGAAATCAGTGAAGACTTCATCAAGAAGCTATTGCTGAAGGAAAAAAAGAATATCAAGAAGAATTAAAGGAAAAAATTTTTAAGTCTTTAGATGAAGAAGGAGAGGAAAGAAAAAAATTATTAGCTGAATCTTATGAAAGATGAGCCAACGATCAAGAAGAGCAAAATGAGATAAATAAATGAAAAGATACTGAAAATGACTGTTGAGATGATTAAAAAACGAGGAGAAGTTTATCGAGTAAAAATTACAAACGCTCAAGATAATGAGCAAAGGGGAGATGAAGATGACCAACGCTTGGTTGTCGTAGTTTCTAATAACCTTCATAATTCCAAAAACAAAACTATTACTATTATTCCTTTAACTAGCAAAGGAATTGACAAAAAATACTTCTTTCATATTCATACTTTCTTTCAAGGTAAGCAGGGCAAAGCAAAATGTGAACAGATAAGAACTTTAACTATTGAAAGATTTGGAGAGAGATTAGGAGTTTTAACTGACAAGGAAATGAATGAAATAGAAGATAAAATGGTTCTATTTCTTGATTTGGATGGTTATGTCCGAAGAAAAATTAAAGAAGAAATTCAAAGATTTATTAAAAATGCCCAAAACTAAAAAACCTTTGACAGTTTTACCCACTCAGCAATTACTCCAACAAATCTGAGATTACATTATCAGTCGAGTTAATAAAAAAGGCGAACAAAAAAAGTCAAAAAATGAATGTCTATATTTATTGTGTTGAAAAGCTGGGCTAAGAATTAGCGAAGCCATCTCTTTTGATCTATTTTTAGAGCATCAAGATCCTCAATACAAAAATCTCTATCTTTTGCGGGGTAAACGAGGTAAAGAACGCTGAGTTTATATTGATAGCAATATTGTTAAAGAATTAAAAAAAAGAAATTGACAAGTCAATCTTGCTAACCGTTTTACTTTCTTTAAGTTCCTAGAAAAAATTAAGGAAGAGTTAAATATTGCCGATAAGGTTGAGTTAGCACCTCACACTTTAAGAAGATGTTTTGCTACCGCTAATGCCCTGAATGGGATGCCTTTACCAGTCTTGCAAAAAGTATTGGGTCATTCTAAAATTAGTACTACTGCCCTTTATATTAAGGATAGTGATTTGAATAATTTGGTGAAGTTTAGACCTGTCTAGAAGGAGGGGTTGTTTTAAAAACTAAATAAAAATATTGTAAAATTTAGATATTATGGCAACTAAAAAAACAAAAAGTTTTAAAGAAGTATTAGCCGAAATAGAAAATCCCAAAAATATCGGGCAAGGATCTTGATCTTTGCCACGCAATGCCACGGTGGCTGAAAAAGCTAAATACGAACTTTGTGAAAAGATATTAGGCTATCAAGAGGATAACAATTTATCCGATGAAGCTATGGCTCGCAAAACTCATTTAATTCAAAATGAATTAGAGGATATTCTTTTTTGCCGAATTAGTAAATTTAACCTAGATTACTTAATGAACGTTGCCAGCAATCTTTTTACTACTTCTAAAATAAAGATTGCTATTGAAAAAATATTAAAACTAATATATCATCCTAAAAGATGATAGTATAAAACATAAAATAATAAAAACAATGGCAAAAAAAATAACAATTGAAGGGTTAGAATTTACAAGAAATGACCATGAAGATTTTTCAATTTCAGTCGAAGATGAATATGGTGAAACAGCAATTATTGATGATATCACAAAATATGAAGAAGAAGGCTTATCCTTTCGCGAATCTACTAATCAGGATATCTTAGCTAAGGTAGATGCGATACTTAATTCGGAGGTGGCTCAGCAAATCGTTAAAGAACTTAATATTCAAATAAGCCAAGCTTATCAACAGCACAATTAATCTTGTCTAGTTGGGTTTTGGGAGTTTAGGCTCCCAATTCCTTTCTAAATGGGAGTTAATCGTTTTCTGATTAAATCTTTCTAAAAAGGGGGTTGATTTCTAGAAAACATTTTTATTTCCTCTCTTGAAAATCCAACAATATCAATCGCTTCTTAGTCTTTTGGGCAGTAAATAAATAACTGCTTTGATAGTTTTTTAACTCAATAATTTTTCACAAATTTTCTTTTAACAAATTAGCATAAGCAAAGATAGTGCGCTGTTGGGAATAATTGCCAATAGTTAGCTTGTAGTAGATTTGTCCATTAAATTGGCTATCCTTACTATAAACTTTTTTCTTTTGTTGGTTTATTACCGAACCAATAAAAAATTCTTTGTCAGTCATATTTTATAAAATAAATCCCCTACGCTGTAAGTTGGTTAAAAGAAAACGCGGATCTTTTTATAAGATACTTTTCAGTGGTTTTAAATTGAGAATGTCCTAATAATTGTTGGATGGAAGAACTATCTAAACCAAGATCATAATTAAGAATGGAGGCAAAAGAACGGCGGAGAGTATGCGGAGTGATATTTCAAGACAGGTTCATTTCCGAACTCTTTCTTTTTAAGTAGTCTCAGACAGCAACACGGCTAATTGATTTTCATTCGTCTTTGAGTGTGGTTAATTTGCTTTTTTTATTAATGTAATGGTTATTCAACAGATTAAAAACTAATCTTTGTTTCTGGCCTTTGCTAAGGACAATAAAAGCACTTTTATCCTCCACGAATATTTGCTGTCAAGTAAAATTAATGGCTTCCGAGACACGGAGACCGAGATAATCCATTAAGAGGACAGTTTCTAGGAGTTTATCGTTTCTTTTGAGACAGTTGAGATTAGTGGGCGACTGACAGAGATTTCTGATTTGTTCTAGGGATAAAACCTGTTCTAATTGGTTTTTGTTAGTTTTCATAATTTCTTAAACAATTAGAGCAAATTCAATGTTCTTCATTTAGTTCTTTAAAAAATTTACCACAGTCCGGACATTGGACTTTGTCTTTGGGTGATTTAGGTTCTTGAACTGGTTGGGATTGAGATTTCTTGCTCTGCTTAGCCTGTTGTTTTTCAAATTGAGCAAAGAGTTCTCTTTCTTCGGCTTTTAATTCTTCCGCTCACTGTTTTCTTTTGGATGCTTGTTGCTTGGGAGTAAGTTTATTCCACTTTTTATCCCATTTAATTTGCTTTTTAGCCGTGGTTCAATTATCAGAATTAAGGGTGTTCTTAAAGGCGTAACCAAAACGATAGTTATTGTTCTCAAAGTGAATTAAGTAATAAGGATTAAAATTGCGATCTGATTTAGTTTCTATGTCTTTGATAGTGAATTTAGCGGAGTATTCTGAGAGGTTCATAAAAAGGCGTTAATGGTCTTTTCTTTTATTAAATTTTCTTTTTCAAGGATAGGAGGATAAATTATAATATTCTATTTATAGAATATACTCCTCTTTAATAAGATAATACGCTTCGCATTTTGACAAATGCTCCGCTTCCATTCTAGTTTTTAAAAGTATCCAGTATCTAAATTTCTATATCTTAACTCGCTACTCGCTAAACTTTTCAGATAAAACTCACTGTAAACAGTTTGTTTTTCATTGGGTAAAATTTTGATTTGGGTCTTTTTATCCTAAGTGTTAAGGGTTATAAGTATAAGAATTGGGAACTGTTTTTATGGTTAGTAAAAATTAGTCCTCGTTATTCTTTGTCGTGGTTCGCAAGAACCTAAGACAGAAAGATACTTGATAAATGATCTGCTTCTTAGAGATAGTTAAGAAATAAGAATGGTTATCTTTTTAGATCCCTTAGCAATTCCATTTTTTAAGAAAGATATTTGATTGGTTTTATCAATGGCTATTTCGGTTAAAAAACCAAAGACCAAAAAAACTAAAACAAAAACTTGGTAAAAACAAAATTAAAAAAGAGAAAATAAAAAAGAAGGTGATGTTACTCTCTATTATTCTTTCTACTTGAAATTATAGCAAACTAATAACTGCTATCTAACTAATGAAAAAAATAATAAAAAAGTCCAGAGTTTAATCAATCTCTGAATAATAAGTATCAATGGTTTTATACAACCAAAATAAAACTAGTGAAATTACTGAATTAAACACTGCTTTTTCTTTGGTGCCTTGTAGAGGGATCGAACCTCCAACCTATTGATTTAGTATTGCCTTGGCGAGCTTGGTTGAGTAATTCTTGATTATTTGCTCTCTTTGTTGGATTTTAGGAAAGCAAATAATAACCAGCAGATATACAATTTTTATCTCCAGTTAATTTTTGCTGATCAATTTACTCAGCAAAAATTAATACAAAAAAATTTCTTAAAATAAATATATAATAGATATTAGGTATATGAAAACAAAATTAACAATTTTTTTTGAATCAAAAACATGCCTAAACCTATTTTTAAAACATGACAAATAAATTATTAAATATTTATCCCAATTATCAACAATATCCTCCGTTTATTATTCTCTCAGAAAGAAAATTAAAAAAATTTAAGAAATTATGAATCTAAACCAAGCAATTAAAAATAATAATTCCATCGTTATTTATGGCGAGATTGGCAAAGGTAAAAATCTTTTAATAAGCAAACTAATCCGTAAATATGTTGTTGAAAAAGACAGCGGAAAAATATTTTTAGATGGACATAACAAAAATTTAATAAAAAAAACAGGCGAGCGAGAAGCTCTGTCTCTAGCTATAATAGCAGGAAGAGTTAAGAAAAAATGAAACTGATTAAAATGAGATTGAAAATATCAGCTAGAACTAGAATATTTTAATATTAAATTTCCAATTTTATGAGAATCAGTTCATCATTATCCTTCCTTGATTAATCCAATTAAAAAAGACAAATTGATCATAACTAAGGAAGACTTCGACTTTAGCAATAAATATTCCAATTATGCTAATTCCGATTACGGAAAAAACGCCATGGAATTCCAAATTGAGCAATGATTAGAAAGAAATAATTTAGACAAGAAAAGAAAGTTAGATTATTTATTAAAAGATTGAGGTAATAAAAAAGCATAATGTGAACGACAATCTGAGCGATAACTAAATGATTATTACCCCTAATTTTAATATTCTTTGCTATTCCTATCTATAACTTTGTCAAGTATTACTTCATCTGAGACCTATCCTTAGCCAAAATCGAATTCACTCTCCAAAAACTTTGAGAAAAGGCGGGAGTAATTGAAATTCAAGGGGGTGCTGAAACCGGCAAGAGTTTACTAATAATCTTACTAACTAAATACTTAAAAGGTAAAAAGTGGAATAATATCCCTAATGTCGTGCCAGGCTGTCAAGAACTAACCTTAGAATCTTTAAAAAAGATAAAAAGGGGAGAATATGTCCATGGATTAACTGGCAAAAACAATGTATTTTGATTGATGAGAGTTGAAACTTCTTCAGCAAAGCAGAACTAAATAAAGCTAACTATGCTACTCATGCTCTCAGTGATTTAATGTTCTTTTTGTCAGAAACCAGCAAAACAGACTTCAAAATCTTTTATGTTTCCAAACAAGGAGCTAAATTAGCTTCGGGATTTAATATCTTGAGTGATAATCGCTCGGCTTCGATTAGAACCCTCGGCATCAAGAAATTTTGTTACTGATGAGGCAAACAATATTATTATTTAGAGTTGGAAGTAATAGGCTTAAAAAGTCAAGATAATTTCTCAACTCGGATTAACAAGTGATTCTCTAAAGCTACTAACTCAACTATCATCAGTATTCCTTTTAGTGAACAAGATCTAAGTCTTTATGATAATAAGTGAAATAAGAATAAAGAATATGCCAAAAATAGTTTGATAAGCGTGATAGATGAAATGGATCCGGACAAATTAGTTCGCATGTTAGGTTACCGTAAGTCTCGTAGTCAAAAATTACAAGAGGCAGCAGAAGTAATGTCTTGAGCCAAGAAATCAAGTGACCCAGCTATTCGCAAATCTCAAGAATCGGAAATGAAACGCAAGTATTGGGATTTAAAAAGACAAGAGGGTTGGAAACCAGCTAAAGAAAAAGCTATTGAAAGTCAATTAGCAAATGGAATCAGTGAACCAATTGCTGAGGAAGTTGTCATGATTCCTATTTACGAGAAAGTTGATAAAAAGCATCGTCGTAATAGCAAGAAATGAAATCAAGAAGTAGAAAAAGAAATCAGTTTAGTTTTGGAGGCTAATAACTCAGAAGAAGAGGATGAAGAAAGTGAGTAAAAATGACATATAGACTACATGACTGAAACAAATAAAGTAAGTTTAAATCCCATTATCTCAGCGAGGAATTTCTTAGCAGGTATCATCAAAGAAGCCAAAAACGACTATGAAAAAGCTGGAGCTATTCAATCTTTCGAAATTTGTTATGAATTAAGTTGACATTTTTGTCAAAAAATACTTTCTTTGCGAAATATTAGAGTATTTAGCCCTAAGGAAACTTTTCGAGCAGCTGGATTAGAAAGATTGATTGAAGATCCCGAAGCGTGATTTGATTTCGGCTTAAAAAGAAATCTGACCACCCATACTTATGATGGCAAAATTGCCTTGGAAATTTTGGAATATTTACCTAAATTTTTAGCAGAACTAGATAAGTTAATTAAAAACTTAAAGGAAATCGAAGAATGTTATTATGATTCAACTGGAAAGTAAACACCGTCAAATAGTCAACTCCATTCTTAACAAATATCCTTACACCTTTTATGCTTATGGTTCAAGGGCGAAAGGAACCCATTGAAAATATTCAGACTTAGATTTATGTTACCAAGAATCTATTCCTGATCATATTGCCTTTGTTATTTCAGAAGAATTCAAAGAATCAGACCTCCCTTTTAAGGTTGATTTAGTTGATTGGAAAAGAATGAATTCTGATTTTCAAAATCTAATTAAAAAAGATCTTGTTTCTCTTTAATCTTTAAGAGAATTACTATAGCTAGAAGAATAATTATAATTAAAATAAATATATACTAGCTATTAAATATATATTATGAAACAAACAAACATTCATCCAGGCAAAGTATTAGCAAGAGAATTCCTGACTAAAAACAATCTAAATATTCAGCAATTAGCTCAATCAATTAAAGTTTCGGAACAACATCTAGCAGAAATTTGTGCTGGCACAATGGATCTTGATGTTGAGGTTGCTTATCGCTTATCCTTTTACTTTCAAAATGATATTGAGTTTTGATTAGATTTACAAAGAGACTACGACTTAAATTATTATAGCGAATCTCTGATTAATATCCGTAAAGAAATTAGACCCTTATGCTAGGATGAATTAAAGGTTTAATCAATTATCCACCACTTGGCATCAATAGTGCGGTTGAAATAAAAAAATACTTTTGAGACAATTGAGGCAAAATATTAATCTTATTGCTGTTTGTGGTTATTATTTTGTGAATAATTAGAAGCATCATTAACTTTTTTCGCTATTTGTTTTATTAATTAAGTTTCAATTATGAATTATCAACAATTAAAAAACTACTTAGAAAAAAAAGTAATTAGAATTGACCAAGTTGCTAATTCCGGCAACAGTCAAATTCAAAAGGTTAATTTGAATGCTAGGTGACTAACTGAACAATCACTAACAACTAGTCCTGAATTAATCACTTTTTCGATAATTTCTATCAATCTTTATTGGCTACTATTAATTCCAAACAAGGATTTCACCAATTACCACCTCAATTACAAGTTGGTTATTTTAATCAAATCAAACCTTTGTTAGGTAAAGTAGAAGATGGTAATGCTTCAACTACCGCTGATGAACAGCGTTATCAACTCTTAGACAAAATAGTTGAGGAATTCCAAGCTACTTTGTCGGAAGAAGATAAAGATGATAATTCAAATGCTCCGCAATCGAATCCTCAACCGCAAGACGGAACGCCTTTGTTTAGTCGAAATGTAGCCACTTTGTCATTTGAAGCTCAGCAAATAGAGCAACAAATAGAAGAAATAACAGCGGGACTGTCTCAACCATCTAATCTAGCAGAATTTAATCAAAATCTTAAAGCAAGATTATTGAATTCTGCCAAAGGCAAAAAAATTATCGAAAAAGTTAAACAATGATTAATTGCTTATAAGAAATTAACCGTTTTAGAAAAGAAACAATTAGTTGATAGAATCGAATTATTTGAAACTATCAGCAAAATCCCACTAAATATTGAAAATGAGCAAGAAATCCCTACTACTAATTCAGGCAAAGGTAAAAAATTGCTTTACTGAGGTGGCGGAATTGTTTTGATAATAGGTTTGTTTTTTTTAGTAAAAAAATTATTTAGGATTTAACCAAATAAAACTAACTATTTCTTAGCCACCACTTCTTTAAAATTATCACTAAACTTTACTTTCGGAGTTAGTCTGGCCGGAATAGTCATTTTGGCTTTGGTTTTTAAGTTCAGGGCTACTCGCGGTTTGCTCATTACTGATTTAAAAGTATAATAACCAGTTAGACGGATTTCTTCTTGTTTGGCTAAGGCTTGTTTAGTTTGTTCTAAGTATTCTGATAGAACTGTGTCTATTTGATATTTGGTGAGATTTTCTTTTTAGTGATTTGGTCACTAATTCTATCTACTAATATCTTTTTGGATACTATGGAAGAATTTGAACTCTTCTTAACTACTTTAGGTGATTTAGTTGTTGTTTTTGTTACTTTTTTGCTTTTAGTTGTCATATATAATAAGATTATGGAAAATAAACAACTAGAAAAGGAAATTATTAGATTACAAAAAGAAGTCGAGGAATTAAAAAAAGCTCGGCAAACCAGCGATAGCGCTTGACATAAAAGCTTAGCTCAAGTAGTCTTTTATGGAGCAGTTGCTTCGGGCATTACTTCCATTGCTCATTTGATAATAGCAATTATTAACTTAGTGAAGAAGTAATCGAGATGCTAGCCCTTGATTATTCATGACTTTTAAGAAAAAACTTCTGATTAATTTTATAAAAGTTATTGTCATCTTAACATTTTTATCTAACTAAAAATGAAGAGTATTGAAATTTTCAGCTTTAAAAGAAAGCAACAAAATTATTATTTTGTTAAGTTAACTCATTTTTAACAATCCTTTTCTGTCTATAGCAAGCCAATAATATGACAGAAAAACAAGAAAAAATAACTTCATTTAAAAGCCAAGGAATTACTAATATTCCGGAAATAAAATTAGTAAAAATCCAAGGCAAATTAACTTCCCAAGTTCGACAAAGAAGCGAAAAAGACCCTTATTACTATGCTTTTATTAAGTTAAAAGGTCATGGTGCTGATTTACCGGTAATTTTTAGAATCAAAGAGGAAAATAAACTAGCATTAAAAAAAGGTGATTTAGTGGAATTATCAGGCAATTACTCGAACTCTAATAAAAACATTCGCAAATCTTTTACTTGTTTTTCTTATAATCTAGTAGATAAATAAAGTTATTATTTTCTATCCGTAGCACTTCTAAATTAATAAAACGACTAAAACAAGATAAGTCTTGCTCGGAAAAACCACTTCCATTATAACCCCCAAACTCTAATCTCTTTACTTTTTCAGGATTCAAAAAGTTTAGCAGTGAATTCAAGTTAATAAACCTGTTACCTCTACAATCAATATTAACGAGATTAGCACAACTCAAATTTAAATTAGTGAGATTGTAATTATCAAAAAAACTAAGTGATTGCAAATTGTTACAACCACCCAAGCATAAATTTCGTAACTTATCATTACCTCCACACTCAACTACAGTCAGTTTTTTACAATTACTCAAACTTATATCTGTTAATTGGTTAAAACTGCAACTTAAGTATTGCAAATTTACGAAATCAGATAAATCTAATTCACCTATTAAACCTAATTTATCTATATTTAATATTTCTATTTGTCATCTTCCCCATCTAGGATATTGATTATCTAACCATTGTTGGGCATTTATCATAATTATTCTTTATTCTTATTAACCAAATAAACAACCAAACCAATCATACCCACCACTAAAACAATCCCAGCTCCAACTACTCAGGGTGATTTTCAGTTAAAACCACTAGAATTTTGACTTTGTTCTAAATCACTAAAAGAAAGATTATTTAAATTTTGTGCTTGGCAATAAGCTTGAATTTGTTGTAATTCACTAGTATTTATGAATTTAGTTTCAGTTTGAGAATCATTATATTCAAAGACTAGTTTATCACTTTCTAAACGAATAGATTTGATATTGTTTTGTTTGAAATAGGCTTGGATTTGTTCTCTCTCTCTGCTCGTGTTGTTATTTTTGTTATTAGAGTTAGAATATTTTCTTTTTAATTCTTGTAATCTTTTATTTTCAGTAAAGTAACCTTCTTTTTCTTGTTTCTCTAATCGGGCTAACTCTGCTAATTCATCTATTTTAATACGCTCATCTTGACATTTTTTAGAACAACAACCATTTTTTCAACCATCTACAACATGACTGTGATCATGTTTAGAGTTATCATTTCATTTTTTACAAATAAGACAGTTGTTTAAAATTACTTGGTTAACAGCAACATAGTTAATGCTTTCCCTAACTTCTGTTTTTTTTTATCTCATCTTTTTCCTCATATACTGGTATATATTTCTTTTTCAAATCTTTTTTTAAATCCTCTTTCTTTTGTTCTCAACAGCAAGAGCATAAAGAAAAACTGTCGCTTTCTTTTCAAAAATTATCTTCCTTATCTTCAAAAGTTTTGATAACTTTATAAAATCTTTCCTTGCCTCCTGGGCTTGTTTCTAACTCTTTTTTACAACCTCTACACTCAAAATCTTTTTGATGTTCTTGGCAATAACTTTTCCCTGACAATGTAGAACTTAAGCAAGGTCCTGGATTTAACCCCAATCGTATCCCCGACAGTTTTTATTTCCTGACATGACTATTATAATTTATTTTTGCTCTAATCTTCGGTCAATCTCGGATAAATAACATTCTTTACTACGATTGAATAAAAAAATTGCTTCTTGTTTAATATAATAACTCCTTTAATTCTAACAATTTTTCCTTGGTTAAATTATCTTTAATTTTATTATTGTCTAAATAATTAGTGAAATTTTCCATATTATTGTTCATTCTCGTTTTCTCTCAATTCATCCTCAACTTTTTCTTCTTCTAAATTTTCAGATTCCTCCTCCTTTTTCTCAATTTCTTGCTCTTTTTTTTCCTCTTCGGATTCTTTTTTCATTCTCTACTCCTTGTTCCTTTTCCTGCTCAGTTTCGGTTTCTTGCTCAAATTCTTTCTCTCTTTCTCGTTCTTTTTCTAAACCATCACCAATACCATCAGCTCCACTTTCTTTTTCTAGTTCGTTTTCATTTAAAGTTTCATTTTCGATATTTTCTATTTCCTTAGCAATTTCATTTTCTAACTGTTCTTGGTCAATTTCTTGGGTTTTGGTTTTCGTCTCTACAAAATAACTTTCACGAGTGATTTTTTCATATTCTAAGGTTAATTTAGCGGTGTTGCCAGTAGCTTTAAAAACAACTTTCCCTCCTTTGTCTGGTATTTGGCATTCTTGGATTCCACTGCCTCTTGTTTTTAATACTAATTTGCCACCACTAGCAAAATGATAGATTCTTTCAAAATTGTAATCAGGTTTGCCATGTGAACCACCATTACATAAACAACCTAAGCAATTATTATTAAAAGGACTAGTTCCAGTATGAACATTATTATTAGCTCGGTTTAATTCTTGTCAAATATTGTCATCAGGAGAACCAATATAATCATCGTTATTATAATCAGCATCTTTGATATCAGCTGTCATTAATTCTTCTTTGACCTGTTCTTTTGTTTCTTTTCAATGTTCCTCAGCTACAGTAATATCTCAAGCGTTAGCCCCAACTTTGATATAATCACGACCAACTTCCATACCTAAATCAGGGTTTTTTAACTTTTCTCCTCCATCCAGAAAATAACCTTTTTCCATGATGTCAGTAAAGAAGTAGTTTATATCTCCTTCTAGTAATACTTCACTCCACCTTCATTTGCCTAATTTCCGAGTATCTTTATCATTTTGCTCACTTCCTTGAGTTCAACTAACTAATTCCTCCCATTGTAAAGGCAAGCCCAATATTTCACTTTTGCTGTTACATCACTTTTCTAATTTAGTGTATAAAAGTTGGCTAATATACATGCGATAAAAAAATACTGGGTCAGTTAAACGATTAAAAAACTCTCCTAGTGAGTAATTGAAATCTATTGTTCCAGTATTAAACACGCTTGGATCAACAGTTTTATTCAAATCACTCTTAAATTTATCAAAGATTTTCTCGTTTTTCTTGGCTTCTTTATCTCCTTTTTTTTGAGCTTTGGCAGATTTCTTTGCTTCATCAGCAGAACTTTTGTCATTGTTTCAACTAAGGGCAGTTCCTCCAGCATGTCATGGACCAGTTCCACCTCCTCCTCCTCCAGTTCCTCCTGCCATCGGAGCAATGGTAAATCCTCCTCCTATTTGAGGACTTTTTCAAGAAAGACTACCGATGATTCTTGCTGGGTTATTTGGATCACTAAAAGTCCCCATTGTTTTGACTTCACATTTAATGGTAATGTGTCCTATTTCTCAACGATAATATAAATTTCCTGCATTATGATTGATAAAAGTTTTATAAGGCAAAATAAATTGGTCTTTTTCTTTATCGTATTTAATCCCCAAAAATTGGGCATTGGCACTCATTATTATATCATTTAAAAAGATAAATTGGAAAGTAGTATGATCAAATAAATGAGGTTGTTTTTTATGTCATTCTTTGTATTGTTCACCAACCTTTTTATTGTCTGAAAATAAAATGTCTTGGTGAGAAGTCATATTAGAATAAAAGCTTCTTCCGTCTTTGTGTTCTTCTGGTCCAACACTAACAAAAATTTCTTGGTCAGTCAATTTCTCAGTTAAGCCTTCTAATCCACCCCCAAACATTCCCTTCACCATACTAAAAATAAGACTTCAAAAGCCAGCATGACTACTTCTTAATCTCGAAAATTCTTTTTGTAAACTTTCTTTAGCATTAGGAACTTGTATCATTTCCACATTAGTGGGAATAATTAACTGTTTGCCTTCTTGACCATCGGCATTTTTAGTCTTTTGTTCACTAAACACTAATTTCATTTCAGGTTTGTTCAGAACCCCCATAAACAAACTGAATTTAGGTTGATAACCCATTTCATTATTGTAGATTCTTTTCAGTCCCAAATCATCACAAAAATCATAATGAAGTCTTTGACTTTCCATCAGGTTATTCTGACTTTGAGCAATTAATTTGGGTGCTTGCTCGATTGTTCCCGTTCCTCTGGTTTTCATTCAATTTCAGTAATAAGGAAATAAAAAGCACTTTTTAGCTTTAATTTGCACGAATAATCTGTAATTATCAATATATTTTCAATGGGTGATAAAATACAATTGCTTTCTTCATAAAATAGCTAAATCAGGACGAGCAAAATCATAAGACTGTTTTTCTAAATCTTTATCAGTTAGTTTACCTTTCTTATTTTCAGCAGATTTTAATTCTGCTAAATGTTCTTCATAAAGATAAGAATAAGGACTATCTTTAAACTCTTGATAAGTCTTAAAAGTCATGACTTCTTCTAAGTCCTTTTTGATTAATAAATCGTCTTCATTGTTAAAGTTTAGTTTGTTATTTATTTCTCTAATGATTTTTTGTTGAATTTTCCTAATAATTCAAGTTATATCTTGCTCGTGAACAATAATAGTGCCAAAATAGTTTTGGGTGACTATTTCAATGCCGTTATTATCATTCCAGACTATTTTACAATCATATTCAGGAAATTCGGTGCTTTTTATCCATTTAACAGCTTCATTATATCTTTTTCAGTGAGGGATAAAATTATAATCTTTATTTCAATAAGATTTGCCGTTTTTGTCAACAAATCTGATAATTGAGATTTTTTGATTTCAGTGTTCGGGATTAACTTGAATATCGGCTAAGGTGATAAATGGTTGGGGTTCGATGTTGGGCATGGTTTATTTGGTAATTGCTACTTTGGGTTTAGTAAATCCCTCATGGAGAGGTCAATTGAGGTTCAGTTCAGGAGTTAAAGGCGATTGTCCTGCTTCATTTTCATTTCGCACTCGAATGAGCGTTATCTTTTGCCCTTGTTGATAAGTAAAAGTTCAACGATTAGCAGTTTGCTCTAATTTCTCTCATTTAGTTAAATCAGCGATGGGTTTATTCAGAGCTGGATCGACATAAGCTCGGACTGTTTTATAAACATTATCAATATTCTTATTCAGTTGCCGATAACCTCATTCTTCGGTTATGATATACTTAGCCAATTCAGGAGTAATTTTCTGAACATAATGAGCTGTATCGACATCGCTATTTAATTTCTTCCTTAATTCTTTGAGAGTGTATTCTTCTTTCTGTTGATAAGTAGCTAATTCGATGTTAATCATTTCCGAACGACTTTCCACGAAATCTTTAATTTGCTTCATGTGATTAGCTGTGCAAATTAGGATACAGTTAGATAAATCTACTCGATAACCTAAAAATTGGTCAAATCAGTCTTTGTTTTTCTTGCTATCTAATAGATTTCCTAATAAATTAGCTAATCCTTCATCAGCTACTTTTTCAAATTCATCGCAAAAAATAATACTTCCCCTATCTTTACTACTGGATATTTCTTGACAAATTCGACCAGCAAAAGCACTTTTAGTGCTAGGTGAAACTCCTTCTAAAATTCCCGTATCTTTACGACCACCTAAATCAATATTGATTAAGTGTCGACCAGTGGCTTCTGATAATTTTTCAGCAATGTAAGACTTACCAATTCCGGGGGGCCTAATAAAACATAAATATTTTGCTCGGTCTTTTTGCCTTGTTTTAAATCCTTAGCTAAATTGATAGTAAAAATCCTAATTTTATCTTTAAATTCTTCATAATTAACTACTTCTTTCATTATTTCCTCAAATTTGGCTAAACTTGGAACTTTTAAAGGTTTCTTTCAAGCTTCGATTAGTCCATCAGCTAATTCTTTCTGTTTTTCGATACCTAGACCAGTTAAAGAACCAATAGGAGCTTTTTCTTTATCTTTACGTTTGCGATAACGAGTAATTTGTTCTAAGTAAAAATTATCTTGGGTTGGAATGATATTTTGTTTAGCACAAATTTCTTTTCACTCTTCCCAAGTGATTTCGCTACTTTCATCGGTTTTTTTCTTTTTAGGTTGAGGGGTTGGTTCATCATCTTCTTCCTCTTCATAACTAGTTGATATTCATTTTTTTCTGCCATTATCTAAGGTGATAAAATAACCACTCGCCCCAAACAAACGAGGGAATAAGAATTGATAAGATTTGGGATCAAAATCGAATTTGATATATTGAAGGGCAGAGAGTAATTTACCTAATCAGCTTTTTATCTCCTCAGGTCGTGGTTTCATCATAAGTTGGCTTGTATTCAATAGTGCCATCTTCGTTTTTTATTCTCCTGCCTTTGGTGATTTCCTTAGTGTTTTCTTTTTGATAAGTTTTGGTTTTTAATAATTGAGCACGACCAAAATTATTACCGACTACGTTACTGCTGGCTGTGTAAGGAATATTAGTTTGTTCAGTTGTTTTCGGACCTTGTTTAATTTGCTGATTTTCTTTACTGTGTTCGGTCTTGCTAATGATTTTAAATAATTCCTTATCAGTTATTTTAATAGCTTTAAAAACATTCTGTCAAATTTCTTGATTGCGAGTGTAATTAATGGCATCTTGGGTAGCTTTACTGAAAAGCTTACCATAAAAAACATTCTCGTAAGGTTCGTATTTACTATCTTTTCAGTAATAGTAAAGAGTATGGAGAATATAGGAAACAATGGCTCTTAAAATCAAGTCTTTATGAAACTCTAAAAAAGTAGTGCGATATTCATTTCAAAAGTCTTGATAAGTAGGAAATTTATCGGTTATTCTTGGCATGGTTAAAATTCTTGCTTGGATTTGATAATATTCACCTTAGGTAAACAATCGAGGCAGATAGTTTGTAATTGGTGAGGGTTAACTCCTAAACCATCCAGATAAACTTGACTAGCTTGATCGACTTTTTCTTCATCACAATTAAAGCAAGTGAAATTAATTACTGGCTTAGCGTTTAAGATTGATATTTCCTTAAGCTTTTGGTTATTAAAGACTAAATCAACCTTTTTTAAAGGCAATAGACTGTTAAAAGTTAAATCAGTAATTCCACTGACAAAATTATACTCTTTATTGCCTTCATATTTGATGGTCATTTTAGCTAAATCTAGTTCATTTTCCTTGACTGAAAAAAGGAGTTGATTATTGACTTTAAACTGGATTAGTCGGTTTAGTTTATTTTTCATATTCTTGCAATTTTTGTTCTAATTGTTGAACTTTGGAGATTAATTTCAAATTGATTTCTTTTTGTTCGGCTAAATCTTTTTTTAATTGGTCGATTTGATGCTGTTCGTGTCCGTTCCTTTTTTCTAATTGGATAGTTCTTTTTCTTAAATCAGCAAAAAGAGAATAACCAAAAGCTAAGATAGCGATTAATCCTACTAAACCAAAAGCCGTCATTATTAGATAAAATACTTCTTTTTGCAACATACTATTTCTCAATTTCTGGATTATCTTCTTGATTTTTTTCATCAATTTCCTTAATCTCCTCTAATTCTTGGACTTTTTCCTCTCGTTGTTCAGGAGAAGTGCCATAAGTAAGAGTGTGTTCACCTGAACAAAAACCTTTCTCAATTGTTTCTTTGATACATTTCTCTCTAATCCTCTTTTTCCTACGCTCTAAGGCGATAAATTGAGCCTCATTTAACTCTATCTCGGGATTGTTTTGCCGTTCCTCTTTTTTGGAGGTTAAGTGACGAATGCCAAAGATTCTTCTGAGTTCGCTGAACTCTTCTTTGAGGTCTTGATAAAGTCTTTCTCGTTCTTGGATGCCAGTGGAGGGAGAGTAAATTTCCATCTTTTTGATGGAATTAGTGATATCAGGATCGGCAATGTAAAAAAGATAATCATCTTCGCTGGATTTTATCTTTTCTCCTTTATTTTCGTCATTGGGTTCGTTCTCGACATGTAGAAAAACTTTCTTTTTGGATTTTTCTCTATCCCAAACGATTTTCTTTTTAATATCTCAAATCTCGTTAAGATAGTCCTCAGATCCGATTAGGTTGGGTGAGTGAGTTTGGTTGTTAAAGAATAAGACAAATTCATTATCTTTTAAGAAGATTTCTTTTTCCTCAGTTTTCTTATTAGGTAAAGTTCCTGAAGTTTGAATATTAGTTGATTTACTTATTTCCTTAGGTTCAGTTTTTCGTTTAACTCCACTAGGTAAAACAATCTCAATATTTTCATAAGTGCCAAGGTCATTAGTGTTGCCAATCTTGGCATGCACTACTAGAAAATTATCATCCGTGATTTTATACAAAGCACAGAGTCCTTTTTTAGAGTTTTTTTCCTCGATGTTATCTCAATTCTCTACTAATGGACAGTCTTGATTAGAACATTCCAAATGAGAAATTCCCACAAAGTAATTGTGGAAAAAGTCCTCCATGTTGTTTTTTCAAGTGCTTTTGGTATCTTTTTTAGTTTCGGTCATGATAAAATTGGTTATGGATATTCAAGAAAAAAGAAATATTTGAAAATCATTACTGATTAACTTAGCAATAGCTAATATTATTATGGTAGTGATTTGAACTATTCAAACAGCTTTTGAGCAACAGCCTTACTACTCAATGTCTTTTGTAATTACTAATGTGGTTTCAGTAATACTTTGAGGATTGCGAACTTTTAGTGATAGCTGATAATTATTCAGTAGTTTCAGCCGGGGTGGCTGTGGCAGTATCAGTGGGCAGAGTTAAGTTTTCTCAACCCATCAGTTCTTTGATTTGTGAGAGAGCAGTCTTTAATTCCTTACTTTTTCACAGGATGATGTTTTTCTTAATAATCCTGATAATTTGCTGGACAAAGATTTTCTCACAAGAGGTTATTTTGTTAGTAGTAAAAGCCAATTCTTGTTTAGTTTGGACTAGTTCCTGTTGGATATTGGTGAAAGAATTAGTAGTTTCATTTAGTTCGGATTTGATATTGCTGATTTCAGTTTGTTGAGCTATGATTGCTTGGTCTTTTTCAGCCTGAATTAAAGTAGCTTGTTCTTTGAGTTTTGTGATTTCCTGTTTAAAGGGGGTCAGTTTAGATTGGTAATTATCCCGAACTTTTCTTAGTTCTTGCTGATAGTAAAGCTGGTTTTCTCGGATTTGCTGATTTAGCTTAAAGATTAAATCTTTACTAGTCTTGATTTTCTGTTCTAGTTTAACAATTTTCTTTTCTTTAGCTTTAATTTCTTGGCTTGATAAATTCTCTTGTTCTTTTGCTTCATTTGTTAGTTGTGAGATACTTTGCTTACTAGTTTGCAATTCTGTGGTTAAAAGTGCTAGTTTTTCCTCTAAAGCTAAAAAGTTCTGAACATCAATACTGGCATTAGTTAAGAGATTTATTCTTTGCTCATAAGCTAGTTTCTGCTTATTCAGTTGATTGCGAAGCAAAGAAGCTGTTCAGTTCATAGCAAAAAATTATTCTGCTATTTTAACAGCCAAAGCAAAAGAGTTAGTGTAAGGAATCATACCACCAAGAGCATCCACATCGTAAGCATATTTAGTTGTGCCACTACCTAAAATCTTTTCTTGTTCGATACCTTCGTCATTGATAATTCGGTAAACTACTGACTTTTCATCATGGATAGTGTAAGCCACATTATTTTTAAGCTTTCTAGTAATTACCTTTTTGAATAAATAATGAGGATTTAAGTCATTGTCCCGAGCTACATCAGCTAAAAAATAAATCACTAAACCATTCATGTATTTAGGGTCAATAGTTAAGACCTTAGATTTCGGAGTTTCACAATTGGTTTTGACATCGTGTCAATTTGGATCACCTGGTTTTTGATATCCTTTGTTGTATTTAGTAGTAACTTCGTTCATTTCATCATAAACTTGTTTCATCTTCAATAAAAAGGCGATAGCTTTGTCCTGACTGTCAAGATTAACAAAATCAGCTTCTACTTCTTCTCAGCCAGTATTTTCCTTATAGTTATCTTTATTGCAAATCACATCAGTTAAAGCTTCATTAAGTCTTAATTGAGCTTGTGTTTTCATGCTATCTATTAATCGGTCAATTAGAGATGCTTGATGAGCTGGACTTTGTAAAGCTCAACGCATTTTCTTTTTATTGTAGGCTGTGTAAAAAACTTCACTAAAAAGCATGCCCAATCGACAAGAAAAGACGACTGGTAATTTTTTTAATTCTTTAGGAGTTAGTTCTTTATTTCAAACTACTTTGTCTTCAATAGGTTGATCCGAGATAAATTCTTCTTCTTCGCCATAAAATTCGGTAGTTCCTTTATCAAAAACAGCATAATCATTGTGGGCATAGATTAGTTTGATGGGTAATTGTTGAACGGTTCTATTTTGTAAGTTTTCTAATATTGGATTATTATTTGTCATATTTATTCGTTAATTTCTAATTGGTTGCCTTTTTTGGCTTGGAGTTTGGAGAGTTCCGAAAGAACATCATTTTGCTGTTGAATTTTCTGTTCAGCTTGATAAACTTTACGATTTTGATGAGCTTGGTTTTTTCAACCATCTCGCTCTTGCTCAGTGGTTTTTAATCTGACCTTGTAATTGTCTTCCAGTTCATCCTTGGCTTTTTTCTCAGCAATGGCAGCGTTTTCTCAATCGAGGGCTTTTTGCTCTAAGTCAGTTATTTTTGACTTATACTGTTCTTCTAGCTGGTTTAAATCAGCACTGTTTTTGACAGCTGTGATTTTTACTTGATTATCTGTCATATTTGGTGTTTTAGACAGTAATTTAGCAAGGTTTTTTAGATATTAGGGCAGATATCAAAATGGATATCCAGTGCAAAAAAATAAAATAACTATATAGACAAAATTGGAATTTTAAGTATTTAATTTTGCTCAATGGCTGAAAGCAAGATTAGATATTTATATCTAAAAGATTTGAAACTATTCTATTTTTTTAAATATTTTATTATCTAAAAAAGAACAAGCCAGCGAAACTTATCGTTTAGCGAACAAAGACCATCGAATAGATTTAGTTATCCAAGGTCTACAAAAACAACAACAGACAATCACTTCTGAATCTAATGATAAGAGTCCGAAACTTCCATTTTTTGGCATTTCTAATTTGGTTTTAATTACTGTTTTTGCAATTGTAATGATAATAAAAAAGTGAATGAATTACTTTTTTTCTAAATATTTTTCATCAACCTCATTTAAAAAAGGAGAATAAAGTTCCTGGCTGCTAACTAAATAAAGCAATCTTTTGGCACGAGTTATTCCCACGTAAAATAATCTCTTCTCTTCAATTGTGTCTTGGGCTTCTTTATAAGGAATAGTGCCTTGGTCAAGATAAACAAAAAAGACCACTTCAAACTCCAATCCTTTAGCTTGGTGAATCGAAGATAATATTAAATTATTGCGAGTTTTAATTAACTTTTTATCTTCAAAAGCCACAATAATCCATTGCAAAAATGAGTTAAGTAATTCTCCTAAATTAGAATATTCTTTTTTACGTTTGTTTTCTCAATTTTGAATAACATTA
Organism: Mycoplasmataceae bacterium; assembly: GCA_031674855.1. Lineage (GTDB taxonomy): Bacteria > Bacillota_I > Bacilli_A > Mycoplasmatales > CGIF01 > CGIF01. The sequence continues at coordinate 166,098 of CP125275.1, forward strand.
AAAAACTGTTGCACGTTTCTTTCTCTTTCTGAAAAATTAACACGAGTTTTTAAATGCTCTCAGTAATTAAAGTCATTAAGCACACTTAAAAGAAAAGTGCTAAGAGTTATCTTTTCTGTTAATTTGTATTTTCATTTATTAATCTTAGAAATAAAACTTGTGATTTTTTCAATTTGACCAGTAGGTCACTTTTCTTCATTTGACTCAATATAATTAGAAAAGTTATTTAAATACTGATAAGCACTGACTTTTTCTTTTTCGCTAACTTGCTCTATTTTATCAATAGTTCTAATCCCAATCTTTTCTTGAAGACTTAAGGTCCTAAGTAAAGAAATATTATCTTGGTAAAAAATAGTTTTTAAAAAAGAAATAGTATCTTTAATTTCTTCCCGCTCAATAAATTTAAAAGAACCTAATATTTCATAAGGCACTCGCTGAGTCACTAATTCTTGTTCAATCCGAGTAGAAAGATAGTTGTTACGATACAAAACAACAATGTCACTGAATTGAATTTTTTCCCTTACTAATAATCAGCGAATATGACGAACAATAGAGCGAATCGACAAACCATTTAAAAAATTAACCTTTAGTCCCTCATCTTTAGAAGAATTCAATAAATTATTAACCAAAAGATGCTGATTTTTTTGAACAAAAGAATTAGATAGACTAATTATGCTGCTAGTCGAACGATAATTAATATTAAGATAGATAGTTTTTCACTCTTTATCTTTAGTAAAAGAAGAAATTAACTCGGGTGTCGCTCCTTGAAAACCATAAATAGCTTGATTAGGGTCACCGACCAAAAAAACGTTTTGTTCAGCACCAATAACTAACTTAATCACTTCTCATTGAACACTGTTAATGTCTTGAAACTCATCCAACAAAATATGAGTAAACTGGGCTTGATATTCGGCACGAATTTCAGGATGATTAGTAAAAAGAAGAATAGTATAAATAAGAAGGTCGTTAAAGTCCAAAGCTTTGCTGTTTTTCAAATATTCCTCATATTTTTGATATATTTGGTATCTTTCTTTAGTTAATTCATCAAAATGAAGAGAATCATTATCTAATTTGCCGTTTTTTCAACCGCTAATATAAGAAAGAATAGTACTTATTTCCTTTTTTTCGGCACTATGATCATTTTGCAAGAGAATTTTTCTAATTATTGTCTCCTGTTCGTAACGATCATAAACTGGAAATTTACTATCAGGGAAGCCTAATAAATGAGAATGCTTATTAAGAACATGAAAACAGAATGAGTGAAAATTATAAATGTGTAAATTTTTCCGAGGAATATCAGTAATATGAGCAAAAACTCTAGTTTTTATTTCTTTAATGGCCTTTTTGGCAAAAGTTAAAACCAAAATATTTTGCGGCTGCGCTTTTTGACTGGATAATAAATAAATTAGTCGACTGACTAAGGTTTTGGTCTTGCCGCAACCAGGTCCAGCAATAACACAAATTCTAGGATGCTCTTTGTAAACTGCTTCTTTTTGCCGTTCGTTTAATTCTTGAAGAAATTCCATTTTTAATTAATTTTTCCTAAAATTCGCAATCAGAAAAGAAAAAATAATCATCAAATAAAGATTTATTTATAAAATTGTATTAGAAAGATAAAATCAAGTTCTTGAGTAAAAAAGCAACAAATAAACTTTTAAACAAAATGTCTTGACCAACCAAATAATAATTTTATTGCAAGCGGAAATAAAGTATATGGAAGTTTATTTTCTCCCCTTTAATGAAAGTTGCAATTGATTAGTTTTTCTCTTCTAAAAAATCATCGAGACTTAAATCTGATGAGAAGAAACAATCTTTATGAATTACCCAAAACGGCAACCGTTGCCTATTTTGATTTCGAAAGTGATAAAAATCTAACCTGAGAAGAATATCAGCAATTATATCCTCAGTCTGAGGAAATTACCATCATTAACAAATCCGTTTCTAATTTTGCCAGTGAAAAAGAAGAATATGGGCCTACTACGTTATGATGGTGTTGAATACAGCATTAGAAGTATATAGAAGAGGAGGAAAAATTAATGTTGTTGGCAGGGAGTTTTAAAAGGAATGACTAAAAAGGAAAGGTGTAAATTCTGAATTAAGTTTTTTGTTAAGGAAAAAGATGAGAATTTAGTTCGTTTCGATGAAAAGATATGTTTAAATATTGAGTGGAAAAATAATGTAGGGTTTATAAGTCCTAATGATTCTAAGGTTTGGATTAGAAAAAACGGCAAAGATTATAACTTTTTAGTGAAAATATATGAATTAAAAAAAGGTTGATTTTATGATAAAATAAATGGTTTAAGTGCGGAAGGGGGTTTAATTCCTGACTCTGGATCGAATTTTACTATTGTTCTTCCTGTTAGTCAAAAGATAAATGAAGAAAACATGCCTCGTGAGGCAAAGAAAAGGAGGCTTTGGGAAAAAGATTCAGGTAAAGAGTCCAACTTGATAACGCCTATTCAATTAAGATGATTAGGACCTATATTCATAATAGTTTCTGTTTTGACTTTTTTATTTGTTGGACATAGAGCATATCGCTCAAAAAAATAAAAATTTTTTGCGTCGGAAAGGAAAAAAATTTACAAAATTAAATTAATAGTATTATGAAAGTTCGTAGTTCCATCAAAATAATGTGCCGTGGTTGTCAAGTTATTAAAAGAGAGGGCAATCGTTATATTTATTGCAAAGAGAGTCCTAAGCACAAGCAAAGACAAGGTTAAAAAAAGAATATATGGTTCGCATTGGTAACAAAGAAATATCAGATAACAAAAATGTTCGGGCAGGTTTAACTAGTTTCTACGGAATTGGCTGACCCACAGCTGAACTAATAATTAAACAACTAGGCATCGAAACCAACAGAAGAATTCGTGACTTATCTGCCGAAGAAATCAAGTCGATTGGCAGTGAGATTAAAAAAATCCCTACTGAAGGAGAATTGAAAGAAAAAGTTCAGAAAAATATCAGTGAACAAATTTCAATCGGAACTTATAAGGGCTTAAGACGTTCTCGTAGACCTAATCCTTTGCCAATTCATGGCCAAAGAACACGACATAATGCTCGTACAGCTAAAGGTCATAAAAGAATAACTGTTGCTAATAAAAAAAAAGCTCCTACCCCAAAGTAGTTTTGTTAATTATTTTCTTAATTTTAATTATAATTTATAATATAGAATGACAGTAGCAAAGAAAGGTGCAAAAAAGGAAGCAAAAGCGAAAAAAATAAAAAAAGTTTCTGAAGGTCGTGGAATTATTAATGGTCATTTTAGCTTTAATAATACTATTCTTAATCTCAGCAAAGAAAATGGCGAAGTTTTAGTTCAAAGTAGCGCAGGAAGCATTGATCTTGGCAACAATAAAAAAGTAACAGGTTCTCGCAAATCTACTCCTTTTATGTCCGAAAAGGTTGCTGAAGAAATAATTAGAAAAGCAGTTGATTTTGGTGTCAGTAGTGTTAAATTACAACTTAAAGGAATTGGGGCTGGTCGCGATACTGTAATAAGAAAAATTTTGGAAGAAAAAAATTTAAATGTAGAAGAGTTAATTGATAAAACTCCAGTTCCTCATGGTGGCTGTCGACCTCGAAAAAAACCACGAAAATAAAAATTATATATGCCTTCAAAAATATTTGATAATTTAAAAATCGAAGAAGTTTCTTCGAAAGAAAACCCTTATAGTTCATCCTTTGTTTTTCGTCACTTACCTTCTGGCATGGGAGTAACCTTGGGTAATTTTTTGCGACGTATTATTCCAATAAGCACTGGCGGAATAGCATCATTAGGAGTAAAAATTATCGACAAAGAAGGTCCGGTAAAAGTGGAAGTAGGCGAAATTAAAGGATTAAAAGAAACAACTCCTTATCTTATTATTAATTTGAAAAAAATTATTGTAAAAGAGAAAAAAAAAAAGGGGGGGATTTTTTGCCTAGAATTAAAAATCGACAATAGTAAAGGCAAGCAAGAAAAAATCATTACCGCTGGCGACTTTCAAAATGATAAAGAAGCAGAAATTGAAAATCCCGAATTATACCTAGGGACTCTTGCTCCTTCAGCTAGTTTGGAATTGAAACTGTATTTCCAAAAAAATTTAGGTTATCACGAGGATGATGAGCAAAAGAAAAAATATTTTCCTGATGATGAAGAATTTATTCCTTTTGACACTGATTACTCTTCAATCAAAGAAAATGGTGGAGTTAATTTTCAAGTAAATCCAGTAATAATTAGTCAAGACAAATCTGAGGAAGAGTTGACTGTTTTTATTACTACCAAAGGAACTATTAAACCAAAAGAAGTTTTAAACGAAACCCTGGGAGAAACACAAGATCTTTTTAAGTTAATCACTGATTCAATCAATAAAGAAAAATAAATTGCTGAAACTAAATAATAAAAGTAAATATGTCCTACATCAATAAATCTGGAAAAAATACTTCGTGACGCAATCATGTAATTAATAATTTAGTTGCGGATGTAATTTTACACGAAAAATTGGAAACTAGTTTGCCAATGGCTCAAAGTTTAACAAAATCCTTAGCTAAGCTTATTAAATGAGCTAAACAAGATACTTTGCATTCTCGTCGTTTAGCCTTACGTTATCTTGTTAATAAAAAAGCAGCAGAAGATAAAGATGGAAAAAAAATAATGGATAAATTATTTTCTGATTTAAAAGAAAAATACAAGGATAGAAACGGAGGTTATAGTCGAATTACTAAACTAAATTATCGAATTGGTGACAATAATCTGCGAGTCCTATTTTCTTTAGTTTAATTAAATAAAAAATAAAAGCCTAGTTAGCTCAGCGGCAGAGCGTTCGGCTGTTAACCGATTGGTCGTAGGTTCGATTCCTACACTAGGCGCCATTTTGAAATGTCAGAGTTTGAATTAAAAGTTAGTCATTTAAGAAAGAAAAAGACAAAATTTTTTAATGATAAAGAACCGAGAGAATATCATAGTTTCTTAGTAAATAACCCTGAAATCATAGAAGATGAATTTCTCAATTTCAAAAAAGATAAGAACAAGGATCATCTTTGTCAAATTTGAATACTTGATGATTTGATAAAAGAAACAAAAATTAACTTCGGTAATCTGTTGCAAGGAGACAATGATTACAAATCCATAATAAATTTTGAAGAAAGTAAGTCGGCAAAATTCAACACTAATGGTAAAAATTGAATGGTGTTAAAAACCAAAGCTTATTTAGAAAATACCATTAAAAAAATTGGATTTTGAGATAATGATGAGTATTTTTATGAATCAGTTAAAAAATCAAAGAAAGAAAATAAAAATCCAAATGATATTGGATTAGGAACCAAAACTAATTGAGAGAAAGTTGCTCTTTTTTGTTTGGCAATTTTTCTCTTTTTTTTCCTTATTTTTTTAATTATCAAGTTAGTAAATAAAAAAACTAATAAAATATAATAATATAATAATAGAAATTATAATGATAGCAAAACAAAATTATCAACTCCATCAAAAGGATACTGGTTCTACTGCTCTCCAAATAATTTCGCTTAGAAAGGAAACTAATCAAGAAAAGATTCATTTGGAAAGTAATAAAAAAGATATACCAGCCAAGTTAGCTTTGCTAAGGAAAATCGCTAAAGAGAAAAGATTCTTAAACTATTTAAAAAAAAATAATCCTAATATTTATGAAAAATTAATAAAAGAATTAAAGTAATTTTTTTAATTATTGACTATTAGAGAAAGTAAAATTACTATAAATACTATTATATATAGGGTTACTTGTTATCCTTTTAAATAAAAACAATTTATTTTTGAATATTGAATATCTTTGAAAACTAGACGGAACCAATTTAACCTGTAAGTGAATTCTTACAGTCATATTCTTTTAAGAGTTTGATCCTAGCTCAGGATTAACGTTGGTAGTATGCATAACACATGCAAGTCGAGCGGAGGAAAATAGTAATATTTTCTTTAGCGGCGAACGGGTGAGTAATGCTTATCTAACTTGCCGATTAGTGGGGAATAACCATGGGAAACCATGGCTAATACCGCATATTCGTTATTTAGTTAATGAAAGGAAATCGCAAGATTTTCGCTAATCGATAGGGATAAGTCGTATTAGCTAGTTGGTAGGGTAATGGCCTACCAAGGCAATGATGCGTAGCCAGTCTGAGAGGATGAATGGCCACAAGGGAACTGAGACACGGTCCCTACTCCTACGGGAGGCAGCAGTGAGGAATTTTCCACAATGGGGGCAACCCTGATGGAGCAATACTACGTGAAGGAGGAAGGTCTACGGATTGTAAACTTCTGTTAGCGCGGAAGAAGGGTCGCAAGACTTTGACGGTACGCGCAGAGAAAGCCACGACTAACTACGTGCCAGCAGTCGCGGTAAGACGTAGGTGGCGAACGTTATCCGGAATTATTGGGCGTAAAGGGTGCGTAGATGGCTTGGTAAGTTGGCGGTGGGAAATCGAGGCTCAACCTCGTGGAAGCCGGCAATACTACTAAGCTCGAGTACAGGAGAGGTTAATGGAACTCCATGTGGAGCGGTAAAATGCATAGATATATGGAAGAACACCAATAAAGGCGAAGGCAATTAACTATTCTGTTACTGACATTGAGGCACGAAAGCGTGGGGAGCAAAACGGATTAGATACCCGTGTAGTCCACGCCCTAAACGATGAGTGCTGGATATTGGGGACTTGATCCTCAGTGTCGCTAGGTAACCCGGTAAGCACTCCGCCTGGGCAGTACGCTCGCAAGAGTGAAACTCAAAGGAATTGACGGGGACTCGCACAAGCAGTGGAGCATGTGGTTTAATCCGATACAACGCGTAGAACCTTACCAAGGCTTGACATGGTAGGCAAAGCTAAGGAAACTTAGTGGAGGTTATCCTAACACAGGTGCTGCATGGTCGTCGTCAGTTCGTGCCGTGAGGTGTATGGTTAAGTCCTATAACGAACGCAACCCTTGAACTTAGTTGCCATCATTCAGTTGGGGACTCTAAGTTGACTGCCTGAGTAATCAGGAGGAAGGAAAGGACGACGTCTGATCGTCATGGCCCTTATGCCTTGGGCGACACACGTGCTACAATGGTTAACACAAAGGGAAGTCCGAAAGGCGCCAACCCGTGAGGGTGAGCAAATCCCAAAAAATTAGCCTCAGTTCGGATTGGAGGCTGCAACTCGCCTCCATGAAGTCGGAATTGCTAGTAATCGCAAATCAGCCATGTTGCGGTGAATACGTTCTCGAGTCTTGTACACACCGCCCGTCAAATCACGAAAGTCGGTAATGCCTGAAACCAATTGTCTAACCCGCAAGGGAAGCGATTGACAAGGGTAGGATTGGCAATTGGGGTTAAGTCGTAACAAGGTATCCGTAGGGGAATCTGCGGATGGAAAATAAATTTTATAAATTACGGTTCTGTCTAGTTTTGAGAGATATTTCAAGGAAATATAAAAAAGTAAAATAAATTAATTCTTAATGTTAAAAAAGATTTGATTTTGAATTAAAAAATTTTACAAAATTTTAAAAAAACTCTTTGCTCAGAATTCAGATATTCCTAGCATTATTGACACTGAAGCTTCAATTGGAATAATCAATGATAAAATAAAATTGCTAAAAGGAATTGAAAAAGATTCAATTGATGTAAAATCTTATCAAAAATTTTTTAACTTCTTAGAAGAAATAGGATTAAGAAAAGATTTTGATATCACCACTACTTATGACGAATCAACATTATACGTTACTCTATTTCAACCAATACTAATAAATTCAAAAAAAAACAACAAAATAATTATTTTTTGTCATGGTTTAACCAATAACCGATGATCGCTATTCTATACTATGCATTTATCGCTTCAACGAGGTTATCAAGTAGTCTGTTATGACGCTCGAAATCATGGAGTTTCTAAAAAAACGTTCACTACATTGGGACAAATTGAATCTTGTGATTTGCAAGATATCATCAATTGATTAAGAAAAAATTACCAACCAGAAAAAATTGGCCTTTATGGTTTTTCAATGGGAGCAGCTACTTGTGTCTTTTGAACTAGTTATTTTGCCGGAGCCGGTAATTCAGAAGTGTCTTTTGCCATTTGCGAGTCTCCTTTTGATCATTTTGATACCCAATGAGAAAGAGCTTTAGGAGAAGGACCAAGCTACTACTGAAAGCATTTCTTAGTGAATAAACTGATTAAAGAATTTCTTTGTTCCTCTCGAGAAAAATTAGAAAAAATTAACCCTTATTCAACCTTACCGCAAAACCTACCAATCAAACTACTATTGCTTCACGGGTTAGAAGATGGAGTTATTGGTTGAGAATCCTCCTTTAAACTTTACAGTCAAGTAAAAAAAAATCAATTTAATAAAAATAAAATCAATCTCTATCTTTGTTGCAACGCTGATCATGGAGAATTACCTTTTTTGGGTGACAATATACCCAATAGTTTAAGATGAAAAAATAAAAACAAAAACTCCCAATATACTTTTACAAACCTTTTCTGCAGTTATTTAGAAAAAAATTTATAAAAATAAAATAAATATTATTAGCCTTGTTGGCTCAATGGTAGAGCAATTGACTCTTAATCAAGAGGTTGGAGGTTCGATCCCTCTACAAGGCACCAGAGTAAAAGTGATAATAATCAGCAATGATTTTATTAGTTTTATTTTGAGTCTCTTGACTAATTAGATCAGAGATTGATTAAACTCTGAATTCTTGCTTACCCAAGAATAACATCTTCTTTTTTATTTATCTCTTTTTTTTAATTTTGTTTTTTTTGTGAGTTTTTTGCTTTTAGTTTTTTTTGTCTGTTTGTTTTTTGTTGCAAATAACAACCACAGCAAAAGCGGAACTTAACTAAGCACTTAACCAACTCAAAACATAATTAGTAAGGGTTCTTAAAGAAGTAAAACCATTTCTTATTTTCTCAATTCAAGTTCTTAGGAGCCAGTTATTAGCATCTAATCGTCTTAGGTTCTCACGAACCACGACACCAAAGATGGATTATTACTTTTACCTAAATACTTATTGGTGGGAATTTTTACCTGCTAAATAGAACTTAGGCGAAGGAAAAACTCCAACTGGGATTCTTACTTACAAACTCAGAGAACGAAGATTGATAAGAATGGGAGCAGAACACGATTTATCGTGTGAAGCGTAATCTAACCATTAGCAATAATGGCAGCGAAGCATTTTGAAAAAAATGCGAAGCGTATTTATATTAGGGGAGTAGAACGATATATTCTTACGAATATATCCATAATCTATTCTCCTTAGAAAAGAAAACTACCAAAAGAAAAAACTTTTAAAAATATGTCCAAAAAAATAATCTGCTATTCTTTATTTTGCCCTGTTATTTTTGAAAATGAAGAACAATTAGAAGAGCATTATCAAGTTTGCCATAAATCCAAATAGACTATGTATAATCCTGAATACCAAGCCAAATTCACTATTAAAGAAATAGAAAACAAAACTGATAAGAATTTCAACTCTTACTATCTCCTCCATTTTGAAAACGGAAATTATCAGCACGGTTATGCTTTCAAAAACAGTGTAGCAAAAGAGACTTTAAACACCTTAACCAATGCTCCTGAGAACTTTATTAATCGCCGTGTCAATATTACTTATTCACTTAATGAAATAAACCAATATGCTTTTTTACAAGTTAAATCAATTACTTTAATTAAATAGTTATGTCCTTCTTAACTCTCTTTTTCACTATTTTGCTTGCTAATCTAATCTCTTTTGCTCTTTTTCTATTACTGCTTTACTATCTACTCCCCAAACTAATAATCAAGCAACTAAAAGACTGATGAACTAAACTCACTAATCCTTTTGCCTAATATTTTTATCACTATGTCTCAAAATCAAGAAATAAAAACCATCTCCGCCTTAGATGTGGCTCATTATCTCCTATCCTTAGACCCACAAAGAAAATATTTCACTAAAAGAGATGGTAATTTCCGCTTAAACACCCTCTTGCATATTCTCCAAATTCTTCACTATGTCAAATTTGACCAACTCCTTTTTCACGAAGACCTTATTGCGGTTAGTCCCGCTTTTTGAGAAGATAAACAAACCCAAAGGAAATTTCTAAAAAGACATTCCAAGTCTGAACAAAGTCTGAATAATGAACAAACAAATTCTTAATAAAACTTACTATCAAAAGAACCAAGAAATCATTAAGGCTGGTCAAAAAGAACGTTACCAATCGAAAAAACAACAAACTCATTCGCTTAAGAAATCTAACTTAGGCGAATACTATTACGCTAATAATATCCGCATTCTCATTTCTTTAAAGGAATATTTAGATAGTTCACCCGAGAGAATGAAACTGTGATATCAGTTTAGCAATGCGCTATCGCAAATTAAAGAAGAAGTATGAGATATCATTCCAATTATGCGTCTTCGTGAGGTGATGGAAGACCTTATTAAAGATTACTGAACTACTGCTAAAAAGAATATTCGCATTAGCAAAAAGTGAAATAAATTGAGTGAAAAACAAAAACTCGCCAAAAGAAAACAATGAGCCGAAGAACTGAAAAAAGAAGAAGCAGAATTATTTAAACAGTTTCAAAAACAACAAGCTAATGAACGCCAAAAACAAAAATCTCCTGCAACTGAAATTCTTCAAAGTAAGCAGAATAAAGAACAATGTCCCGACTGCAACAAATTCTTCAAAGAACTAAATGAAGAACATGACATCTGTGTTAACTGTCTCCAACAATATGAAAATTAAAAAAATTAAAACCTTCCAAATAAAAGACTGCTTAGATTGTTTTTATTGACAATCAGACAAAGAATAATCAAACAAGAGTTTTGTTATTCCCATCGCGGAGATTACAACCAACCTCCCACCATAAGTAAAGAAATTAAAAAAGTTAAAAAAGAACTTAAAAAGTGAAGAAATTAAGAAAGTTAAAAAAGAACTTAAAAAGTGAAGACTTATTTTAGGAATTCTTACTTTAATTTGCTTAACTGGTTTAATGCTGGGCTTATTTTGACAAAGCCTTTTACTAGCAACTAAATCCACTTCTAATTTACCTTTGCTAATCTGAGCCATTGTCAAAAACGAAAGAGAAAGCAATAAGGATTTTAGAAGACCCACAAGGTTTTTGGGAGCAAAATAAAAGGTTGATAGTGCTAGGAATAGGAATATTGGCAATTCTTTTTATCTATTCGCAAAAAGACACCGAGGAAGATGAAGAAACTAAGGAAGACAAAAAATTCCTTCGCCAAATGATATTAATTAAGGAGATGAATGGTAAAGGTAAATCAAAAGTAAGTAAATCCTCCGAGGATGAGGAATAATTAATATGAAAAAACAACACCAGCAATTATTAATAACCGCCTTAGCTCTCGGTTTCGGTTATTATTTTTTAATCCATTTACCAGAAGAAGAAAATAAGAAAAAAGCCAGCAAAGCCAAGGTTCAAACAACCCCGCAAAAATCTCCTGAGGCATTAAAAGCTGAGGCAGAAGCCGATGCTTGACAAAAAGGTCGGATATGAGAATTACCAGTTAACAATTGAGCGGATAAAATAGTAAATAGTAAAAAGAGTTCGCTATTAGGAGAATATCAGAAATACGCCAGTCTTTTCCCTGATGGCGATAATCACCATGATTTTTATTTTTCTCGCTCAGCTCCTTATAAAATTTTCTTTCCGCCCTCTATGCGAGAATATTACGAAAAAGGCAAAGAGTTAGAGTTAGAAAACTGTGAAATGCTAGAAAATGAAAAAGATTTAATTCTAGCGGACGAAATTAATACATGAATTAGCCGAGCAACCTTAGACCCTACTCGTGGTAATTATGAAAACGGATTAGGTAATAATGCCCTCTTTTATGGAGCAGCAGGAACAGGAAAAACAGCGACAATGAAAAATTTATGCGTGAAGGCTGACAGATATCCATTAGTAGTTATTCAAGGTTCAAATCTGACACCAACAGAATCAGACCAATCAGCTGAAATTCTCCCACTTCACAAATTCGCCTATACCATTAGTGAATTAGAATGAAGTCTAGTCAAGGATTATGGTTTAGAAAGAGAAGAAAATGGTGAAGTGAGATACATATTATTCGTGGATGAAGCTAACCAAATCAGCAATAATTCACTTATTTTTCAGTCTACTGAACTCAAATTCTTAAAAGATTGTTTGGAAAATGTAGATCAAGAAACTAGAAGTAATAATCTTTGGGTGTTTGCCACTAATTATATAGAACAAGTAGAGGAACCAGTTTATCGAGAAGGAAGACTAAGCAATCCGTTAGATTTTAGTTGAAATTGAGAAACATTTTTAAAACATGCTGAAAGAGAAAACATTTATGATGAATTACCCGAAAGATGAACTAAAAAGGCTTACTTAAAGCCCGAGGATAACGAATTAGTTGCCAAGTTTAACATAAAAGTGTTTACTAAAGAATTTCTTGGTAATGATCCGCAAAGACCTAATAAGAGTAAATTTTGAAGTTTGTTTATTGAGAAAAATCCTGATGCTAAATACACTCCTGAAAACAAACAAAAAGAAAATGAGAAAAAGAAAGAATGAGGTGAAGAAGATGAGGATGAAGTAGAAATCGAAATAGGTGAATTTTTGGAATTCTTTTGGTATATGAAAAAAAAGAACATGTCTAACTATGACGGAACTTTCGAGAAGATTAGTAAAGTTACTGTTGAAACAATATTAGATACTCGTTTATCAGAACTTATCAAAATAACCGACAAGAAATTGAATAAGATAATAGAAGAGTTAGAAAAAGGAAGAGAAGAAGGGCATGAACAAATAATGGGAGGTATCGAAGATGTAGTCAAAATCTTAGCAAATAAATAACTATGCAAAACGCAGAAATCACAAATTTAGAAAAAAAAATACAACAGATTCAAACAATAATTAGCAGTTATCGTAATGAATTAACTAATTACGAAAATACTGTTTTAGATCTTGCTCAACAAATTACTCAAATTAAAAATCAACAATCTGAAAATATGAATTTAAACAATAATCAAAATAACACCCTTAATGGTGAAATAAATAACTAAATATGTCAATCTGAAAAGGAATTTGTTCTTTTTGTGGTGCCGTAGGCTGTGCCACAGTATGTATATTGCTACTGCTGCCACTGGTGGAATGGCAGCTGCTCCACTCTTAGGATATAGTGCCGCTGCTGGTGGTCTAGGCTTTTTGATTGGTGATAAAGCTGACCAAGAAGCAATTAAAAGAGAAGAAAGATTATTAGATAATGAACAACTTAAAGATGCTAGAAAAGCATCCGATGACCAAATGAAAGAAAATCAGGCTAATCGTAATCTGCTTGCGGAAATAGCAGGTAAATTAAATGGTTCTATTCAAAGACAACCTCACGAGACTGATGATTATCTAAAACAGCAACTGGTTGTCGTTCAGAATAACTTAAAAAGTGGTGAAGAGAGGTATAAACATTTAGCTAGTGAAACTGATAAATTAAGAAAACAACTAGGTGGTAGTCAATCATTAGCCACTTTATTAGGACTTGACAAATTATCCTTCACTGATAAGGTAATAATTGCTGGCGGAATAATAATGGTTGTTTACTTGTTAAAGGGGTAATTTTTCTTAAAATTTCCTTATAAACATTAATGGATAAATACCGAGATAAAGATTGGCGTCGAGAGAAATCAACAAAAATCAAAAAGTGTCATGATTGTAAGAAAAAAATAGAAATAGACAAGGAATATTACGTTTGATTTGAACTTCATTCTAACCTATCTGCTTCTGGATTTGAACGATGTATTAATTGTCATGAAGAAAAACTTAGCACCGTAGCCAATTCTTATATTTCGCAAGTAGCAAAATTATGGGAGGATTTAGGTGATAAAGAGTTGGATATCAACGATTTAAAAAAAATTAAAGAATTAGATAAAAACATCTCTAAATTGTTAAAAGGATGTAAGGATATCAAGGATAATCTTGATGATAATTCTTTAATATTTACCTTAGAGAATTTAGAAACAATCCCTGCTGATTTAAATCAACACATTAAAGAGTATGCCTCTCCACAAACTAAAGATAAATTACAAGGAAAAGATAGAGTTTGTAGACACCTTCTTCATGGCGTAGAGCAAAATAATGGAATTTATCGTTGTGTTTATTGTTGAGATAGTAAAAGTGAAGAATTCTTGAAAGTTTTAGAAAAAAAAGGTATTAAGCAAGAGAATAACAAACCGAGAGAGAGAGAGAGCAAAAAATCAAACGCTTACAGCAACGCATTAGAGAGTTAGAAAACAAATCTACTCGCACTCCCCAAGAAGAAACAGAATTAACTGATAAAAAAGCTGAATTAGACCAATTAACTAATACTCCTCACTCCCAGCCACCTAATCAGTCTAATAATAGTGATTGAATTAAACCAGTCTTAATTATTAGTGGTAGTTTACTAGTAGTGGGTTTAATTGTTTATTTAGTTGCTAAAAAGAATAAAGATAGTAAGTTTTAATTGCTTTTAAAAGTATAGGGAAAATCAAAAAATAATTATTCAGACCATTACTTTTTATTCAGACTAAAAAAATTTTTTTAGTTAAAATAATTCATTATGACAGAAATTAGAAATCTTCTATTAATTGGAAGAACAAACAGCGGTAAGTCTGCACTAGCTAATGTTTTAATCGATAAAGAAAATTTATTTAAAGAAGGAAAGGGTGGTGGAATTGGCACTACAAAAATTCCACAAAAAAATATTTTCGAACACAATAACCTAACTTATCAACTAATAGATACAGCAGGTCTTAATGATAGTGATACTAAATTAAGTGCTGTTGAAACAATAGAAAAGTTATTAACAATATTTTCTGATACAAAAGAAGGAATAAATCAAATTCTTTTTTTGGTCAGAGGAAATTTTACCCAAGACCAGATTTTTTTTCTTAATTCATTAGCAGAAATTTTCTTTGGTAATGATTTTAGTAAATACATTACCGTCGTTAAAACTGATGTCGAATTTTTTGAAAGTGGGTCAGAATGCAAAGAAGATATCGAAGCAATGAAAAATAAAGATAAAAGGTTAGAAAGGTTCGATTTAGAAAACAAATTAATCCATATTGATAATCCTTCTGTTAATTACCCGAATGAAAAAAAGAATTCTCTGAATAGAGGAGATAGAAAAAAATCAAGATTAATACTTCTTAATCATTTAACAAGCAAATGCAATGATATTCATCAAATTGATGTCGTTTTTAATTTCTTAGATTCTTTTAAAAAAAATAATGAACTAAATTCTGAAAGTTTTGAAAAGTTTATCAAAAAGATTGAAGAAAACAAGTCAAAAATCAATTCAACTATTTCAGAAAACAAAAATGTTATTAAAGAAATCAATAAGAGCGAAAGCGATTTCTCTTCTTTGGGCTTTGGAAAAGCTTCTTTATTGACATTAAGAACTGCGGCAATTGGCACTGGAGCATCTGCATTATCAGCAGCAGTAACAGTAGCTTTTCCGCCAGCCGAAAGTCTTGCACTAACATTTCTTTGAGGGGTTGCTGTAAATGAAAACAAGGTTTGAATTAAGGAAAAAGGTAATAAAAGAAAAGAAAATTGAGGAAAATGACTTCAAGAACTTTATGATAATGGAAAAAAAATAGAACAATTATTTAAATATTTAAATTCATTCGATATTACCGGTTCTGCTAGAACTAATTCAATCTCGATTAATGAAAAAATAGAATCATTTATTGAAAGAAATAAAAAAGAATTAGAAAATCTTTCGAACTACTCCTCTGGAGAAGATAAAGAAAGTTCAAAATTTGTAAAAGAGTTTGTTGAATTAATAGAAGAAATAAATAATTCGCTAATTTCTCTAAATTCAGCCTATCAGAATCCAATTAATTATTCAGAAAAAGTAATTAAATTTCTTGATAATGTAGAACTTATTGCCAAAATAGAACAATCACCAAAATATTAATACGGTTTTCATTTAATTAATCATAAATTGTAATGATTTTGATTACTAATACACTTCACTTTATGAAGAATTATTAAGTTTTTTACGGGTAAAAGTTAATAAAGTTTTTTTTGAGTGTAAATAAGCGAATACTGTCTAGAATAAAACCATCTTTCACAATTTACCACACTCCATAATTATTTCCTGATAAGAATTGTGAACATAAACTGAAGTGTTATTAATATCACTATGTCCTAATAGTTTCTGAATGGAAGTTAATTTTACCTCATTATTATTTAAGAGAGTAGCAAAAGAGCGTCTAAAAGTATGAGGACTAATGTGTTTATTTAAATTGGCTCTTTTTTGCCTTCAATAAATCATTCTTCTAACTTGGCTGGTGTGTAATGGTTTACCAGTTTTAGTTTGGAATAAATATTGTGAACTATTATTAAAATTCTTTGTCAAGAAATTGGGTAAAGGTATGAATCTAAACTTATCACCTTTACCATGAACTTTTAAAAGCTGGTTTTGATAATCAGAGTGTTTAATATTTACTAATTCGCTAATTCTTAATCCCGTGTTTAAGAAAAAGTCCAATATTAGATTATCGCGTTCATTATCATAAGCATTCTTTAAATTTTCTAATTCTTCATGATTGATAGTAGTAAATGGTTTGGGTTGTATTTTGGGAATTACTCTCGCTATTAAGTCTCATTCTATTTCATCACGAATTTTGAGAAATTTAGCATAAGAAGATAAACTATTTCTTAAATTCTCTAAGTGATAAGGACTAAAATTAGAGTTCAGTTTAAGAAATTGGACAATATTATCAGTGTTTAATAATTGCTTGCCAAATTTCTTAATATGTCTTAACTTTATCTTAATATTTCAACAGTTAAGTTTCTTCGTTCTAATCAGGTTTTGTATTGGTTTAAATTGTTATTTTCCCATAGTAGGGTTTTTGATGAATGTGAATGGTTCATAGTGAAATTTTTGAGAAATCACTTTTTAAGGAGGGAGAACTATTCACTGAACCCCTCCTTACTTTAATTTTTGTTAAACTTGTAAAATTTAACTATTATGGCAAAAGTAATTAATAATAAAAAAACAATTGCTAAAAAGGATTTAACTGAAAGGGAAGAATTTGAAAAATACTTACAAAAGATAGAAGATCCAAATTACGAAGGAGAAACTAACTATGATTTACCGGAAAACCCTACTCCCTTAGAAATGGCTAAATACGAAATTTGTCAAAGCATCTTAGCCTATCAACAAAAACATAATTTATCAGTGGAAAAAATGGCTAAGAAAATCAAATTAAGTATTCCCGAAACTGAGGATATTTTTTATGCCAAAATTAATAACTTCACTCTTGATAGATTAATGTCTTATGCTAGTCATTTGTTTTCTGCTAAGGAAATAAACTTTTTTATTGGCAAAGAACGAAAAGAAAGCATTCGCTATCATGCTTAAAAAATTTTCTTTACTTAGAGAATATGAATTAGATGGGGAAATAGTTTGAGAATATTCTTGTTCTTTTGTTTTTAATGAAAAGAAAATAACTAAAATCACTATCACCGATCATCTATGAAAAAAGAAAGGTCGGCAAATGATTACCAAAGAATTAGTTTGTCAATTAGTTAGTAATTTAAATAATAAAAGACTATGACCTACTAATTACCAAGGCAATAGAAAACCATTTCGTTTTGATACTTCTTACCAAAAACAAGATTATAGGTTAATATTCTGATTTGAAGATAATGATAATAACCATCTTTGAATTAGAAATTGTTTTCCAATTAACTAGGTAATGTTGATGATAAATTATAAAATTCTAATATATTAATTTCAATTCAAGTTTTTAATAACCCGAATGAGTCGAAATCTCGCCTTTCCGACCATTATTAATAATTGTTTTCAATTACTTTAAACATCAGAGTTTAAGACCTCTGAATACTGAATAGTATAGGTTGAAATCATTACTAATAATTGTTGAAAAGACCTTTTAACCTTTTTATTTTCTCTTTTTAGCTTTTTTTTTTTGTAGGATTTTTTTTGTTTAGGTTTTTGTCTTTTTTGTTTTTTAATCGGAATAATCAGTCTTAAATTCTAATCAAATTATCTTTCTTAAAAAAATGGAATTGATAAGGGTTTATAAACAAAGACCATTCTTAATTATCTTATCCCGAAAGTTAAGTTTTTAGTATTCTTTCGGCCTTAGGTTTTTAACAAAGCCACGACCAGCAAAGAAAAGAAAAATAGATCTTTACAGATACCTAAATTCTTATACTTATAACCCTTATTGCTTATTAGGATAGATAAATTTTCCAACTCTCTTTTTATAAAATTGCGAGGCAGTGCCGAGCCAAGGAATAGAAATTAGGATCTTGGTTTTTAGAAACTAGAATGGAAGCGAAGCGCTTGTCAAAGTGCGGAGCGTATTCTTTATATAGGGGAGAGGAGTATATTCTATGAATAGAATATTATAATCTTTTCTCTCCTTGGTATCCTTGGAAAAAAAAGAGAAATCAAAGAAAGAGAAAAGAAAACCTCCCATTACTTATGTTTAACCAAGAATACTCCGCTAAATTCACTATTAAAGACATTGAACCTAAACAAGACCGCAATTTTAATCCCTACTATCTCCTTTATTTTGAAAACAATAATTATAAATTTGGTTACGCTTTTAAAAGCATAGTCAATTCCGAAAACTGAACTACTCTAATTAATACTCCCGAACAATTGGTTAATCGGTTAGTTAAAATCGTTTACCAACTAAACCAAACTCTCACTAGCACTTATTTTCAAAATGAAGACCATGAACAAGATTGTTTTAGCCGGAGGAATTATCCTAATTATTTATCTTTTAAAGAGTTAAAAAATTAGTTATATGAATGATTCATCTTCTCTTGTTTGTTCTCAATGTAATAAAAAAGCTTCTTATCGTGATAAATTAAGTAAATTATGATGTTATGATTGCTATTGAGAACAAAGCGAACATAACAAACCAAAAGGAGATGCTTTTACTGATAGCGACATTTATCGTTCTTGCCCTTTCTGTGGTTCCGGAGATATTTGTGGCATTGGATATTGTATAGCCAAATGCGGAAGATGTAGAATCATTGATGATGGAAAGAAAAAAAAATACAAAGGTTCTACTTATTGTTCAAAGGATTGTGCTGATATTGAACAAAGAGAAGAAAAAAAAGAGAAATCTAATCTACAACAGAAGAAAATCGAGGAAATAATTAAACAAATAGAAGAATTAAAAGCTATTGAATCAAAATATTTAACCGTTAAAGATTATCAGAAAATCAAAAGCCTAAAAAAACAATTAGAAAACTTAATTAAAGAGTGTGAAAAAACTGGAAATTCTATTGACAAAAATACTTTGGAAGAAAAATTGGAGGAATTAGAAAAAAGTGTTTCTGAACAAATAAGAGTGAGGACTAATTGATTAAGTAAATATCAACGAAGGATAAAACCTCATTGCAGTCATTTAGTCTATTGACCACGAGCTAAAAACGTATTGAGTGTGGTGATAACAAAGACAGAGGTTTTTTAAGGGTGTTGCGACGCTATCATCTAGATAGCATTAACGGCTGATTGAATTATCGCAATCTCAATATTTTTAAAATAAAAGATGAGGATGATAGTTTTGTCTATGGAGATAGCGAACATAAACCGTTAGAAGAAAAAAAATACCATTGAATTTATGCAACTAACAAAAAACTTGATAAACAACAAAGGAAAATTAATCTTCAATATAAAAGAACAGGAAAGTGATTAATTTTTATTCATCAAAGCGAAATAAACGATAAATGAGAAATTATTAAAGAAAATGTTGAAAACAATAATTTAGGTATTTCTGCTAAGGTTTCTACATCCAAGCCATCAATGAAAAGTAGTGATTATAGAGTGATTTGTATTTATAATTACGACTTTCAAGACACAAAAGATATCATGAAAGCAAGAAGAGTGTTGTGAAATTTAGGATTTAAGCAACCACTTTGCTACAAAACCGATGATTCAACAAAATTAGGAAGATACAAGCATGGTAGTCATCTTTATTGTGATATAACTTGCGAAGAAAAAAGTTTAGATATCAGCGAAAGAAAAATAGAAGGAAAACTAAATTTAACTCAATTCAATGAGATAAGTGAAATTGACAGATTAAATTGTAGCAACAACAAAATAACTGATTTAGATCTATCTGAATGTAATAGTCTGAGAGAAATAGTTTGCAGAAAAAGCAGTTTAAAAAATTTGGATTGAATAAACACAATTCATAGTCCAGAAAAAATAACTAAACTGGATTTAGGAGATAATTTATTTCTTGAAGGAAACCTTGAACCTTTAAAAAAACTAACTAACTTAATAGAATTGAATTTAAGTGGAGGGTTGCTAAAAAATAATAAAATTTCTCTCTCGCTCTCTTTTTTGATTAATTTGGAAAGATTAAAAATTTTAAACATTAGTAAGACAAGCTTAGAAGATGATATTGAGTCGCTTCCTATCAACCTAGAAACTATCTATGCTGGCAGAGTTACTAAAATAGAAAGTAAATTAAAAGATTTCGGAAAATCAGAAAGCATTGGTTATGATTATCAAGCTTGAAGAAATGATAATCAAGAGTTAATTCAACAATCACGAGTAGAAATTGCTCCTAAATAGTTGGCATTAATCATTGAGGAAAAACTAAGTTAAGCAAAATGTTTTGTACAAGCTTTTATATTTAAATTAAATCAATTATCAAAAAGACTTAATTTAACCCTTTACAACTAAGGAGAGAGATTAAAATTAGTAGAAAAATTATTCTATCTCTTGTAAGGAGGTAACGCTTCTATCTTGGCTTCTAATTTATCATCTTTTTCTTTTTTTTCCTCAAATAGACTAACATTACTTTCATACATTCCAATACTGCTTAAAGAACCACCGGAACACCTACCAAAGAAGCAAATTAACGGATGAGTTAACTTATCACTAGCTATTTCAAATTCAGTAGTTCGTCAAGCTCCGCCAAATTCGCCTTTTAAGTTTACTCGACCTTGGGATTTGCTATAAGTTCAAATTCTTAATTAAAAACCCATTTATGGGATAACATGTCTAATAATAACCCATTAAATAACAATTTAAACCTATTTGAAAGTTGATTAAGCAGAAAGAATTTAGCCGTTGAAACTATTAAGATAAAGTTAAGACATATTAAACATTTCGGTGAACGAGCAATAACCACTGACAATATCGTCAGTTTTCTAAAAGAGAATCATAAATATACTCCTCATCATTTAGAAAATTTGCGAAATAGTTTAGGTTCTTATACCAAGTTTCTCAAAATCTATAACGAGGTAGAGTGAGAAATTGTTAATAAAATAATTCCCAAAATCCAACCGAAATTACGGACTATTATTGATAAAAGTGAGTTAGCAATATTAAAAAGCGCCAATAATCTTAGACACAAGGTCAATAATAATGACCGTGACAACTTAATTTTGGATTTTTTTCTTAATACTGGTTTAAGAATAAGTGAACTAGTCGGAATTAAACATAATCATTACCAAAATAACCAGTTAAAAGATTAGGTAAAGGTAATAAATTTCTTTTATTCCGCTCCCTGATTTTCTAGCTCAGCATTTCAATCAAAACAGCAGTGATTATTTATTCCAAACTAAGAATGGTAAGCCAATTCATACCAGTCAAATAAGGAGAATGATTTATTTAAGACAGCAAAAAGCTGGCTTAACAAAGCATATCAGTCCTCATACATTCAGACACTCCTTTGTGACTTTGTTAGATAAAAACCAAGTTCGCTTAACTACTATCCAAAAACTTCTCGGGTATAGAGATATAAAAACCACCGTTGGCTATATCCACAATTCTTATGAAGAAATAGTTAGAGAATGTAGCAAATTATGGGAGACCAATATAAATCCAGCACAAATTTAAAATAACTTATCATGAATCCTAGTCTATTCTCCCAAGGTCAAATTTTTTATCAGTATCTTTTAAAACAGAAATGATTGTCAACAATAAAATCATTAATGAAATACTTATTTGAGCTCATTTTGAAGACAAACATTCTCATTATATCAAAAAAGAAGTCATGTTAAAGTTTTCTTTGGAGCTAGAAGGCACTGACTATCCGGTGGAAAAACAAGGTTTTCGGGAAGATGGTCGTTCTTGAAGTAAATATAACTATGATGGATTTTATGAAGGTAAAAAAGCTTACCGTCTCTTTTGATATTTGGAAGAAGGCAGTAAGTCTTTATGAATTATTCATTGTTTAAGAAATAGCAAAAAAAAGAAAAAAAACTATAATATTAAATATTATGATAAAAAGAACTAAACCAATTAACTATAACAAGCTTGATTTAATTGATCGCCAAAGACTTTTTGAAGAAACAGTGAAAGAAGCCGAAGAACAAGTTAAAAAAGAGAATAAGAAAAAATAAATAATATAAAAGTTTAATATAGTCTATTGGAATTGCTAATGTGGGTATCCTTAACAATTCCAATACTTCAATTAAGTTAAAAAAACCAAAAGAGTTTTTTATCGGAATCTCGCTTCCGACCATTATTGATAATTGATTTTTGCCTAATCCATCAACCACATATTCATTCTATAAACAGTAAGTAAAATTATAAAGTAATATGTCTAGAAAAGTTGCAAATTATGACCATGCTCCGAGATATTCGGAGGAATTAAAAAACAAGAAGTCTTTGGTAATAATTTCTGGTGGATCTGGAACTGGTAAAAGTTCTATCGTTGATATTTTAAATAAAGAAGAAGATTTTGAGAAAATAATAACTTCTACTACTCGCCAACCTAGAATAGGTGAAGTAAATAAAAAAGATTATTATTTCGTTTCCAAGGAATTATTTAAGCAAGAAATTGATAAAGGGAATTTCCTAGAACACACTATTTATGACGGTAATTATTATGGTATTCATGGTAATGCTTTAAGTCTTATAATTACTAAAAGGAAAAAGAATGCTGTGGTGGTATTAGATGCTACAGGAATAGAGAATCTCATGAAATATTGTGACAAAAACTTTATCAAATTCTTTATCTTTTGATTAGAATCACCTAGTTTAGAGTTTAAAGTTGCTTGCCTAAGAAAAAGAGGTGATGAAGAAAAGGGCATTGTGAACAGGTTGGTGATTGAAGAAAAAGATAGGAAAAAAGTAGAAAATATCTGTCAGAATCTTCAGAAAGTTTTAGTTGTTTCTGACTTACAGGAAACCGCAAAGAAGATTATTGGTAAAGTTAGGGTTTGAAATTAGAGAAATTAAAAATTCAATTCAAACAAACCGACCCTTATATTAAAGAAGTCAGACAAGAATTAAATCAATTATTTATAAAAGACTTAATTTAATAACTCTTTGTGGAAGCATGGTAAATACTATCTCCAAACTTTAAATAATATATTTCTAATAACTTATAATCATTGACTAAACTAATATTATTAGTTTTTCTTTGTGCAACCAAGATTTATTTAGTTTCATAAAGATCAGCAAACTTTTCATCATCGCTTTTTGATGAATATGTTGACCAGTTTTATCAAGTTTTTTAGTCTCTGATAATAAACTTTCGGCTTTAGTTCTTCTAGCTTGTTCGCTTTCAAATTCACGAGTTTTTTGGTCAATGATCATTTCTAATTTGTTTAAATCATCTTGTAACAAATTAATATCCTTCTCTTTCAAGGCAATAGTCTCTCGTAATCCGGCAATAACCTTTTTAGAAGATTCCCGTTCTGCTAAGGCTGGACTGTCGTATTCATTTCTTTTGTTTTCTTCAGTCATAAATTTTCTATATGGAAAGTCTTAAATAGTTTTTTCCTCTTGAATTATAAAAAAAAGTTTTATTTTTCATGGAAAAAAATGAAGATTAGTTTGGCAGATTTTAGCGAGTTTGAATTTTTGTTACACAAAAACACACTCAAAAGAGATAAAAGATAGCGAGAAATAAGGAAAAGGGTAAAGGATTTTTTTGCCTATTTTTTTAAAAAATTAATGTCAAGATAACCATCTCTCTTAAAATTATTATGTTGAATAATAGATGTGTTGCTTGTAAAACATCTGCCGGTAAAGAAATATGAAAAAAAAGAAGATAGGAATTTTCTAAAATCTAAATATGCTTAAATTGTTACTTAAAAAACAATGTTTAGAGGAAAGAAAAAATTCTCTAATTAATCAAATTTTGTTGGGAAATTTTTTTTCACTTTCTGCTAATATTTCCTCTCTGAATTTTTTTTGTCTTAAAAAAGAGGAAAAAGAATTTCGGATCTTTTTTGCAATTATTATTTTTGCTTCTCTTGTTTTGATGCTTTTTAATTCTTTTCGCTTTATTGGTTATTATTATCAAATTCCTCGTTTGCAAAAAAAAATCAATGAAATAGAAAAACAAATCATTAGTGAATTAAGTAAATAGTCAATATCTCAACTTTAAATCGTCCAAAGTATCCCTTTTGGGCGAGAGTTATTAAAACATCTCCTTTAAAATTACAAGATATTTATTTCTTGTTATCATAGTTAATTTGTAGCAAAGTTATTGCTTATATAAATTAGATTTTATTGTAATTTTTTAAGAATGAGAATAAACTAATAAATTTTTCCAGCAATAATATCTTTGACTAATTCAGGATAAGAACTAACATAAAAAAATGCTGAGGAGGATTAAAAAATTTCCCTGATTTATGATGCTTGTAATTTCTTAGTTCATCAAAATTATTGTTTTTTTTAAATATATGTAAAATTTTTAATTTGTAGGCAAATTTATGCTTCTTTCTCGATCTATAATGAATTGAGGACAAAGAATCATCATTAAACTTTTTATTTATCTTATAACAACTACCACAATTGGGGTTTTCTAAAACTTTTTCATGATTTGATAGTTCGACAACATACATCAACTTATTAACTGGTTTCTTAACATAGATTCACATTCTTTTTGTCTCGGGGTCGAATTCTTTAGGTTCGAACTGATAACGACAGCATTCTTTTTTACTATCTTCTAATGAAGAATGATGAGGTCAAAGCTTTTTATTTCAAGTAACAAGCCTATCGATTTTCCTTTAGTTTCTTTGGCTATATCAATTATTTTTTTATTATCTGCCATGATAAATTTTTTTTAATCTGATTTTTGAATCTGCGTTGAATTTAGTTTATTTTTCTGATGGAGAAGGAATTTCGTTAATAATTCTTTCAAACAATAAATTGATATTCATTCCACTCTTGGCTGAAATTAGACAAATATCATTTTCTTGACAATTTAACAAATCAATTAACTGATTTTTGGTCATTTCTAATTGAGCAGAAGGAAGATCGATTTTATTAATAACTGGTAAAATTTTTAGACCCAGATTTTTAGCAATTTGATAATAAGCTAAGGTTTGAGCTTGTATTCCTTTTGTAGCATCAACTAAAAGTATAACTCCTTCACAAGCAGCTAAGGAACGAGAAACTTCATACATGAAATCAACATGTCCAGGAGTATCAATTAGATTGAGAATATAAGGATC
The DNA here is from genome assembly GCA_031674855.1 of Mycoplasmataceae bacterium. Classification (GTDB taxonomy): domain Bacteria; phylum Bacillota_I; class Bacilli_A; order Mycoplasmatales; family CGIF01; genus CGIF01. Next base: position 191,488 of record CP125275.1, read on the forward strand.
AGAATTTCCTGAATCTTCTGGATAATAGTATAATTGAACTGCATTTAATTTAATCGTTATTCCTTTTTCTTTCTCTAAAGATAGACTATCTAAAACTCTTTCTAAAGATTTATTGCTGTTTTTTAGATTGGTTTTTTCTAACAAACGATCAGCTAATGTAGACTTACCATGGTCAATATGAGCAATAATTGAAAAATTACGAATTTTCTCCTTTTTAATAATCATATGATATTTATTTTTTTTAATAAATAACTAGTTAGCAATTTTCTTTTCAGGAAAAACCTCAACTAATTACTAACAAATCCAAATAAATTGACCGTTTTTAAATAAATATGAAAAATAGAAATAACACCAAAATCAAAAAAGAAATTAAAATTATGAATATTTTAGATACAGAAAGCAACAACGAAATAAAAAGAGAGTCAAAATGTGATAAATGTCAAAGATTATTTTACCGAAAGCTAAGCAATAATAAGGGAGAAAGAAAATTAACAAAAGTTAATGAAGTTAATTATTGGCTAAAAGAGGGGAAGAATTGAGGTGATTTCGAAATTTTATGTCGTGGTTGTCTTGCTGATTTTTTTGAAAAATATCGTGGCGAATTTACCGAATTAATCAATCCCAAGAGGCAGAAACTCTATTACCAATATCGATATTTAGGATTAATCTCGAAAGAAAGCGAACTTTATAAAAGGAGTCTGTAAAAAAAATTTGATTATTCTGATATTTATAGAAATCACTATAAAACTATTTATAGAATTTAGTGATATATGAATAATCAACAACATTGTGAAACTTGTCAATGTAGTTCTAATCAAAATTTAGATTTGCAGGAAGTGGCTTGTCATGGTTGCGGAAGAATACTAATAAGATTCTTTATGAATAAATATAAAAACGGTGAGATTATTTGTAATGATTGCAAAACCAATAGATAAAAACCCAACACAAAAGAAGAAAGTTCTTCCGAAATTGTCTCTGAATTTCTTTTTGATTATTCTTATTATCCTACAGAAAAATAATTTTTGCTTTAGTCATCAATTTTAAATTAATTTCATTTTGAATTCTAATTCTGTCTCCTGAACTCAGTGAGAAAAAAACACCAATAAAACCGAAACTCTCTCCTTAGATGTTGGTGATTGACATACTAGTAGAGATTTATCTCGCACTGATTCGCTCCAAGGAAAATTAATAATAGAGGGATATTCCGAATTAGTAGATTTTTTTGCTGGTAATTGTAATTTAAAGAAATTAATAATTCGTAATTGCCCTAAGTTAAAAAATGTCTATGCAGGAGCCAACAAAATAAAGGAAGTAGATATTAATTGCCCTTCTTTAAAATCTCTGAATTTAAATCATAATGAGTTGGAAAATATCGACAACGTTAATGCTCCTAGTTTAAGAACTTTGGTGATTTCTAACAATCATCTAAAAGGGTTAGAGTATATTAATATTTTTTTTAATAATTTAGAAACTTTGCACTGTTTCAATAATCATTTATGGGAATTAGATTGTAGTGGAATGAAAAAATTAGAGGATGTGAACTGTTCTTGAAATACTCCTTCTTATCAAATTATCAAAGAAGTAGATAAAAATACTGGAGAAGTCATTGAATGAAAAACTTGAAAGTTAATGATTAGTTTGAAATTAGACGAATGCACTAATCTAAAAAAGGTAGATGCCGATATGAATGCTTTGGAAGATTTAAGTTTTACCTCTCAATTACCAAATTTGGAAGAAATATCCTTGAGAGACAATAAAACTCAATGATTTCTTGATACAAGAAAAGATGAAACTAAGTCAGATAGTTATTTGCATAATTTTCCTGAAACGACAAAAACAGTTTATTTCGAGAAAAAGAATAACATTATGAAAAATGATGTTAAAAAGGATGAATCAAGAACTAAAGAGAAGTTGCTTGCTGTTATTGAAGAGAGGGTTAAGTTTTTCCAAAAGGAAGATTTAACCAAGTATTTAGATAATTCGGTAAAAGAATGTCTAACAAAACTTAATGATTCTGCTTTAAAGGCTGAAGATAAGTTTATTTGGAATACAGAAAAGTGGCAGAATTCTTGTCTTGGTGGCAAATATTTATGAATAATTGTCAAAACCGATAGATTACAGAATGGTGAAGGATTATTGTAAAATTTTATTTCTCTTCCAAATCTTTATCCTTTAGTGTAAAAATTTTAACATCAGAATTTGATAATTTTCATACGTTTTGTAGATTCAAAATTATTGAGAACTCTGGTTCTTGCAAACAAAAAGGAGAACACTTATAGCACTGTTCTATTTTTTTTTCTATTTTTCTTGATGCTAATGATAGGTTAATTGGTGATTTGATATTCACAAAACTTTCATTAGGAAGACAAAGACCACGTTCTTTTATTGAATATTGTTTTCAGAGACCCTTTCTTTCTTCTTTCGCGCTGACAAATAAAATGCTTATTTCAAACTCCTTATTGAAAAATTCTAAAACCAAATGAGGGCGATTTTTACTTGCATCATCGTCGTAAATTTTTCTTTCAGTTTTAAATCTAATTATCCGACTAATGCGACTAAGTTTGTTCATAACTTTTATTCTGAGTAATCTATTTCTTCTAATACATGCTGATAAAAAGTTTGATAAAATTTGATTATCTTTTCATCGATTAACAAATATTTTTCTCCTTTTTTTCTCGCTATTTCTCAAGCAGGATCTTCTTGAGAAAAAAGGATCAATTGCTGATCGCTATATTGACTAAAACAATTAAAAACTCCTTGTAATATTGATTCCTTTCCTTTATCGATTTCATCTATTATAGAATATTCATACGAGTTGGAATTTTCTTCTAACGAAAGACGAAAATAATTGTCTTTATCTATTCTATAAAAAACTTCTTCGATAACTGCTCCATGAGTAAGAGAACAAAATTTTTCTTCAAAAATTCTTTCTCCTTTTTTAGTATAATAAAGTATATTGGATAAGTGTAAAAGTTTGTTTAGGCGGAAGTTTTCTTTGGTAACATTTTCATCTATTAAACCTTTTTCTAAAGGTTCTCTAATGAAGTAATCTCTATTTCTATCAATAGAAAGAAGATATGATGTAGCATCAAAATAATTTTCAATATTTGTTGACTTTTGTATTGCAGGATAAAAAAAAGCTGAATGAAATCCAGCTAATTCATCAAACTCACTTAGTTGCGAAGAATATTGTAACATTGATTGTATCATGGTATTTGATAAATTAATTTCCTTTGTTTTTTAAATAAGCAATTGAATTAGAAGCAAAATTTTCTCCTTTTTCTACGTTATATCAAACGTGCAATGGAATATAGGTATAGAGATTAAAAATGTTGTAATTTAATTTTAATTCCCAGAAAATTCATCGGAATTTTAAATCACCTTTATTAATTAAAGCAAATTGGAAATTGTTCTTCGGAACATCACCATATCTCTCTATAACTAATCCCAATCCTCTTTTTAGATTTTGATATTCAGAAAAGTCAGAAGGAAAAGAAGAGAGCATAATTTTATCAATCATTTCTTTTCCTATCATCAAAATTAAATTTTCTTTTTTAATTCCTTTATTAATAGAGTAAATAATTGAATTTCTGAGTAATTCTAAAATATTTTCATGACTTTCAAATCCTTTTTCGTTTTTTTCATTTTCAAATAAATTCTCAGATAGATAATTATCCTTATTGCATATTTCAGAAATGAATAAATCATCAATTCCTTTACTACCAAAATATTCAGCTGCTTTATCTAGTGTATTGCTAATAAAATTTTCTGCAAATTTATAACCTTCACTTCCACTAATTATTGAATACATAAGATTTGGATCTATCACAGTTGGTTGAATTTCTTTTCTACGATAATATTTTTCTATACTGCTAGAAACATCAATCATCTTTCCTCATTCATCGCTGTTATTTAAAAAAGAAAGAAATCTTGAACCTTTTATTACTTTATCTTTCACTTCATGTTTCTTTCTTTCTACTAAATTTGTAATAAAATTCCCTCATTTCTCTAATTCATCATCCATGTTTTTTTTGCTTACCTCCATGATAATTAATTTTATTAAGTTTCTTAAAACGGCCAATTTATTTGGATTTGTTAGTAATAAAATTAAAATATGTTCGAGTGAATAAAGAATTTCTTAAAATTTCCTCCCGGTGGAATTAAAAATATTGGTGATTTAGGTAATTATGTTAAAAATTATTGATGACAATTAATAATTTTTGTTGTGGTTCTCATTGTTATTTTTTGAATTATAGCAAAAATTTTAAAGATATTTTTTTTACTAATAAGAAAAAGTTAAACGGTTTTAAGCGTTTATTTTTGAGTATCTAAAACCTTTTTACAGCGCAAACAAAAATTTTCTTCTAAATCACGATAATTTCAACATCTCAGACATCTTTCTTTAGTAGTTTTTTGTGCTACTATGGAACAGATTTCGTTATTATTTTTGTTAATTATTGAAAGGTTATCCTTGATATCTTTTATTTCAATCTCAGCTACCAGCAGTAATTCTGCTAGGTTTAATCCTAATTCAATTAATGTTTTTTTTTCTTTTAAGTAAATTATTAAAAAAGCCTGAGAATTAGTATCAATGATTTTTTCTTGACGAGCTTTTTCCAAAACTTGATAAGCAGTTTGACGAATCGAAAAGAAAGAGTGATTAATTAAGTTAATTGTGTTTTCTTTATCGGATAAAGAAGGTAATTTTGAAGAAAGATTAGCTAAAAAAACACTTTCTGATTTAGCAAAACCAAAGTTAAAAGGAATAATTTGGTAAATCTCCTCAGCCAAATAAGGCAGAATGGGCGAAATTATTTTTAACAAACCTCGCAAAAGATAATAAAGAGTAGTGATAATCTGATTTCTGCGTTGAGAGTGAATGCTGTCACAATAAAGACTATCTTTGCTGATTTCAAAATAGAAAGAACTTAAATCATTAATACAAAAATTAAGTAAAGAAAAATAAGTAGAATTAAAAGAGTATTCTTGATAATTTTTTTCACTCTCTAATATCAGTTTTTCCAGTTTGTTGATTATAAAATAATCAATTAAACTTAATTTCTTTTCTAAATGAATTTCTTCTGTTAAATTTTGGGGTAAATTAACTAAATTTCCTAATAAAAAGCGAAGGGTATTGCGAATTTTCTGATAACCTTCTTGAATATTTTCTAAAATAGAATCGCTGATTTTTATTTCCTTAGAAAAATCACAACTAAATACTCACAATCTTAAAACATCAATTCCATATTTTTTTGCAACTTCTTCGGGGTCTATTACATTACCCAAAGATTTGGACATTTTTCGTCCTTTTTCATCAACTACAAATCCGTGTGAAAGAACTTGACGATAAGGAGCTTGATTATTAAGAATGGTGGAAGTAATTAGCGAAGAATTAAATCAGCCACGAAATTGATCCTGTCCTTCAACATAAAGAGTGGCTGGTCAGTCATTAGTTTTTTCTTGATTTTTTTTATCTTCCATATTTGAAAATTAATTCTTATTTTCTTTTAAAGTGCATTGGTGCGAAACTCCACTATCTAATCAAACATCCATAATATCTTCTCCCAAAACAACTTTTTTATCTATTAAATTAGGGAATTTTTTTTCTAAAGATGACAAAATACTTTTGTCGAATCAACAATTAGAGCCTCTTTCGGCAAAAACGTCAGCAATGTAATCAATAATTTCATCATTTAATATCGGTTCATTATCTTTGTACAAAACTGGAATAGGCACACCTCATTTTCTTTGCCGAGAAATACATCAATCATCACGAGCGGAAATTATCATTTTCATTTTATCCTCAGTTCATTTGGGAAATCATTCTACTTCTGCGATGTTTTCCAACAACGCTTTTTTTATAACTTGTATATTAATAAATCATTGTTTAGTTAAACGATAAATTAATGGACTTTTATCTCTCCAATCATGAGGATAACTATGAATAATTATTTCTTTTTTTGCTACTAAATTTCTAACTTGTAAATCATTAATCACATATTCGTTAACCTCTTTATAACTTTTTCCAATCAAATTCTTAACTTTTATTTTTTCATTAAAAAATCCATTAGGTTCTAGTGGACAATCTACTAATATTTTTTCTCGCCTAGCTACTGTGAAGTCTTCATTTCCGAAAGCAGGAGCCAAATGAACCAAGCCAGTTCCCTCTTTTTCCTCAATAAAATCACTTCCATCAACAATATATCCTTTTATATCGTTACAGTAAGGATGTAAATAAGTTAATCCTAGTAAATTTTCTCCTTTCAATACTTTTTTAATCTTTATTTCTTTTTCAGTTCATTTTTTTAGAAGAAATGTTTGATTTTCTAGAATTAAAAAAAATTCTTGATTAGATTCAACTAAAGCATAATTAGCTGTTTTTTTGACCGCTACTAAACGATTAGCTGTAATTGTTCAAGGCTGAGTAGTTCAAACTAATAAATTAACATCTTTTTCTTTAATGAATTCAGGAGTTTCAACTAATTTTATTTTAAAATAGAGAGAAGTATCTTTTTTATCCAAATACTCTATTTCTGCCTCAGCTAAGGCTGTTTCATGGCCGCAAGACCAGTAAATTGGACGAAATCCTTGATAGATTATTCCTTTTTTAACCATTTCCCCAAAAACTCGAATTTGTTCTGCTTCGTAATTTTTGTCTAGGGTAATATAATACTTTTCGAAATCAGTAAAAAGACCTATCTTTTTTAGTTGTTCTTTTTGAATTTCAACTTGGGACAAAGCAAAATCATGACAAGATTGGCGCAAGTCTACTTCTTGAACTTTCGAATTTTGAATCATTTTATGTTCGATTGGTAATCCATGAGTATCTCAGCCTAACAAGAATGGAGTATATTTTCCTTGACTAGCATGAAAGCGAATAATAATATCTTTGATTATGAAATTTAAAAAATGACCGATATGCAATTTGCCGTTGGCATAAGGTGGGCCAGAGTGGAGAATGAAAGATTCATTATTTCAATTCTTTTCTAATATTTTTTGGTAAATCTTTGTCTCTTCTCAAAATTCACGAAGTTTTTTTTCGTTTTCTAAGTGATTGCTATTTCTCAACGAAAAATTAGTTTTAGGAAGAAAAAGCGTATCTTTGATTTTTTTTAAATCCATCGTCTTTATTAAGTTATTAATAGTAATTTTAAACATCCAAGTAAAAAAAATTACTTTTTAATGATATCTTCCAAAATGATTTAAAATTATTTAACTCAAGATATTTTAGACTTACTTAATTCACTAATGATTTGTTGTTTTATTTCATTAAACTTTCTCTGAAAATATAAGGACTTGTAACGATAAAATAAGATAATAAAGATAGTCAGCAATCACAAACCAATATAATAATTCAAGGCAAAGTGGAGTTAAGCATTAGAGAAAACTTTTCCGGTTCCAAAAAAATCTTTCTTGTTATCAAACGAAAAGCATTCCCGAAGAAAAAAAATTTTCCGGTGCAACTGCCTAACTTTTCCCTCCCTTTTTACTTAAGAACTTTGTGCTTATTTAAATGCTTGATTTTAATAAATGTGATATCTTTTAGCATTTATTAAAAGTGATATTAAATAATAGGCGCATTGTTTCTTTAAAAGATGTTATTCGAGCGAAATTTTTCTTTTTGAAATGAACTTAAACCCGCCTCTAAATGAGGATTTAGGACGGGTAAAAGGAATTTGTTAGTTAGGAGGAGATGTTAAGGTTTCTTGGGTTTTCTAGTCATTATTTTATCAATCCGCGAATTCTCGCGAAAAATAATTCAACGAGACAAAAGCAAAAAGACAACGACGGATAAAAAAGATAAAGAAAAAAGATAAAAATACTGAGAAGGATGCGAATTTTTGATGATTATCAAAGAAGAAGAAGCTAGAAAAGAAACTATCACTATCACAAGTCTCTTCCTAATAACTTTTATTTCTTTCTCTTTTTCCCCCAAATATCCTTTTCGTAAAGATAACATTAGTTTCTAATAAATTATTACTATTTTTACACAAAGTTAAGGGCAGAGAACAACTCTTATGAGGAGTAGTTTTTAAAGTGGCAGTTGCTCCTGCTAAAGACGTAGCTCCTGGTTCAAAAAGAACCAATCACAAATTTGTCAATTCCTCATCATCACTAGTAGAACCGACTGTGGCAAGACCTCGCCCAACTATTGTCGTCGAAGCAGCCATAGAAAGACCAAGAGGTGGACAAATTAAACTGGTAAAACCTATTGATGCTCCAATTCCTATCTTTGCTACAGTTTGCTTTGACTGTTAATTCCCCGGACCATATTGCGGACCAGTTAATAATCTTTCTTGATATTCTGCTTTGTAAGTGTTTGCTATCTTTTCATCATATTGATAAGAATTAGCGAACTCCTCAAAGCTAGGAATTTGGTCTCCGATAATGCTTGGCATTTCAGATTTTAATTCTTGCACTGTTTCGAAAATATTATTATTTGTCATTTGTTGTAATAAATTTCTTTGTTAAAATTCACTACTAATTAAATCCTAGTAGTCAGACATTTTTTTTTAAAAAAAGAGATTAGAATTTAGCGACCATAGTCGCTTGAACCTTTGTTTAATAGCCAAAGACTTTTTAAGAGAGAACATGGTAAGTATCCTAAATTCTTTACCTGTTTTATTATTTCTTAATAAATTTTTAAAAAGAATAGGGATTGTTTTGGGTAATTTATTAAGCAAATTTGTTAGTTAGAAAGAGATATTAAGATTTCTCGGATTTTCTTGGTTTACTCGTAATATAAGCACATGCCAACAAAATAAAACTTGATAGACAAGAAATAAGAACTAAGTAAGGGAACATTTCTTTTTCACGAGCATAATTTCTTCTTGAATGTTTTGTAAAAAGATGATAATCAAAAAAGATAGTTAATGCCAAAGATAATAATAAAAATGCTCCGATAAAACTAAATAATTTTATCAATTTATTTTTTATGAACTTTTTCAATTTAAAGTTAAATTACTAATGGAGGAACCGGTCGGATTTGAACCAACGAATAGAAGTTTTGCAGACTCCGGCCTTAGACCACTTGGCTACGGTTCCATTTGTTTTAATATAGTCTAATTTTAATTTATTCTTATTATTAGACAATAATTCTCAGAAAAAATTGAAAAAATTATTAATGACCGATAAGCAAAAAGAAAAAAAATTGGTAAACTATTGAATTTTGAATGAATTAGTTAACTTACAAAAGGGTTATTTTGCTAATTTAGAAGAAAAGAAAATTAATCTAGTTACTACTAGTCTTATCAAATTTACTCGGGAAAAATTGAGTAATGAATATTTAGAGCTAATTAAAATTTTTCCTTGGGATGATGAAACCAAAAAAACTTTGCTTTTTGTTTATCAACAATTATTGGTTATGTTTCATCCTGTTGCTCCTTTTATCACCGAAAATATTTATCAAGAAAATACTAAAGAGAAAATATTAGAGCAGAAAATCGACTTGATTGAATTTAAGGAAGAAAAAAAAGAAATTTGACAAATCGATTGTTTATTGCTTTTAATCAGTGTTATTCGTAATTTTTCTCAAAAAGACAAAGTAAAAAAATTTTATCTAGAATTGAGTCAAGAATGAAACGATAAATTTGATTTTTCCTTTGATTTTAATGTTTTTTTGAAGCCATTAGCGAAAAGTGAAGTTTTTTTTTTGGAAAAAAATGCACAAAAAGGCGATTTTAATTCGTTTCTTGATTTAGCTCCTTTTGGATTTTTATGATACTATGAAGCAGTCGACAAAGAAGAGTTAAAAAAGCAATTGGACTTTTATCAAAAAGAATGAGAAAGAAGCAACAAAATACTCTCGAATGAGGAATTTCACAACAAGGCTCCTTCTCATTTAATAAAAAAGGAAGAAGATAAGTTAATCTATTACGAAAATCAGAAGAAAAAAATATTATCTAAACTTTAGAAATTTTTATCAAATAATCGAAAATAAAGAATATAATTATGAAAGTTGAAATAACTTCTATTAAAGATATTTATCAGCATTTAGAAAAGTTAACTAAATTAGAAAAAATTAAGGTTAGTGGTTGAGTAAAGTCAGTTCGGGAAAGCAAAGAAGTTGTTTTTATTATCTTGAACGATGGCTCTACTAACGATAATCTACAAATAGTTATTTCTCAAACCTACTTTTTGCAAAATGAATTGTTGAAAAAAATAAACTTTGGTAGTGGATTGTTAGTAAGCGGAAATATAATTTTAACACCTCAACGTAAACAGTCTTGCGAATTACAAGCAACTGAAATAATTTTTGTTAATTCAGTTGCCGAAGATTATCCCTTTCAAAAAAAAGATATTTCTCTTGAAACAGTTCGAAATTATCCTCATTTGCGAGCAAAAACTAATTATTTCTTAGTTCTTTTTCGTTTGCGCCATAGTATTAGCAAAGCCGTTCATGATTTTTTTCATCAAGAAGGTTTTTATTATGTTTCTACCCCAATTATTACTGGAAGCGATGCCGAAGGAGCGGGAGAGTTTTTTAGCATTGATGATAATGAAAAAGATCCTTTTTTTCCTAAAAAAGCTAGTTTGACGGTTAGTGGACAATTACAAACTGAGGCTTTGGCGCAGGGACTAGGAAAAGTTTATACTTTTTCTCCTTGTTTTCGGGCTGAAAAATCTAATACTACCCGTCATTTAGCTGAATTTTATATGATTGAAACAGAAATGGTTTGTGCTGATTTAGCAACAATAATTTCCTTGTCTGAAAAATTGATCAAAGGTGTCATCAAGTATATTCTTGATAGCAATATTAGCGATTTAGAATTTCTTGAATCCTATCATCAAAAACAACTGATTAATAAGTTAAAAAATCTCCTCAATTCCGATTTCAAAATAATCAAATATGCCGAGGTGATTGAAATATTAGAAATAAATAAACAAAATTTTGTTTTCAATGATATCAAATGAGGAATGGATTTGCAATCAGAACATGAAAAATATCTTTGCAAGCATTTTAACTCTCTAGTTTTCGTCACTAACTATCCTATAAATTTAAAGGCTTTTTATATGAAAAATAATCTAGATAAAAGAACGGTTGATTGTTTTGATTTATTGATTCCGGAAATTGGAGAGTTAATTGGCGGAAGCATGAGAGAAGATAATTACGAGGTTTTGAAAAACAAAGCACAAAAAATAGGAATAGATTCTGACAATTTAGGTTGGTATTTAGATTTGCGCCGCTATGGTTATATTTCGAGCGGAGGTTTTGGTTTAGGTTTAGAAAGGTTGATAATGTTCATTAGTGGCACTGATAATATTCGCGACACCATTGCTTTCCCTCGTTATCCAAAGCATTTGGAAACTTAAGGTTATTGAAATGGATGTTAGACTGATTTAAAAGTTATTGATACAGAAATTCAAGAGAATGATGAACTTATAGCAAAAAAAAAATATAATTATTAATTTTAAGATAGTTTCAAGTTAGCCAGTTTTGTCTATATCAAATAGATAAAATGCTAAAAGAAACTTTACTTAATAATAATCTAACTAAACTTCAAGAAATTCTAACTTCCCGAATAAGAGTCAGAGAAAGTTCAACTACCCCAGCTGAAACTGCGCAATAAAAGCCTAATATTTAATGAGATTAAACTAATACTAACTAAATATTAAGCTGGGAAGTCTAAACTTCCCAGTTTGTGGTCTGTGTGAAAGTACCACGATTATAGATGAGATATTTTCTTATAATAAGGTTAGTTACCATAATATCTTTTCTTTTTCTACAATTATATAGCAGTTTAGCACTACTATATATTTTGTTTTATTATATAAAGAGGAGAATGACCCGAACTTTGATTTTTGAGAAAAAAGTTAGAGGCAACTAAGTTTGCCGAGGCAATCATACTCATCATTTGTTATTTTATATATTTATGAGTGATAGTCAAAAACCCAATCCAAAAAACACTTGAAAAACCAACATGGATGAGTTTTTCCATAATTATTTTGTGGGAATTTTAGTCTTAGAATATGAAAAAATCACTCGTGAAAGTTATTTTGTAGAGACGAAAACCAAAACCCAAGAAATTGACCAAGAACAGTTAGAAAATGAAATTGCTAAGGAAATAGAAAATATCGAAAATGAAACTTTAAATGAAAACGAACTAGAAAAAGAAAGTGGAGCTGATGGTATTGGTGATGGTTTAGAAAAAGAACGAGAAAGAGAGAAAGAATTTGAGCAAGAAACCGAAACTGAGCAGGAAAAGGAACAAGGAGTAGAGAATGAAAAAAGAATCCGAAGAGGAAAAAAAAGAGCAAGAAATTGAGAAAAAGGAGGAGGAATCTGAAAATTTAGAAGAAGAAAAAGTTGAGGATGAATTGAGAGAAAACGAGAATGAACAATAAAAATTAATATTGAAATATTATGGAAAACAAAATCAAAGAATTTAAAGAAAAATGAGATAAATACTCAGAATTAAGAATATTAAAACCTATTGAAGATTATGATTGAGAAAAATATCAAGAAGCGTGAAAAGAATTGAGTATTTACAGAGGTAATGAGCAAATAGCCAAAGATGCTCTTTCTGATCAAAAAAACTTTACTTTTAGTTATTATCTTGAAAAACCAATAAAACTTGATCCATACAATAAGGGATTTAGAGAAGAGTGAAAAAAAGAATATCCTGATAGAATAGACGAACAGGATAACGATGCTAATGAAGAATTGGATAACTTGATAGGAAAAGTCGATACTCTATCAAAATATGGTTCTCGTGGAAGATGCAAAGAATGATTTGAAGAAACTCCTCTTACTTGTTCAGTAAATATGAAAGACAGAAGAGTGATAACTTTTCATTTCAATGATATTGAGCAAGGCTTTGAAGCTTATTTACACGCTTTGGGAAGAAAATATCAGCAAATATTAAAAAAAGAGTTAGAAACAAGTATATTATGGAAAAATTCAAGAACTACTTAGAAAATAATATAATCAAATCTAATTTAACCGAAGAACAATTATTAGAATTAAAAGAGCTTTTGATTGAACAAGGAGAAGTCTTTTTATTCAATCGCAGTAGGGAATGTTATTTATTAGAGATTGACCGAAGATTAGAATAAAAATAAATTATAACAATCATGTCGGAGGAATTAAAAAATTGTTCTCATTGTCAAAAAAATCTTTCTCAAGAAAAAGCAGGAGATAAATCTTATACTCTCTATTTAGAAAAAAATAATCACACTGAATTCTGTTCTAGTTGCTGAGAGCTAAAAAAAAATGATTACAAAGAACAACTTAAAGAAAAAGGTCTAGAAGAATTAAAAAAGACATTTGGGAGTAGAAAATTTGACAAAAATGATGAAGAGGTAATTAATACTATTCGTGGCTGAATAAATGAAAAAGGTTCTGATGGTCATGGTTGGAGTAATTCTTCTTCTACTGAATTAACTCTTTGTTGAGCTTGTGATAAATGAAATGAAGGTCAAAATAATCACTCTTCTTGTCAAGCAATAATTAGTGAAAAAAGAGAATTAAAAGGTTTACAAGAACAATGAAAATTACTCAAAGATTTTCCAGAAAATTATCCTACTCGGGCTGAAACTAAAAAAAGATTAGAAGAATTAGAAAGAAAATATCCTAACTCTAATAATAGCGATAATGATTCAAGCAGAGAGAGAGAGAGCAAAAATTCTCTGAAATCAACCAAATCAAGCAATATTTTCAGTCTAATAATGTCAAATCCATTACTTTAACCGATAATGGCGAGTTATTAATCGAATACAATCAAGGAGAAAACAAAACATTTCAAATTAACACTCCTGAATTACAACAAATTCAAGCTTATTGCCAGCAAAAAGGAGTAAATTCTCTTTCTTTTAGTGATTTAGAACAAAGTCAAAATTCTAGTGGTTTTAACTGAAAATCACCCTGAGTAATTGGTGGAGGAGTTGTTTTAATAGTGGGAATGATTGGCTTGGTGGTTTATTTGGTTAAGAGGAATAAATTTAATTAATAGATAAGAATTTACAAGTTTATCATTAGTAAAATTCCTTATATGTATGCAAATCGTGGTGCTAATAGAGAAAAAAAGACCTGCAATATTCGCACTCCTAATTCTTTAAGCAAATTCTTATTCGAATTATTATCGAATAAATTCAAAAAAACAGATTTAATTTTAGATCCATGTGTAGGTGATGGTCACTTATTAATTCCGTGAAAAGAAGCAGGATATAAAGTAGAAGGAATTGACATAGAAGAAAAGAAGTTTCCTAAAACTAGAAAAATGGATTACTTGGTTAGTAAAAAAGATGATTACAAGGAAAAGCCAAAATTAATTCTCATCAATCCTCCTTTTAATATTCACAAAGATATGGAAGAACAGGATACTACTTTTAAATATTTGATAGAAAGTGGATGAAGCAAACGCCCCTTTCTCCCAGAGGTTTTTTTAGCCAAAACTATTGAACTTTTTGGGAAAGATATTCCGATTATTCTCTTCACTCCATACGGGATGAGATTTAATTTAACATTGGAGAGCAGAAGGTTCTTAAAATTTGATAATGGTGATTATCCCGAAATAAAAAGTATAATTACTTTACCTAAAAATATTTATAATTTTGATGAATCTAATCTATTAGAATCAAAAAACAAAGATAAAGGAATAATTTTTCATTCCGAGATTTTACTATTTAACTTAGAAAATTTAAAGGCTCATTATTTTTTACCGAAAGATTTGAATTATAAAAAATAACATGAAAGATTTAAAAATAGAAGAAAAAAGTTTTTTTGAATTAGTCAAAAAGAGAATTTTTGGATTACCTTATTTTCAAAGAGAATATAGTTGAGATCAAGAAAATTGGGAAGAATTTTCTCAAAGCATAACTAATTTTATAGATATCAAAAAAGACCAAGAAATTGAGGATGAGAAAAACGAAAGTATAGAAAAATGAGACCTTGATCAACAAAAGTACTTTGCTGGAGATATTATTTTGCAAAAAGGAAATAAAACTAATGACTATTCTATTATCATTGATGGTCAACAAAGGTTAGTTACTATTTTTATATTACTTCAAGTTATTTATGAAAAGATGGGTAGTTCATCAGAAGAAGAAGAAATTAAGAAAAGTATTAAACAAATTCTTTTTCTTGAAAGGACTAAAAGAGGAAGAAAGGAAAAGAGAATTCGAATAGGATTAAATAACTCGCATGATCAACAAGAGTTGCAAAAAGCTTTAGGAATGGTTACATTAACAGAACCATTAAAACAAAAAGGAAAAAGAAAAAAATTTGGAAATATTTTAAAAGCTAAAGGATTTTTCGAAGATTTTTTTAAAACAGAAGCTAATTACACAACTCGCCAAGTTTATGACACGATAATGGAAAATTTCTACTTCGCTCTTGTAGAGATAGGAGATGAAGATAAAGTTGAAGAATTATTTACAGCTTTAAATAATACTGGGCTAAATCTCAGTAACTCAGATCTTCTAAAAAGTTTGCTTATTCAAGAAATCAAAGATCATTCAGAAAAAGAAATAATTGAAATTTGAGAGAGGAAGATAGTAGAAACAATTACTGACAATGCTAGGAAAAGACAAACAATTAACAGGGAAATGGATGGATTTTTGATTGATTTTTGACTAGCAAATTATGGCGATAGTGGAAAAATAAGCAAAACAAAATCTTCAAAGCCTACCAAACTAACAATATATCGCCTCTTTGCACAGATAATTAAAGAAAATAAGGGAGAAGCTAATAAAATTCTTGATTCTCTTGCTAAACACGCAGAAGTTTATAAGAATATAAAAGATCCATCATATTCTTGATGAAACGAGAGTGTTTGACCAATTGAAATTTTCTATACAGTTAATGACATTTCAATTTTAAATTACTCTCAATTATTTCCTGTTATTTTAAAAACTTACTTTAAATTTGAGAAAATTTCAGAAAAAGATAAGAAGCTTTTAATAAAGGATTTAGAAACTATCTTGCTATTTATTTTTAGATCAATAACAATTAAAGAAAAATCTCCTGGAGATACTCCTCGATTTATTCCATTGCTGCTTGAAGAAATAGAAAATAATGAAAGAATTTTTGATGAAATAATAAGGAAAAAATGATTAGATTCTGAATTTGAAAATGGAAGGGATGAATTCTATGATAAGCTTAGGAATTACAAAACAAAAAGAAATAAAATTTGGGAATTTGTTCTAAAGCGCTATTACTGAAGAAAATATCAAAGTAGCTTTAAACTTAAAGAAGGCTTAGAAGGATCAACGCTTGATCTTAAGCAACAAGCGATATACAATTGGAATGAAGTAAGTGTTGAACATTTAATCCCCCAAATTCCTCCTAAAAGCTATGAGATAGAAATTGATAAGGAGCTTGAAAAAGGAGAAACTAAAGAAGACATTATTTATCAAATCGGAAATGTTACTTTGTTAGAAGGCAGATTAAACTCTAAAAATTCTAATGATTTTTGAAAAAATAAAAAAATTGAGATTAAAAAAATTGGCAATCATTGTCCATTAGAATGAGAAAAAAGCTTTTTATTTGAATGTGAAAATCTAACTCCAAAAATCATCAAAAAAAGATCTGAAGAATTAATTAGTGAATTCAAAGAAAAAATGAAATTATTTGATATCCAACTCTAAGCGGAAGTGCTGGACTTTTTCCACAATCAATAAACTAAATAAGCCTCTAATTGATGAACAACAATCCTCTCTCCTTTTCACATCCATCCTTTACCTCTTCCTACTAAATATTCTAAATCAGCTATCTTAACTTGTCCTTTTAACAATAATTTACTCAGTTCTTTAACCTTCAAAACATTAATACTATCTACTTGCTTAATTGACAAGCATTCTAATGCTCCCAATAATCTGATCAAATTCAAGCTATCTCGATTCCGACTATTAATAAAATTAGTATTTTCAAAGAGTAAAAGAGAGGGTTTGAATGTCTTAACTAAGGCAGTAATGAAATCATAATGTTTTCTTCAGTCTTTTTCTTTACACTCTTTAAATTCTATTTCTTTACCATTAATCAAACAAATTCCAGTTGTGCCAGTCCCACTAGGGTCAATGGCAATTATTCTAACCATGACTTTTTATCTGCTCTAAAAATCAATCTCGTGAACGATAATCAGTAAAGAATAACATGCCTTCTTTAAGCATTTTAATTCAGCGAGTTAAGAGTTCTTGTTTATCTCTCAACTTACAGTTTTTGAGTTTAGACTTAGCCATTTCCTCCAAGTTGAAGCAAAAGTTAATCAGAGTGCTGTCTTGCTCTTTTCGGTTCTTAGTAAAATGCATTAAAGCATATTGTTTGAATTTCTTGCGTTCTCCTAATTCCACGAAGTAGAAATCTTGGATAGAATGTAGAATTTGATATTTCTTATATTTACCATTAGAATTCAATAATGGTATCATAAAATCATCTCAATTGCGCAAAGAAGGATTTTGTTTTTCCTCCAAGGCTAAGCTGTGAGCATCAGGCTTGCCAGGTAATAAATTCAAATATAAAAATCATTGTTTATCACTACTTCAAGCCCTAATACCTTCATTTTGGTTATTCTTGGCTAAGCTTTCAGCCTCTTTCTTTAACTGAAAGATATTATCAGCTCAATTATCCAGAAAATACATACTAAACAGATAAGGATTAGCTAAAAAGGTGACTTTTAAGGGTTGTTCATCATTCCGTTTGACACTTTCAATAAAATCCTTGAGTTTTCATTGTTCTCTGGGTAAGATTTCTTGATCGATCGGAATTGCTTCCTCGTAGACTATTTCACTAAAAACAGTGCCTCGGGCAATTTTACCTCGGGCTTTTCGGAAGCTAAATAAATCAAAAAAATAAATTCTTTTCCTGCCTTGATAAAATAAGCCTTGTTCTTGGATTTCAAAGTCATTAAACCTAACACTTTCATTCTCTTCACAAAACTTACCAACTAAATCTTGAAAGTAAGGTTTAGTGCATTCTAAACTATCATGTCAATGCCTTCTTAATCAATGAATCTAAGTAAAGGTTTAGGCTTTTGCTTTCCTCGGTCTTTCTTGCTTTCTTTATCAGCTACTATCTGTTCTAAGAAGGTTCAGGCTTTGCAGTCGGTCTTACCTCTTTTTCTTTCGGTTAAGTAGATGTGGAAGAGAGCTGGGTCTTTATATATCTCTTGTCAATTGATAAGTTTATTAGTCATTATTGGTAAAAAATTTTCTTACGCATGCTTATTAAGATAGAACAAAGCCTCAAGGGGGAAAGAGAAGAGGTGGAAGGGACTGGACTAGCGATAGCAAAGCTATCTGCTATTCTACAGTCAACCATCCAACCTACTCTCCTCCCCTGAGTGCTTTATGCGACCTTTTTAATTTTTGTTTATTTTTTTCATTGTTTTTCAGGGGATAAAAGTCTAAAAGGATCTTGTTAGTGATCCAAATTTTGTATTTAAAGACTAAATTTTTACCTATTAAAGCTGATTTGGTAATTTGATTTCAGTGAGTAGTTGCTAAGTCTTCTTGACGAGCTTGGATCGATTCGGTTTCTGATTCAGTTGAGATTTTTAAAACATAATAAGTCTGACCTTTTTTCTTACCTTCTTTAAATCTTTTCTCAATGATATCTTTGACTGATTTGACTGAACCAGTGAGTGAATAAACCGTGTTATTGATTGGTTCTTCGGTAAAGTAATAAGCGTTTATTCTTTTGATGATCTCCTGTAATAAATTTGATTGAGTTTGATTAGTAGGAATTCCTAATTTAGAAAATAAATAATCTGATACTTGTTCTTTACTAATTTTCTTACTTTCTAAATCAGTTCAGAAGTTGCTTTTACTAGCTTTCATAAAGGCTTTTTAGCCTTAAAAGAAAAGAGAGTTTTTGGATATCAAAATAGATATTAGCCTTGATATCTAGCATTAAACTTGGCTCTCTTTTCGCCAAAAAATATTTTGCTGGGATAAGAACAATTTTAATTCTTCTAAATTAGCAAATTTGCAAAATCAAGGACTGTTATTTTTTCCTTTGAGAGTATAACGAACTCCTGCTTTGTGAATTGAACCAATGCCCACTACTTGCCGATTAGCACCATGAATTTCTCCAATTCTTTCTTTTTGAGAGTTTTCCAAAATTAAATAAGGAATTGGTTCTTTAACTAGACAATAAACATGAATTCCTTTACTAGTCTTAATAAATCTAGGCACTGGTAAGCGTGTGTTAGCTCATTTATCATCCAAGTCAATTACGATAAAATAATAACTGCCAATCTTTCTCCCTGTTCTTAATCCTCAATTGTGACCATTGCTGAGAATTTGCTCAATGGTTAATTTCTCGTAAGCATTTAATCAATTCTTCACTAAGGGGAATTTGCCTTGATTAATGGCTAGTCTTGGTATTCTTATTCTGATACTGGGTCGATCAAAACATTTGATTAATTTCTTTTCAGTAGTAGTTAATTGGTTATTCATAAAGTAGTAGTTGGATATCTAAGCATGCCTTTATTTATATAAGGGATAAAAGAGAACATGCTTAACTTCTTATATTCTATATAAGAAAAAAAATGTCCTTTGGACATACAAAAATATAATATAGTGAACATGCTGGGAGTATTCAAGAATTACTTCTCTCTAGGCTCGCTCCTTAGCCCCTCTGCCTTATCTTTTGAAAGTAGAATAGCAGTTGCTAGTTATTATTGCTAATACTGGGCAATCTTGGATTAGAACCAAGTTTTTGTTTAACTTTCTTTCTTTTGCCCGAGGATATTTCCTCGTTAGAACTAGTCAATTACTCTTAATTAGCTCTAACCAGAAAAATCTGGTTTATAGATGGACGGCTGAATTGCTTTTCTTTCACAATCGGCTGTAATCAGCATAAAGAGTAGCAAAGTCGTTTTGAATGTATCTTTCCGTCGTGATAATACTCTCATGACCTAATAACTGTTGAATAGTGGTTAATTTAGCACCTTTATTGTGGAGGTGAGTCGCAAAAGAACGACGGAAGCTATGAGGAGTTATCTTTTTATCGATGCCTGACTTAGCTAATCTTTGTTGAATGATTTGCCTAATCACTAGAGGTGATAAAGGTTGTCCTTGATGATTAGCAAATAAGTATTCGTTGGAGTTAGGTTTCAAGTATTTAATCAGAAAATCTGGTAAAAATACTTGTCGATATTTATTACCCTTGCCATGAACTCGCAAGCTCTTGCCTTGTCAATCTGAATGTTTGATATTGACTAGTTCAAATACTCTTACTCCCGAATAAAAAAGGAAGTCAAAGATTAAATTATTTCGTTGATAAGTTCATTTGCTTCTTTCGGATTTAACCGACTTTAACAATTCTAACTCTTCATCCGTGAGAGTATCAAATAATTTGCGAAACATTTTCGGAATTATTCCGTTTATTCTACTTCAGTCAATGGCTATTCGATTAAATTTGGTATAAGAAGACAGAGCTTGCCGAAAATTATTTAAACTGCCTGGCTGATACTTAGCAATATAATTTTTGAGGAAGTTGCGAATATTATCAGTATTGATAATTGGCTGTAGTTTAAGAAACATCTTTAAATAAGCACAGTAAGTTTGGATCGTGCCAGTAACTCGATTTCTATCTTTTAGTCATTCTTGATATTCTTTAAAGTTAAGATTATTTTTCATAGTTATTTGCTTTCTTTTAAATTCAATTCTCTTTTGACAATTTGCCCACAAGGCTGGCAAGCTCAATATTTAGAGATACTGACTGCACCCAATCGGAGAGCAATTTGAGTGTCGGCCGTTCCTTGGCAAATATTGGGCAATTGATATTCGCATTGCTTGATTTTCTTATTTCTTTTCATATTTAATTAGTAATTATTATCTGTTTCTTAATCTTTCTCGATAAGCTCGCACTCGTTCAGCACTAGTCATTGCTCTTCTGATAGTCGTTTTATCAATTCGGCGATAACTACCTCAATGACAGGATTGACATTGACTTCCTTCCGTGTTAGGATTACCACCCCAAACTTTACCTCCACAGTGGTCACATTGACCTTCAAAATTTCAATTAGAATTTTGTCCTTGGATTTCAGTAATGGATCTGTAATCTCTTAACTCATCGGGATTCTTGCCTAATCTGATTGCTCTTTGCTTTCGTCGAGCTTCTAATCTAGCTTCGTGAGAATGATATTTGGTCGGTCTACCTCCAGTTGACCTCACTGAGAAAGAGTTCGCGAACTAACTTGCTTGTTTCCTAAGATAGTATGTTTTCTAGTTACCATTCCCTGTAACGAAGTGGACGAAAAGCCTTGCTAAAAAATAAGTCAAGTATTAATGATAACCCTGATGGGTTAAGCAAAAAGTTTACTGTCATTTTGGTTTCTCTCATTTGTTAGTAGCAGGATTTTTTACTACTCGGTAGCAATTGAAAGTGGCAATATTACTGGTAAGATCGCTTAATTTCACATAATCTTGATAATACTACAATACAAAAAACTAATGTCCGCTTTTAATCTATTTTAAAATCTAAACAATTTTTAAAATACTTGGTCATATCTTCCCCTTGAAGTTCTTTTATTATTTCAGCAAGAATGTTCTCTAGCGCCTCCTTAGTCCTTGGTGGAAGTTTTTTAACATTATGCTTAACAGTATTAAAGAACCATTCAGTAGGATTTAATTGAGGAAAGTGAGCAACTATATAAATGGGGTTAATTTTCTTTTGTTTTAAAAACTTTTCAATTTTTTCTGTCTTATGGAAGCGGATATTATCCATTAGCAAATAGTATTCTTCATTAGTGGGAAGTTCAAAATTAGTTAGGAAGTTATGAAATACTTCGGCATCCACTGTTCCTTCAATTAGTTCGGCATGAACTATTCCATTTTTTTCAACATTGTGGATTAGTGAAATCAAACTGTAATTAATTCCTCATCCTGGCTTATCAGCTTTGACTCTATTTCAAGTGGGAGCATAACCATAACGGAGGCCTAAATTGGTGGAAAAACCACTCTCATCCAAAGCCAAAAGAAGATGTGGAGGTAAATTAGGAATTATCTCGCTTACAAACTTTCAATATTCATACATTAGAGCTTTTTGTTGAGTATAATAATAAGGAATTACTTTACGATGAAGTCCTAATCTTTTTAAATTTAGTGAAATGACTTGTTGACTATAACTTTGATCTGTTTTCGCAAAAATATAATCAATTCTTTCTTGTTGAAACAATTTTGGGCATTTAAATACATGGTCTATTAGAAGTATTAAGTGATAATTAGTCATTACTGGTTTTCTTCCAGCTCTTTGAAAGATAAGTCTGGGCTTTTCTCATCTTCTTATAGTTCTGGTGCTTTTGTTATAAACACGAGCTATTTCCTTTTGAGTAAACTCTTTCTGTGATCGCAAACTAATTAGATGCTTGGATCTTTCAATTAAATTTATCCTTTTCTTGCTAAATCTTTTTTCAGTTGCTGCAATCTCCCTTTCTAAACCTCTGCTTAATTTAATAGTGGCCTCTTGTTGAAAAAGCTTCTCATCGAAATTAGCAACATCTTGTTGAAAATCTTCATAGAACTTGGGATGGTTATCACTTTCGAAAAGTTTCAGTTCTCCTTTAAGATTAGGAATGTAATTTATTCGGTAATTATTTAGGAAGAAGTCTCCTTTGTTAGTTTTAGTATCTACAAAGTTGTATTTTCAAACATTCTTATTAGTTGTCTTTTGTTCACCAGTGATTATAGCTAGATATTCCGCCATATTCTATAAGTTATTTTATTAGATAAAATAATACCAATTAAAATAACCCTTTAAATCTATTCAAGGCTAAAATTAATCTTATATACAAGTTGAATTGTAATGTTTAACGAAATTGAATATTACGAACGAAATATATATTAATTTCAGCCAAATTAAATAATCGTGGTTATGAAAAAATCAAATAATAGTAATCGTAATAGCATTAAGTTCGCCAAAAATGGAACAAATGACCATTCAATTAATGGAAAAAAATTGCTTGAATTAATATCAGAAGGGAGGTTATCTCACTTCCAAGTTGAAAAGTTAGAACGGATAGCTTTGGTGCTAAATAGTCATAAAGATCCTTACAAAAAGAAACTTGAGCTTTTTAGGATAGTAAGAAGTATAGAAGTAGGAGAAATAGAACCTAGCGAAGAAAAAAGGATTAATATCTTATACCAAGGTAAGATTTACAATGAATTAGCCAAACAAACTTTAAGAGATTACAAGCGATTAACTGTTGAAGAATTTAGTAAGGTAGAGTAATATTCGATAAGTGTTTATAAGATTTTATTATCATTAAATTACTTGATAAAGATTATTCAAATACCTTTCTAATATTTTTTTTTGATGACAAATAAAAGAAATTAAATTTTCCTTATCTTTCTCAATTTCTTTTAATTCATCAATAAGTTCTTTTTGAATTTCTAAAGGAGGAATTAAGATAGGATAGTTATTGATAAAATCAATACTAATTCTTTGGTGACCTACTGAACCTGTCATAATCTTTTTACCTTCTTCTAAAAAATTAGAATTTCTTAAATAGTAGTAGACCCATTCTATTAATATTCCTTCTTTGGCCCGTAAAACAATAAATTCAGTAGAACCAAAACCAATTCCATTTACCAAATTCTTAGCGATACTCATTTTTCCATTTTCAAAACAAGGAGTGATCTTAGCTAAAAGCAGGTCATTTTCTTGAAAATAAGTGTATCCTTTGTGAACTTCCTCTATTTTTTTAACTTTTTGGGGATAAACATAAAGAGAATGTTTTTCGCAGTCTTCCATTGGCAAGAAAGAAGAAGTCTCAATATCTTTCTTGTCCTTTATTTCCGATTTAGAAGGGTTGATTAAGCAAATATCACTAATTTTTTTATTCTCATACAAGGAAGGAAGAAAGAGAGATAAATTTAGACTATCGATAATTTTTTGACCACTTTTGATGTTTTCTTCAATTTTATTTAACGCTCCAACTAATTTTTTTTGTTCTTCTAATGACGGAATGGGAATTAAGTTTTTTTTTAAATTGTCTAAACTTAAACCAAGAAATATGGTTCCCGAGGATTGACTAATTAATTTTTCTTTCATTTGTGGAGATTTAAAGACTCACAATAAAAATCTTGGCAGTATTTTTGTGTTTTTATAATCCTGTTTGACCCTAATAACTGCTATATGAGAGGAAGGTATTCCTTCTTTCATAATTTCCGAGCAAAGAACTGTCTCACCCACAGTTCCATCCAATGTTATAAGAATGTCATCAATTTCTAATTTATTCTTAATCGTTTTAAATTTTTCATCTGCAATAAAATTACTACTCCAAGAAAAATCATTACTTATAACGTTTTTTTGTTGTCAGAATTTTCAAGAACTGGGTCCTGAAATGAAGTCAGTTTTTTCAAGAGAGAGACCACGAAAAATATCAGCAATCTCTGACAAGAGCAAATAATTCTTTTCTTTGTACTCTGGCAAAGGGAAATTATAGGGTCTAAATAATAGATTATAACCATTTTCTTCAACATCTTTATAATAAACTTTGGTAAATAAAGGAGAATTTGCTTTTTCCTCTCTAACTACTTCTTTTCAAGTTGAAACTAAAATATCTCAATCATTTATTCCTTCAATTCTGTCACGGTGATTGTTTAAGGTAAAACCATCATTTTTAATTTGATAGTAATAAAAATAATCCTTGGTTCTCTTTTTCTTTTCGATGATAATCACTGAACTCTTTGCGCCTGTATAAGGCAAAAATATGCCTTTGGGTAAAGAAATAATGGCTTGAATAGAATAGTTTTCAATTATTCATTTTTTAGTAGCTTGGTATTTTTTAATCCTTTGAGTAAAAAATCCTTCGGGCATAATCAAAGCTATTCGACCATTTTCTTTACAAGCTTCCAAACAATGCTGAATAGCCAAACAATCACCATATTTACAGTTGATACGGTATAAGTGTCCATAATCAATATCATCGAATCCAAAAGGAATATTAGTAATTACTAAATCATATTCTTCATTAACCGGAAATTGAAAAGTGTCTCTTTTCTGAATATTATTGTGACCGTCGCCAAACAAAATCATATTCATTTTAGTAATGCGAGCCACATTGGTTATTTCATTACCATAAAAACTATTTCGAAGAGTTTTTAAATTCTCTGAATCAATTTTCGTTCTCTCGCTAACATATCTAAAACATTCAGTAAGCATTCCCCCAGTGCCACAAAAAGGGTCATAAATTTTGTCTTTAAAACGAGGTTGTAAAATATTCACTAAATTTCTGATAGCGTGACGAGGAGTAAAATATTCACCTAAATCCTTTTCTCCTGCATTGTATCTTTGAAGAAAGTATTCAAATGCTTCTCCTTTCACATCTCTCTCTGTTTCCACTAAAGATAATGGGTTGAATTTAGTGACCATTTCTTCCAAAGTTTTAGCATCCTCAATTTTGCTAACTGAAAATAATTCTCCTTCTTTATACTTTTTGCGAAAATGCTCCAAAGCACTATTAATACGACTTTTTAGGTTATTGCCTTTTTCTTGGCTTCAAGAATTTCATAAATGTTCTTTTTCGACTGTAGATTGCTCCTTACTTTCTTCAATTTCACTAATTATTTTTAAAAAGAGAATGTTAGCGAACTCACTAAACCTTTCTTCACCAGCTTGTAATCCTTTTTTCCTTAGTAAGTTGTTTGCCTCTGCGAAGATTTTAATTAGTTCGCGACGAGATAAAACAACTTTATTTTCTTGGGTGATTAAGTGTGGTTGCTCGATGAATCTTAAAGCATCTTTTTCACTAAAAAAATCTTTTACTTCCTCCCCATTAAGAGTCAAAGTTTTCTTGAAATTAATGTGATAAGCCTTGGTAAATTCTCCATTAGTAGCAATAACTAATGGGACTTCGATAGATTTAGCATAATTAATGCCTTGTTCCAAAGCTTGATAAATGTCTTCGCTAGGTCTTTTAGCTTCAATAACGATTAAGGGATTAGTAGTTCCTGATTGATAAAGTATGTAATCTGCCCTCTTCCCTTTTAGTTTTTTCTTTTGTTCCTCAGTGGCAGGCTGTTGCTTGTAAATGTTTCTTTGTTTGCTATAAATATCTTCAATCCAACCTAATTCCCTTAGTTTTTTATCAATAACTGTTTCTATATCTCTTTCAACGAATTGATTTCTTTTGTTCATTAACTTATTTTACTCAACCATTAAAATTTCCTACTTCTGACTTGTCATACAATTCTAATATTAAGTAATATTCTGATTAGTAAGCATCATATATTTATACCTCCTTGTTTATATTAGAATTTTAACGGAGTTATTTTAATTAGTAATAATTATTAACCATATTGAACATAACTTTGAATGTCTGAATAAAAATATAGTATATGTTAATGAAAAGAATTATAATTCAATTTCTTCATAAGAGAGAGAGAGAGAGACAAAAAAACTAGTTTCTTACCACCAAAAAAGCGACAGTCATCATTATTCCTTACTTCCAATAGCGAAGTCTTATAAAATAATCGGCTAATGGTAGGAGGAAAATGCGAAAAATGTCTCAAAAAAGACATTGAATATAAAATTATGGGAACAGATGGTAAAGGTTTGTCAAAAAAAGAACTAAATGTCTGTGGAGATTGCCAAAAAGTTTGTTGAAAAGAAAATTGTTGTGGGGCGAGTCGCGGTTGAAGTGATAGTCGCAAAGAGAAAGAGATCCATTGCAATAAATGTCCTTGAGAAAGAAAAGCATTTTTTGTTGGTAAAGAAAAAGAAGATGAAGAACCTGTCCAAGGAGCTAAAAGAAACGAAAAACATATCTGTCCTAGCTGTTTAAAAGAATACTATGTGCCGATTATGGATATTACAGAGGGAGATGATACTTACGAAATTCCTTATCACTTCATTTTTCATAATAAAGCTAGCAATAAATGTTTTTGAGACAGTCCTGAAACTAAACAAAAAGTCCAAGAGTATCGACAGAAGTTTAGTAAATGATTAGATTTTCGAGGGCAAAAAGCAGGCGGAGTTGGTTTCGCTATTGCAATTAATCAAAAGCAATTAAGTTTAGTCGACTTAAAAGAATTAAAAAAAGAAATCTTGGCTATTCCTCCTTCTGATGACTTAATTTGCTTGCGAGCATTTAGTTATAAAGATAACGATAATTATGATGTCGAAACAAGAGGAATGCCTTATAAAGTTAGTTTAGTTGAATCTGTTAATGAAGCAATTAAAGTCTCTAATCTAAAATCTGATGAGGTTTGCGAAAGATATGGAAATTTAATTGAAGATGACTCGAATAAAATAAGTAGAGGAATGATTGCTCTGCTAATTGGCGGAGCAATATCATTGGTGGCAGGAATTGCTTTTTTATTAATTAGAAAACTAAAAACAAAAAAATCAAATAACTATGAATAAGAAATATTTAACTAAAACCATCATTTATTTTTTTCTGGCATTAGCAATAATGCCTATGTTGTGATTTTTTTTATCCTCTATTATAGGGCAAATTTTTATATCTTCAGGAAGAAATGTTATGGAAGCTCTCCAAACAACTCGCTATTTAAATATCGCGTTCCTTGTTTTGGAAATAACTTTTTTATCTCTAGGAATTTATAACTTGATTAAACTTCTAGAAGACAAGGACGAAAAAACTCAGTATTAAAGTAAAAGCTGAAAATCCACTAGAGAAGAAAAAATGGATAAATTATCCCTTGAATTAATTTTCTTTATTTTGTAGTTAAATAGGAGAAAAGAGACTGTTTTTAAAATGAAGGATATGGGAAAATATCAGTTCATAGAACAAACCATAGAAAAAGAAAATAAAGCAGTCAAAGATACCTACTCAAATTATTTCAAAACTCATCCTAACGATGATAATCTGAAGCCAATTAGTAATATTGTCAGAAATATTCATCTTGATATGTTTATAAATAGTAGATTTAGAGATTATTTTAAAGTTTGAGGAGTTGATGACATTTATGAATTGTGTCGTAAGATTACTGAATGGAAAGGAAGACCAACCCGAGAGCAATTAGACAGCAAGCAAGCTGAATTGAATATGATAAAAGAAAAGGAGAAGGAAAGCTATAGGAATTATATTAATGCTATAGTAGAAAGAGATAAACGACCTAATATCAGCCTTGAACAATATGAGGAACTTCTTACCAACAAAAATCTCCCTATTGATTGAAATACTAAACATTCTCACTTGTCTGATTTGGAAAAGCAAAACAAGGAAATAAATGCCTTTTTAACTTCTCAAGGAGTTTCTGATCTTATCCAATTAGACACCAACATTCAGAATATAACTAATGAGCGTAATCAATTTGGGCAAGAAAGGGACACTTGTAGAAGTGACAAGGAAATAAAGGTTTCACAAATAAAAACTCTTTCAGAGGAGAAATCTAATCTCATTCTTAAATTAAATAATTTAACTAACGAAAATAAAGATTTAAGTCAACAAATAAAAGAACTAGGAGAACAAGAGAAAAAAAATACTAGATTGAAGAATGAAGAGATAAAAAAAATACAGAGCAAGATAACTAAAATAGAAAAAGAAATTCAAGCAGATCTTGATTCAAAAAACAAGGAACTAAAAAAATTACAAGATGAAATTAAACAATTAGAAAAAGAAAAATCAGAAGATAAAAAAGCGATACAGAAATTAGAGGAAGAAAGAAAAAGAGACTTGAAAACGCTAGATGATCAATCAGAAACAATAAAAAGTCAAAAAAATGAGTTAGAAAATCAGAGAAACAAATCAAAATCTCTTGAGCAAGAGAAACAACGGTTATCAGGTAAGTTGAATGAGTATGTAGAATTAATGAAAGAATATTTAAAAGAGACAAAAAAATTAAGAAGCAAATACGAAAAATTGATAGCTTCTTCTCATTCTTCTACTAAATCAAAAGATTATTATGATATCCTTGGAATAAGCAGAGATAATACTTGGGAAGAAATCAAAAAAGTTTACAAAGGATTATCATTGACATATCATCCTGACAAGCATAATAATTCTAAGTGAGCCGAAGATAAATTTAAAGAAATTGTTGGTGCTTATGAAAAATTGGAAAAAATAAAAAAAGAAGAAATTCATGAAAAACCAAAAAAAACCCAACCAACCTCCTCTCAAGAAAAACACACTTCTGAGGATTCTGGCGGTTGATGTGATGAGAGAGGTCAAAGACAAAACGAATTCAGCGTTTACGGTTCGAAAACTATCGAATGATGATTGGAATTTAAAATTAGATCTCCTATTTTAATTTCTGATTTGCTCCCTAATGTTCCTAGTGTTGATAGATTTTTCTCTTATTTAGAAAAGAATAAAGAAAAATACGACAAAGAATATACTATCGATGAATTGAAGGAAATATTTGAGGAAATCAAGGATAAAATTAATCAAGAAACCGATGAGTAAAATAACTTCATATGAATTCTACTATCCTAAAAGCACCGACTATTGATGAAAGACTAGCCAAAGTAGAAAAAGATATTGAGAAATTAAATCAACGATGGGAAGATTATCGCAACTATCGGATTGAAGAGGCTCAAAAAGTTCTGGATGAGTTGGATAAGAGTAAGAAAGTAAAATAAGTTGTAAAAAAGCGGACATTGTTATTTTGTATTGTAGTATCAAGAAGTAGTGTCAAATATTTTCTCTTTGAGGAAGCATTTTAAAGATTCTTGATTAGAGGTGGTGCTAATAGAGCATCATTCTTTGTCATTGAGGTCAAAAATAGGCTGATTATATTGATTAGTGTTTTTGCTACTGATTCAGTTGATTTTGTTTAAAGAGACTCGATTGCTAGTTCGATTGTAATAGATTATTCTTTGCATCTTTGATTATTTTTCCTGTTCAGCTTTGAATTTTAAAGCTGTGATTAAGCCCGTAAGGTGAATTTGCTTATTATCAATCCGACGATTTAATTCTTCAATTAGTTCTTGATTAGTAAGTGAGTGAATATTAGTCATGATTAGTCAGATTATTTTTGCTTTCCATGAGAAAATAGTTAAGATTAAGGTGATTGCGATTAGTTTGTTCATCATAGATTTCACAGATGTTAGTGAGGGCATAACCATCTTGATTATAAAGATTCATTCTTTTTTTGAGATTGTCGATTATTTGTTCAGCTGTGAAACCCTGTTCTTCATATTTTTGGATTAAATAAGCTGGAGTTTGTAATTCTAGTTGTTTGGTTACTATTCGCTGAGCTAATTCTTTTAATAATTCTTGATTGGTAAGGGTTTGGGGGTTATTCATATGCTTTTTCAGGACATGCTTGATGTTCAATGCTTCTAATTCAAATAGCAAATTCATAACCTTTGCCTATTGGATTTAAAATGACATCATTAGAAGTATCAAATCAGGGTTCAAAATTCCTTTCATCAATATCCTGTTGAGTAAACTTCTGTTGACACTGGGGACATTCTTTATCATCTAATTTGAGGGTAATATTAGTTTCTCTAATGTTGTTAGTTGTTCCCATGATTTTTAAGTTCCTTTTCTCTTTCAGAGGAAGATTTTGACAAATCTTTCCAGTTAATGAGCCGATATTGCCCCATTCAGTTTTGACAATAGAAGAGGTATTTTTTATCAAGGAATTTCTTATTATTTAAGTCGGTTCAGATTTGTTGGTTTTTTAACTTGTCCCGAAAAGATTTAATAATTGAGACTTCAGGATAATTGGTTAACTCAACGCTTAGATCAAAACATTCGCGATCTTTTATCTTTTTTATTTTTCTTTCCCTGATGATTCCGACCAATTCATAAAGGTATTCGTTACGAGCTTTATTCATTAGTCAATTGGTAAGAGTAGCAAGTAAAACTAGGACGGGAGCTGTGGTCGGATTTAGCTCAATTGCCTTGGATAATTATTTGATCATCTTTACTTAAAAGAGGTTTGCCAGTTTCTTGATGTTGGTGAGGTTCAGGAGTTTGGCAGGTAGTAGTTCGCTGAGTGCGAAAGATAACTGGGATTTCACAGTCTTTGCACTTACTTTTAATGCATTTAGCTAAGGAATGTTTGCTATTATCATCAGACCTAAAAAAAGCATAGTAAGGAGTATTACTACTCTCGCGAGTTCGGATATTGCTGGTTAATGTTCCTGTTATTTTGGTGAACTTCTCTTTCTCAAATTCATCTAGTAAGATTATTGGTTTTTGCTTATTATTAAGTAAAGTTTCTTTTAGCATTTTATCTATTTGGCATATAGACAAAAAAGGCTAACCTGAAACTATCTTATTTAAAAATTCAGTATCATATTTCATTTCCTTAATTAATATTTCTATTAACTTTTGATAATTATCTTTCGTATAGATTTATTTATTTGCTGGCTTTCGTTTGTTTGTTTTTTTATAATTATGATTGCTATTAATAGAAGGTTGAGAGTTATTATTATTTAATTGTGATTGCTTCTCGGAACTTAAGAATTTTTCTTCAAATACTCTCCTTCTTTGAATATCGTCAAAATCTTTTTGTTTTTTCTTTTTCTCGTCATAATTTTCTCATATACTTTTGCGAAAACCCATTTCTCCAGCTATTTTATAGCGAAGATGGAAATCACAATCAAAAGTTTTTACTATCCTACCGGTTTCTTTGTTTTAAAAACCACTTAAATATTCACCAATACAAATTAATTTTCAGTTGTCCAAATCTTTTAAAATTATTTCTCCAAGTTTTATCTTAAGTTTTTCTCTAATTTGTTTATATGACTCTAGTGTTAGAACTATTCGTAAATACAGAAGCAATCATGACCATATTTTCAATATTGGAGTTAATAAAACTACCTCGAGAATCAACATCGTACTCTTCTAAATTATCAAGAAGATATTTTTTATTCTCTTTTTTTTTCAATAGTGATAGCTCCTAAATCAGGTTTTTTACCAAAAACAGTTGGCGAAACATAAACATCATAAGGAATATCTTTGTTAAGTTCTATTTCTAGTCACATTAAAATGCTCCGAGAGATGTCTAATTTGATTGATTTTCCTTGATTGAAAAACATATATCTTTCGCAAATTACTTCCTTAGATCATCCTTCGGTAGAACAAATATAACTATTGCCTTGAGTATCTAATTTAATAAATTTGTCTGGAACTATTTGTTTAAATTTATTAAATATATTTACTTTAGTTTCTTTTTCAAGGAATTGTTGTTCTCCATAAGGAGGCATTTTTCTTTTGTTTCCAGTCATGACAATATCGCTAATATAGAATTTAAATTCTATATAATTATTTTACTAAATTATTATTATATAATATAGTCTATTTAATTTTGTTGTATCAATTAACAAAATTATCTTAATTTTTGTGACAGAAATAAGGTATCGTAAAATTTTCTAATCAATGACGGTTATTGAGAGATTAGTTAACAAAAAAAATGAGTTAGAAGGTAGATTAAGCAATTTGTATCATGACGGAAGTCAAAGAAGAGAGACGTTAGAGCACAAAATAAGTAAAATCGAGGAGTTAATTTCAGTTTATCAAGTAAATTCTCCTTTGGTAGATTTGTCAGAAGCAGAACAAATTCTTAATCAACAAATAGGATTTTCAGAACAAAAGTTAAAGATTTTAAATAAATTGAGAATAAAAAAAGAGCCTTTAATTATTTTCTTAGTTGGTCCGCCTGGAGTTGGCAAAACTAATTTTGCTCAAATTTTAACTCGAGCTTTGAGAAAAAAGTTTTTTTCAATTTCTCTTGGAGGAATTTCGGATGCCTCTGTTTTAGCTGGCACGAGCGAAAATTCTTCAGGAGTTGAAGTAGGACTATTAACTAAAGCATTACTAGAAACAAAAACTAGTGATCCGTTAATCTTGTTAGATGAATTGGATAAGGTTACTTATTACGGAGGAAATTCTTCTATCCATAATTGATTAAATAATATTTTGGATCCAGCTAATAATCAGAAAGTTCTCGATTATTATCTAGATGTTGAATTAGATTTTTCTCAAACAAATTTTGTAATTACAGCTAACGATGCTAAAAAATCCCTAATTATTTACTTTCAAGGTTTTCAATCATTGTCGAATTACCCCAATATAATCTGGAGCAAAAACAAGCGATAGTTGGAAAATTTATTCAGGAGTGATTTGAGCAAAATTTAAATTTTAATCCGGATAGTTTAGAAATTACTAATGAAGCAATCGTAACTTTAATTAACAAAACTAAGGAAAAAGGAGTTCGGCAACTAAAATCAGCTCTCGATGATATTTTTGAATATTGTCTTCTGCAGAGGATAGAAGAAACGGAAGAGGGAATGTCAGAAAGAAAGATAAAAATCGATTCTGATTTGGTTAATAAGATTATTCCCAATGATTTTTTTAATATTGATTTCGAGGAAAAAGAAGTTAGTTTGCAAAACAAAAATGATAACAAAAGGTTGAAGTTTTCACAAGGCGAAATTGAATTAGATAAAACAAAAAATAATCAAAGCAATTATCAAAATCAACTTAAAGAACTTAAATTAAATTCTTTGTGAATTTTAAGACAAGTTAGAGAGCGATTTAATGAAAAGCAATATTATGACTATCAAGAAAGAATAAACAATGCTTGTTCGTTGAGGGAAATCAAAAAAATCGAGAAAGAATATTTACTAAATGCTTTTCCTAAAAAAAAACGACAGAATTAGCGATGAACTCAAAAAATTAGAACAAGAAATTTTAAATTTACAGAAGGAGAAAGTAAACAAGGACAGAATTTTAGTTTTTGCTCTTATCAGTTTTTTAGTGATTTGAGGATTTTATGGAATTTTTAAACTATTAAAGTTACTAAAAAATAGAAAGTAGATCATTTAAAAAGAAATATATTTTCTTAATTAAATCAAGTTATTCCATAACAACTTATTAAAAAAATATAATTATCATACAATGCCAATCGAGGAAGAAAAAAAAAGCAAGGAAAAACAAGCTAGAAATCGTAAACACAAGACATTAATAAAAAATCAGTTTAAAAAAGTTGAGATTTTCTTGCAAGGGAGCAAAGATAATAAAGACGAATTAAAAAAATTGATTGCTGAAACGCAGAGTATTTTAGATAAAGCTAAAAAAAAAAAGTAATTCATATAAATAAGTCTGCTCGTAAGAAGAGTCAGTTATACAAAAAATTACTGAACGAAAAAGGAAAAAAATAGTTAAAGATAAACTTAATTGTTTTTTGATTAATTGATTATAAAAATAGTGAAAAAAATCTTAAAACCAGGAATAGAAATTGTTGAAATAAGTTCTGAAAAAATTATTTTAAAAACTGTTTATTCTTGAGCTTTTTGTTTAAATGCTAATTCTGAAAAAAAAACAAAATACTATTCTCTTCCCAATAATATTCTCGAATATCAAAAATTACAAAGAGTGATTTTAAATCATGATTTTTCAAAAAATGAACCCAATTATTCTTTAATTGAAAAGGATCTTCCAAAATTGAGAAAATATCAATTAGAAGATGTAAAGTCATTAAGTAAATTAAAAAGCGTGGCAATTTTTAATGAAATGCGTACTGGCAAAACCCCAACTTCTTTGATAACTTTTAAGGAGTGGCCAGTCGATAATTTGATAATTATAACTCCGAGCATTTTACAACAACAGTGGCAAAAATCGGTTGAGAAATGATTGAGAAAACCAGCCTATATTGTAAGTTATTTAGATAAAGAGTGGCGTTACAATTTTTATCAAAAATTACTGAGTGAAAAAGAACTAATTATTATTGTTTCCAAAGATATTTTTAAAATTGATAGTCCTCAGTTTAAAAAAATCAAAAAAAAAAAAGGAACTAATATTCCTTATTGTGTCATTGTTGATGAGGCTCATTTTCTGCGTAATTATCAATCGCAACAAAGCAAAAGCATTTATGTTGTCAAAGATGCTGCTTACAAAATAGCCCTTACCGGAACTCCTGTTGTTAATCGTTCGTTGGATTTGTTTGGTATTCTCAAATTTTTGGATCCCGAAACTTATTCGTCTTACTGAAGATTTGCTGAAGAATATTTTCACATTCAAAAAACCGAATTTCGGAAAGGAAAAAAAGTATATAAAATTTTTCAAGTCAGAGATTTTAAAAGCGAACGTTCGAAAATAGGATTGCAGGAAAAATTGAATAAATTTTCAGTCAATCGAAAACAAAAAGAAGTTTTGCCTTGAATGCCATCAATTATTTATCAAAAAGAATATTTATTGATGAAAGATGAACAATGAAATAATTATCTGCAATTGCAAGAAAAGTGAAAAAATTATCAATCGCTTGAGGTTTTAGCTAATCTAAAAACCCTGACTCTTTATCCACCCGCTTTAGGTTTTTCTGAAATAGGAGTAAAAATAAATTTTCTAGTCAATTTTTTGCAAGAAAGAACTGAACAAAGCATCATAATTTTTTCCACACGTAGTGATACCTTTTTAGAGCCCTTGGCTAAAATTTTAGCTGAAAAAAAAATTGAAGCCGGACTTATTATTGGCAAGACTAATCACCAAAAACGTGAAGAAAATATCGAAAGATTTCAAGAAAAAAAATTAAAAATTTTGTTGTGTAACATTCAAAGTGGGGGAGTGGGATTGAATCTCAGTCGAGCCGAAACCATCATTTTTGCCGACCGTAGTTACTCGCCGGCTGATAATGAACAAGCTGAAGCACGTTTTTTACCTCCTACTGATGCTGATTCTTCCCATGTTCGTTTAGTGATTGACCTTGTCTGTCAAGGAACTATTGATGAAAAAGTTCTTAAATTGCTAAAAAAAAAAGAAGATATAATCAAAATGGTTAGTAACAATCCGAGCTATTTTTTTCTTAGTTATATTTGTTAATATAGCTTGAATATTAAAATAAGTTAATGAATGAATCAAAAGATCTTTCTAGTTACTTAAAACATTACGGATTTTTGTTGCCTAATGCGGAAATTTATGGAGGATTAGCTAAATCTTGAGATTTAGGTCCTTACGGAACTGAATTAAAAAGAAATTTAAAAAATTTGTGATGAAAATATTTTGTTACTTCCAGCCCCTACAATGTTGGCTGTGATAGTTTGATAATTACTCATCCACAAGTTTTAGAAGCTTCGGGTCATCGAAAGAACTTTTGTGATTGGTTAGTTGAGTGCAAGAACTGTCGTAAAAGATATCGATTAGATAATTTAGTTAATTCTGATGATTTTTCTTCTTTTTTAGAAATGGATGATAAAAGCAGTTATTTTTTGGAAGTTGGTTGTAATAATTGTGGTAAAAAAGACTTTAGTTCTCCTCGACAATTTAATTTACTTTTATCTACTGACTTAGAAATTACCGACGGTAAAGAAAGTATTGTTTATTTGCGTCCGGAAACTTGTCAAGGTATATTTACTAATTTCGTGTCTATTCAGCAAAGCACTCATCGTCAATTGCCTTTTGGAATTGGCCAAATTGGCAAAAGTTTCCGTAACGAAATAACTCTTCATCATGGAATCTTTCGTACTCGAGAATTTGAGCAAATGGAATTAGAGTTTTTTTGTCAAAATGAAGATAGTGAAAAATGATGAGAGTATTGAACAAATAGAGCTTGAAGTTTTTTTGGTAAAGTGATCACTAATGATCCAACTAAAAGAAAACAAGTAGACTTAAAGAGCGAAGAGTTACCCCATTATGCTAAAAAAACTCAAGATCTTTATTTCAATTATAGATTTGGATGGGGAGAGTTATGTAGCAATAGTCATCGGGGTAATTATGATTTAACTCAACACAGTAAATATTCTAAAAAAAATCTCAGTATTAACGGAATCATTCCCGAAGTAATCGAAGTTTCTTTTGGAGTGGAAAGATTAATGTTAGCAATATTAGAAAATGCTTATCACGAAGAAATAAAAATTAATGATGATGGCACTAGTTCTATCATTCGTTCTTTTTTAAAACTACCACCTTTATTGGCACCTTTTTTTGTTGCAATTATCCCCTTAAGCAAACAGTTGAAAGAAAAGTCTCATCAACTTTATCTTGACCTGCTTTTGAACGTTGATTTTAACCTTGCTTATGAGGAAGCTCCTAATATTGGTAAGGCTTACCGACGTCAAGATGCCATCGGAACCTTTTATTGCATAGTGATTGATTTTCAAACAATTCAGGATGAAACTGTTACTTTGCGTTATCGTGACAGCACGGAACAAGAAAAAAAAAGAATAAATATCGTCGAACTTAAAAATCATTTAAATGTTTTATACGAAAAAAATAAACAACAATTCACTAAATAAAAAAAATAGAAGTCTTATTCTGAAATTTTTGTTCTTCTTTGTTCTGATTTTCGCAATATTAATTGGAATAAGTTTTTATTGAGAATCTAATCAACCGAAATTATTCTATGATTATGAAAAGGAATTAGGTGCACAAAAAGAAAATCCTACTAACTGAGAAGTTGGTAGTCTTATTTTAACTATTCATGATATGGAAAGATCGATTACTTGATCTTTGAATGACAAAAATGAAAACAGATTACTAAAAAAAAGTGAAATAAAACAATTTATTGAAGAACTGCAAGAAATTTCTCGAAAAAATAGTCAAATTTTAAAAGATATTGATTTAACTCTTTTGGATTCAGAAGCATTATTTTTGCTTTATTCTCAACTTTATGAGCAAGGAAAGTCTTTGGTGAGATTAAAAAAAAAAGTAATTGAAAAAATTCCTTATAATTATGAAGAGTCTCAAAAGCAATTTGCTTATGATCAAAAAAAATGAGAAGCTTCTTGTTCAGAAACGGAATCAATTTGAGAGATGAATAGGTGATTAACTAAATGGTACAAGAAATTTATTGAAGAAAAGTTAAGGCTCGAACAAAATGAAAAAGTGCCGACTCATTACATCAAGCCAATTTCAGTTGGTAGTCAAAGAAATCAGAATTTTTATTGAAGTGACATAGCTAATTTTAAAAAGTTATGAGAATATCGAATGAAAGATGATAATGGAATAGAGAAAAATGAAACAGTCGATCTTAGTCAGCCGCTTTTGATTAAATTCAACGGCTATGGAGGATTTTTAAATGAAGAAGAGAGAAAAAATTCTTGTGAAAATTCTTCGATTCTAGGAGTAACTATATTTCCTAAACCAATAACTATAAGAAATAATGAAAAAGGAATAGAATTTTCTATCTTTTATAAGAATATGCTTCCAATAATCATTAAGTTGAGAAAAGAGATTTTTTTTAATCGATTAGGCTATAATAAGTGAATAACTTTTTTAAATAAAGATGAAGGAATAAGATATCTTGATATTTCCTTTGGCCAAGTAATTGAAACTATTGCTCATGAGCTAGCTCATGCTGTCGTCACTTCGCTTTTCGGGGAATATTCAGGTGAATATGATGGTAAAGGTCATGGAAAAATCCACGATGATTTTACTAAAAGGATTGAAGCAATGATGAGGGAAGATTTTGATTTTTATGAGTTTGAAAGATGATGGAAACAAAAAGATGGTAAATAAAATTAATATTGCTATTGATGGACCGGCTGGCTCGGGAAAGACTACTGTAGGTCTTTTATTATCTAAAAAGTTAAATTATAAATTTCTTGATAGCGGGTTACTTTATCGCCACTTTGCTTATTTTTTTGAGAAAAATAAATTTTTTTTTGATAAGGCAGAAAATTTAATTCCTTGTTGAAATCATTGATTAAAAACAAAAAAGAAAAGTTTGCTTTTTGATTTAGAAAAGGAGAGAAAAAACCTTAACTCTTCTGAAGTTAATAATTTAGTTCCTCATTTATCTCAGATTCCCAAATTGCGGAAAATTATTCTTTTGTTTCAGCGAGAGTTGACTCAAAGCAAAGGTTGAATAGTAATTGGAAGAGATATAACTTCTGTAGTTTTGCCTAAAGCTGAAATAAAAGTTTTTCTTACTGCTAGTTTAGATGAAAGGGTTAAACGAAGAGGTAATGAATTAGATTTAAAAAAGACAAAACAGGAGATGCAAGAAAGAGATAAGCGAGATAAAACAAGGAAAATTTCTCCTTTGATAAAAACTCTTAACAGTTGAGAATTAGATAACACTAATTTATCTGTTGAAGAAAGTGTAGAAAAAATACTAACTTATTTTTATAAGTTGAAGTTAAAAAACTGACTTGGTAGCAAAAAATATTAATATGTCATCAAAAAAAGAAATTAAAGATGAGGAAAATACTTCTCTTCTTCACCGAATCCAAGAAATCATCGAAAACACTAAAAAAGAATTCGGTGAAGATTCAGTTAGCACCTTAGAAGAAAATGGAAAATGTGGTAGAAGATCTCTGTCGACTGGAAGCCTTTTACTAGACCGAATAACAGATACTAATGGTTACGTTTATGGAACCATCATAGAAATATTTGGTCAGCCTGGTGTTGGAAAATCAACCTTGGCTCTCCAAGCAATAAGAGAATGTCAAAGGCAAAAAGAAATGGCCGCTTACATCGACTTAGAAAATAAATTGGGGAAAAATAACGAATATGCTAAGAACATCGGTGTAAACACTGAACAATTAATTAGCTTTAAAGCTCAGGGGGGGGAAGAAGTTTTTAGTTTCATTGATAAAGCAATTGAAAAGGGAATAAATTTATTTGTGATAGACTCAGTTCCAGCTTTAGTATCAAAATCTCATCTAGAAAAAGGTCCAGAAGGTCAAGGTATTGCTTCAAAAGCTCGCCTAATTTCCGAAAGATTACCAATCAGTAACTTAAAAATGCGTGATAAGGAAGTAATTCTAATATTTATTAACCAAGTAAGGGAAGATCTTTCAAGCGGACTCTTTGGTCCTAAAATAACTACACCAGGCGGATGAACTTTAGACTTTCATGCTAGTTTGCGGATTATGTTAAAACCCAAGGAAGCAATTCAAAAAGGAACAGAACGTATCGGTACAAAGATTCAAGCTACTGTAATGAAAAATAGTTTCGGATTTCAGGGCAAAAAAATTGAATTAGAAATTATTTTTGGCAAAGGAATTCAGAAAGAGAGAGAATTAGTAGATTTGGCCACAGAACTAAATATTATCCAAAAAAGCGGCAATTGATATTCTTACAAAGAAAATAAGTTAGGAAATGGCAAGGAAAATGTCACTGATTATCTAGCAGAAAATAAAAAATTATCTGAAGAAATTGAAAAGGAAATTAGCAAAAAATTCGAAATAAAACCAAATTAAAGCAAAACTATAAAAAAACATAAAATGATTACTTTAAAAATTATAAAAGACTTGCAATCAAAGCAGCAAGAACTAGATAAGTTCATTATTGAAGAAAACAAAATTGATGATGTCGGAAGTAGTTCTTTTTTAATTCGTATCAAAATCGCTCTTTTGACTGAAATTGGCGAATTAGCCAATGAAATAAAAACTTTCAAGCATTGAAAAAAGGATAAAACAATTGATTTAACAAAAGCTCGAGAGGAATTAATTGACTGTTTGCATTTTTACTTAAGTTGAACAAATATTTTTCAAATTGACTTTTCTGATTATAAATTTAAAAAATCTAGTCTTGAAAGTGATTATAATGAACTTTTGACATCTTTTTTTTCTGAAACTGAATTATTCAATATAAACAAAAATAATCTTGAAGAAGAAAATTATAAAAATAGTTTTTTAAAAAAAATCGATGAAGAAAAATGCAAAAGTAATTTTTATCGTTGATTAATAATTTTTGAAGAATTGGCTCAGAAGTTGGGAATGAATGAAAAAGATATCGAAAGTTGATATTTAAAAAAGAATCAAATTAATCGAGTTAGACAAAAAAGTAATTATTAATATCTCTTTATTTTTCTATTTTTTTAAAAATAGGTATTTAGTTAAAATGATATTATGGAAAAATTAAACATTCACTTCAAAATCAACAAAATTCAATCAGAAATCAAAGAATTAATCCGAACTGAGGAAAATAAGTTTCAAAAATACTTCTTTTTTAATGAATTGCAGATTTTACAACTACTTAAACCTTTATTAGATAAGTATCATTTAACTCTTCTTCTGAGTGATGATGTGACTCAATCTTTTATTCATGAAAAAGAAGGCAAAGAGCATTATGTTAAATATCTTAAGAAGTTAGAAATAGTAGATGCAGAAAAACCCGATAGCAAACTAATATTTAATTTTTGAGCTGGTGGTCAAAACACGGACTTGGCCAAAGCCAAAGGTTCCGCGGAAACCTATGCGATTAAATATTTTCTGACTAAGTTCTTTTTAATTCCAGTTAAAGATGAGTCAGATCCGGATTATCAGCAATCAAAAAACGATGGAATGACTAATGAAGAAAGAAAGTCAGTTAGTGATTTTCTAAAAAAACATGATTGAAATAAAAAGTAAAAAACTTTGAAAGATAATTAAATTATTTTTTTAAAATTTTTAAAACTTAATACATGAATTTATTTAAGATTGATTATTAAATGTTTCATAAAATTTTTGAAAATAAAAGTCGAAAATATATTTTGGCTATTTCGGGTGGTCCGGACAGCATGTTTTTATTGGACAACATGAGACAATTAGGATATAATTTTGTTGTTGCTCATGTTAATTATAAAAAAAGACAGGATAGCGACTTAGATGAAAAAATAGTTAGAGATTATTGCCAAAATTATTCTTTAGTTTTTGAAATTAAATCATTAAAAGAAACAGACTATTCTCCAAAAATTAACTTTCAGTCTCAAGCTCGGCAAATTAGATATGTTTTTTTTCAAAAATTAGCAGAAAAGTATCAAACTAAATATATCGTGACGGCTCATCATTATGATGATCATTTGGAGACCTACTTATTACAAAAAAAAAAAAAGTCATTAGTTGATTATTGAGGCTTGTCAAAAAAGACAAATTTAGATAATTATTTTATACTTCGTCCTCTTTTATCTCTTAATAAGAGTTATATTTATTCTTATTTGTCGAAAAAAAAAATAAGCCACGCTACCGATTTTACTAATAAATTACCCCTTTATCAACGCAATATTATTCGACAAAAGTTGAGTGTTTTGAATGAACTAGAAAAGGAAAATCTAGAAAAGGAAATTAGCGAAGAAAATAAGGTGTTGGCTGTAACTAAAAAGACAGTTGAGACTGCTATCAAAAATCTGATTATTTCTTCTCACAATCTTCAACTTGATAAAAATTTTGAGTATTCTTCTGAAGTTAGACTTCGCTTGCTTTATTATTGAATCAATAATGCAACCAATGGACTTCTACAAAAAAAAAAAAAGCAACTTCTCAAAGAAATTTATAAGCAGTTATTTATAAGTAAAAAAAAAAATTTGACTATAGAATTAGGAAATAATCTTTATATATTCAAAGGTAATAATCAAGCCCTTATTTCACCTATTAAAATATATTATAATGAGAGAAAGGGCTTCGTTAAAGAAAGATAAAAAAGTTTCTACTTTAGAAAGTTGGTTAAGTCTGATTTTATTTTTAGGAGTCTTTATTGCGGCGATTTTTTTTCTTTTTGCCCAATTTTCTTCTCCAGATAATGTATCTTTTGAAATAAGAAAAAAAAACGACAATAAGGTAATAATTTACGGATTAGAAAGGAATCAAATTGATAAGATAGATTGGTCACAAGGAGCCAATTATACTGAATATGGTTTAAACAAAAAACAGTATCGATTATTTGGTAAAGGGAAGAGTTTTTTTAAAAACTTAGTTGGCAAACCAACTTATTACCAAGCTATCACTGAACTCGAAGAACATGAAATAAGAAATAAAGTGATAGAATTTGAGGGATTTGAAAATGTAAAAGACATAACGATTCCTAAAACTCAAAGGAAAATTAGATATGATGCTTTCGAAGAGAAAGGTTGAGAAATAAAAGAATTAATCCAAATTATTTTTTGAATAGTTTCGATAATTGCTTCTCTTTGAATTATTGATATGATTTTTGGAACTAATTTTGTAGGAATTATTTCTTATCCATTTAGTTTTTTAAGAAAAGAAAAAAGAAAAATTATTGTTCCAAAGGTTGAATTCAAAGATGTAGGAGGACTGCAAGAAGCCAAAGAAGAATTAGAAGAAATTGTTTCTTATTTTCGAAATCCTCAATCCTTTTGACAAGAAGGAGCCAAAGTTCCCAAGGGAGTTTTGATGGTTGGTCCGCCGGGTAATGGTAAAACTTTACTAGCTCGTGCTTTGGCTGGCGAATGTCGTATACCTTTTCTTTTTCGTTCTGGTTCCGAATTTGAAGAAATGATGGTTGGAGTAGGAGCTCGCAGAATGAGAGAACTTTTTGAGCAAGCTCGTAGTTTTCCTCAAGGTTGCATTATTTTTATTGATGAAATTGATGCAATCGGTCGTAAGCGATATTCTGTTAATGGCGGTCATGCCGAACAAACTTTAAATCAACTATTAAATGAATTAGATGGTTTTCATCCTCGTGAAAATATCATTATATTAGCGGCAACTAATTCCTCAAAAGTTTTGGATAGTGCGCTTTTACGTCCAGGTCGATTTGATCGTCAAATTTTTATACCACTTCCAAATTTGAAGGGTAGAAAAGACATTATTAAGATTTGTGCTAAAAAATTAACTTTAAAGAGTGATGTCGATCTTGAAGAAATAGCTGCCATGACTAAGGGATTAAGTGGAGCTCAAATTGCAAATATATTTAATGAAGCGTCCATTTTAGGTATTCGTTATGGTAAAAAAATAATTGATTTTGAAATGATTTTTGAAGCCTATGATCGAGTATTGATGGGCCCTTCGCTAACTAGTTATAGTTTAACTCCTGAAAAGAGAAGATTAGTTGCTTTTCACGAAGCTGGTCATGCTGTTGTCGGGATGAGTTTGCCCGAAACAATTGTCAAAAAAATTACTATTGTGCCACGTTGAACTTCAGGGGGATATACGTGAGTTACTTTGTACGGTAAGCAAGATGATGATAGTTTATTAAACAAAAGTCAAATGTTAGCACACGTTATGTCTTCTTTAGGAGGTCGAGCTAGCGAAGAGTTGATTTTTGGCTCAGAAAATATTACCATGGGAGCTTATAGTGACTTTAAAAATGCTTCTGAAATAGTCCGAAG
This sequence comes from Mycoplasmataceae bacterium, assembly GCA_031674855.1. GTDB lineage: Bacteria > Bacillota_I > Bacilli_A > Mycoplasmatales > CGIF01 > CGIF01. The sequence goes on from CP125275.1 coordinate 235,339, forward strand.
TTTAATCCTTCACTATGGTATGTCTGATTTAGGAATTATACCAACTCAAGAAAATTTTTTTTATGGTGAAGGAATATCTCCCGAATTACCGGAAACTACTAAACAAAAAATTGAAAACGAGCGAGAAAAAATTATGAACACTTGCTGGGCAAAAGTTAAGTTGGTGCTTAAAAAGAAAAAAAGAGTGTTGAATTTATTTGCTGAAATACTTTTAGAAAAAAACTCTTTACAAAAAGAGGAAATTAATTATATTTTTATCAATCAAATCTCTCCCTATATACTTTTATTAAATTAAGAATAATAAGATGAAAAGCCGAAAAAAAACAGAATTAAAAAATGATTTGCAAAATCAAAGTACTTATAATGTTTGACAACAGTATAATGAATTTATTCGTCGTCTTTATTTAGAAAAGCCAATCAAAAAACCAACCGGCAAGCAATTAACACTTAAATACTTAAGTAAGTTGGCTATTGTTTTTATCGGTGCCTTATTCACTACTCTTACTTTTTATTTTTTGATTGATCCTAATGGTTTGTATAATAGCGGATTAAATGGACTTTTGCAAGCAGCTTCCAAATTAATAGTAGGTCGTGTCAATATTGGATGAGCAAATTATTATTTTCTTTATTATGGATTAGGACTAACTACTAATTTATTGTTTATTTTTTTTTTACGGTTATTTTTCAAAGCTAAATTAGAGATAATAAGTACTTCCATCTTCTACGTTTTATCACAAATTATTTGAACGCAGATATTCAAACTTCTTAGTCTTAGAGAGTATGTTTTTAATCGTCTTAATCCTAGTAGTTGACAAGGATTAAGTGCCAATAGTCAATTATCTTTCACTTTACCTTATTACATAGTAATTGCCGTTGTGGCTGCTATTATTCATACCTATGGATATAGTTTAATTTTTCAATCTCAAGCTACTCCAGGCGGATTAGAAATTTTTACTTCTCATTTTTCTTCCGGCAAAGGAAAAAGAAAATTTTCTATCGGTGCTTTTATGAAGATTTTTGGCCTAGTTATTATCTTTTTGGTCACTTTGATTAATTTTTCTTTGATTGAAAATAATTACGAAATGAAAGAAAGTCTTCTTCAAAAAGAAATTGAGGAAAAAAAGAAAGAATTAAAGGAGGAAGGAGTTGAGATTGAAGGCAAAAAAACAGGAGAAATTCTTGAAGAGTGAAAAAATGAGATGAAGAGAGCTAATGACTTAAAAAAAGATGAAACTAGCGACGCCAAAGAAATTTTTAAAATTAGAGAAAAATATCGCCATCTCACTTCCCTTTTAAAAAGCAAAACTGGTTATAGCAAATTAGAGATTTATCCCCAAGAAGTTGAATATTATTTGCTAAAGAGCGAAGATAAAGAAATTAAGATGAGAGAAGAAAAACGAGAATTAGAAGAAAAACTGAATAGTTTTTCGGGAGAAGAGTTATCTCTTAAACTAAAGAGAAAAAATGACTTGGAGTCAAGAATTAAAGAAACTAAAAAAGAAAATGATAGATGAGTTGTAGCAAGATATTTAAGTTATATCACTAATAATGAAAGGCTGTGAGCTACTATGGTTTATATTTTTCTTTCTTCTTTCTTGATTAGTCAAATTTTCCCTCGGGATCAAATTATTATGCTTCGCCTTCATTCTACAAATGAAGATAATCGCAATAAAGGATTGAGATTGTTAAAGAAATTCTCCCCCATTTATTACAATGTTTATCGCAAAAAGAATAGTGAGGAGGAGGTTGTTTATGTAGTAAGTTGTCACTTAAGTAAGTGGAATTATTATCTTTTAAAACCTTATTTAAAACAAGTTGGAACATCTTATTCTAGCGAGGCAAACTCAAATTAAGTTAAAAATAATCAAATGAACTATCAAATAAGAAAAATAAAGAAAGTAATCGAAAGTATCAAGGATAGTAATAATTTTCTTCAAGCTTTTTTTCATACTTCCTATTTAAATGAATTGAATTTAGAAAATGAACCAAAAAATTCTTATGAAACGTTAGAGTTTTTGGGGGATAGTGTTTTAAATTTTTATACTAGTTTTTTTATTTATCAGAAATTTCCTAGTTATGCTGAAGGTCAAATGAGTAAATTGAAACAATTAATGGTTCAAGAGAGCACTTTGGCTCATTTAAGTAGAGAAATTGGTTTGGGGGAATTTCTTAAGTTGGGAGCTGGTGAGAGAAAAAATCACGGAGCAGAGAAAGAAAGTATATTGTCTGACATTTTTGAATCATTTGTCGCCGCTTTGTATTTAGAAAAAGGAGGGAAGGCGGTTTATCGATTTCTTGAATTAACTGTTTTTACCTGAATTGAAGGAAAAGAAAACATGATTTGAGACTATAAGAGTCAATTGCAAGAATATTGTCAAGCTCATAAGAATAAAGTTAGCTATCAATTAATAAAATTAATAAAATTAAAGAATCGACAATTATTCGTAATGGAAGTTAGTGATGAATTAAATACTTTCCGAGAAGATGGCAAAGGAAGGAGTAAAAAAGAGGCTGAGCAACAAGCAGCTGCTAAGGTAATTAAAAAATTAGGAATCGAAAAGAAAAATTAAATATTATAAAACCATAACTTTTTCACAAATTAAAGAATTAATTTTACTTTGTTTAATTCCAATTTTCAAAGTGAATAATAATTCGTTGTGAATCAATAACTTTTCTTTGTTGGATGAATAGAATTGATAACTTATAACTAATTTAAATGAATTTCTAATATCCTGTAGATAAAATATGTAATTGTTTTCATCCTTTTTTTCTATTTTATAAATAATTGCATAGATATTTATGATTTCTTCTTTGTTGTAATTACTTTCATTGATTTCAAGAATTTCAGGAAGCGAAGTGATTTTATATTCTCTTTGCGAAGCCAAATTTTTTCATCGTGAAAAAAAGCTTGTGTATAGACCTAAACTTTCAATTTCTCTTTGATTAGTCAATATTTTTCTTTCTTTCGAATTATCGAATTCAGGAAGGTCTAAGAAAGGCAATTCATTGTTAATTTCATTTAGTCTTTTTCTTATTGATAAATAGCGAAAAAAAGCTTCTTTTTGATTTAATAAAACATCAGTTGACACTTTTAAACTATTGAATAATCCGCTTTTCGCCCAATCTTCAAATAAACTAATTTCCATATTATCTCAGTGAGTTATTGTTCGATTAATTAAATCTTCTCAATTTTTATAGATTCCATTCTTCTTTCTTTCTTCGATTAAATTTTGAAAAAAGTCGCTTTTATACCTCTTTAAGTTACTAAACCCCATTATTAAATCATTATCTTTATTAAATCACTCTATTTCAGAATAATTTATGTCCGGACCTTTTATTTTAAAACCATAAAAAAAAGCTTCTTGAAGATAAGAAAGTTCTTTTTCTTTCTTTTTGTTAAGAAAATACGTTATTAGTTCCGGAAAAAAATTAGCTTTTAAGTAAGCAATATAATAGGTTAAGTGAGCATAAGCGATTGCGTGAGATTTATTGAAAGTATAGCCTAGAGAAGAATTAATTTGCTGATAAATTAAAGTGCTTTCTGAGATTGTCATTATTTTTTGAGATTTGCTAATGAAGTCTTTATCTAATCCTTTGTTAACTATTTCTCTTCTCTTGATTTCAGCCTCAGCAAATGAGCATTCATAAACACAAGCAAGAATTTGACTCATTTGTTCCTCAAACATAATATTTCCATAAGTTTCAGCCAGTATTTCCCTAATTTTAGTTGAAAAAAAGGGGTTTTTCTCTTTGTTTATTTTTTTTTGTGATATTTCTTCAGCTCTTTGCCTGATTCCAGGACGATTAAGTGATAGAAAAAGAGCCAATTCGGAAAAATTTTGTGGACGAAATCTATTGAAAAGATTTTGAGCCGCAGGAGTGTCCAGTTGAAAGATACCAGTTAGAAGAGAATTTTTCAATAACTCTCAGGTTTTTTTATCATTTAGGTTTACTGACTGATAGTTAGGTATTTCGATTTGAAGAATTTCTCCTGCTTCCCGAATAAAACTTAAGGTTTCTCGCAAACTTAAAAAATCATATTTTTTTAACCCTAATTTGGCCAACTTGTCTTCCTCAAAAAATGATAAAAAATAGTCCTTTTCTGATTTTAAAGGAATCAAGCCGATTAGTGAATTAGGACTAATAACAACGCCGGCTGGATGAATTCCGCTATCGTAGTATAAATTTTGAATTTTGCCAGTCAATTGAAACAAATTAGGATAGCTTGTTTGTCAACGCTTAATTTTCAAATCATTAAGGTTAGGAATTTCTCCAACAGATAAGATTATTTCTTTTAGTTTTATATCCCCTATCTTATAAAGTTTGGCTGATTCCCGCAAAGCACTTTTTCAACCAATTTTTTTTTTAGTGATAATGCGAGAAACTTGCTTTTTAGGATACTTTTTTTGTAGATAAGCAAAAACTTCTTCTTGATTTTCGACGTCTAAATCTATATCTGGTAAACTTTTTCTTTTTTCGTTAAGAAATCTTTCAAAAAATAGCTCATTTTCCAATGGATCAATGCTAGTTATGCCTAATAAAAAAACCACTAAAGAAGAAACTGAACTTCCTCTTCCTGGACCGATGATAACCTTTTTTTCTTTTAGATGATTAACTATGTCGCTAAATGTTAAAAAATAGTCAGAATAATTCAATTTTTCGATGATGTTTAATTCCTTTTCAAGTACTTTTTGGTACCTTTCTTCTTTTTCTTTTTTTAACGCTATCAATTTTTGTCAACATCTTCCTTTTAATTCTAAAAGGCAGTTTTCTTTTTTAACTTTATTTATTCTTTCACCGCTAAAAGAAACATTAAGATTTATTTTATTAAGAAAAGTTTGTCATTGAATTAGTAATAATTGATAAAAAGCTTTGTCATCAGTGCATTGCGAAAAATAATCTTCAGTATTAGAGTAAAAAGAAAATCCATCTTGGATATCTTTCGGAAAAAAGTATCGATTAAATGAAGTTTTTTTTCATAAGGATAAAAAGTTTTTTTCCTCTGAAGTTAAGCACTTTATAGAAAAGAAAGGGATTATTAGAGGGATAAGTTTTTGTGGAATTGTTTGAGTTGGAGAAAGGAGAAAAAAATTAAAGCCGATAAAAAGATTATTAAGTAAGTCTTTTTTGAAGGGGTTGAATAAAATTCAGTTTTTTCCGATGTATATTATTTCTTCTAATTTTTGGGCCTCAAAGACAATTAGGCAGTTCTCGCTTAAAGAAGTAATATGTTGCAAAGAAAAGATTCGGTCGCTAGGAGAATCCGGAGAAAATAATTTTTGAAGCACTTCCTTATAACCTTTATTATTTTGTGGATAAACAGTAGCAGAATACTTTTTGTCTTCTGATTTTTCATAAAGAAAAACTTTTATTCCTCAAACTGGTTTTATTTTATTATCTTTGCAAGTTTCAAAAAATTCTGGAACCTCGTAAGGATAATAATCAGCAATTGCCAAATAATTTAATTTATTTTTTGTAGCTATTTCAATTAATTGGGTGATTGTTAGAAAGGAAAAAGACAGGTTAGAGTTAGTCTGTGTGTTAAGATGAGGAAGAAGCATTTTATAATTTTTTTATACTTAAATTTTTGATTTTATTAATAGCAAAGAGCGAATTAATATTAATTGAAGAAAAAAGAAAAATCTTTTCTTTTCTGGTTTGTAAAAATTATAACAAGTTGTTAATTCCTCTTATTACTAACTTTATACATTCTATTCGATGAGGAAATTTGTCTATATCACTAAATATTTGAAAATTAGAACATTCTCCTAAATCATAATCTTCTTTTTTTATCATTTTTTGACAATTATCTAATATTTCCTTAGCAAGTCGCGAGTTTTTTTTTTCTAAACAAGAGAGAATAATATTAGCAGAAGCTACCGTAATTAAGCACGATTGGTAGCCAGAAAAAAAACATTTTTTTAGACAGTTTTTTTCTTTCACTAATAGTAAATGAAGAGTATCGCCGCACCCGTCATCTAAACTTCGAACAGTCAAAAAAGGTATTTTTTGATTGGTGCTAATTTTTTTTAGTTCTTCAAATTCTATTTGCTTATCAGGATTATTATAATTATTTAGTAAAATTTTTCTTTTTTCTTCAGAGGAATAAATTTTATTCATGTTAATGCTTTTTCTCGATCGTTTTTGTTCCATTGATTCAAATAAATAAAAATAACAAAAAAGAAAATAAAAATGAGAATGCTATAAGTTTACCAAGTCCAAGAATATCACCAGTCACAAACGACCAAATAAAAAAGAACATTGAATTAAAAAAAGAAAAGAAGGTCATAAATTTTTGGGTACTCCTTTTACCTAATTTAACTCATTTGTTAAAAATCCAAGCCAACAAAAAAGATAAGGGTATTGCTCAGGCAGTAACAGGAATAAATGTCATTATATTTTTAATTAATGGCGGAAGTGAGAGGATTCGAACCTCCGAATATTGATTAGATATTACTAGCTTTCCAAGCCAGCTCCTTCGGCCACTCGGACACACTTCCTTTTCTATTAACTTATTTTTACTAATTAGACAATTTTACTAATTAAAAAAACTTTTAATTTGTCGGTAATTTTCTTTGAAATCAGAAATACTAGATAACAGATTAAATGATTTTTCTATTTTTTGAACAAAACGTTGAAGATCGCTGGCAATAAAGTAAACATCTCACCCTAATCCTCCTTCTCCTCCGCGGTAAAAGCAATAGTATAAAAATAAAAATAAGATATTAATTCCTGGAATTATTATGCTAGGTAATTGATGGAAAGTAGAAATAAAATTAATATTAGTTATTTTTCGATGATTACTATCCAATAACTTAATTAATTTAATTGGATTTTTTAAGATTTTTTTTTCGGAGGCAAGATTTTCTAATCAGATTTTTATTCGAGATTTTTGGTAACTTTGATAATTTTTTTTTTTGGTTATGTTATTTTCTTTAGAAACAAAAAAAAGAAGATTAAAAAGAATAAACCAAATCAAATTAGCTAAAATGAAAACAATCATTAAGGGAATTAAATTCGATAAATTATAAATTTTTATTAAATAGTAGAGGTTAAATAATATAAAAGAGAAATCAACAATTATTCCGAAAATTTCAACAGGGATATTAATGAATTGTCGAGCAAATTCTGGCACGATGTTATTAATAATTTCTACTTTTTCAGCAATTTTGCTGTTCATCAAGTACCTTTTTTTATCAGCGTAATTTATAAGTTTTTTGATTAGAGAATTCTCGGTTTCTTTTTGATAGTTTTTTTTTCAATAATCTAGTGTTAAATGAATAATCAATTTCAGAGGAAAGTAAAGCAAAAAAAGAATTAATAACAGAGTTTTTCAATTAGTATGTTTTTCTTTTATGGTAATTTGGTACTTGCCAAACAAATAAAAAAAATGACCTTTATAATCACGGAAAGAAGATAAATTATTAAGTAAATTGAAACGAATCAAAAAGGCTACGTAATTGATTAAAAAAGTTAAAAAAAAAAGAAAGAAAATTTTCCATTTAAATTTTCAGAAAAGAAATTTTAATAATTTTCCTTTAGTCATAAAAATAAATCTTTTTATTATTATTCATGAATGCTTATAAGTTATTTAGCAGAAACACTAATTTTTTCTTTTTTTAGGTTTGCTTATTTCTTTTAAGTTATTCAATTTCTGAACAAACCTTTTTTCCCTGATAACGTAAATAGTTACTTCTCCCGGAATAATAATATCACTCTTGATTTTTTCCCTAATTTTTCGAGCTGTTTCTCAAGTTTTATGATCATTTAATTTTTCTGAATCAGCAAATACTCACACTTCACGACCTGATTGGAAAGCATAACTTTTTTTAACTCCAGGAAATTCGTTAGCAATGTTCTCTAAATTATTCATTCGCTCCAAGTAGGCTTCTTGTTGATAACCACGAGCGCCCGGTCGAGCAGCTGATAATTTATCAGCTGCCAAAATAATTAGAGAATACATATTATTAGGAGGAAAGTCACGATGGTGAGAAGCAATTGCATTAATAACTTCTTCCGGTTCTTGGTATTTTTTGGCTAGACTAATTCCGCTTAGCACGTGAGAGAGATTACCGCCATCTTCAACTGATTTGCCAATATCGTGAAAAAGTCCAGTTCGTCGAGCTAAGAGAATATCTAAATTTAGTTCTGCAGCAATAGTTCCGGCTATTTTAGCAACTTCAAGACAGTGCTTTAAAACATTCTGTCCGTAACTAGTTCGGTATTTTAGACTTCCTAAATGTTTGATTAGTTCGGGATGAACATCATTTAATTCTAATTCTTTTAAGACTTCTTTACCAACTTTAACAATAAATTCGTCAATTTCTGAACTTACTTTTTGGTAAGTTTTTTCAATTTGCAGGGGAGAAATTCTTCCTTCTTTAACTAAATTTGAAAGAGTCTGCAACGCAATAGCTCTTCGCAGAGAATTAAAGGAGGAAATTTGAACGCTTGGTTCATCACTTTCTTTATCGATGATTATTTCAGTGCCAGTAACTTGCTGAAAGGAATTAATATTTCGTCCTTCTTTTCCGATAATTTTACTGATTATTTGCTGATTTTCCAGTTGTAAAGTATCGGTAGTTTTAGTAAAAACTAATTCTGAACTACACTTTTCTAGTGCTTGACAAATTATCTTAGTGCTTTCTTTGTCAATTTCTTTTTCTGTTTTCCTAATTTTTTCTTCTTTATATCTTTCTAAATCTTGTTCAACTTCCTTTTTTAAAAGATTAAAAAGGATTTTTTTAGCTTCTTCTTTATTCATTGGAATCGCTTCTTCTAATTCATTCATCACTTGCTCTTTGATTCTTTTAATCTTTTCCATTTGTTCTTGAATGTTTTTTTCTTTTTTAGAGTTTTCTGATAATTGTTGGATAAATAATTCTTCCTTGCGAAACAATTGGTCAGAAAACTCTCGAGTTTTAATTTCTTCAAGTTTTAGTCTTTTTTCAATTAGCTCGATTCTTTCTTTATCAGCTTCTAATTGATTTCGAAAGTTTTCTATTTTTCTTTCTTTAATTTTTAACTTTTTTTCCTGTTTTTTTTGGTTTTGAATTAAGTTCTTTAATTCTAATCTATCGCGTTTGATTATTTTGAGGTAAGCAAAATAAGCTAAAAATAATATAATAAGGAAGGAAGTTAGAAAAATTAATAAATATCCATAACCACTTCTTAATCATTGCAAAAAATCCATATGAAAATTCAAGAATTAAAAAAAATATTAAGTAAAAAAAATAATAGACCGCTATCTGGTAATAATCGTTCTTTTTCAATGCGAGCTACACGCAGAAAATTTGCTACTAATCGGCAAAACTTTCAAGTTGGTTCTAAGAATTATCAAGTACCAACTAAAGCATTCCGTACTTATTGAAAAAAATTAAAAGAAAGTCTTTACCTGTAAGTGAGCTGTATTAGGAACTTTTAATTTTTCAAGAGCTTCTAAATCAGAAGGAGAAACGCTAATAACTTTAATCAATCTTCGATGAATTCTTTGAACGAATGTTTCTTGTGAATCTTTGTGTTTATGAGGAGAAATTAGAACAGTTGCTCTTTTTGTTTTAGTTGGCAAGGGAACTATCTTAAATTTTAATTTTAGTTGTGACACTTTGTCACTAACCATCTTAGAGGCTTCATCAATGGTTGCTACATCATATCCACAAACAGTGATATTTATTTGATTATTTTTTTCCATTATTATAATTTTGATATAAATTTTTAATCTAAATAACAAATATAGATATAAAAAAGATATAAATATTTTAACTTTTTCTCTTTCTTATTCCTAATTAGAATTAAAAAACTTATTTGATAAACATATCTTTTCTTTCATTAATTAATTTGTCAAAATATAAAAATATTATATTAATAATTTATGATAGAAAAGAAAAGAGAGAAAAAAATGTTTTATTTTTTGCTTATTTCTCACTTTTACTGTTTGATTTCAGGTTGATTTAACGGTGATAGAAAAATTAATTACATCAATTCTTATTTTTGACATTTTTTGGGTTGATGATGTGTTTGAAACAGTATTTTAACTATTTTTTTTCTTCTCTGAAAATGAAAAAATCCTAAATCCGATACCTATTTTAGTAAAATTTTTTCCTTAATAACGATGATTAGTAATTTTATTACTATATTAATATATGGAGTTGGCGTTCTTATTTGGATAATTACTATTCCGACTAATTATTTGGGAATTACTCACATAGAGAAAGCAGTTCCTATTCCAACTCATGAAATTAAAAATATAAGCAAAGTAATTCAATGATGAGCTTATTCTCCTTTATGACATTTTATTGCTCCAACTTATTTTATTGTTTGATTTTTTCGTAATGAAAAAATAAAATTATTGAAAGAAAAGATTAAATTAACTATTTTTCTTTCTTTAATACAGCCAGTGTTTTATTTTTCTTATTGTTACCTTCGTAGTAAGTTAGGGGATAGAGAATATTTTTACAAATTTAATGCTCGGTGAAATTTATCTTTCCTTAGTCCAAAAAGAATGGCTGCAAAAATAGGATTAAGCCGTGATTATCGTTTTGTTTGAATAATTATTTTGGCTATTTTTTGATTCACTTTATTTAGTTTAATAGTTCACTTAACTTTACGATACCAAAAAAAAATAAAAGATTATCTATCAAATAAAAAAGAGAAGTTAATAAGCAAGGTTGGGAAAATTCCCCGTTTTAATTAAGAACAAATTTACATAAATGAAAAATAAATGTCTAGTTATTCGTTATGGAGAATTGTTTCTAAAAGGAAAAAATAGAAATGACTTTATCAAAAAATTAATTGACAATATTAAATTAAATCTTTGCAAAAATAACTTCACTGATTACAGTATAAAAAAATTACACGATCAGTTACTAATTACAGCCAAAAAATCTGATGATTTAACGAAAATATTAACTTCTTTGCAAAAGGTGTTCGGAATTAGTAATTTCTATCTTGCCTATCAACTAGTCAGCAAGGAAGAAGAGTTAGTTGGATTTGCTGAAAATGTTTCCGATTATTATCAAGTTAATTTCGCTAGTTTTTGTCTTGACATTAAAAGAAACGACAAAACTTTTCCCAAAAATTCCTTGATTTTGCAAAAAGAATTAGGAGCTATTATCAAAAAAAAATATAATTTGTCGGTTAATTTAACTAAGCCCGGGAGAACTTTTTTTATTCGAATTTACCAGCAATTTACTTTAGTTTTTGCTGAGAAAATAAAAGGATTGGGCGGGCTGCCGGTTGGTAGTTCAGGAAAGGTTTTGGTGCTTTTGAGTGGCGGGATAGATTCACCAGTCGCCGCTTATCAGTTAATGAAAAGAGGATTACAAGTAACTTATTGTCATTTTTATCACCAAACCAATGGGCAAAGTAAAATATTGGATCTAGTTACAAAATTAAGTCCTTATAATTCTTATTCTAAAGAAAATTATTTAATTAATACTCAATCTCTTTTGGCAGAAATTAGCCACATCAGTCAAACTAAATATCGCATAATTATTTTAAAAAGAATGTTTATGCGTCTAGCTTGCTTTTTGGCTCAAAAATTAGGCGTTAAAGTTATTGCTACTGGTGATTCATTATCTCAAGTTTCCTCTCAAACTCTAGAAAGTTTGGAAGTTATTGAGCAAGCAAGCTCATTGTTGTTGCTAAGACCCTTAATCGCTCAAGATAAGGAAACGATAATCTCTCAAGCTAAACAAATAGGAACTTGTGAGATTTCTTTAGATAAATATGAAGATTGTTGTTCTTTATTTGAACCCAAAAATCCTGTTACTAAGCCCAAAAAAGAGGTTGCAGAAAAATTAGAAAAGGAGATAGAATCAGATATTTTTCGTTGAGTTGATATTTTAGAAAGTATAATTAAGAAAATAAATCTTTATTAAACTAAAGTTTTCAAAATCGGCAAAGGGAAATTTTTACAACTTCCCCCTTAATATCCTTCAAATTTCTCAAAAAAATATTTTAAAATTCTTTTATAGAATAAACAAACACCAATTTTTTTAGGTAATTACATACAATCTTACACTAAATAATTTTTGAATAACTGCCCTTGACCTTAATTTTTTATCAATATTCTCCTATAAATAAAGAAATCAGTATTAAAAATTAACTCTTTTTATATATCAAAAACTATACTAAAACTAATATATAATGACAAAGAAAGAACAAAAAAAATACAAAAAAAACTTTGACAAGTTTGTAGAAGCTTTGTTAAGGATTGATCCTAAAAAAGATAGTAAAAGGTAATAAAATTTGTAGTAAAAATAACGAAATGAAAATACATAACAATATAACAGCAGAGAGAGACGAAAATCTAGTCTTAACAACAAAAGCAGGAACAGTAATTCTATCAATTAATTCAAAAGTAATATGATAGGATTAATATTTATAGGACTTGCTATCTGATCTTTTATTTATTGTATCAGAAAAAAAGGAATCATAGGATTTTTGCTCTGACTTCTACTACCAGTAATAGGAATCTTGATTGTAATGCTTTTGCCTAGCGATAAAGATAAAGAAAGAGAGAAACCAAGGAAAACAAGAACTTTCTACTGTAATCTTTGCTATTATACTTATCCTGAATATCAATTAGGAGCAAAATCAGACAGATAAGGAAACATTTGTAGATATTGTTTAGAAAAAAAACATAAAGAAGAGAAATAATTAAGGCACTAACCTAGCAGTTTGCACTAACTACATTAATGCTATATCATCTATTTTAATATTTATTGTTTTAAATTTTAATTAACTTTTCTCAAAAAATAAGCAAAATCTTATCTCCGCCACCCCCACCCCTGACCAAATCAGTGAACTAATTAAGCAACAATTAAGTGAAATTGATTTAGCGAAATATTTAGCTCAAATAGATGCTTTATCAACTAAGAACCAAGACAATATTAATACCTTAGCCATCGCCCAAGTTGTTGATTTAGTAATTCAGCCGACTGGTGCTAGTCGAGCTGATTTAGTGCCGGCGATTAAAGAATTTCACGCTTTAGTTGAAAAAGGAATTGCTAAAAATAAACTCCTAATAGTTTTGAACCATTTAGCCACTAGAGCTGAGGAATTAGCTAGCCAAGCTTATTTAAAGGCTAGCGGTTATCAATATTCTTCAATTAGTATCTATGAAAAACCTTCTTATCGGCAAATTCAGAATGAAGGCAAAAGCATCACTGAGGTTAACTATCCTACTTTACGAAAACAAGCCCAAGAATTAGTCAAAGACTTACTTCGCTATCTTAATTAGCAAACTATCAATATTAATATATCGCTATAAAGATATTGCTATTAAAATATTGATATATGAACGATTGAAAGAAAATTAAAGCTAAGAAATTAGGAGAAATCCCCCAAGTAGCCAGTAATAATTTAACTGCTCCTGAATTAGCCCCTAGTGATAAAAGATTTACTGGTAGAACCAAACAATTGAATTTGCGAGTAACTGAAGAAACTTATTGAAGATTAAAAGATTTAGCGAACAAAGAAAGATGCCTAATGACAGAGTTGTTAGAAAAATTATTAGAGAGTTACAAGAATAATAACTAACTGATTTAAGAATAAATTAAGTAGATTAATTAAAACAAGATACTTAATCACTTTTTTAAAGCCCTAGTAATCACACCAATCAAGACTACTCCAATTAGAATCAAGGCAATACCCCAAATAATATTCTCTTTGGTTGGCAAGGGTCAGTCTCAATTTTTACCACCACTTTGAATGATATTAGTTAAGTTTCCTTAAAGAAGAAGCGATAACCTAGATAGATGATTCCGACCAAAAGGAGACTAAAACCACCTCAGTAGAGGTAAGGAGTAGCTTTTTCTAGAAAAGTTGGTTCAATTGTAGTAATAGTCACCTGACTAGCAGTGAGATTAGTATTAGGATTATAAAGTTCTTCCAAAGATTGGAACTGGACAAAGGTGCGATAAGCAGCATTTTCTTCCAAGTTGACAATAAAAGCAGTTACGGCCGCTTGTTTTTTGCGAAGTTCGTTGTATTCTTCATTTAACTTCTTAGCTTCTTGAATCTTACCAGCTTGCTTAGCTAATTTTACTTCTTCTGCTTTAGCTTCAATTTGTCGTTGCACTACTTCTAACTGATGTTTTTGTTCGATTAATTGCTGACTAATTTTGGCTTGTTCCAATTCTTGAGCGATTTTTTTGCGTCTTTCTAATTCAGATTGGATGGCTTTTAAACGAGCAATCGCTTGAGCGTTTTCTTCGGGACTGATAGCTAAGATTAATATTGTCTTGGTTCTTAGTTGATAAAGCATCTATTTGAGCTAAATATTTCGCTAAATCAATTTCACTTAATTGTTGCTTAATTAGTTCACTGATTTGGTCAGGGGTGGGGGTGGCGGAGATAAGATTTTGCTTATTTTTTGGGTCAATGATATTAGTTTGGAGTTTAGCTAGACCGATATTGCGTTGTTGATTGAGTTTGCTAACGAATTTGTTTAGAGCTTCTTGAGCATCACTTTTCCAAGTAAATTGGTTAGAATTGTGACTATTATTAACATCAAAACCCAAATGAGAAACTATCTTTCTACCACTATCATCACTAATATGGGCTTTTACCCGATAAAGATTGCCTCAAAATAAGCCTTTGTCTCCATCAGGCACTATTTCGAAATCAAAATTCAACTTCGCTAAACATTTAGCTTTATTTTCACCTTCTATCTCGTAGTTGTAAATTAAACCCATATTGCCACCTTGGTTAAAATCTTCTAATAAACAAGCATAACTATCACAATTTTTACATTTTCTCATTTTTTTTTTATTATATCTTATTTTCTTTATTTTCTACAAATTATTAAATTATTTTAGCAAAAAAAATTACTGTTTTGCTTATATATATAATAAATATTAGATATGTAGTGAGTAGATAATCACTCTAAAAACTATAAAACTAATTTATCTAGTTAGTTATTTAGTCCAGTGGGTAATTAATGGACTAAATGAATAATAGCAAATTATTTGTTAACAAAGACTTTCCCAATGTCTGAGAGGAATCTATTGCTAATTACCAACGAATTGGGCAAGCCCCCATCCAAATGCGGGAAGTGATGAGGGGATGTTCCAAGTTAATCTCTTGCAAAAAACTGACCAAGGTATTTATGTCCATTTAGTCCTTTGGGAAAGGGTGGCTTGAACCACGAATAAAACCGAAGAAGAATTTACGGTTTTTATTAGTAAAAAGTATTTGGATACTTATAATTCTTAATGATTAAAATCTCTGAAATATATATAGAGATAAACAAGGGTATATTTAATTTTAATGATACTTTTCATATTTAAAGTAAACAATATTGTGAAACAACACTTCCGTAAAATCTTTTATTATTATCGTTTCGTTCAAAGAGAAAAAGAAAAATGGCAAAAAAAAAGTTTAAGAGAAAATTGTATCAAAAAAGAGTAGTTTTTAAAAGAAAAACTAATAAACTTTCAAATTACTTAAAAAATGAACAAAGAGATTCTGATTTTTCTGAAGAAAGTTCTGGATCATGAACAGAAACAACAAATTCTGATGATGGAAACAAAACATGGACAAAAGAAAAAAAAAATGATTTTAACTTAAATTCAGAATTTTCACTTGAAAGATTAGAAAAATTTATTTCTGATAAGTTAAATTTTAAAAATTGAACTAGCGGAAATGAAGTGATTGATAAATTCATTCAAGAGCAACAATTAAAAGCATTAAAAGCAAGGAATAGTTCTGAGATGCTAGAATGAATTCCATATGAAAATTTCACTAATGTTGAATATATTGCAAAAGGTGGATTCGGAAGCATTTATAAAGCTAATTTAAAAAATGACTATTTCCTAGTGAGTTATTTGGGAGATGAGGCCAATGAAAACTTTGTTTTGAAAGAATTAAATAATTCGAAAGATGTCAATGCTGATTTTCTACAAGAGATTATGGCTTATAAGTCATTAGACGTAGGTCTCAACGTTGTTCGATGCTATGGAATCTCTCAGAATCCCAATACTAAGAATTACCTTATTGTGATGGAATATATATCGGGAGGTAATTTGAGAGAATTATTAGAACGTGATTGAGCTAGTGAACTTGAGAATCAAATGTATTTTTTATATCAAGTTGCGGTTGGATTAAAATCGATTCATAGTAAAGGTTTAATACATTGCGATTTACATCCAGGTAATTTACTGAATAGAAATGATTCTTGTTATATAACCGACCTAGGACTGTGTAGACCAGTTGATGAAGATAATCAAAAAGAAATCTACGGTGTGCTACCTTATGTGGCTCCCGAAGTCTTGCAAGGACAACCTTATACTCCAGCTAGTGATGTTTATTCTTTGGGAATGATCATGTATGAAATGATTTACGGAATAACACCTTTTAGTGATTTCTGTCATGATCATTATTTAGCAAAAGAAATTATTGAGGGATTGAGACCTGATTTGAATATTGTGAAAAGACCACAAACATTAAAAGATTTGATTTTCAGATGTTGAGAAGCAAATCCGAATAAAAGACCTAAAGTTGAAGAGCTTTGTGACGCTTTGAAGTATGATTGAGAAGATGGAGGTGAAATTGCTGAACAATATATAGAGTTAGAAAAAGAAAAAGTAGAAAAATTTAAGATTTGGTTAGAAGAAGATAAGAGGAGAGAAATTGGATTGAAAGATTGAGATTATGTATTTTCAAGGTTTGAGGAAAGAAATTATATTAATAAATGAATAGGAATTACTTCAGGAAAGTACAGTTCGGAATATTTAAAGGTGTTTAAAAAATGGGAAAAAGAAATAGAATCAAAAAAGAAGAATTGCTCTGTAATTAATTCTCAAAATAATCAATTTACTAGTCAATTACTTAGATTTCAGAAAATTTCCTACCAAATTAATCCTAAACCTAAAAGTAATTATCAGTCAGTCGATACCAAAGAATTAAATTCAAAAATAAACAAATTAGATATTAATCAAAAAAGTTCTTCATTGTCAACCGAAAATAAGAACTCACTAGAGAAAAAACTAAACTCCATCAAAAACAACTTCGATAGTGAAATAAATAATCTAATCGACAAATTTATAAATCTCAATCTTCAAATAGAAGAAAAAGAAAATGATGATTTAATTGATGAAGCTGAAAAGATTGAAAAGGAATTAAAAAGAAAAGTCGATAGAAAGATTATTTCTCAATTAGAGGATTATTGTCAAGAATTAATAAAATTAGAAGAAGAGAAAAGTCAATCCAAAATAGAAGTTCGAATTGAAGTTAAAAAATAAGAATATCATGACAACAACGCAAGAATGATTAGAGAATAAATTCTCCAAAGATGTTGCTGAAATTGAAAGTAGTCGCCGAGACGAGTTAAAAGGAGATTTAATTATTGAAAGCTATTCAAATCTAAAAATATTAAATCTTACTAATTCTAAGAATAAAGGCAAAGAAAAAGATATCGAAAAACTAATCCTTAAAGACCTTCTCTCATTAGAAGAATGCTTTATTAAAGACTGCAAAATCAAAGAATTGATTATTGACAGTTGTCCTAATATCAAAACTTTGCATGTTCAAAAAAATAATCTAAATAGTTTAGAATTCTTAGAAAAATTAACTAATTTAGAAGACCTAAATATCGATAATAATAAAGAATTAAGTTTTAATTGCGGATTAAAATATCTGCCTCTTAATTTGAATAAATTTACTTACAAAGGGACTAAACTAGAAATAATCTTAAAAGATAATTGAAAAGAGAACAGAAGTGAATTAATAAAATCGGTTACAGAAAATCCTCGCTTATTTTGAGACTTAACGTTAAAGTATAATCACTTAAAAATTGAACTCGATTCTGCTCTCAAAAAAGAAAATTTTGAACCAAAAATGATTGTTGATCCAACTGATAAAATTGTTACTAATTTTAAGAATAGCGCCCAAGATTTAATTGAAGAAAATGAAGACTTAAGGAGTCAATTTTCTAGTCAGAAACCAATTTTAGGCAAAGAAATTGGTCGAGGTTCTTTCGGAAAGGCTTATAAAGGCATTTGAAAAGAACAAGAAGTAGCTGTCAAGGAGTTTTTTAAGTGGGATAAAAAATTAAAAGAAGAAATCAAATTATTAAGAGATCTTAAAAGTAAGTATATTATCCAATATTATGGGGAATATCAAGGTAACAGCAATAATGACAAGAAACTGCTAATCATCATGGAATTTGCTGAACGTGGTTCTCTTGCTAACTATATTGATAAGAATAAAAACGAATCTCATAATTGACAACTTAATTACAAATTTATTAGACAAATGGTCAAAGGTTTGCGCTATCTCCATGCCGAGGGAGTCCTCCATCGTGATTTAAAGAGTCATAATGTACTCGTTACCGAAGGTGATGTAGCTAAATTAGCTGATTTTGGAATAGCTCAATTAATCAAAAAACCTAATACTAACTCTGATAACAAAGAAATAGTTGGCTCTATTCCTTGAATGGCTCCTGAATCATTAAGAGATGGTCAATATACTTATCAATCAGACATTTATTCACTGGGCATGATTTTCTGAGAAATAGTAGCTCGAAAGACAATTCCTTTTAAAGAACTTAATGAAAAGAATACTATTGGTTTCAATGTTGCATATCTCAAAAAAAAAGAAATTATTCCTGCTGATGCTCCGGAAGAATTAACTGATATAATCAATTCTTGTTGAAAAGATAATCCTCAGGAACGAATTAGTTTAGTTGAGATTGAATCACAGGTTAATGAAGTGATTCGATTAGAAAAAGAATTCCCTCAAACAGAAGCTAAGGTTGAAGTGATGACTAAATAAGTGTAATTTCATTTTTTAGAATCCTAAAATGGTTAGAAAAATAATATATATTTAGTATATATTTTTGTTTTATTAATTTTCTAAGGAGAATATTTTTCTTTTGTCGCTTCTCGAGCTTTTTTTACTAACTTTTGAATTATTTATTGGAGAAAAGGAAAGAGATATCAAAAGTGAGTCAAAAATAATATCCTCCCGTTAGTAGCATAATTTCGCTACCTGCAAAAGACAATTTTGCCGGTATTAACTTCTTTGCGGAAAACCTTAACTTCAATATTCCCAATCTCCAACCCCATTATTTTTATCATTATGACTAATCCAATCAACAAAAAAAACTTAGAATCTAATTTTAGTTACGAAAGGGGAGAATAAATTATTCATTGAGTTCCAACAAATGTCAACAGACAAAGATTATTCCAAACAGCTAATATTCACAGCCCATTAATTATCAAACTCTTAATAAAGTAAAATTTACTTCCAATGACTATTGGAAGTAAAAATAAAAATAAATACCTAATAAGAATAAAATAATATAATCAGTGTTTATTACGATTTAATGAACTATTCAGGCATTAAGAAAGGCTTGTTTACTCCTACTTTTCCTTCGCTAATGTAAAGTTTCAGAAGATTTCTTTTTTTTTCATTAGGGATATAAATACGGAATTCTTTTTTATGACGATAATAAAGTTCTAATAAACAATCATCGCAAATATACTCCTTATTTTTTTTTTTTTTAACTAATTCACTCTTTTCAGTTCAATAACTTCAACTATTTTTCTGACTATAAGCCCTAATTCTTTGGGAAAAATTAATTGTTATCTTTTCGCTACAACGAAAACATTCTACTTTCAAAGGTTCCTTAATAATAGGCATTTTTAAATAATATAGTAATTTTTAGAATATGCTAAAGAGTATCATTAAAATTCTAAAAATTACTAATCAACTGACAAATCAACTGACAAATCAACTGACCAAATATATAAAATATAAATATAGGCAAAATAGAGAGACTTAGCTAATTAGGGATTGGACGACCTCTCTTTTTGTCTATATATCATAAAGAAAGTTAAATGAAATTACTTTATTACTATGATTAATTTACACTAATAAACTAATCACACTAATCTAATAATTTATGAAAAAACCTTTCCAACAACCTAAACTACCAAATCAAAGTTGCTGGATCGGAAAGAAGCTATATCTATCCAAACTTCTTAATCATATTATGAGCTTTCAGAAACTCTAATATAATTTTAAGGATTTTGAATGGAGTGGTTACTAACAAGATGTTATGTCCAATCCTAAAACAAGGAAAAACCTCACCTTCTCACAACTAGAATCGCTGATTCAACAAGCCAAAAGAGAAGGGAATAAAACCCAACTTGTTAAGTATAAATCCTTAGTTAAACTTAAAGAAAAATCTTGAGCTAATTCTTTATTAGCAGGACAACAAAAGTTATTTGAGCACCAAAAATACCGTAGGTCGGTTAAACAAGCTCAAATTAATAAAGAATTAGCGCAACAAGCTCGCAAAGAAAGATTAGGTGAAATCTATTCTTATTTTCGGAGAGAACTAAATAAAGAGAATCACAAAACTTCTCCTTACTTCACTGCTCATCTTGATTTAGAGCCAACCCTTGCCAAAGCTTTAGCTAAAAAACAAAAAGAGGTTCCTGACTACGATTTTTATGCTGAGTTTAAAAAGAACAAAAAACATTTAACTTACAAACTTAATAAACAAGGTCAAACTCACTTACTGCAACAAACTCAAAAGCTTTACAAAGAAGAACTGGATGACCAAAGGAGTCAAATCCGCTACTATCAAGAAAGAGCAGGACTTACCAAAGTAAAAGGCGATAAGTTAATCATTAAAGGGCAGGAATTTAAGTTCTTTTTTCCAGACAAAGGCGAACACAAGGATTTTTTTAAAAGAACCAAAGAATTTAAGCAATTATGAAGGGAAATTAAAAAAAACAAGTCTGATTCTACCAAAGCTTTAGAGGTATCTAAGAAACTTTATGAAAAGTCTCCTAACCGAATCAGAGATAGAAACCTCCAAGTTGCCCAAGAAATAGGTGATTATCTCGTTTATGAGAGTGACTCTGGTTTTGTGGCTCATCGCAAACCCCCTCCCGATAAAGAAGATTGAAATGTCGGTGCTGTTTTTAAAAAATATTACAAAGAGAGTCCTTTTACTCCCACCAAAAAGCACTATCGCAGTGCTATTAGGGAAATGCTTCGTAAACCGCTCTTTACCGGCGAAGCTGTGCCTGAGTCAGAAATCGAGTTAAGTAAAAAAGATCCTTGACCCGTATTAAAAGAAGGACAAGTAATGTCGGTTGATATATCTAATGCTAAACCTGGGCGACAGTGAAGCATTCGTAAGAATGTCCCTACTCTAAAACAAATCATTAAAGAAAAAGTCCACGAAGTTGCTCATCAAGCTTATATTGATGAGTATGGAACTGAAATGGAAAAGCAAACTTACAACAACATCGAAGGTGAAAAAGCTTTGTGTCGAATTGAAGCAGTCATGGGGCATTCTTGTTCAGAAGCTCAAGGGACTAGTCAATGGTGATGTTTGTTTTGTATTTATATTGGCGAATATCATCCTCCTGTCTTGCCCAAGCACTGTTCCTGAACTTACACTTATCAGAAAGGTTTATGTGGAAGTAATATCCATTCGGATGCTAATAAGCAATGACATTGATCAACCATGGGAGAAAAAACCCGTGCTTGAACTGATGACGATTGAGGTGGTTGTCATATCGCTACTTATGGAAAAGTTAGAAGAGATAGGAGAAGGAAAATTTAAAATTTATGAAAAAAAAAATAATTTACTGACTAGACTGAAAAAAGAAAATAGTCACTTCCAATAATAGCACAAAGTCACTATCATTAAAGGAATTAGAAAATTATCCCATCACTGTTTATTGTGATGCCAATACTTTTGCTTGACTACAAGCTTTTCAAGGATATAAGCAAGATGAAAAAGGAAATATTGCTATTGGTAAAGCTATCATTAAAGAAAAAAGGGGCGGAGATGAAAATAATAGCGAAGGAGAAGGGACTCAAGCTTTGAAATTGTTACATAAATTAGTTCCTAGCTTTTCAGCTGAGCATCCCAATAGTTCGCCAGAATTTTTTGAATTAGCTAAAAAATGGAAGATTAGTCCTCGTTTCGAAAACTTGCAACAAGGAATTTTTAAAGATGTGTGATATATTGATATTAAAAGTTGCTATCCCAAAATTATGAAAGAATACCCACTACCTTGTGGCGAACCGGAACATCTACAAGATCCGCAACTAATCGAAAAATCTTTATGAGAAAAAAAGAAAGGATTTGTTAAGTTTTATTGTGAAAACTACGCCGAAATAAAAAATCAACAAATTCCTTTTATTCCTGACAGTGATTATGAGTATGAAGATAAGATGAAATCAGTTATTAAAGGTCGTAAGAGGATATTTCTGTATACTCGACTATTTGAAGCTTTTAAAAAGAATTACAAAATTAAGGGAAGGTTAATTTACACTGATTTTTGAGTTTTTAGCGAAAAAAAGGGCTGTGCCAACAAATTTTTGGATTATTGTCAAGAATTAAGAAATTCGGGTGATAAAAAAGGCAAGTCACTAGCTAACTCTTTATGAGGGGCTCTGGGCAAAAAAGGACATGTTGGTTATAATTACTATCCTTGACATCTAGCAGTTAGTCATTTAGCTTTATTAAAGACTTATCATTTATATAGGAATTTTCAGCCACAAAACATTATCGAGATAAGAAGCGATGCGATTTATGTTAAGGAAAAAATACCGACCAAATTAATGGAACAAGAAG
Source organism: Mycoplasmataceae bacterium (assembly GCA_031674855.1). Taxonomy (GTDB): domain Bacteria; phylum Bacillota_I; class Bacilli_A; order Mycoplasmatales; family CGIF01; genus CGIF01. The sequence goes on from CP125275.1 coordinate 257,948, forward strand.
ATGCTTATACTTTTAAATTTTCCACTAAATTTGGTTTTGGTCAACGAGAGATTTTCAATTATGAAACTGGTGAAATAAAAAGTCCTTTGAGTAGTGAAAGAAGGGAGGAAAGTATCAAAAAATGACTAAATAAAAACCAAACTAATTAAGAAATTAACTAATAAAACCATAAGAAATAAAAACCATCATGACTAACCAACTATTTTTCACCATCACCAAAGAAAACCAGCAAATCTCTTTTGCTTCCCAGCAATATAAATTCACCATCCCAAATTGAGAACAAAAAACTGGCACTAAGGGTAAATGTCTCTGATATTACTATTTTGACCGACCTGATCGCGACCTCAAATGAATTAGTTGGAATCAAAACCATAATGAGACCAAATCTTGAGAGTATTTACTCTTAGATCTTAAAGGAATTCTCTATAGCGGTTACATTAATAAATCCAAAACTAAAGATGATACTTATTACTGTGAACTAAAACCGTTACCTCCTAAACCTAACTTTGAAATTATTTATTAAAATATGAATGCAAATAAAATTAAACAAGCTCTCGATTCAGTCAGAATAATCCACAACAAAAAAACCAAAAAATGATATGTGATAGTTAACTTTTTAGAAACTAATTATTGTGTTGAACATACCTCTAATCCTTGAAATGATAAAAATTTAATGAATTTAGCTAAAATAAGTATTGGTAATAAGATAGCTATGAATTTACACCAAGAAGCTAATAAGTGAACTGACCTCAGAGATAGAGAAAGCGGAGAAGAATCTTTTGCTGATAAAGAAAAGGATATAGAAGTAAAAATTTGAGATAGCTAATGTAATGGTTAGTGAACAGATAATATTTTAATCTCAGATAATTCACAAAAAATTTAACCATCTATCATGACCACTAAAAAAACAGAATCTAATCCAACAACAAACATCTACCAAAAACTGCAACTCATCCAGTCTCAAATTGGCCAATTAGAAAAAACTCGGGAAAACAAATTCCAAAAGTATTTCTATGCCGGCGAATATGACTTATTAAAAGTTATCAAGCCTCTCTTAGAAAAACAACAATTAGTTCTCTTATTCAGTGATGACATTAACGAACAGCAACCCTTATGAAAAGAACAAATCGGTAAGGAGTGAATGGTGCAATATACCAAACAAGCCCAATTAATTAATGCTGAGAATCCTCAGGAACAATTAACTTATCGGTTCTGAGCCATGGCCCAAAATACCGACCTAGCCAAAGCCAAAGGTTCCGCGGAAACCTATGCGATTAAATACTTCCTGCAAAAGTTCTTTTTAATCCCCACTGACAATAATTTAGATCCCGATGCTTTTGGCAGTAAAGAGGATAACAAGGATAAGCATGATGAAACAATTTCTAAAACTTCAACAGTTAAGTTAGATTTAACTAATCCCATTAAGGCAGTTATCAAAGACATCAAAACTAAATTGGATAAGAACGATAATAAATACTTACTCTTAGAAACTGATATTTTACCTAATAATGTTTTTGTCTTTGATTATAAAGTAGAGTCAGTTCGTTGACCCCAATTCAAAAAAGGACAAGCTTACCAATTCCAACTTGAAGAAAGCCCTAATGGTTTATTAACTTTATTAGATTTTAGTGAAAGTAATTAAACAATAAACAATTTATCAACAACATGCAAATAACCCAAGAAATCCAAGACATAATTAAAATTAAAAAAACCAGACAAGGTAGTAATGGTAAAGATTACTTAATCTTAGAGTTAACCCAAGGCGACAGTATTTTTGTTTTCCATAATTCCGATACTCCGGAATCCCAATGAGCTGAATTAGCAGAAGGAACTGAGTATCTTTTTACCGTTAAAGAAGGAAATCGGATTGGGAGTAATGTCTTAGTTCATTTTGAAAAAGTTGATTTTATTGTTTAAAATTTACGAAATTTTATATATAAATTAGAATTTAATTTATGATAATGAATTCTCCTAAATTAACTTTTGCTTATTGAGAAAAAACTGTTGATAAATCTGAAATTCTTTCATTAGACATAGGAGAATGACACTCTGAGCGAGATTTATCTCGCACTGATTCGCTCCAAGGAAAATTAATAATAGAGGGATATTCCGAATTAGTAGATTTTTTTGCTGGTAATTGTAATTTAAAGAAATTAATAATTCGTAATTGCCCTAAGTTAAAAAATGTCTATGCAGGAGCCAACAAAATAAAGGAAGTAGATATTAATTGCCCTTCTTTAAAATCTCTGAATTTAAATCATAATGAGTTGGAAAATATCGACAACGTTAATGCTCCTAGTTTAAGAACTTTGGTGATTTCTAACAATCATCTAAAAGGGTTAGAGTATATTAATATTTTTTTTAATAATTTAGAAACTTTGCACTGTTTCAATAATCATTTATGGGAATTAGATTGTAGTGGAATGAAAAAATTAGAGGATGTGAACTGTTCTTGAAATACTCCTTCTTATCAAATTATCAAAGAAGTAGATAAAAATACTGGAGAAGTCATTGAATGAAAAACTTGAAAGTTAATGATTAGTTTGAAATTAGACGAATGCACTAATCTAAAAAAGGTAGATGCCGATATGAATGCTTTGGAAGATTTAAGTTTTACCTCTCAATTACCAAATTTGGAAGAAATATCCTTGAGAGACAATAAAACTCAATGATTTCTTGATACAAGAAAAGATGAAACTAAGTCAGATAGTTATTTGCATAATTTTCCTGAAACGACAAAAACAGTTTATTTCGACTCTCCAGTTTTGAAAAGAGTCAATATTATAAACTCTGATATTAAAGAAATTATAAGCAATAAAAGAGATTTAAAAGAAGTAGAGATAATTGATGATGAAACTGATGAAGGATATTTGAGTAGTAGTGAAGACACTCCCACTAAATATGAGCAATCGGCTTATGAAGATTTACAAGCTAAGCAAAAAAAAGACTTTGAAGAAGGTAAACACACCTACCAAGGTCAAACTCATTTAGATTTATCTGGTTGTGATTTTATTAACTCTATTACTATTGATGGTGATATTGATTATCCTAAATCCCTAGATTCAATAAATCTCGGGGGCAACTGTTTATCCGAAGTTATCATCAGAAATCTACCTAATTTAGTTAGATTAATAGTTTCACACAACAGCAAATTAATCAAAGGTAAAACTTTAATCATTGAAAATTGTCCCAAATTGAAACTTCTTTATGACTATAAAAGCGCTGATAAGACCAAAATAGTTCCTGTTGATGCTAGAGAGTATGATGAAAAAAAAGATAATCCTTTGCGGAAGGATAAAGAATCTTCTCAACCTCAACCAACTAAGGATAAAGAAACTCCCTCAGTTCAAGAATCTGCTCCTCCTCAACAAAATCCTTGACCTTTATTAATCATCTCCTCAACTCTGATTGGAGGCTTAGTGATAGGTTTTTATCTGCTTAACAAACTAGTTAAAAGATTAAGAAAAGCTTCTGAATAAATAACTTTTATTTAAATAAAAACTTCGATTATTTCTAACAAAAAAATCCGCCTTAACTTAGGTAATTTTAGGCAAATATGATAAATTAAAAAAGCTCTGCCACTTTTGAGATGTCTAACTCAAAACTTTCTAAATACTTGGGAAATTTCTCTTTTAGTTTTAAATAACAATTGATAATTTCTTGGTAGAAAGAATTATTGTCAAGTTCGGAGATATCTACTTTTTCAACTTATCATTAACCTCCTTAAATTTGCTAATTTTAAAAAAAAATCCATTAGTTAGTTGATTAGAATTAAGTTCTCCTAAATTAAGACTTAACGAGATTCTTATTAAGAACTGCTTAGATTAAGAAAGAAATTTTAAAATTTCATAAATCATAAGTTCGACTTTTGCCGTTATCCTAATTTTTAAGATTATTTGAGCCAAGCACTCACTATTGAAAGTATTAAGATAGAACATTTACCTCGATTTAGAAAAAATAACAATCTACCATAATAATCTAGTTGAATTATATTTGCGACAAAAAAATCTTGATTTTGTTTTTAACCGGTTAAATTCAATTTTATTAAAGTCCAGCGATCAATGAATTTTCGAAATAATTATCTACCAATTAGAGTCGCTTGTCCAACTTGCGGATTTTCCGACAAATACGGAATTAAAAATTTTTATTCGGAAAATGAGATAAAATTAATTTGTCATGAACATGGGGAATATTCAATAAATATTTATAAAGATTGTAATAAAATTAATTTGTAATTAAGTTCTAACTTTATAAAACAAAAATTTTGGGTGTTCGCAATGAAAAATTAGAAGAGGGCGAGAAAAAAGCAAGAAGAAGCAGAGAGTGAATCGAATGATATTTATTGGTAGCGATCAAGCTGAAGTAGAACAGAAATTGAGCGATGGGGAAATCAATGAGTAAGAAATGTTTTTTAGAAAAAAGTGCCAAAAAGAAGAAGCAAGAAGAATTGTAAAGTCTTTATTATATAATAAGCAAATAAGTAAATAAATATGGTACAAAATTATACAGCAAATGCCCAATATTGATTGAATTATCATTATTATTACGACGGACGTAGATGACTAGATGGAATGAGAAGCGATGAAGAAGTCGAAAAAGCAAAAAGTAAAGAAAAAATATTAGATATTGGTAAAGAAATATTAAAAGCAAGTATGCAATGAAGAGAAGGTTTAAATTGGATTGAAAAAATTTTAGTACATGATTCTTATAATAAGCCTTTTTGAATGAAATTAATCGGTTCTTTAGATTTAAATGAACTTGCTGATTTAGAAGAGTTATTTTTTAATACTAACGAACCTCAAGATGATTACGGATATCAGAATGAAATTGATCTTTTAAAAATCGATAATTGCAAAAAAGTTAGAAAAATAGATTTTAAAGATAGCAATATAAATAGTTTAGAAATTAATAATTATCCATTTTTGGAGGAAATTCATCTTAATTCCAGCAGAGAATTAAAAAAGTTAGTATTGACAAATAATCTTGAATTAGTAGATATTGATCTTACGGGATGCGTTAAACTTACTGAGTTAGTTTTGATAAATAATCCTAAACTGAAAGGATTAAGCATTATTGAAGTTCATCCTAACATTAATATTAAATTAGAAAATTTACCTAAAAGTTTAGAAAAATTTTATTTTAGTAATATAAGTGGATTAGCTGAAGAAATGAAAGGTTGTGAAATAAGAGAATTTGCTTATGATTACCAAAGATGAAGAAGAATAAAAGAACTAAAAGAATGTGGTAGATGAGCTATTTTAGGAAAAGAAAAAGTACTTATTGATGATATTAAAATCTTAATGGAAAGTGCAAAACATATTAGAGCGTTAGATGAAGCACAAGATCGCGGAGATCAAGAAGAAATAGCAAAAAACAAGAAAACATTTCAAATAGGTGACACCGTGGTAGGAACCCACAAAAGTTTTGAGTGAGGAGAAAACTTTGTCATCAATAAGGAAGCGGAGTTTTTTATTGAAGTTCCGATGTTGGATGAAAATCGACAGTCTAATTCTCCTAAATTAGTGAAATTTTTTAATGGTTTAAAAAACAGTGATTCTGACACAAAAATACTTCCTAGAAGAATTGTTAGTATTGAAGATAAAACAGATTATCATGCAAACCATAACCACTTAGTAACGGCAACCGCTCAAAAAAAAGTAATAATAGCTGATTGCATAGCTAAGGTGATGAAAGTCGAAAAGGAAAAAATAGAAAACGAAGAAGTTAAAGGTTTTTATACCGGTGTTGATGTTTATCAATTAGACTGTAGAATTGTTGAGTCATATAGAAAATAATTTTAAATTAGGAAAAAATATCAAAATAACCACTATTTAATATTTAGTAAAAACAAACATGGAGGTAAATAATTCAGAAAAAGAAGATTGAAAAGCTATTCATCCTGACTTTGAAAAATCAGAATTTAACTGAACTTCAACGCCAAAATTATGGAAAGAATTAGGCTTAACTTATCAAGATGCTCGAGAATGAATTAAGGTGGGTTTTAAACCAAAAGATTATAATAATATTGAAAGTTGGAAAAATTTAGGTTTTACTAGCAAAAAGGCAAGAGAATGAATTTCAGCTGGTTTGCTAATCCATGAATATCGATTAGCTAACGAACTAGAACAGCGTAAAATTACTCCTAGACACTTAGCTAAACAACTAAAAGGACGACGTGATGCTCAAGGTTGATTAGATGTTTTTTATCCTAAAGAAGAAAGAGAATCAACTGTTCATCGCTTGAATATAAGTCAAGAAAATCTAACCGGCTCACTAAAAATTAGTGATTTTCCTAATTTAACAATTTTAAATTGCTCTCTCAATCAAATCACTAAATTAACTATTACTAATTGTCCAAAATTAGAAACGTTATATTGCCACTCTAATCAACTTTCTGACCTTAATTTCTTGATGAATTTAAATAAAGAAAGTTTAGTTAATTTACATGTTAATGATAATAAAATAAATGTTGATTTGAGTAAATTGAACGGATTTAATCAACTGAAACATTTAGATGTACTTAACACTAATGTAATATCTATCAAGAATTTAGAAAATTTACCTAAAAGTTTAGAAACAATTGTGTGTAATGGTTTATTGGCTCAAAAATTGAAAAGTTATAATATACCAAAAGGTTACTATGACAGAGATTGATACAGTTACAAACTTTTAAGAAAAGATAAAGAAAAACTCAATATAATCATTGACAGAATCAACAACAATAGCTCGAAAACATTAGTTTTTCAATTCGGAAATAGTGTTGGTGAAAAGGCTTCGAATTTTCTTAATAATGACAATGAAAATAATCTAGGGTTAGTTCAATATAATAAAAAAGAAGAAAATGAATCTTTAGAAAAGGTAAGGGAAATCATTAAAAAAACTTCCTCTCCCAACGGGACTAAAATAGGTCTCATAAGAATAGTAGTTCATGGGGAAGATATTTATGATGAAAAAAGGAGAAAATTCACACCGGAAGATTTAGCCAAAACTGTTAAAGAAAAAATTTTCTCGAAAGAATGACAAGAATTAAGATTTGAAGAATGATTAGTAGTCGACCTAGTAGCTTGTGGGGTTGAAGATAAAAAAAAAATTTGGGGATTCGGAAAGGATTTGTTAAGATCATTTGAAGAAAAAAAACTGAACCTGGTGTGAGCTATTAATTTAGAAACAGGTTTAACTCAAGTAGTTAGCAGCGGTAGAATTCAGTATGCCGATCTTTCTAAAAAAAGTGATATCAAGTGAGATTATAAGAGAAAGGAAAGATATAAAAGAATGACAATTTGGAAGGGCAATGATTATTTTTTATATGAGAACTCAGATTCATCTGATTTTAGAGAACCATTAATGAAAATATCAATGGACAAGGAATTAGCAAAAGAATTAGAGAGAGAAAAAGGGAAATTGATGGAGTCAAATAAGAAATTGAGAAAACAAATAAAAAATCAAGAATCAAAGCTAAAAAAATTAAAAGAAGATTTGATTAAAAAATTCAAACAATACGATATAAAAAAAGATAGAAAAATAGAAGAAGAGTTGGAGGAATTGTTATTGGGTAGACAGAAAAATAATAATCCTGAGGAACGAAAAAATTTTTTTCAAAAATTAGGAATAATAGAGGAATTTAACAAAGACCAATTAGAAGATTTTTTCAAAAATCAGGAAGAAATTATTAAGTTAAAAGAAGAACTGAAGCAAATACCAATATAGAGGGAAGTGGTCCATTGTCAATTTCCGAAAATGCCATTCGTATAGTTAATGATATAGAAAGCATAGTGAAGGAGATTAAAGAAATTAAAGAAAAGTATGCAATAGGAGAAGATTATAAAATGATACCGAAATTCTTCGAAAAAGGAGAATTTGAAAGCGAAAAAAAACTAAAAGAAGTTGTAGAATTTGTTAACGAAAATAATGAGTTAAAGGAAATAGAATTAGGATTGGAGGAATATAAAAAGCTCAAATCTCTTTTTGTTTATCTTGACAAAAATTCTGAAAAACTTCACTCACTCAAAGAATTTCATCAAGAAAAGGGATCTTCTCATGGTTTAGGGACTTTTTTTGCTGTTCTAATGATAAAGGATTACATTAAAAATGGTGGAATGAAATTTGAAGACTCGCAATTAGGCAAAACATTAAAATTTCACACCTATTTGAATTCTCTACAAGTAGGTGTTGATTCTACCCAAGAGATCTACGGCGCTTCTAAACTTATTAGCGAAAAAGCTTTTAAAAAAAGTTGGAGTTTTGGTTCAATTGGTAAAAATGGCGGTAAATTACTTTCTCGTCTAGGGCCAATAACAGCAGGGATTAATTTTCTCTTGGATTGTCGAGAATTAAATATGGCTCGTAATGAGGATGAAAAACTCATTTTTAAAACGAGGTTGGCTCTTGATACAGTTGGATTAGCTGTAACAGCTGCTACTGGTGGCTGAGGAGCTATTCCTTGAATAATAGTTGATTTTTCTACTAATAATTTTATTGAAAAAGTAATCCAAAATAATCATTTAATAGAAGAATCTAAACATGTGGTTGAACAGTTTTGACAATATGATCAGGACTATGGTTCAGATCTTAAAGTGTTAACGGTTAACAACAATAAAATTTTACCACTTTCTTTTAGAAATCCGCAAATTAATTCAGATAAGACAAAAATAATTACTAAGGGTAGCGAAAAAGATAATTTAGAGATTAGTCAAGCAGTAATTAAAGAAATTGATTTAACTAATAGCGAGGAAGTAAAAATTACTTTTGATTCTCAATACATTCATGGAACTTCTCATTGAGTTGGTTATGACGATAAGAAGCTTTTTGTGGGAAAAGACGAAAGACCGACGTCAAATAATGAGATATTTAATATTAGAGAAATTTTGCATAAAGATGAAGAAAAGTCAATTAAATTATTAAATTTATCAAAACAAGATCGCTTAAGAATCTTTTTGCCAATTGCTCTTAAATGTAATATTAATTATAGTTATAGTGGAGTGCCTTTTTCTGGTAAAATCGAAGATCATAAATTGAAAGTTATTAGAGAGATTCAAGAAAGTAAATTAATAGTTTTTCATTACAATTCGCGCGAGTTAAATTATGACATTGATGGAGAAGATCAGGGACAATCTCAAACTGAATTCATTGATCAAGAAAATACCATGACAAATTTAGATCTTTCCTATGTTATCACTCCGATTAAAATAAATCTAGGCAATAGGGAAATGGATTTCGTTTGTCTCATTTCCCCTCCCAACAATGCTGAAAAACCTGAAGATTACAGTGTTAAACTCCGAAAAAACATCAGTTATGAATTTGAATGCAAAAATAGTCAAGGTAAATTCTATTTAACTCCAGTTGAAGGAGTTAAATACATCATTTCTAACTCTCAAGAAACAACTTGAACAATTATAAATAATAATAGAGAGGATGAAATAACTGTAACCGATGGCTTGAATGATAAAGAAAAAATTCTAAACATAGGGAAGAAAAAAATTATATTTAAATTTGAAGACGGTCAGATTCCAAATAAGATAAAAATTCAGAATGGTGAAGAATTATTCAAAATTGATATTAGTAATAAGGATAATAGAGAAAGAAAACTGCTTTTTCCCATCGTACTCAACGGATTGAGATTTGAAAATATTAAAAATCACGCTGAGGAGTTAGGAGAATATATCAAAAAAACCCTTGAACACAATGCCTTTGCTAAAAGTTATGTAGAAAAGGAAAGGTATATAGAATTTGACAACTATTTAATTAAAGACGGAAGATTATTGAAGAAAATTTGATATGATACTAAAAGTGAATCAGAAGATAAATTAATTTATCTTCAATGTTACGATCAAGAAGAAGCAATACTGATTGCAGCTCGAAAAAGTAATCATCTTTATTACTTTTTACCAGAGAGAAAGTTATTATTATACCAAGAAGAAAAAAATTCTCCAATTGAAGTAATTTCGAATGGCATCGAATACTGCTCATTGAACGGTAATCAGGTAATTGCTAAATATCAAATTTTGGGAGCTATGCTGTTGTTAGAAGGAAAAAAAAAAATTCTTCGACAAATAACAGATTTTGATCTAGATGCTGATAAAAATATAAAAGAAAGGTTACAATATTATAAGAAAAAAGAAGGATGATTAATTCCTAAGATTTTGCCGGCTGTGAAGATTGTTGAGGATGATTCCTCCATTATTAAGCAATGATACATAGACGGAGAACTTATCAAGTTACCAAAAAATAAAACTGGTAAAAATAACATTTTTGACTTGGATCTTTGTGCTTACAGAAAGAAAGACAATTTAGATATTTATTATTTCTTCAGACCCGAAGAAGGAAAAATTTATTGAAAAACAAAAGAAAACGAGTTAGCCGAGTTAGAGTTGAAAAACTTATCAGAAAAAAAGATAATTGGAATTTCACAGAACGGTTTAGAAATTTCCTTGCTGGTCGAAGGGGGAATTTGATACTCACTTGCATTAGACGATAGAGTTGTTTTATCAGGAGTGAACGAAAGATGATTAGCCAGAAATGAAGGCAAAGATTTATTATCAGCTGTCAATTCATTATTAGAAGAAAAAGATTTAGAAAAAAAATCTAAAATAGTAACAATTTTAAATTATAATAAACTAGCGGCTTACTATCTTATTGACAAAGGAATATTAGTAAATTACGCTGAATTAGAGAATAAGTTAGTAGGCTATGATAAAATTAATAATAGAAAATATTTATTTAACAAAAATAATCAGGAGCTTTTCTACACTGTACCAGAATCAGGAAATGCCAAGAATTATTGGATACTCAAAAAAGAAATAAAAAATAATACATCTTCTGTGAATAGTAGTTCAGAGTTTGGAGGTAACGGAGGAGTTAAATTTGATGATCTAAGTATTATTAGCAAAAGACTTGAAAATGAAGGAATAATAAAATCAATCTCTCCAAGCAAGATAGAAGTCAGAAGCGATCATATCATAGATTCGATTAGATTCACTTACAAAGCGGAAAAAGAAATTGGTGATCCAATTTATATAACGGGAGATCAGCACGGCGAAGAAGGTGGTTCTCTTTCTACTATCGAACTTAAAGACAATGAATGCATAAAAAAAATAACTGTACAGAAAGGAGATTTTGATTCCTTGTCAAATGTTATTACTAAATTAATTTTTCATATTCATTCCCCTTCAGAAGATAATAGTGATATAAAAATTTACCAATTCGGACAAGGTGCTAACAGAGAAGAATTTACACTTTTCCAAGAAAATGCATCAAATGTTGTAGCTATTTTTGGTAGAAGCTGTAAATATTTGGACGCAATTGGAGTACACAAAAATCAAAAAAAACAAGAGTTGGTTTTAGAAGGAACTGATGTTTTAAGTCAAACTAAAGTTGATTTGCCTATAACTATTGTTGATGCTTCTATGAACGAAAATGATATTCTGATGGTTATTGACAAAGAAGGTAGAATCTTTGCTCTTGATGAAACAAAAGCAAATACCTGAGGAGTTAATTTAATAAGAATAAATATTGACGAAAAATGACTAAAAAGAGTCGGTGCTGAAAATGTTGAAGTTGAATTAACTAAACTAGTAAGTCAAAAACAACATTACAATATACCAATTATTGAAATTACTTATGCTGATGGTCGGAAGGGTTGGTTTGATTGTCGTGCTGACAAAGAAGGAAAGAAAAATAATAAGTTAACAACAATTAAAAAAAGAAGGGCGGTTGATGAAAATTTAGATGATTTAAGTTATATTGGGATTAATGAGGCTGATCAAAAAATTTACCTTTTTGATTCACGGCAAAAGAAATTATTAAGAGTAGATGATGAGAAAGTTGAAATTAGTGAACTTTATAACTTTAAGGTAGAAAATCTTGATTTTTTAGGAAACTCTGTACACTTGCAAATTAGAGGAAATGATAAAAAAAAATCTTTCGAAATATTCGAAAATCTGCCTCTGTTCCAAGGATATTCTTCGCTACTACTAAACATTGGTTATAAAGAAGAAGTTTTAAATAAAGGCAAAATGGTTGGTAAGAAGAAAGAAATTTACTTCAAAGAGGAAGTGTTCAAGAATTATAAGAAGGTTATTATAGATCTTTTCTCTTCGAATGTAGTTAATTATTTAGTGTTTAAAAATCTTGTTAAGGATGATTTTGAATTTGTCGCAGAAGGTTCAGATTGTATCATGACCCATAAAAAAACTAAATCCCGATTAACTATCGCAGGATATGAACAGAAAGTAGGAGTAATTTTTGAAGATGAAAAACAAAAGGAAGAGATTTTTTTCTTGCAACATAATACTTTAGATTCCCAGATACCAAATTTGATTCCTGAAAAAAAATTTATTGCCGCCGATTACGAAAGTGAAGATAATGGAATTAAACAAGAATTAGAAAACAGAATAGAAACTCCAACTATTAACTAGTTAGATAATTATTTAGATTTACTTTTAAAGTATTTAAAGACAAACAAAATAGAAACAATCCCTCCTATAAAGATTAATGGAGTTTTAATTCGCTCTCATCAAGAGTTAGTAACTTCTTTTTCATTAGTTGTCTTAAGCTTTTTATCGGTTAATTGCTTAATTTTTTGATTTAACTGCTCTTCTTTTGCTTTGGCTTGTTGCAGTTGAGCTTTTAAAGAATTAATTTCGGCTTGTGAACTATTTCTTAAATTAACTAACTCTTTTCTTAGTCTAACTAACTCACTAGATTGAGGATTAGTCTGTTCTAAGTCTTTTATTTTAGTTTCTAATTGAATTATTTTACTATCGGCAGTTGGTAAAGAACTTTCTAAATCTTTGATTTTGGAATCAGCTTGCTCTAATTTGGCTACTAAGTCATTCTTTTCTGATTCCAATTGTTCTAACTGGTCTGATTTTTGACTAATGATTTGTTGTAATTTAGCGAGATTTTCATCATTTTGTCTTAATAGCAGTTCATAATCTTTTATTTGTTGTTCTTGTTGCGAAAGAGAAGTGTCTTTTTCTTGGAGTAAACTATCTTTGTTTTGATTTTGTTGTTTCGTAGTAGATAATTTAAACGATAATTGTTCGCATTGCTCGGTTAGTTCTTTACTACTTAGAGCTAAAGCGATAATTTGGGCTTCTAATCCTTCTGGATTAGGTGCTAACTAGATTAGAAAATAATAACCGACACGCTATATATATTGTTTAATATTAATATAATAAAGATAGTTAATAAATAAATCCTTGCTATTTAAGATTATTTTTGGGAATTACTACAATTATTAAAAATTTTCAACCAAAATAACGCGGTTAGAGTCAATTAAATTGATAGTAGTAAAAATTTAAGTTAAAAATTATTTTAATAATATTACTGTATTAAAAATGATTTCTAATGAACATCTGAACTATAAAGAAAAAATAAACAATGGGGCTTTTTACACACCCAAAAAGTTTGTTCAATATGTTTGAGAGATGATAAGCCCTTTCTTAAATGAAGAATTTATTATCCTTGATAGCAGTGCAGGAAATGGAAGTTTTTTAACAGAAAATAAAAAAGAAGGTTTATCGTTTGTAGCAGGAGAAATTGATAAAGTAGCGATTGATTACTTAAAAGATAATTTTCCTTGAATATCAACAGTTCATAAGAACGCTTTAATCAATGTCAATAGAAGTGAATATGGAATTAGCGAAAATCAAAAGTTATTAATAATCGGCAATCCTCCTTATAATGACTTTACATCAATTAAAGCGATTGATATTAAAAAGAAAAAAAAATTTTTTGATGTAGATGATGATATCAAAAGCAGAGATTTAGGAATAAGTTTTTTACGCTCATACAACAAATTAAGAGCTGAATATGTATGCGTTCTACACCCATTAAGTTATCTAATAAAAAAAACAAATTTCCTTAGTCTTAAAGAATTTGCAAAGAACTATAAATTAATCGATGCCTTGGTTATTGACAGTAAAGATTTTTCCGACACAAAAGGAAGTTCATTTCCTATCTCTATATCCCTTTTTAAAAGAGATGAAGAGGGAATGGATTATGAATACATAAAAAATTTTTCTTTTAAATTAGAAAATGGAAAAAAATTCAGTTTAAACGAATTTTCTTTTATTAACAATTTGGTCGGAAAATATCCAAAAAAAAAAGAAGAGAAGCATTTAGATAATATCTTTTTTTTTACCTTTCGCGATATAAATTCAGTTTTTCGCAATAGAACTTTTATTGAAAAAGAGAGCAAATATAGTGTTCCAATAAAAAAAGAAGAAATAAAATATTATGCTTTTATTGATTATTTCAAAAAAACTTTTAAAGAAGATATCCCTTTTTATTTGAGAAATTTTGATGTTTTCTATGATTCAGACTTTAACGAAAGCGATTGGGAATATTTTGAAAAAAAAAAATTGGATTTTTGCTTAGATTTAAAAAAAACAGATAATATTTATAAATTTGAAAAATGAGTAAAACAATTGTAAATTTACCATTAACTACCCATAGTGGCAAGATAAGAGTTAAAAAAAGAAAAGATATATTCTATCAAGGGGAACAATTTTCAACGAAAAAAATACCATTGGATTCAGACTGCTATTTTGAATGGCAAATTTCCTATGATTTGAAGAAAAAGAATAATGAAAACTTTTCTAAATTAATAGAAAAATCCAAAAACCCATTTGAAATAATTGATGAAAATGGCATTAATACTGATAGATTTATATACGAGTTATCTGACTATTTATTTGAATCCTTTAGATTTAATTTAATAAATTTTAATCAGATAAAAGAACTATTAAATTATGTAAAAAATCAAAAAGAATTTATTGACGAGAAATTAGAAATTCTTAGAAGTCATCCAAAAGAGTATAAATTTGGAGATTTGAATTTTTTAAAATCAATGATTAGTTATCCTTTACTTATTCATGAAGTTAAGGATTTGATAGTAAAAGTTGAGATAATCGTGAGAGAAAAACAAAGAGCGATAGGAATTCAACCTATGCTTTTTATTTGCATTCCTCTCAAACTTGCTGAAAATTTTAGTGAGGTCGAAAATAAATTGGCTAAGGCTAACCAGACTTTAAGCTATATTATAAACAAAAAAAATATTCAAGTTGTAATCGAAACATTTAAAATATTTTCCATTTTGTCTAGAAATCATAATAGAGATGTAGTAAATATTCTTAATACCTTAATTATTTCAATTAACAAAGGTTTATTAAATTAAGGGGAAGTTCTTACACGGCACTTCCCCTTACTGAAAATGGAGACAGGTTAAAACTCCAATATGAAAAGCCGTGTTTTCATTAAGACCCTATTAGGGCAAAATACCCAAAAAAATAACAAATTAACGAATATAAAGATTGATTAGAAGATAAAAATTTCACCAAAGAGACTATTGAAAATTATTTAGCGACCATAATTCAGTATAGTAAGCGAGAATTAGACACAGTTTCTATAAATAATTTCTTTCGTGAGATTGTCCATAAATATCAACCGGCTACTTTGCGAAGTAAACGGAACGCCTTAACTTCTTATTGTAAATTCTTAAAGATTAGTGTTGATTGAGAAAGAATTAAAAGATTACTACCCACTGAACAACGCAAGCTTTATTCCATTCTTACTGAAGAAGAATTTAAAAAACTATTGTCAGTTGATACTTATACCGATAAATTAACTAACGAACGAAATAATTTGATTTTGGAATTTCTCTGATACTTAGGTATTAGAATTAATGAACTAATCAATATCCGTCATTGTGATTATTCTGATGGTTGATTAAGAGTTAAAGGCAAGTTTAATAAATATCGTTCCTTACTCTTGCCTCCTTTTCTAGTGCCTTATTTTGACCCTTTTTCCAAAGATTATTTATTCTTAACTCGTCATGGCAAGCCACTTACTAAGGGGCAAATAAGGAGGAATATTAATCGTAAAGTAAAATTGGCAGGGATTAAAAAACGAATTAGCCCTCATTCTTTTAGGAGAAGTCTTGCCACTAATTCTTATAACCTAGGCATTAGACTAGACACTATTCAAAAACAATTAGGACACACCAACCTAAATACTACTATCGCCTATATTAATAATGATTATCAGTCTTATTATCAGGATTGTAGTAAGTATTGAGTAGAGAGAATTTAAGTTTAAATAATGACCATAGTGAGTTATTGCCTAAGAACAATAATTATTCTTTGATATTATTTTTAACTTAATTTAGATAGTTATTGTTATTAAAGCTTTGTTGAATAGAGCAAGTCATTGATTGTTGATTCAATCTATTTTCCGTTATTCTTTGATAATTGTTATGATTTTCTAATTTTTCAAATAAAGAAGTGGCATTTATTTCTGACAAATTGTTGGGTATTTCGCTGGTTGTAGCTTTTTTGATTGTTGGTAATAAATTTTTATATTTAATTTCTTGAGCTTCACTCGTTGTTAAAAAATTTGGAGCAATTCAACCATCGCGTTTTCCTCCGTGTTCTCTTTCTCCATATGTTAACAAAGAGTACCCTTTTTTATTCAGGGAGTTTATTGTCGATTGACAGTCTAAACAAGTAGGTTTTGATATTCCGATATAAGTTTTTTTTTTGAATTGTCTTTTGAATAAAAAATCAACAATTTTCATTTCAGCATGAACTTCGCTTCATTCGTCTTGCCTTTCCAAATAAACTATCTTTTTATTCTTTATCGCTTCAAATATTTTGCTGTCTAGGTTTTTATCGATTACTGAAAGAGCTATTTTTTTTGTATCGTATCACCTTTCCAAAAATTTCCATCAGACTTCAAATTTAGTTCCCTTTTTGTCATTGATTATCTTTTGAAAAATTTGATTTATAAAATATTGGATAAAAACTCAATTAGTTCTACTAATTTGTTCACTGCTGAATCTTCTTAAAGAAGTTAGTTCCTGTTTATAATCTAAAAAGTTACCAATGTGGTTATCAGAAGCGTTTCTGATATTCTCTAGTGATAAAAATAAAAGCTCTTTATATTGATCGGAAGAAGGAGTTGATAAAAAGTCGCGAAGTTTTTCCAAATAGTGTTTAGAGTAAATTAAAAAACTGCTGTTGTTGGCCAATAATAAATTTCCTTCGTAAAAACATATTGCTACACATCTTTCGTTTCCTGTTAAAAGTCTGGCTAAAATGTCGAGATGTTCACTGCTATAGATGTTTTCGATATCGTAAATATTGCTTTCTCGATTAGCATCATATGAATGGAGAACTAATTTCTCCTCTAACTCTGATATTTCTCTTTGTTTTTTTATTAATTCTGCTAAATCGCTTTTACTGAATTTAACTTCTAAAAATTTTTCTGCTGACTCATCATTATACCGAAAATAGGTCATAAAAACAAAATATCCTAATTCATTATCAAAAAACTTGTTTATCTTCTTTTCTAAATCTAGTTTTTTTTCTTTGATTTTAAATTCCAATAATTCTTTTTCTAATGATTGATTTTCTCTTTTAAGATTTTTTATTTCTTGCTCTTTTTTTTCAATTATTGACTGTTTTTCTTGTAATAATTCAGATACAAAATCATTCACAAATTTTTTGACCTCGGATGAACTAATCACTTCTTCCTTTCATCCAACTAATTCATAGTTATTAGAACCAAGTTGAGTAAAGTCTTTTTTAATGATTGGATTTTCTGAAACATCAATTAAGGTAAGGTTTGGACAATTCACAATTGTCAAGCCAGTTATATTATTAAAACTGCAATTTAGATTAGTTAATTTAGGAAAGTTTTCTATTTTTAAATCGCCACTCAAATTCCTTGAACTTAAATTTAGGAATTTTACCTCTCTTCTGTTGTGAGGGTTATTACTATAAACGTTATCTAATCATTGTTGAGCATTTACCATGATGTTTAATTATGTAATAATTTTTTTCAAAAAAGTCTTAACAATCTGAACAAAAATATTTATTTCACTTAAAGTTTTTATCTTAATTGATCTTGTTTCTTTTTGAAAAAAATTAAGGCTAAGGTTCTCTTTGTTCAATTAGACAGAGTTGTTCGGTTTGATTAATAACGATCAATAGTGCCGTTTAATTTACCGACAATTTCATTTATTAAAGCATCCGTTTGACTATTTTCGTTAACTTGTTTGGCTGCCTCATTATTAGCATTTTCATAACGCTTATCTTTCATCAGCTCTTTTTCTCTGGCGATTGCTTCTTGGTCGGCTTTATCACCGACTAAAAATCCTAAGGCTCCTGCCCCCGCTCCTCAACCAATGACCGTAGAGGCTACCAAGGGAGTAGCAGTTCCAGCCGTAAGGACGCAAGCACAGACTGCTCCCGTTGCTGCACAAGCTGTGCAAAATACTTTTCAGAATCCCATAATTATTTGCTTAGTTTAGAGTCCAAAGGACTATTTTGATTGTTATTTTTCATATTTTCGGGTGGTTGTTTTATTTCGTTTAATTGTTCAGTTAGAGTTAAAAGAGTAATTTCATGCTGATTTAACTCGTTGCGATGATTGTTAATGATTGACTGAATTTGATTTATTTTGTTTTCTAAATTTGTGATTTCGTTTTTTTTTATTTAGATCTATATTTAGATGGTAAATTTGATTTAGTTTTTTTGAAAAATTTTTTTTAAATAATTGCTAATTAGGTTTAACAAATATTCACAAACATATAAAACTAATATATCATCCTAAAAGATGATAGTATAAAACATAAAATAATAAAAACAATGGCAAAAAAAATAACAATTGAAGGGTTAGAATTTACAAGAAATGACCATGAAGATTTTTCAATTTCAGTCGAAGATGAATATGGTGAAACAGCAATTATTGATGATATCACAAAATATGAAGAAGAAGGCTTATCCTTTCGCGAATCTACTAATCAGGATATCTTAGCTAAGGTAGATGCGATACTTAATTCGGAGGTGGCTCAGCAAATCGTTAAAGAACTTAATATTCAAATAAGCCAAGCTTATCAACAGCACAATTAATCTTGTCTAGTTGGGTTTTGGGAGTTTAGGCTCCCAATTCCTTTCTAAATGGGAGTTAATCGTTTTCTGATTAAATCTTTCTAAAAAGGGGGTTGATTTTCTTACAAAGCTAAGGTTAAAATAGAGGATTGAGAAGAAGTAGATATTGATAATTTACCTATCAGTGAAGAAAACAAAAAAAACTTCACCAACACAAAAAAGAATATCAAAGTAGCATTATCGGGAACATAAATAAACACAGAACATTATTTCTTATTCTCTTCTACTCTACTTTAGTAACTATTTATTTCTTATAGTGAGATTTATAAGAAAGAAAAGAAAGCTAAAACTAGAACAAGAATTGTTGAAATAAAAATAAATACTTAGTCAATATCTATCGCAAAAATAGGTGAGAATATTTAGAAAATATTACTAATCTGACTAAAAGAAGAACTTTGCGAACTTATATTTATGAGAAGAATTAAATTTAGGTAATTACAATAATCTTACACTAATTTTTAACTATTTTTGATTAAAAATTCTTTCTAAGTATCTTATTTCGCGGAGAAAATAACTGGACAGTTTTTTTAATGTAGAATAATTAATAAAATTATAAATATTGATTAATTATAATCAAAAAATAATCAATTTAAAAAACAACTAAATGGTAGGTATACAAGAATTTTTAGATAAAAAGTATCCATAGAAAGAACAAAAAGAAAAAGTTACTGCTCTATGATTTACATATTTAAGTCCTAGAAAAATTGAAGTAGCAAAAATGAATGAAAAGTAAAGGAAATTTTCTTTTTGTGTGTATGAGAATGAAAAACAAATGACTCATCACAAGTTTTCTTAAAAGAGATGACTAAGACACCTCCACCAATAAATTAATTACGGCTTCCAAAAGAAATTATTAAAATTTACTGCTCGCCTAATTATACTAGTGAATGGCTCGCAGTAAATTAGACCTTCAAAGATTAAATAGTAATAACTCGGCATCCGCCTCGTTTGGTAAAGATTTTGTGGGCAAATTATTATTAGTATTGGTTAGTTAGTTAATAGTTAAATAAAGAGATATATAGAGGAGAGATTTAATTAGACACCTACACTAAATAAATTTAGTTGCGGTTGCCAAAAATACTTTTCTTTTATTATAATTAGTTAACTAATAGTTAGATATATTAAGAGCAAAAGAGATAATTTGTCTTCATCCTCTTAATTTTATTCTTACTAATTCTCAATTAATTTTAATAACTATTACTAAAGAATTAATTATTCATTTGCCGACTAATTTAAGGAATTTAGTATTAGGAATTAGAATAAAATGATATGATATAGAATAGAATAATATAAACTATAATATATAGATAGAATTTATTAAATATTATGAATAAAGAATTACAAGCAAAAATAAGTAAGTTATATCAAGCATTAAAAACTAAGGATAAAGATTTTATTTTGAATCCCACTTTGGAAAAATTAGGATTGATTGGAAAGATTATTGATAAAGATCAATTAAATAATCTCAAATCAATCAAGAATTGAGATGAATTTAAAGAATTTGAAGAAATGTATTATAATGATATCGATTGTTTGGATGAAATGGAAGAAAAAGAAGATTGAGAAGGAATGAAAACTGAACTAGTTTTTTTATTATCTCGAAAATTAGCTTTTTTGCTTAGAAAAGAGATAATCAAGAAATTAAATAGTTTAAAAGAATTAGATAATCATGTGGAATATTACTACCAAATCCAAATAATCTGACCGTTCTTAACATCGAATATAAGGCTATTTTATAATAATCTATTTTCCTATTTTTTAAACTTTTTTAATTCTTTGATTTCTTTTTCCAAACGAGCCATATTATTTTTCATTTCCTGAACTCTTCCTTTTAGCTCGTCATTTTCCTGACTAAGAGCAATCCTTCGAGGCAGAATTTCTTTATTTCTTGACAATTCATTTTCAAGTTTGCTCAGAGAAGCATCAATATCTATTTCTCCTCAATCATCAGGTTTTTCCTCAGGATATTTTAAATAAAAAAGGTCATAGTTAAAATTTCACTCATAATCATGTAGAAAATCATTGTTATTGCCATTCCAACAATTGTCACAGCAATTACCGCCGTGTTGCTGGCTTAACTGAAATTTCTCCAATTTTTCTTTCTTTTCGCATAATATGCATCTTTTTGTATCTTTATTTTTTTTCATAGTATTTTATATATTTATATATAAATAATTTTACAATAATCCTTCACCATTCTGTAATCTATCGGTTTTGACAATTATTCATAAATATTTGCCACCAAGACAAGAATTCTGCCACTTTTCTGTATTCCAAATAAACTTATCTTCAGCCTTTAAAGCAGAATCATTAAGTTTTGTTAGACATTCTTTTACCGAATTATCTAAATACTTGGTTAAATCTTCCTTTTGGAAAAACTTAACCCTCTCTTCAATAACAGCAAGCAACTTCTCTTTAGTTCTTGATTCATCCTTTTTAACATCATTTTTCATAATGTTATTCTTTTTCTCGAAATAAACTGTTTTTGTCGTTTCAGGAAAATTATGCAAATAACTATCTGACTTAGTTTCATCTTTTCTTGTATCAAGAAATCATTGAGTTTTATTGTCTCTCAAGGATATTTCTTCCAAATTTGGTAATTGAGAGGTAAAACTTAAATCTTCCAAAGCATTCATATCGGCATCTACCTTTTTTAGATTAGTGCATTCGTCTAATTTCAAACTAATCATTAACTTTCAAGTTTTTCATTCAATGACTTCTCCAGTATTTTTATCTACTTCTTTGATAATTTGATAAGAAGGAGTATTTCAAGAACAGTTCACATCCTCTAATTTTTTCATTCCACTACAATCTAATTCCCATAAATGATTATTGAAACAGTGCAAAGTTTCTAAATTATTAAAAAAAATATTAATATACTCTAACCCTTTTAGATGATTGTTAGAAATCACCAAAGTTCTTAAACTAGGAGCATTAACGTTGTCGATATTTTCCAACTCATTATGATTTAAATTCAGAGATTTTAAAGAAGGGCAATTAATATCTACTTCCTTTATTTTGTTGGCTCCTGCATAGACATTTTTTAACTTAGGGCAATTACGAATTATTAATTTCTTTAAATTACAATTACCAGCAAAAAAATCTACTAATTCGGAATATCCCTCTATTATTAATTTTCCTTGGAGCGAATCAGTGCGAGATAAATCTCTACTAGTATGTCAATCACCAACATCTAAGGAGAGAGTTTCGGTTTTATTGGTGTTTTTTTCTCACTGAGTTCAGGAGACAGAATTAGAATTCAAAATGAAATTAATTTAAAATTGATGACTAAAGCAAAAATTATTTTTCTGTAGGATAATAAGAATAATCAAAAAGAAATTCAGAGACAATTTCGGAAGAACTTTCTTCTTTTGTGTTGGGTTTTTATCTATTGGTTTTGCAATCATTACAAATAATCTCACCGTTTTTATATTTATTCATAAAGAATCTTATTAGTATTCTTCCGCAACCATGACAAGCCACTTCCTGCAAATCTAAATTTTGATTAGAACTACATTGACAAGTTTCACAATGTTGTTGATTATTCATATATCACTAAATTCTATAAATAGTTTTATAGTGATTTCTATAAATATCAGAATAATCAAATTTTTTTTACAGACTCCTTTTATAAAGTTCGCTTTCTTTCGAGATTAATCCTAAATATCGATATTGGTAATAGAGTTTCTGCCTCTTGGGATTGATTAATTCGGTAAATTCGCCACGATATTTTTCAAAAAAATCAGCAAGACAACCACGACATAAAATTTCGAAATCACCTCAATTCTTCCCCTCTTTTAGCCAATAATTAACTTCATTAACTTTTGTTAATTTTCTTTCTCCCTTATTATTGCTTAGCTTTCGGTAAAATAATCTTTGACATTTATCACATTTTGACTCTCTTTTTATTTCGTTGTTGCTTTCTGTATCTAAAATATTCATAATTTTAATTTCTTTTTTGATTTTGGTGTTATTTCTATTTTTCATATTTATTTAAAAACGGTCAATTTATTTGGATTTGTTAGTAATTCCACAGAATGATTTTGAAAATTTATAAGGAAAAATGGAAAAAAATAATAACTTAATAACAATAATCAAAAATACAGTAACTAAAAACCGAAAAGAGTGATGGAAATGAGAGAAAGTAAAACCGAACCCGCTTTAATACGGCGGGAATGTTTAGCTTGTTTGAAATAAATGGTTATGACAAGAAAATGAATACTTTAACTTGTTCAACTATTTGTGGACTCTGATTACAAGCTAAAATCTATCAAGCTGAAAGCGAAGAACAAGCCAAAATATTGTTTCAAGAATTAGGATTAAAAGACTTTGATGGAGATCCCAACCAATTAGATGAATATTTTCAGTTAGAGTTTAAGGATCCACTGGGACAATTTTGCACCAATCGATTGATTTATGAAATGAAACTAATTAAATAAAATAATCCCCACTGGGGAAGAACTATTTAAAAACCAAGGCTATTATCACGAAGACTTCCAACAACAAATTGAGATTGAAGTTAAAGAGATTAAGGAGTGAGCTGATAAAGAGTAAGTTAAGACCAAGAAATGTATTAATATTTTGATTTTATTTTTTAGAATATGGTTACTTACCAATTCAATATGTAAAAAAAACCATAATATAATAATATATATTATGAACAAATATTTTTACATAACTTTTCTTAAAAATAATCAACTCCCGATCACCTAGTTCTCCCTAAAATATTTTAATAATTAACTATTAACTAACTATGCCTAAAACTACTAACCAAAAACCTAGCCCGCAAACTACTCAAGCTCCAATTCCTAATTTCGACACGGTCGATGGTCGTTATCTCAATCGCACTAACCGCACTGTCCATTTTGCCACCAAAGTAACCCCTGAGTTCAATCGCAATATTCGGCGACTGGCTCACGAACAGAGCTGTTTAATTACTGAGATGTTAGAGAAGTTCATGAGTGCTTATTTTGAATTGGAAGAACTTAAACAGGTTAAGAAACTGAAGAAAAAAGAACAGTTCACTGTGAATTTTGTCCAAAGGAACAGAAAGAAATCGCCAAAGTCTTAACTAAAGCTAAGAAAGTAGTTAAAAATAAAAGTAATTAAAGTATCATGAACAAAGAACAAAAATTCCAAGAATTTCTAAAAGATTTGGAAACCAAAATCCAAGATCCTAGTTATGATGAGGGGATTAACTTTGCTTTACCAGAAAATCCTACTTTATCCCAGTCAATCAAATATAGTCTTTGCCAGAAATTGTTAATTCTCCAAAAAGATAATCAATTAACTGATGAACAAATGGCCAAAATGCTTAATCTAGATGTTAAAAAAACTAGACAAATACTTTTTGCTCATATTCACAAATTCACTCTAGATGAGTTAGTTAGTTATGCGGAAAAGGTTATTCCTTCTAATCAGGAATTAGTTACCGCCTCTTCTTTTCGAAATTATGTCTAGTAATTTTAAATTCCTGAGGGAGTATGAAAAAGATGAGGAATTACTTTGAGAATATTCTCATTCTTTTATCGTTAATAGAAAATTAATTTCTTATCTAACTATTACTGAACATTATTCATTAAAACATAAGGCAAAAGTGAATAATGAGTTAATTTGTGAATTGTTTAATCTGTTAAGTGGATCAGAGTTGAAGCCTTTTGCGATTCATTCTTTCCGAGAAATATACGTTGAAGAAATCATTTATCAAAAACAATCTTATCGTCTAATCTTTTGATTCAAAGACAATACAACAAATCATCTCTGAGTCAAAAATTGTTATCCCGTTGGTTAAAAATGAACTCAAAAACAACTAAGAAATCTAAATCCAAAAAACCTTTTAACTACCTCTAATACCGTGTTGAAATAGCAGATATTCTTCCCAAACAATCCCCTCACAAAATAAATAATAACATAAGAAATTTTTTGAAACAATAATCTTTATCTTTTTGAAATAGAATAATATAAAATAATATATATTGATATAATGTCTAAAAAAATCGTTATCACTAATGAAAAAGGAGGCACTGGTAAATCCACTATCACTTGCTTACTAGTAGATTATCTCAACTATCAACAAAAGCCAGTCCAGTTAATTGATACCGACATTATTCGCACTAGTCAAAAATGGGCTAATAATTGTCAAATAATGGGTCGGCAAGTCTCGCAAGAGCTAGCTGAATATGAAATTATTGATACCGCTGGCACTAGTGGTGCTTCAATGTCTTGATTAAAAGAAGCTGACCTGATTGTTATTCCTTTTCAAAGTCATTACGCGGACTTAACGGTGACAGTTGATTGATTCACTAGCTTAAAAGAAAACTGACAAAAAAAAATAATCTTTATCCCTAATCGTTGACAAGATACTCTGGAACAACGGGAAGGACTGAAGCAATTAGAACAAATTGTGGCCGAAGAACAAGCTGGCAAAATACTAAGTCCCATTAAAAATCGTCCTGCTATCTTTGCTAAATTTCTCAATGGCAGTGAGGATAATTTCTTTGCCAGCAAAAATGTTCCTAGTGGATTAGAAGAAATAATGCACCAAATAATATCTCATGTTACCAATTAGAACCAAAAAAAAACCTAGCGAAACGGAAACTAAAAAAGCAGTCAAAGAAGGAGAAATAAATCCAAATAATAAAATAACTATTACTTGACGTTGTCCTAATTTGTTATTAACTAGGGCTAAAAATAGTTTAGTTAGTAAAAAGAATAGTGGCAATTATTCGTTAGCTAATTTTAGTGATCTAGTGCGCCAAAGTCTCTTAGCTTATCAACAAGGTATGAAATTAACTGAACCTCGTGATGATAATTCGCCCCGTAAGGTTATTGCAGTTTGCTTAGATCAAGAATTATTTAACTTTTATAACTCTTTGCCAGCTGGTAATCGTTCGGCTATTCTTGAACGAGTTTTAGCTAGTTACTTAATAAAGAACTAATAATATTAAAGAAGAAGTATTTTTAGCAATACGGTAATGCTGAATCTTACATGAAATAATATAGAATAGTATAAAATATAATATATAAGTTAACTGCTAACTAACTACTAATTTATTATCAATATGAATAATAAATATCAGTTAAAATTAGTGAGTTTATTTAGTGGGATTGGCGGTTTTGAATTAGGTTTAGATGAAATCAGTGAATTAGTCTGAGCTAATGAATGAAATAAATTCTCGTAACAAACTTATCAAGCTAACTTCCCAACCCACAATCTTTCTAAGGAAGATATTAGAGAAGTAAAAGAGCAAGAAATCCCAACTCATAGTATTTTGGTCGGTGGTTTTCCTTGTCAGACTTTTAGCATGGCTCAACAAGACAAGTCTAAACGAGGACTGAATGATCCGAGAGGACACTTATTTAAAGAAATCCTAAGGATTGCTAAACATCATAAACCCACTTGACTACTCTTAGAAAATGTCAAGGGTTTAACTTTTAAACCTAATCAAGAAGCTTTTAATCAGATAATTCAAGGAATAAAAGAACTTGGTTATCATGTCAATTGAAAAGTTTTAAATGCTAGAGATTTCGGCTTACCACAGAATCGCGAAAGAGTATTTTTTGTCGCTAATCGACTCAATCTTGACTTTGAATTTCCCCAACCCACCCAACGACCGACTAAAGCCGGTGATATCTTTGAGCAAACAATTGATAACAAATATTACCTTAGTGAAAAGACTTGAAGTGGTTTAAAAAGAAGAAAAGAAGCTAATTTAGCCAAAGGCAACAGTTTAGGTTATAAATTATTTGATGAGAATTCACCTTACATTAATACTTTAACCACTAATTCAGCCTCGGAATATGTTATTAAAGATGGAGACAGATTTAGAAAACTAACTCTGCGAGAATGTTTGCGATTACAAGGTTTCCCAGAAGACTATTTAATTGTGGTTAGTGATTACCAAACTTATCGCCAAACTGGTAATGCCGTGGCAATTCCGGTCGTGCAAGCCATTGGCCAGTAAATCCAAGCCACTTTCATTAACTTCTTAAAAGATAGTAGACTTTACCAATTTATTAATCATGAAATTAAATCCAACTAATAATTACCTCAATCAAATCTTTTATCAATCCAGCACTCAAATGTCACAATTGCCCAACCAAAGTATTGACCTAGTCATTACCTCCCCTCCTTACTGAAATTGCAAAGAATACGGCACTAATACCGAGGATGTGGCCAATCAAGTCACTTATCAAGACTACCTCAACTCTTTATTACAGACTTGACAGGAATGCGAGCGAGTCTTAAAACCCAATGGTAAGTTAGTCATTAATGTCCCCTTATTACCATTATTAAAAAAACAGGACAATTCTCATCATAATCGCACTATTTATGACTACAAGGGGTTAAGTTAACTAACGCTCCGACCCCCAACAGCACTTATACTCTCAATCCGGAAACTCTCCAATCACACCTGATCAGCAAATGAGGAGTTCCGCATAAATGATATTACTTTTTGGATGACATTAACACTTTTCAAGAGTGAGCTAATAATAAGTTAGGAAAAGAAGGATATTCTAAATTACAAGAATATATCGGACGAGCAGCTAAGTTAGGAGCTAATTTTATCTGAACTAATAATGGAGTAGAAATAGACCCAGTTTTTACTACCAACAAAAATACTACTTGAACGGTGCAACGCTATTTTAGTTTCTCCCAAGACCGTTATTCTTTGCTAACCGTTAAAACTGGTGCTAATTGGTATAATATTCTCCCCACGATTATCGCCATTGATAATCAAGAACTGAAGAGCTATTATGATCAGTTTTGAAATACTCCCCGAGCAGTCCACGAGAACTCTTTAAACTACATCACCGCGGAAATGAAAGCCGAAGAGTTAGATGCATTAAAGTGATTGAGGATACCAACGGCAACTTAGATTTTAATAACGAAACAGTCCAGCTACTGAAAGAATATGTCGAACTAAAAAAAGCCGA
Source organism: Mycoplasmataceae bacterium (assembly GCA_031674855.1). Taxonomy (GTDB): domain Bacteria; phylum Bacillota_I; class Bacilli_A; order Mycoplasmatales; family CGIF01; genus CGIF01. The sequence continues at coordinate 285,838 of CP125275.1, forward strand.
ACTGCGAGGAGTTAGGGCAGACCAGCAGAAAAACGATAAGTTCAAAAAAGAAGTAAAGTTTTTTGGCTTAGATCCTAACAAGAAATTAACTTTTAAGGATTTAGAAAGATTAAGAAAAGATGATAAGCTCAAGAAAATACTGCAAGAAGAAAAGGAAGCTAAGAATCCAAACAAGCCTAACAAATCCAACCAGTTCAAGCAAACAAAGCAAAATCAAGCTAAGTCGGAACCGAATGACCCTAACTTACTCGACTTAGATCAAATTAACCAAGATTTAGCAGATGATGAATAAGCAAATAACAATGGGTCAAGAATTAATAGTTTATTCTAATCCTACCCTAACTCAGAATAATAATGCTAACACTTGAACTACTAGAATCAGCAATAAGGCTAAGGAATTGTTAGCTAAACTGGAAACTTACTATCACAAACTAGTTAACCATCACTATTATCAAAAAATTAGTGAACTATGACAAAAACACGGCACTTCGTTAATTGCTTTGCTTTTGCTCCCCTGCTCAATATTGCCGTGTTAGGTATCTTTGCCCTGATGAATTTAAGTTGAGTAGTTAGTAATTGAAAACAAGCTCCTAGTTCTCCGAATGGAAGTAATGAAGGACCGAGTGTTCGTCTTAATATTTGCGGGGAAATTATAACCCAAATTATGCTCTTTTGACAAAGTATTAGTCTGGACGGTTTTCGTCCCTTCTGATACTTAATTGGAATTCTACTGTTAACCGTCTTTGGAATGTTTTTACGAGGCTTATTATTTAGTGGTGTGGTCGGAGGTTCGGTGAGTAGCACCGTGAGCAGATTGAATGTTAAAACTAACAAAGATACAAACAAGACCAAAATTCGCTGGAAAAAGTAAAAGTAAGAAAAACATTAAAACTATATTAACATTACAAGAAAAGTCATTATGGTAATGGAAAATAGATATCTTGTAAATCAAGTATATTCCTAAAATTTGACATATGAAAGTTTTTGGTTAAACTCGTATATAATTACCAAAATTTATTTATAGATCTCGAATTTATATAAATAAACAACAGAGAAAGAGCGACCAATAGGGAGTTCTTGTCTGATAAAAACAGAGAGAGAGAGAGAGAGAGAGCAGAAAAAGCGAAATCACAATGAGTCTTTTCTTGAAAGGATAGAGCAAAAATTGTTCTCTTGATTTTTTTCTTTTTGGTAGCAAAATTTCTCCCTTGAATAAAATAAATTCCCAAAAAAGAAAAAGCGAAGAGATTAAGTCCTTTTCTCCAAATAAAAAAAGAAAAACATTTGCTGAAAGAAGATGTGAACGGTGTCGAGACATATTTGCCAACTTAGACAATTACATCGATAAAACTGATCCTCTTTATTTTCGCTTATACGGTTGAACCAAAGAATATCATCAAACTTGCTGGAATAAAATAGAAGCACAACAAGCCGAGAACGAGAAAAAGTGTCGCGAAGAACAAGCTCGAATAATTGCTAATTTCCAAGCCAAAGGAATGAGTTCTGAACAACAAGCTCAGATGGAAAATGAGGAAGATACTATTGACTTAGAGGAATATTCTTATCCTCATGAAAGCGAAGTTAAAGAAAATGATTTAATTTATTGAAAAGAACATCAAGCTCAGAATAAGGAGAATAACAAAACTCTAACTAGTTTGATTATTAAGCCAAATAAATATCGTTTTGAAAGCAATAGTCTAACTATTGATGGAGAATATTATCTTAACTTAAAGATTTTATACGCTTGTGGTTTAGGCTTAGGAAGTATTAACTTATCAAACATACCTAAATTAGAAGCTCTTAGTTTAATCAACAACTTATTAAAAAAAGTTGGTGGTTTAGAAAATTTGACTAACTTAGTTAGTTTAACTCTTGCTAAAAATTGTCTTCAATCTCTTGATTTTAGGAAAAATGTTAACTTGAAATCTTTGATTGTTAATAATAACAGCATCTCTAGTAGTAAACCAAGAATTTGAGTTAAGGTTATAGATTGTTCAGGATTAAAGGACTTGGAATACCTAGATTGCAGTTTTAATCTTCTTCATGAAATAAAAATTGAAGGTTGTGAAAATCTAAAAACATTGGATGCCGATGGCAACTCCTTTAATAATTTAAATTTTCCTTATCTGCCTAACCTTGAAAATCTTTCTCTGCTTAGCAATGGGTATGGAAAAACTAAAAATAAGACTTTAACTCTTCAATCTCCTAATTTGAAATTTTTAGTTATAAGAGGTTCTAATATAAAGAAAGTTGTTCACAAATTAGGTTTAAACAAAGAATTACAAGTTATCGATGATGAAACCTACGAACGACTTTACAATTCCACCGAAGAAGCAATCCAAGGCTGAGAAAGAGAAGTTGATCAAACCATTACTAATTCAAATTTAGATGAAAGTATTCGAAATTTATTCGGCGATACTCACATCGATCACGAGAAAGAAAAAAAAAACCGAGAAGAAGCGAGAAAAGATGCCAAGAATATTCCGCTCTGCTCTTATCCTTTACCAACTAACAAAAAAGGAGTTAAAGAAATAAGTATCCCACATAAGGGATTAACGGGCAGAATAGAATTTAAAGACTATCCTGACCTAGAACATATTAATGTCGGCAATAACGACCTGCAAGCCATAGAAATTGACAACTGCCCTGAATTATGATGATTAATTTACTCTCACAACGACTTAATCGAACCGGAAGCCAAGATTAGTCGTTGCCCTAAATTAACAGATGAACATATCAATAAAGAACATTGTCAAGGCGGGTGAGAACGACCTGAGTTAACCGAAGAAGAGCGAAAAAAATGAGATGAGCAAATGAACGAGAAGTGAGAAAGAGAAAGAGAAAGAGAAAGAGAAAGAGAAAAGATCTGTCAGCAAGCAAAAGCTTTATTAGATAAGCTTGAACAAGGAGAAAACAACGCCTTTGCAGAATTTATCAATACTTATCGGAGAGTGAAAAACTTTGAACCTATTTTTGACTCTTTAAATAAAGAGAGTCAAGAACAATTTAAAAAGACTTTTGTCCCTAAATTAGAAGAAAAACTTAAGGAGCTAATTGATAATTTTTCCAAGGAAAAACAAGGCGAATTCCTAACCGAAGTTGATAAGTTAATGCCTTTTAAAGTTTATTTTATTGAGGAAAGTAAGCAAAGATTGGAAAAATTATTGAAATCATTAGTAGAAATCAATTCAGAAGCCACTTCCTCTAATTATAAATCATTAATGATTAGTTGCGGTATTTTATCACTCTTATTAATAACTTCGCTTTTTTATTACTGAATTAAGCAAATCAAGCATAAAAACAAGAAAAAGTAAAAATGAGAGATATTTTTGCTGTTATTCTTGACAGGCAAAAATCTCCTGCCAGAAGTCTCATCTCCTAATTTTTACTAATTTTAAATGCTTGGAATTCTTTATAAAAAATCTTGACAATAAATAGTTATTGTTAAAAATAAATTATATTCATGCTATGAAAAATCAGCCACATCACCAAGAATGTCCTTTTTGTCAATGAGTACAAAACAAACCAGAATATGCTATTGAAGAAAACGAAAGTTTTCTCTCTCTAACTAATATTTCTCCTGACACCGAAGGACATGTTTTGATAATTACTAAGGAGTCAAGAACTAACATTTCAGAATTAACTTTACAAGAATGAGAAAGTTTTCTGAAAATTTTGCAAAGCACAATTAATAAGTTAAATATAGTGCTTGGTCCCCAAGGATTCAATATTTATAGTAACTCGGGAGCAGAAGGAGCTGCTCGCCAAGCAGTATTTCATTTTCACTTTCATATCACTCCTGAATGAAAAGGAAATCGCGGAGTTGGTTACTTGCGAAAACCTTGATTTATTCCTTCTGTTGAAAAATATCAAGAAATTAACGAAGTTTTACGAACTAAAAAAGGGATCATTGAGGAGAATGATCGTGCTATTTCCCAATTAATAGAACGTGAACAGGCTTCGGATTATGGACATATAATCATTAGTAGCAAGAATTTGAAAAACAATGATATCAATGAGGTCGATAAAGAAACCTGAAAGCAAATAGGTCAATTATTGCAAGAAAGCATAGCAAGAATTGAAAAAAATCTTGACCTTAGTAGCTTCCGAACTATTTTTTTTCTAGGTGAGATTGGCGGTATAAAAGAACGAAGTAATCAATTACAAATTCATCTCATTCCTCGTTATAAACCACAAGGTCATGCTGCTAAGGAAGTTATCCCTATTCCATCTGAGGTGTTAGAGTTAGCTGAGGAGTTAAGGAAAATAAATGATAAGCAAATTAAATTTCAAGAACAGGAAGAGTGCCAACAAGAGTTAGTTTCTGTAACAGAAAATATAGATTATAAAAATTAAAGGATAATTATATATTTTGCAAATCAAAATATTAAGTTTAATAATCTTTTTTCTCTCCAAATTCTAAATTCTGAATTGTTTTAATAAAGGCAAGTAATTTTTGCGAAAAGGGTAAAAAAGATATATGGTAAAAGCTCAAGACTGGCTAGAACAAAATTATCCTAGAAAAATAAGAAATAATATTTCTAACTTGGATATTAGTAATAGAAATTTAGAAGGCGATTTGATAGTAGAAAGATTTTATAACTTAAAATCCTTTTCTTGTCCGTATAATAAAATATCTAGCATTTCAATAAGAGATTGTAAAGATATTGAAATAATTGATTGTGGTTTCAATCTTCTCAAAGAAATAGAATTACCTGATTCTAATAAAATTAGAGTTTTGATGTTACACAATAATAATCTCTCAAGAAGAAGTTTATCACTTTTTGGTTCATTTATTAATTTGGAAACATTGAGAGTAGGAAATGAGTTGCCTAAAGAGAAAAATAATGATTTTTTCGGTTCTTTGAGATATTTAAGATATTTGAAAAATTTAAAGAGATTAGACATTCAATCTACTAATATTGACTCGGGATTAGAATATTTGCCAGAAAACATCGAAGAAATCTGATGTTCTTTGAGAGGTGATTATTCAAAAGGAGTAAAGAGAATTTTTGACAGCCTCAGAATTTTCCCTAAGGTAGTGAACGGGATTGATTCAGCAGTAGAAATATTTGATTATAAATTATGAAGAGAAAATAATAAAGAATTAGTTGATAAAGCAAAAAGTGAATTTTCAGCCCAATATTGGTTAGATAAAAAATACCCAGTTGGAAGAAGAAATTCAATAACCGAAATAAACCTAAGAGATTATGATGATGGTTTAGATGAAGAAAAATTATTAGAAGGATCTTTAGTAATTGAAAACTTTCCCAATTTGAAAAAAGTTAACCTTTCATGAAATAATTTATCTTCTTTAAAATTTATTAATTGTCCTAATATCGAAGAAATTAATTGTTCTCATAGTGGTATTGTTGATTTGTCTTTTGCTCAAAATCTTAATAAGTTGACTAAGTTGCAGACTACAATCGAAAGGGGAATAACTGGATTAGAATATTTACCTTTGAGTTTAAGAGAATTCCATTGCAATGATGGAAAAATTAGAGAAGAATTAGCTTATTATGGCAACAATCTTGCTTTATGACAAGCCGCTCATCCTAATTTATTGGAAAGAATTGGTAAAAAAGTTTCTTCTAGTAATTATAATTATTCTAAATCTAAATTGTTAACAGTTATTAATCTTCCTAACTACTTAGAGGAGAATATATCAAAAAACAAGAATGAAAAAACCGAAGTTAATTATAATTTATCTAATTTAAATTTCAGCAAATTTCTTTTGCGAGATAATAATCCTTTTTCTTGAGAAATATCTCAATTTTCTTCTAGCAAAGAACTCCCTACTCGTCTTTACAACATTACCAAAGGCAAAAATAAACAACAAATTAACGACAGACAAACTTTAAATCAAGATGTTGAATTAACTATTCCTAAAAGCGGTGAATCATTCGTAGTCAATCCTCATATTCAACGCTACGTAGGTATGTCCTACGTTTGTGGCACTCTCAAAAGCGAAGGTGAAATCTACGCTAATGCTCGTAAAGCATTGAATAAAGTGATGTCGGCTTTAGAGTTAATAAATCAAGGTAAATCTGAAGAACAGATTAATCATGTGTGGATAGACCAATTATGTATTCTACAGGAGGGAGAAATTGGGCGTAAGGATAAAAAAAATGAAATTCCAAAAATGAGGAATTATTACAATAATTCATTATCTACTTTAGTTGCTATTGATGAAGAAATAGGCAGATTAGATGAAAATGACAAGATTTTAATGACAAAGACTATTATAAGCAAAATAGTTGATTCTCAGTGATTCACTAGATCTTGATGTTTTCAGGAAGGCTTATTAAGTAAACAAATTATCTTTATGTTTGATGATTTTTTAGTTGATGGTCGAGTATTAGCTAATTATTGAGGAAGTTTTGGTCAAGGATATTCTTTTGCCACAAACTTAATATCTACTTATATTACACCGTTAGGATGAAGTCACATTTATAATCCAGATCATTTAAAAGAAAATATAAGATTAAGTATCGGTCAATCTCTTCACGGTGTAGCTAATCGACAACAAACAGTATCAATTGATGGAATTTATTCTATTTTAGGTCTGCTTCCTTATGAAATTGAAGCCGAAAAAGTTAGATATCAACCTCGATTTTGTCCCGAGTGTCCAGAGAAAAAAGAGACTGAAGATTGTTGTCATGATGAAGAAAAAAAAACATGGCACTTTTATACTAAGGAAGAACTAAAAGATGCTTTGTTAGAGGTCGTCAACGCAGCTGAAGAAAAAGGTTTTTTTAATGAACAGTTAAGTTGATCTGGTTCAAGAAATTGTAATGGGGACAAGCTATGATGGGTACCAGAAGTAAATAAAGATGGGTCAACTAGCGTTGAGGGATTGATAAAATCTTCCTCTTATCAACAGAACGGATTAAAGGTAAACGAAAACAGCGTAAATTTACGGGGTAGGAAATCAATTTCTGATAATGCAGTTTTGGTTAGGATATTTAGAGAAAACGATGATGAAGATTCTCTTAATATCTCAATGCCTCTAGAAGAATCAGAAGCAGTTAAAATGTATGAAAGTTGTGGTTTCAAAGATGACTTTCCAGTATTGGTTGATATGAAAAATAAAGTATCTATTGAAGGTAAAGAAGCTATTGAGGCTTATCAAAATCAGTTAACTAACCTTGAACTAAAGAAAAATCAAGAAAAAGCATTGAATATTAATTCAGAAAGAGAGATCAGAAATTTTTGAGCGAATTTAGAAGTATGCCCGAAAAGATATGAGAAGGGGAAAAAAGTGGTGCAAACTTTTGATAACAAAATAATTTATTCATCAGAGAAAAAATATTATGTTTTTGATGATAATATAGCTAAACAAATAATAAATAGAAAAAACAAAAACGAATGAGAGTATCTAATTGAAAATGTTGCTGAAGAATCAGAAAGTCAATTAGAAAATAAAGTCGAATTTTCTGCTATTTAGCAATTATCCCGCTATTATGTTCCGCTAATGATTTATGAGCCTTAACCAAGATTGTTGATACCATAAAAGATGCCAAAAGACATAACAAAATTTTAAAAGAAAGAATTCTAGTCAATCAATACAAACCCAAAGAAAATTTAACAGCTGGTATTTTAGCCGCCGTAGAAGATTTTGGAACAATTATTCTATTTTCCAAATTAGGCTCTAGGATTGCTTTTAAAGAAAGTGCAGCTCACGGCACAACCGTTTATAACTTAAAAGATAAAAAAGCAATTGGAGAAGTAGACAGTCTAACTAAAGAAATAATCAACTTGACTAAATAAAAATATAAAAGAGAAGAAAAATTACTCAAACCTAGTTAATAACATCACTAGAGAAAGAGAGGAAATCGCCAAAGATCGAAAAAATTTTCAAGAAGTCGAAGGAGTTTTATCAAGAAAATACAAAATAAAAAGACCTCCTTACGTAAGAGAAGTAATTTCAGTCACTGAAGAAGAAGTCGATTTGGCAAAAGAAATCAGAGGTCGAATGGTACAATATGATCCACTCAAAATTCCTACTAAAAGTGGAATTTACCGAGCTGGTTTGCACATTTTAAATCAACTAAATACTCAAGAAATCTCCGAAATTATCAAGACTTTGAGTTAGTTATAAAAAAATTATACACTCATAAGTTATTAAGTTATGTTTCATCAATGCTAAAAAACAAACCATTAAAATGATATTAACAGTTAAAGCATGTTTGCAAATAGTGCTTAATTTAGGGAGTAATTAGAAAAAACTCTATGCAATCAACCGAAACTTTTCAAGAACTACAAGAAGCATATGAAAAATTTTTCGAAAGGAAATTATCTTGGATTGACAGAATAACTAAAGATAGTTTGTCAAAAAAAAAGGGGGGATAGAGTAATTAATTCCAAATGAGCACCCAATAAAAAAGAGATTACGAAGAAGAGACAATAAATAAAAAATATGTTTAATCAAAAAAAAATCAAACTAAAAGGTAACTTTTATTTTTATAATGGAGATATTATTAAAATTGAAGGCAAATATCCCTTATCATTAAAATTAGAAATTACTGCTAATGCTGATAATAAGTGAGCATGACGAAAGTATAACCAACTATCCGTTCCTACTAACGCTGCAGAAGATTTATGAAAAAAACTCGATGACCAAATTAAACCACTTGATGATAAGGCAAGTATTACTATCCTTACTGATGCTTTAGATTTACCAGAAGTTAATATGGAGGAAAAAGACACCAAACTAACCATTTTAACTAACTTAAAAGCCGCTTATAGTGATGATAGAGCTACTGAGGCTCAAGCAAAAGCGTGAATTAATTATAACGATGATGTCACCGCGGCTATTGAAAGTTTAACACCATCGGTAGTTGATACAGAATTAGTTAATAAAATTATTGGGGCAAATAATGCTACTGAAATTGGAGCAGTAGGATTAATAGGATTAATTGATGAGGTTAAAGAACGCTTAATTGCGTTAAAAATTTTACGCAATCAAGTAATACAAGGAAAAGCAATTATTAATTTAGAAACTGCAAGTCGCACCAATATTGAAAAGATCCGTGATAATTTAACATTTTTTCGGAATCAAAACAGAACGAGGGATGATGGCACTGATGGTGGTAATAAAGGTTGAGCATGACGAAAGTATAACCAACTATCCAATCCTGCCGATGATGCCGAAGCAGGATGAAAAAGATTGGACGACCGAATTAAAGATATCAATATGTCAGTAACTACTTATCGTGCTGACTTTGAGAATGCCGTCACTGCTGATTGTACTACTCGTGATGAAGCAGATGCTTGACGTGCTAACCGTAAAGCGAGTAACGGAACTAATGCCGGTAATGCTTATAATAATGGTTACACTCATAATGAACCAAATATTGTAGAATTTGATGCAGAAATTAATGACCCTACTAATTCAGATCCCATTGCTCCTAAAATACCAAATCCTTTACAAGGACAATATAATCCAACTGCTACTGATAATAATTTAGGAATTAATTGTTTTCCTTACCAAGTAACCAAAACTAATGCGGATATAATTAATGGGCGGGAAACTACTTTTGACCAATTACAAGGTTATCTTGATGGCGGAACTACTTATCAGAATGATGCCACCGAACTAATGGCACAAAAAGCTATTGCTTTGCGGTGAAAAGATAGTACTGATCCTGAGACTCTTCTTGTTGAATGACCACCCACTGATGAAGTAGGAGCTTTGACTACTGCTAGTATTAACACAATTATTGGGGCTACCAATGCTGAAGAGGTAGAGATCGCTCACATTAATGCAATTAATATTTCTGATACGGCATTGGCAAAAGTTTCTGATTCTTCTCTAGTTAATCTTATCAAAAAAATTACCAAAGCACTTTCTAACAAGGTGGAGAAAATTGATATTAGTGATGTTTCAGCAGATGACCAAGTCAAATTAGAACGCTTAAAAACTTTACGCATAATTGTATTGAAAGGCGAGAGTATGTTGAAAAATACTAAAACTTCTCTTAACCAGTTAATAGCGGTTCGTACTGCATTAAATGATCCGTTCCGTAACGAGGATTTAATTGTTTCTGATACTAACGATAAAATAATTAGGTTAAAAAAACTCGACAAAAGTCTGCTAGAAAAATTCGAGTTAAAAAAAACATTAAATTATCCAACTGAACTAGAGTGTGTTTCATATTATATCAAAAGAAGCAATGATGGAAAAATCAGTTTTCAGACAAATGATAATCGATACCTAGCAATAAAAGATAAAGAATTTTTATTATTATCAGGGGAAGAGTTATCACCAGAAGAAAAATGATTGACTGTTATCAGAGACAAGAAAAAACGTAATCATAAAAAAATATTGAAGAATTATATTGATAAAAAAGACAAAGTTAAACCTGAATTCGGATGAGAGATAGAAAAGTATGAGATAGGGAGTGAAAGAAATATAAAGCTAAAGCATAGAATAAACGAAATACAAACCAAGCCCGAAGCTCGTCTTTGATTAGCAAATTTGGTAAGTTTGCTTTGTGATGGTAAAAAAGTTCGTTTTACCTTAACTTCAGCAAAAAAAGTAGAAGTATTCATTGAGAACGATAAAAAAGATGAAAACTTTCCTCATATCATGATTTCAGAAGATACCAAAAAACAATATTTCAGAGGGAATAAAAAAATTGTTCAGGGAATAATATTTAAGGAGGATGAAAAATATGAACTTCTTAAATTAGAAGAAGAATACGAGAATGAAGAAGAACTTCACAAAGATACTCGTCTTATTATGTGAAAGGCGCTATCTAAAAGTAAAATAAGTAAAAAGGTTAATGTTGGTGTGGGTAATATAATAGATAAAGTTTTGAAAGAGAAAAGCAAAGTTTTGTCTAGTAATGTTAAAAGGAGCGATAAAAAACGGCTTAAATATAACGGATTCTTAGTTTTGGCCAACTTACTTGATAATTGGGATTTATATCCATTAGGTAGTGCGGATGCTCTACCGAATCGTAATGATATTATAACTGCTTTTTCTTATTCTTTAATATACGAACCACAAATAATAGAAAAATGAAGAGATGAGTTTAAAAGAATTCGTGATGAACTTGAAATTAAAAGTTCTGAACTAAGCATAAATGAGTTATCAAATGATAATGAGAAAAAAGAACAAATTATAACAAAATGGTTTGAGGCAGAAAAAAATAATATTGACAAAAATAGTGCTGAAAAGAAGTTAGAAAACAAAAGAAAATCATTAAATTGAAATTTATCTAAGAACAATGAAGATGAAGAAAGTTTAAAAAAACTTTTTAAGAAAGATTATAGTTCTATTTCCAAATTTGACCAATTAAAGGTTGCTCAAAAAGAGCTAGAAAATTTCCGAAAAGCAGATGAAAATTCTCCTAATAAACAGCGTGCTTGGCAACTACACAACAACAAAGCTGAAAAACTTTATAACGAAATAAAAGAAAAGAACTCTACTTTCAATAGACTTCAAAACATTAGTCTCTATGGTACTGATAACGCTGAACTTTATATGATATATATCAAGGCAATCAAAGAAGAAATACCTAATTACATTGAAAAAGTGAAAGAAGAAATGGGAACTAGGTTTATTACCTTTAACAAAAAATTTAAAGAAGAAAATGATGAAAGTTTTGGTGATTATGTAGTAAAAAAAATCACTGACTCAGAAGATTTTTATTCTCATCCTGACTGAGTATGAAGAGAAATAGAAAATGCTAAGGAAGGAATTCAACGAAAAACTTTAGATATTGCTCCTACTGTACCACCAGGATTAGAAAGAAATAAGGATACAGCTCTTGCTGGTCACTTATGTGAGTTATGGAAGGAATGTGAAGATCACTTAAATAAAGAAGAAAGGAAGAAAAAAATCGAGGAAAAATTAAGAGAATTAGCAACTTTTTTAGAACACCATAAAGATGAAATAGAAGAAGTTTTTGAAGATATTATTGAATCTTTATGGTATGGTAAGGGTGAAGATGATAAAAAAACTAGATACGATTGAATCAAAGAAAAATTAAATGAAAAATTAACTGTTGAAATTGAAGAAACGTTAAAGCTCTATAAATACAATAAAGAAAAAATATTGTATAAAAATAATGATTTCTCATCAGAAGAATCAAAAGATAATTGACAAATACCAAGAGAATTACCAATTAAACTTTTTAACGTTAAAAAATATTCTGATAAAAAGCAAAAGGAAAATGTAAATTCTTTTAAGGAAGATTTTAAAAATGGAGGGAAAAATGATAAAGGAAAAAACATAGAAAAAACAAGAGTTATTTATGTAGAAGCCGAAAAAGATATTAAGAAAAATAATGAAAAAAATCCTAAGTATGCTACTCTCTCTTATGTATGCGGTGACGAACCTCTCCAAGAACAAAAATATATGTCTACCAAAGCTAAAAAAAGTTTAGCTAGAGCTATTGGAGCTTGCAAGTTTTTAGGAATAGATTACTTATGAGTAGATAAACTTTGTGTTAATCAAGAAGATAATGATGAGAAAGCTCAAGAGATCCGTAAATTTTTTCAATATTATGATAATGCTGCGGTAACTTTGGTATCAATTGGAAGAAAACTTAAAAATGAAGAAGATTTTCTACCATCTTTTCCAGAAATACTAAGAAAAATAGTTAATTCTCGGTGATTTAAGCGTTCTTGAACTTACCAAGAAGGGTGACTATCTAAGCAGACTATTTTTATGTTTGACGACTACTTAGTAGACGGTCAGGCCATTGCCCAAACTTGAGTATTAGAACAACCATTATATACCAAATATGCCAGATACAACAGTTTGGAAGAAGAAGCTAAAGGTTTAAAAAAAATTGCTACTCCAGTTGGTTGAGTTCATTATAAAGATGGTTACGATGAAGATGATAGATTAAAAATTAGTTTAGGACAAGCACTTAAAGAAGTAAAATCTAGAGAAAGACTTCATTCTGTTGATGGTATTTATACTTTATTAGGTTTATTACCTTATGGTGAAAAAGTAAACACAAGCAAATATTATAAGGGAGTTGGAAAGTATTATGATAAGTTATTAAGTTCAGCATTATCAGACATAATAAAAACAGCTATGAAAAATGGTTATTGTGGTGATTTTTTTGGCTGACATGGTTCTGGAAATAATTGATTGCCAAAAATAGAAAATAAAAAAAACGGTTCAACTTCCTCAAAAGGAGGATTAACTGTTATATGTAAATGCCCAAATAATTCTCAAAAAGTTCATAATTGTAAATATGTAAAAATCACTAATAAGGGTATCGAAATAAAGGCTTCACGATATATTGTAGCTGTAAATGAAGATGAAAGGTCAATTGGAATAGAGAGTAGCAAGGGATTTTTGATTGAAGGTGGTTTACATAAAAGAAGAGTGTCAATAGATTACAATAAGGTGTCAATAACTGGTTCAAAAGAAACACTTGATAAGATAAAAGGAGGTAATATATTGTTAATTCTTGATAAAAATCAATGAGAAAGCGAAAGTCCTTTTGCTATTTTAGTATCAGAAAAAGATGAAACTTATCAACGAGAAGGAATAGTAGGATTTTACGGAAAAGCCGAATTTGACAAATTGAAAAAGAAGACTTCAGAAGATATTATTATCCAAGCTGAATTAATTGAAATAGATGAAATAGAAATGATAGAAAAAGATATTGAATATGAGAAAGATGGAGGAAAATTGGCTGATGGAGAATACTGAGATGAAATAATTAAGAAAAAAAATATTGAAGAGGAAGTAAAAAAAAAGTTACAAGGTTTTCGCAGAGAGAAATTAGAAAGACAAGAATTCATTAAAGATAAAAAGAAGAGTGAATCGGAAAAAGAAAATGATTTTAGCGGTTCAAAATCTACTGCTGATGATTCAGAAGAAGTTTCAATTGCAAAAGAAACAGAAAGCATAAAAAATTTATCTTCTCAGGGGGAGAAAGCTCTAAAAATTGACTGTGATAGTTATAAGCAAATTACTAAACAGTTAAAAACTTCTGATAGTGATATTAACTTTTGAAAAAAAGATTGGGATACTTTTCGAGAAAAAGTTGAAATAGAAAAATTAGAAGAACTAAAAAAATTAAACAACAATTTGATGTTGAGAAATATTATTGAATTAAACAAAACTCATTCAGAAGAAGACTGACAAACTGATATTTTAAAAGATTTCATAGAAAAACATTCTGGAAAGGATGCCTTACAGGAAGCGTTGCAAGAAATAATTACACATTACAAAAAATAAAAATCTTGATAGAATAACTAATAAGATATTTAAAAAACGTTGAACAATTTTTTATAATAACTAAAGTAAGTTTTTAATTATATTAAACAAAATTATGCTAAAAACAAAAAAGAATGTCCAAGATTGGTTAAAAGAAAAATATAAAGATAAAAATAAAACGAAAGAAATAAAGTTTGACAATGATAAAGAATTAGAAGGAGAGTTAGAAATAGATGATTATCCGGAGTTAAGAAAGATTAATCTTAGTGGTAGTAAAGAAATAACAAAGTTAACTATTATTGACTGTCCAAATGTTGAGGAAATAGACATTTATGACAACAAAATTAAAGAATTAAAAGGAATTGATGCGTTAGTAAATTTAAAGATGTTAAAAATACAAAATAATCAGATTAAAGAAGTAGATATTAGTAAAAATACAGATTTAGGTCTTTTCAATTGTCATAACAATCCTGATCTTAAAATTGTAGGCATAGAAAATCTTACTAAACTTTATCATTTTAATGGTGGATGAAATAATAAAAAAATAAATGGCGATGACGTTAAAGTCGTTATTATTCCTTTGGAAGAAAACCGAAAAAGACTAGTCAGAATTGCTGGCAACCTAGGAGTAGAAGATAAGAAACTAGAAAATCAATCATTAGAAAAGATAGATAACTTTATTGATGAGGAAATTACTCGTTTACAGAGGAAGGTTTTATGATTAGAAGAAAACATAAAAAAAGAGTTAGGGCAAGATGCTTTAGATGAATTTATAACACAAATTGAAATTCCTACCACTACTAAAGGTTAAGTGAGGTATCTATAGATCAATACTTCACAAGATGAGTTTTGCTGGGTTGATTTAACAAAATTTTTAATATAAAGAACATAAATGGAAAAAGCTCAAGAATGACTGGGTAATAACAATCAAGTTAAAAAGATAAATTCAGAAAACAAAAAGTTAGAAGGTGAATTATTAATAGATAATTTTCCTAACTTAACAGAAGTTAATGTGAGAGATGCAGAAAGAATAACTAAATTAACTATTATTGACTGTCCAAAGGTGAAAGAAATACTTGCTTATAATAATCAAATAACTGAGATAGAAGGAATTGATAAACTAAGTGAACTAAGAAAGTTAGATTTTGCTAAAAATAAAGTAGAGAAAATGGATGTTAGTCAAAATGCAAAATTAGTTTATTTAGTTTGTCACAATAATCCCAATTTGAAAGAAATTACTGGAGTAGAAAATCTTTCTCAATTAACTTTTTTTAATGGTAAATGGAATAGTAGCGAGGAAAATAAAGGAACTGTTCTAAGAAGTGTTTTAAATATAGCTGAGATGGTCGGAAGTTTAGGTATTGACGAGGAAAAAATAAAAGGCAGGAAAATCGATGAAACCAAGAAAATTATTGATGATGAACTTGAAAAGGCAAATAAGTACAAAAAAATTTTGACTGAAATAGGAATTGATCTGAATAGTGAAGAACTGAAATCAATCGAAAAATACTTAGAAAAAAAAGCTAACTTAGAAAAACAAATCCAAAAATTAACTGACAATTATTTGTTACAAATAGTTCAAGAACTTAGAAAGTTAAGGATTTACTTAGGAGGTTTAACAAAAGAGTCGACAAACTTTATAGAATGAAGGAAAGAAATTAATCGATTAGAGGAAGTAGTAAAATCACAAAAAAAACTTAACGAAGGGCAAAAAAGAGAACTAACAAAAATAGTCAGCGAAATTATTGCTAAAAGGACTGATATCACTAGAATTTTTGAAGATGAAATCAAAGAAACACAAAAGAATCTAGAAGAAGTAAAAAAAATAATAAAAGAAAATAAGGAAAGTTGATCATCTGCCATTAGTAAGTTTTTTTCTTTGAAAAATTTTGATTTTAATGAAAAACTAGAGAAAAGTTTAGAAATAATCGAAGAATCTATTAAAAGGGAAAAAAACGATCTAGAAGTAATTAAAGAAATTTTAAGAGAACTTATTGATTATCAGAAAGAATTAGAGAACAAAATAGAAACTTTTCCTCAGTTCATTAGTGATTAGATAAATTACGATGGAATAAATTAATACTATAAGATAAGTCTATTTACTGCTTACTTTTGGCAGAATTTAGGACTTTGCTACTTTTTGAATTCTTTTTCGCTTTCAGATAATTGCCATTTTGGTAAATGCTAATTTCCGCTTTTAGATTTTTTTTCTAAACAATAAAGGTTCTAGCGATCCTTTAAATTTATTCCCCACCAATCGTAACTCCTCTAAGTTAACAAAACGACTAAAATAAGACAAGTTTTGAGGAAGAAAATTATTATGTTCTAATCAAAGTGACCTAACTGCTTCGGAATTTTAATGGATTCAATAATTTAGCTAAATCACTCAAACTATTATTTTCTCTAAGATCAATATAACCAAGTTTAGTGCAATCATCAAAATTTAAGTCACTGAGTTCTCTATTTTCATAACATATTAAACTTACTAAATTATTACAATTGCTTAAATCTAAAGTTAATAATTTGTTATCGGAACAGTTTATTCAAGATGGCTTTTTGCAATTTTTTAGTTCTATTCTTTCTAGAAGATTATGACTACAATTCAACCTTATTAAATTAACAAAATCAGATAAATCTAGTTCCCTTCTAATCCTTTTTTATCTATAATTAAGTTGGGCTTGTTTTTTCTTTCATTTTTAGGATAATTTTCGTCTAATCATTGCTGGGCAGTGTTTTTCATATATAAATTAGGTTTTTAGTTTTTAAACAAATCTTTAACGGTGACTAAAAACAACCTTGATATAATAATAATATGATGGTCTTTGATATCTTCGGCAAGGGAGAAATCCACGAATATTATCCATTAAAAGAGCCGTTTTAATCAAGTAGACATTTGACAACATTACAAAATAAATCATGGTAGTTATATTACTGATGAAATTATTCTAGAATTAGTTAAGTAGTTGAAAAACACTAACTATCTAGTTAACAAAAGCCGACTTTTAAAGTTTAATAATCTATTAAGGTGAAAAACTCACCAATACGATCAACTTTATATTGGAAACAAAGCTTATCGCTTAATCTGATATACTGAGGATAATTCCGACACTCTCCACATTTTAAATTGTTTTAGAAAGCAAAAATATGACAAAAAAGAAAAATAGTAATATTTTGTCTGAAAAGACTAATAATAATATTAAAATCAACAAAGAATTTGATTGAAATATTCCGCATACTCGTCACGAGATATTCCATCAAATTTACAAAGAATCTGAAGCCGAAAGAATAAAAGAAGAAAAAGAACTTAAAACCAAAAAACAAAAGAAATAGTCATTAGTTAGATAGCTAGATTATTGAGAAAAAATACCAACTAAACCCTTGTCAAATAAGGAAAATCTCTTAAAAACTGAGACCAACCAATCACCAACTTCATAAAATAATAAATAAATATAGTATTAATTAATAGTTAAAGTGTAAAATGATTGTAGGTTGTAATTAAGAATAATAAAATAATACTATATAAGAAATAATGGCAACTAAAAAAAGACCTTTAGAAGTTCACTGTTTTCAATGTCAGAAGGAGTTTATCATTAAGTATGTTGTGGGACACAAGAGTTATAGTCGGAAAAATGACTGATACTATTGAACCGAACAAGAAGAAAACCAAGACAAAAAGATTTGTAATCAGTGTTTAAAGTCTTTATACGAAGCTAAATGAGACTACTATGAATTATTTAGCACCAAAAAAAAAGCTTTATTCCGAGTTTACCTAGTAAGCGGGAAGTTTGCTTAGGTCTTTTTTTGTTAGCTAATGATTTAAATATGATACCAGATAAGAGTTATAAGTAAGAAGTAAAAAAATATGAACCAAATACACGAATATATCAAGGAAAACCTAACCTATTTCAGAGAAGAGATGAATAAGCATAAGGAAGAACAAAAGAGATCCATCCAAAGCAAGCAAGATTTAGCTACTTGTGGCTACTGTTGAAGAGATAAATATGACCGCAATAGATTAACTATTAGTTAATATTGTTTGCTCAACTTGCTTATTTAATAATAAGCTCTGAAAATAAAAGAACTATGAATCAAATAATAAATAAAAACTCCAATCTAACAATTAGCAATTGTTGATAATGTGGCAATACCAAAAAAAACCAACTAGAAGCCTTTTATTTTGTCAGTGGTGAGAAGAGCGATTGACAAAGTTGTAAGAGAGTTTTAACTGGTTCATAGTCATTCTGAGCACTTTTGATGACATCAACTAAGAAATTTCGTATTGATATTAGTAACTTTTGCTATCTATTAATTTGAATTAACAATTAATTGTCGCAATTCAATTGCGGTATGATATTGCTGATCGTAATTAATTTCCTCGCTAATTCCCAGACTGTCTACTATATTTTCTATTGGCAAATGAGTGCTTAATGCTTTCTTGTGAGAACTTTCCTTTTCAGCTCTCTCTTCTCTTCCGTAATAAAATCCACGACGATATTTATTTATTTCTTTTTCTAATTCAGTTATTGCCTGAACTATCTCTCCTAGTTGACTGTTTCCTTTTTTAATATTTTCTTTTTCCAAATCTTGAGCTAGAATATCTTTCTTTTCCTGTAATTCAAAAATGTCAACCGATTCGTTACCATCACTATCGTAATTCGTTAAGAATTCTTTCGACTTATTGTCTAAATATTTGAGTGCTTTATCAACTGATCCCATTCTATAACCTTGTAGAGAATCAAGTATGCTCTTTAATTCGTGATAATTATCAAGTAATTCCTTAACATCTTGAGAAAATTCTTCCCATTTCTTTTCCTTAGCATCGTATCAATGAGACTTGGAATAAGAAGTAATTGTCTCAATAATTGGTGAAGCGATCGTAATAACTCCTACTTTGTAGTCAAAAAAGAATGATAAGGCTCCGCCAACTCCCACTAGTCCGCGACCGCTTCATTGGGGAATGACTCAATATCAATGTTTATTAAATTGTTCAGGCGATTGGAGTTTACTTAATTCAATAGTTCTATTTTTTAAGGTTGACTGACCTTTTTTTAAATATTTTTCATATCAATTAGATTCAACTTCTTTACTTCACTTATCCACAAACTTTTTAATGTTACTACGAATGACAAACAATCTTTCAGTAGGGATAGAAAGGATAATGTTACTTCTTAATTTTTCTCGTCACTTGACTAGATTATAATATTTTTCGCCATTGTTTCTCTCTTCCAAATATTT
Source organism: Mycoplasmataceae bacterium (assembly GCA_031674855.1). GTDB lineage: Bacteria > Bacillota_I > Bacilli_A > Mycoplasmatales > CGIF01 > CGIF01. Next base: position 305,264 of record CP125275.1, read on the forward strand.
AGCTAAGATATTAGCTAGTTTTTTGGATTTATTCTTAGAATTAGAATCGCAATGCAATTCACGGCAATTATCCGATAAATAATCAAGACCGGAACTGATATCAGTATTGATAAGATTGATTATTTGCAAGTTTTTCATTTTTTTGAGTGGTTCGAGACTACCTAAAAAAGGACAATTACTAATATTTAATTCTTTGAGATTAATAAAAGGAGTTAAAAAATCTAAGGTAGTGGATTGAATACAATTATTAGAAAACATTAATTTTTCTAATTTTTCAGGTTGAGGTAGTTGAGCTAAAAAAACAACATTAGAAAATTCATTGTTAGAAAAATTAAGTTCAATTAAGTTAGAACAATTACTTAAATCTAAGTTGGTCAATAAATTATAAGAACAGTTGAGTTTTTCTAAGCAAGTAAAATCAGATAAATCAAGCCCACCTTTTAAATTTTTATCATTAATGTTTGTTTCTTTGTAATGTTTTCTATTAGTATGGGGGGGATATTCAACATCTAATCATTCTTGAGCTTTATGTTTTTTAAACACATCCTTGCCATGTATTTCTTTCGCTTGTCTTCACGGAGCCAGTCGATATCAATCTTTAACAAAGGGCGGTTCCTCCTTCTCTAATTCTTGAAGTTTTTCAGTTACCCTTGGTAATCTAACTGCTTTTTCTAACTCTCATTTGATGTCTAAATAACCAGTATTTTCTCGTTCTCAACTATTGATTAAACAGATTTTTCTGACACTGTTTGGTAGATGTTCTAAACCTTCGCTGATATCAGTATTAGCAATATTCAGTCACTTTAGATTAGTTAAGTTTTGTAATGACTGTAGAGAATCAATAAATTTATTATAAATACCTTGGTTTAACTTCTTTAAGTCGTGGTTATCAACAAATAATTTTTCTATGTTAATAAATTTACTTAAAAACGATAAATTTTGTTCTTGGAAATTATTGGAATGAATGCTTAAATGGGTTAGTTTTTCGGAATTAAGATTCTTAAGAAAATTAGTATCAGTCAGTAAATTGTTGGCTATATTAAAATCAGTGATACTAGGACAATTAATTACTGATATGTTGGAGATTTGACAACTGTTAGCATGAAAGTAATTTAATTTTGGTAAATTAATTAGGTTAATAATAATCAAATTCTTATTATTGCCACACTTGATTGATTCTAAATTAGGAAAATCTTGAATGATTAAAGTATCTTCTAAATGTTGATTACTGAAATTCAACTCTTTTACTTCAACTCTTTCTTCTAAAGGATATTCTTTGTCTAAATATTCTTGAGCATTGACCATAGTTCGATTTAATTTATTTTACAAGCAATTTCGATCTAAAAAATGATAAAATTTTGCTAAAATTGGTCATTTGGATTAATCATTTTAATATTACACTGTTCCTTTTTTTGCTTTTCATCATTAAGTAAAATCAAATGGCAATTTCTTATAAATGATCTAAATATAATCTTTCCTGAATTTACTTAAGATCTATTGTTCTTTTTATCTATTATAATATCTAGCACTATCTTGGTTATAAAACTCAATTGAATTTTCCAACTCATTATCATTAACTAATTCTTCATAAATTTCTGGTTGTTCAGACTTAAATATTACTTCCTTATTAACCATGTTGATAAAAATGTCCTGAGAATGATCTATTTTTTGAAAATTAAGTATTTTTTTTATATGTTTGAAAAAAGTAAGTGGATTAGTTTTTTCTATAACTATGGAATTCTTTTCATTATCAAGAATGAATCAAATCATTTCTTTTGATTCATCATTTCAATCTCATTTATCAAGACTTACAACTTTACAACCATCGTCTAAATTATAATAATAACCTCTTAATTGTAATCCATTCTTTTTCACTTTGATAATATTTGACAGTAGACTATGATTATTCTTTAAAGCACCTTTAATAGATAATTGAAAATTTTCATTAATCTTTGGCAATCATCAATTATTGGAATCTCTTTCCCCTAAATAAGTTAATACCTCCTTAGGATCATAAGTATATGCTTTTTCCGCCAGTTCAGTTAATTTAATTTCTAAATCTTGTCTAGTATAAATTGGTCATTTCTTATCTTTCCCATCATGATTGCAATCCTTACTTTCTATTTTGTTAGGACATTTATTACAAATATTTGGTTTATATTCAACCTTTACTTCCTTTCCATATGGCAACAGACCTAAGATAGAATGAACTTTGTCAATTAGTATCGCTTGTCCGCGATGACTAACTGATGATAACGCCTCTCCCAAACTTAAATTAATGTCTTTACTAAAATGATAATTCTGATAACTCTGTCCAAATGGAGTAATAAAAGTTTTGGGCAGTCTGCTATAATTTTCCCTTCTTCCAGCTCATTCTAATGCTAATGACCTTCCATCTACTAAGTGATTATCAAACATAAAGATTGTTTGCTTAGAAAGCATTCCTTCTTGAAACGTTCAAGCACGGGAAGATCAAAATGAGGAACAAACCTTAAGATAAGGATTAAACTCAAGTAATTCCTCTTCATCATCAATACTAGAATCAATATTTACTAATGTAGCGACAGCATTACTATAATATTGTCTCAGTTTAGCAATTTCTTCACTTTTCTCTTTCCTATCATCCTGATTAATACAGAAATTATCTATCCAAATATAATCAGTATTAAGATTATGATTACCTTTTAAATATTGTCAAGTTGCTTTAGCTTTATTAAGAGCTCTTTTACCGAATATAGTTGGTCTAACAATATAATTTTGACCAAAATTTTCAGGAATAACTTCTCATCATTCATTCATAGAGTCTTTTTCCCCCCACACATAAGAAAGAATTATATAATTAGAGATGTCGTTTCTGTTTACGGTATCCTCTATTCTGTTAGTATTTAAGTTATAAAGTCTCTTAGGAATATCTTTACGATTGAGATTTACGGGACTGCTTTCTCAATTCCAAGGATGATAATCGCGTTCATAAAAAGAAGAAATTTCAAAATTATATCTGTTATCAGCAATTCTAAGTTTTTCATAACCCCTTCTTAATTTTAATAACCTATCGGGTGAGAAAAAATTAGGAAGAAAGATATCAAACTCTGATAAAAATCAATCAGCGAGAACGCTAGTTTCGAAATTATAATTGGTTAATTTAACTGGAACCTTACCAGCTTTATTCATTAAATCAGAATGATAAGCTTTTCAAGTAATAAGACTATTTCCATAACTAGATAATTGATTTTTAATATCATTATCGCAGACAATATTGTCTAATGACTCTGATAAATATTCTAGACCACCTTTAATTTCAGTTTTTGTAATATTAAGAAAATTTAATTTATTACAATCTTTCAAAGCGGACAAAGAACCAACAAATTCATTTTTACCAATATTCAAGCTGACCAAATTAGTAAGATGAGCGAAAATATTTAAGTCGATATTAGATAGTTCATTATTAAAACAATTTAATTCCTGCAAGTTAACATAATTATCTAGATTTAAGTTAGTTAATTCATTGTCATTACAAATCAATACTTCTAAACTATTAGAATTAGGTAAAATTAAACCAGTTAATTGATTTTTTTGACAATCTAAATACTTTAATTTAGTAAAATTTGAGATATCCAAAGTTCCCTTTAAGCCAATATTCTTTAAGTCTAAATAAATAATCTCATCTATTTTTTTACCTTTATTATTATAGTATTCCCCGTTTCATTTTTTCTCTTCATCGATTAAACAAATATCATTTTTTAGATAATATCCTTCTAATCATTGTCTAGCATCAATAAAGCCTTGAAAGTCTCTTTTAAATTCTCTCGATGAATCAATAACATTATCTTTAAAAGCATCTACAATTTGAATAGATGTAGAAGCAATTTCCTTAGCAAATTCATTGTTTTGATTTTCACTAAAACCTCCAATTTTTTCTTTCAACTTAGAAGTAGAATTTTCTACAGAAGATTCTAATTTAGTCGCAACTTTATTTGTGATTTCATTTAAACTTCCTTCGATTTCTTCTACTATCTTATCCTCTATTTTTTCTGCTACTCTTTTCAATGCATCTTTTGATATTTTTTCTAAAAAGTTAAACATATATATTAATTTTGTATATTATACAACAAGGTGATAATAATTTCCTATAAAGTTTGATCCTTTTTCACTTTTGTCTTTATTTTCTTAGCAATTAAAAACGATGTTATTGCTAAGATTAAAATCAATGTGGGCAATAATCGTGGTTTAGAATATCTGTGAATTAAAAACTGTCCTAATTTAACCACTCTTCGCTATGCTCATTGTGGTTTAAAAAACGGTGATGCTTTTATTGATTGAGACAGTTGTCGCAACTTAAAAACCATCGATAAATACAATTGTGATGGCAGGATCGAGTGAGGTAATCCAGAAGATGAAGAAAATGAGCAAAAACAAGAGGAATTTAAAAGAGAATTAAATCAAGAATTATCAAGAGATGAACAAACTAAAAAAGAGAAACTCAACTTCAATTGTAAAATCTTAGACTTAATCGCTTCAGCCGAAGCAGTTGTCCAAACAGGAGATTGATTTACTGTCCAAGCCAAACTCCGGGAACTGAAACAATATGCCCATGCTATCTCCGATCCGCAACTCCGAGAACGTCTTCTCCAATTAGAACAGAGTTACGCCAATCATCAGACTACTAGTCAATCATCTTCTTCCGCTGACTCTAATTTGCCTCTTCCCCTAGTGATTGGAGTAGGATTGATGTTTATTAGTTCATTAATAGGAATCTTACTTTGACGAGTTAAGAAATTAATTTCAAGATAGTTTTAATATTTAACTAAAATTTATATATCCTCTAGGATAATAATAAATAAAAGTAAATAATATATTATGTTTTTTCAATTCATTTTTGCCTTATGAGGTTTGGTGGCAGCAAGTTCTGCTTTGGATGCTGGTATGAAAGGTTTCCAAAATGAAGAAAAGTTTTTGGAGTATAGTTTGGACTTACAACGTTGAATCGAAGAAGAAAAGCAAGATAAACATCAAATCGAGTTGATTAGACAACGTCACAGACCATCAATCTGACGATCTTGTGCGTGCAAAAATTCTCGAGAAGAGGAAAATCAAATTGATTTTTTCTTTGGCAAGTGCTATCATAGTTTTTTTAAATATAGTCATTTATTAAGAACAAAAATTATTCCAGCTAGTTTGCAAAAAGAAGAGTTGAAAGTGCTAATTGAAAAGATTAAAGTTATTCTAAATGTTTTAGAAACCACTCATCAGCACGCTGAAGAAGAATGAGAAATTAGTAAAACTGATGAAGAAGTTGCAGATAGTCAAGAGTATGAATTTGTCAACTGAGAAAGTGATGAATTAGCTCGAGAAAAAGAACAATGAAAAGGATTCATCGATGAGTTAGAAAAAAGATTGGCTGATTTGAATTAGGATATATATAAAATATAATATAATAAATTGATAATTTAAGATTATTGGTGAAGTAATTATTAAATATCTTTTTATTATAATAAAAATAAAGAAAAGAAATAAATATGACAGCGTTTTCAACATTTAGAAATGTATTTGGTGGATTTTTACTTGCTAGTGCATTGGTAGCGGGAAGTTCAAGTACAGTGACAGAAGTAGGGGGAAGAACAGTTCAATATACTTCTCTTGTAGCAAAAAAAGTTTTTACGGCAACAGAGTTTATGGGCGAAAAGATTGCTGATGGTAGTGGATGAGTGAAGAATAAATCTTGAATTGCAAAAGACTATGCATTGGATTTGTTAGACTCAAGAAGGAACGAATATCGTGATTTGAACATTGATTATCAATGAAGAGGTAAGTTGATTGAAAATAATTGAACTGAAGTAAACACTTTTAACAAAAAGTAATTCGCGAAGTTAATTTTAATTCACCTAAAATTATCTCCTCCTTCCTAGAAGGAGGATATTTCGTAAAATTAATATTTGAAAAATTAAGATAAATAAAATCATAAGATGAAGCGAAATCTAATTTTTATGACGCTATCTATTTTTATTTTTTTTTTAGAAAAATAGGAATTTATTAAACTTTTTTAACCTCGAAAAATGAAATGATAATTCTTTCTATTGAAACTAGTTGTGATGAAACTAGTGTTGCAATTTTAAAAAATAAAAAAGTTATTAGTAATGTTACTGTTTCGCAAATTTTAGAACAACAGCAATATGGCGGAGTAATGCCAAGTTTAGCGGCTAAACTACATATTAAGAATATTCAAAAAGTTTTGCTCAAATCGTTGTCAGAAGCCAATATTACTCTTGAAGAGATTGATTATGTTGCCTATACTGAGAAACCAGGTTTGATTATTTGTCTGCAAATTGGCAAAATTGTGGCAGAAACATTATCCTTATACCTTAACAAACCTTTAATTCCCGTTAATCATTTGGAGGGGCATATTTACGCAAGTTTAATAAACAAAGAAAAGGAATGAGAATTTCCGCTTCTAGCTTTGATTATTAGTGGTGGTCACACCCAATTATATCAAGTAAACAATCATCACGCTTTTATTCTTTTAGGAGAAACATTAGATGATGCGATTGGAGAATGTTTAGATAAATCTGCTGTTTTGTTGGGTTATAATTATCCCGGCGGACCAATTATTGAGAAATTAGCTTCAATAGGAAAAAATATCTACAATTTACCTATACCGAAAAATGATGATAGTCTTGATTTTAGTTTTAGTGGTTTAAAAAGTGAAATTGCCCGAATAGTAAAAAATAAAAAAGAAGATTTAAATATCAATGACTTAGCTTGCTCGCTTCAGTATACTTTAGCTAAAAAAGTAAATAAAAAGCTTAAGAGAGCTTGATTATTAAATACTCAGACTAAGACTATCGTTATCGGCGGTGGAGTAATTGCAAACCAGTTTTTAAGAAATTTTTTGACTGAAAATATAAATAAGTGAGACAAAAAAATAAAAATTTTTATTCCTGAAATTGAATATTCGACTGACAATGCCGCTATGATCGGAATTTCCGCCTATTATAAGCTTAAAAATACTGATTCTAGTTCGTTGCAATAAAAAAATAAGGCATTGACATACAACTTTACCATAAAATGTCTATATGCCCAACTTTGAAAGCATAATTCAGTTTTTATTAGAAATATTTCCTACTGAACAGCATTGTATTAATTATTTTGAGGAAAAAAGATGAAAAGGAAATCCTATTTCTCCTTTTGACCCTACTTCCAAAGTTTATAAGTATCCTAATAATCAATACAAGTGTAAAAACACTGACAAATATTTCAATGTTAGGATTGGAACAGTATTTGAAGATAGCGAAATATCCTTACAAAAATGATTTTTGGCTTTTTATCTTCTTTCTTCAAGTAAAAAGGGCATCTCAACTCGTCAATTGGTTAAGTATATCAAAGTCACTCAAAAAACTGCTTGGTTTATGGCACAAAGGTTACGGAGGGCTTTCGAACATCCTAACTTTAAAAATATGTTGGAAGGAACTATAGAAATATTACACTAATCAAATTAGATGTTAATTTCTAAAATTCAGTTTGTTTGTTATATTTTCTCTCAAAATCTTCTCTTTCTAAATCACGAATTTTTTCTCTTAATTCTTTAGATTCTCTTTCTATCTGGGAACTTTTATTCATTTTGTTGACAACAGTTATTATCGCTATAATTCAACCAATAAAAGGAAGCAAAATTCAGCAAATTCACCAATAACTTTCTCAAATTCTATCTTTATCTTGTTCCTTATATCTTAATTCCTCACGCAAAAATCTAATTTCTAACTTTATTCTTTCTGAATGATTAGTTTTATCGTTAATATTCATATTTCATTATTTTTTCTATTACGAAATAGTTCCATCATAAACATAACTTCTCATTTTTTGTCGCTTCTGAGGATTAGTTACTAGATTTCAATATTCATGCTTACGATTATAATACAAATCTAAAAGACAAGAATTGCATTCATATTTACCTTTATGTTCTTCTCTTTCGCTTCAATAATCTAATTTATTCTTTTGACTGTAATCTCATTTTGGAATAACAAATTTAAGAGCAAAAAAAGCATCACAGCTTTCGCATTTAACCTTTTTTGGTTTATGAAGAGGAGAAAAATTTAGTTTAGTTTGTTGATTATTTTTCATACCTATATATACCATTTTATAACCCTAATTTTTCTTCCTTCATAAAATCCTCTAAAAAATTATGTTAGATGTGGCTGGAAGCATGATTGACTTTAACAATCATGCGACAGCACATATATACATATAGGAAGAGGATTTTTAAAACCATGCCAAATTTAGTTATTTTTTAATTCATACCTGTATGTATCCTTATAAAAATTATTCATGGTAACAAAAATTAAATTGTCAATCCGACAAATCATCGAATTAAAGAAAAAAGGAATAACTCAAAAAGAAATAGCTAAAATATTTCGTGTAACTCAACAAACTATAATTAGATGGAAAAGACCACAATTCATTTCTCAGAAAAGAGGATGTAAACCCAAAATAAGTGAAAATGTATTTGAATTTCTAAATTCTTACATTACTAAAAATAATGTTTCAACTCAGCAAGAGATGGTTAGTCATATTTACCAAGAAATAGGATTAAAAATTAGTCAACAAACAATTTCTCGAATACTAAAGAAAAATAACTACACCTATAAGAAGCTGACTTACCATTACGCTGAACAAAATGAAGAAAAAGTTAAGAAGTTTATTAAAAATGTTAAACCTTTACTCTCAAAATATTCTTTTCTAGCAATGGATGAATGTGGATTTCATTTAAATGAAGATCCTCGCCGAGGTTACTCTTTAAAAGGAATCAGAGCAGTTTCCAAAAGACCAAGTAGCAAAGGCGAACATTACACTCTTCTTTTATGTATTAAAAATGTGAAAAGAGGCGGAGTAGTTCATTATCAACTAGTTAAAGGTGGAGCTAATTGAAGAGTTTTTTATGATTTTTTAGAGGATATAAAATTGACTTCAAACAAAAAACACTATCTTTTGATGGATAATGCCAGAATACATTTTGCTCATAAAAAGAGGGAAGAGAAAAAATTACCAAATGTTAAGGAGCAAATGGCAAATAAAAACACTGAAGTTATAAATATCGTCTCCTATTCCCCACAATTAAATCCAACTGAATTGTGTTTTAATTTTTTGAGACAGAACATCGAAAAAAATAGACCAAGAAACTTGGAAGAATTAAAAAATTACATTGATAAAGCATTAAGAGATTTAAACAAGCAAGATTTAACCAAATATTTCAGACACTGCTTTAATTATCTAAAAATAATTAATAATGGTAAAGGAAAACAAAATTATTTGTTGTCAGAAAAAAGAAGAATCATTAAACAAAATATCAACCCAAGATATTTCAATTATTAATGGTGTTTCTGAATGAATAAAATGAACTAAGTCTAAAAGCATTTGTCAGACTTGTCAAAAATTTCGTGCTGATAGTTTAAATATGATGCATGAATCAGCAACTGAATCTGATAAAGATGATTATTTAAGAAAATATTTTTCAGTTAAAAATTAACATTTAATCTGAGTAGTGTAATAGATTATCTTCAATGAGAAGAGCCAAGCAAAAAGGTTATACTCCTCCACCACCGAAAACTAATGAAGCTCCTCCTAACACTGACCCCAACGATTTGAAGACTGATTATCCTGATTTGTTTGATGCCAATAAAGATGAGGAGGAAATAACAATTACTCATGAAGGATTAACTGGAACTTTAATTTTTGATGGTTTTCAAAAGTTAAAGAAAATTAATGTGGGAAATAATTGCCTAGAATATTTAGTAGTAGAAAACTGCCCTGAATTAACTACCCTCCGTTATGCTTACAATCAGATGAAACATGATGCTTTTATTGATTGGGATTCTTGCTCTAAACTAACTACTATTGATAAACACGGTTATGATGGAAGTGTACCATGAGATGAGGGTAATAAATCAGAAGACAAAAAAGAAGAATTTAATGAAAAACCAACTCATGAAAAGAACTCTGAATCTCCAAAAAAACCAACCGAAGAAATTGTAGTAAAGAACGATAATCAAGTAAATTTTCCTTTTTATCTCATTCCTATTCTGCCACTCTTTTGTTTTGCTTTTATAAAGATAGGGCTATCACTGATTCTTTCAAAAAAAAAAAAAAACAGTAACTTTTTAGAAGTTAATGGTAAAATTATATATCATTGCCAAAAATAAACTGAGACTTAATAAAACTAAGATAGTTAAAAATATATTAATTAGGGAGTGATACTCAAGTGGTTAAGAGGGTTTCCTGCTAAGAAACTAGGTTGGCCTAATAGTCAGCGCGAGAGTTCGAATCTCTCTCACTCCGCCATTAAAAAAAATGTATGACGTGAAATAATTATAATCAACAATTAACCCTAAACCAAGAAGTAAAAAGAAGATAAGAAAAAGTATCATCGCACCAGATTTATTATTTTCTTAGTTCTATTTTTGTGCTCAGGTCTGATTTGGTTTCTTACTTCCGTTTTAGGAATTATCACTGGAAGCATTCTTAATTTTGGGGTTGGTAGTATTTTAGGTGCTTTAATTGGTTGGTTATTAGGAGCAGGGTTAGCAATTACTTTTCTAATTTTATGAGTTTATCATCTTATTAAGTGATTAAATCTTTAATACGACTATAGTAAAAAAAATATAAAAAATAGATATTATGGCAGTTCCGTTTAGGAGAAAATCATCCACTCGAGTTAGAAAAGGTCGCAGTACCAAAAGTTGAAATTTTCATCAAAAAGCATTTCATCAACCACTAATTAAATGTTCTAGTTGTCAGAAGACTAAATTACTTCATCGTGCTTGCTCACATTGCTCAGTTTATCGAATTAAATCACAACATTAATTATAAACTAATATATATATATATATGAAAAAAGCCCATAAATATTATTGATAGAAATCAGCATAATATAAAATTTGTTAAATAATATTGAATATGACACAAAAAAAATTATATTTACTGGAGTTACAAATCAAAATAGTCAAGATAATTCAGTTAAATTAACAGTTAAAGAATTTGAATTCGAAAACCAAGGAGAGAAAAGTAAAATTACCAAAGTTAATTTTATAGGTTTTCCAAAAGTTGAAGATATTGATAAAAGTAGTTTAGAATCAATTTTTAGTAAAGGAAATTTTGTTTTAAATTTTGATGATGAAAAAGTAGAAATAAATGTAATTAAAAAAAATGTAAATGTAAATGTCGCAACTTTTTTAAAAGCATCTTCAGGAGATAGTAGTCAGGACAATCAAAAGCCTAGAATTACAATTAATGAAAATAATGATTCTTTAACTATTCAGGTAAAATCTGGTGTAATTGAGATAACTGAGCAGGTAGAGGATGATAAAGAGAAGTTAATTAATGATTCTATTGAGGAAATTAAGACTAAATTACAAGCCAAAGACATTACTTCTGAAAAAACAGTTGAAATTTTAGCAGAAAACTGAGAAACTAATTACAGAACAGATTGAAAGTTATTAGATAAAGAGGAGATTAAAAGAAAAAAACAAGAAGCGATTGATAAAATTACTAATTTTTTTTCTGATGATGAAAACAATGAAGATCAATTAACCCCTTGTCAAAAGAAATTTAAGGAAGTTCAAACTAAGATGACTAATAAAAAAATTAGTGAGGGTGACTTCGATGACGAAACAAAAATTATTTATAACAAGTTAAAAAGTAATGAATTTTCCGAAGAAAGTGAGTTAAACACTAATTGAGGAAAAGTAAATAAAATCGTTTGTGAAAAAGGTGCTGAAAAAGGATTAAATGATTTAACTACTCGTATTAATAAAGCTATTACTGATAATAAAGAAGAAAAGTTGAAAACTTTGAAAACTGAAATAGATAGTTTCATTAACGACAAAGATAATGAATCAAAAAAGTCAGCAGCTCAAGAGTTAAGTGCAAGATTGAGTAAAAAAATTGATGAAAATACTCAAGATGGCGCTGGAAAAGATATTCCTTGAAGAGTAATAATTCCAGTTTCTTTAATCATTTTAATCATATTGGGAGCAATTATTTACACTCGACAAAATAAGGAGGACGAATAATAATAAAATGAAAAAATTTGCTTATAATGCCGACAAAGGTTTTTTGTAAGCAAGATAAAAAAGGTAACTTTCAACACATTAAAATTAAAGATCACGCCAATTTTTCTGATAAAGGTAATGACATAGTTTGCTCTGCTATTTCTGCAATTACTAATGGAACTATCAATTTTTTGCAAATTAATTATGGTGAAATTTGCAAAATAACTTGCAATTATGTTGAAATCGACATTTATTTAAAAGATGATAACCAAGGATGTCAATTATGTTTGAGATTGATGATTTTTCAGTTAAAAAATATTGCCAACTATTATCCAAATTTTTTGAAGATTAACTAAAGAAAATTAAATGGGGGTTTTTAAATAATTGGATGCAAAAATTTAAAAAAATAAGACAATTTTGCAAAGCCTTTTTATTATTTCTTTCGGCAATCATATCTTTCTTTGTTTCTTTTTATTTAAGTATTAAATGAAAAAAAGACAAATATTTTTCTAAATTTCTTTTTTGATTAATATTTTTATCGTTTTTATTAGTTTATTTGATTTTCTCCTTACTTATAAAATCTATAATTAAATTTAGAAAGAAAAAACGTTAATCTTTTAAGAATTTAATGTTTTTATTTTCTTTTCTTCAGCTAATAACAATCTGTCTTGATAATCTTTGACTAACTTATCAGCTTGTTTCTCGTAATTTTTTTTTTGATCTTGAGAAATATTGCGGTCATCTTTTAGAGCTTTTTTTAGATCTTGATGAATTAAACGAAAGCTCTTTTTACCTTCTTCGGCTACTGATTTTACTTCTTTGGCAAGTCTTTCCTTAATTTCTTTAGTAATAGGAGTAAGAGTAAATACAATTTCTTCTTTAGTGCTTCTCTCGATTTTATAACCTAATTGATTATCTAAAACTGTTTTGCTAATTGCAGGAACGGACTTAGCTTCAAAAGCTTTTATGATTAGTTCATGTTTGGAAGAAATTCTTAAGCTAGCAATGGCTTTTAGCGGTTTTTTTTCACCCTGGAGATTTATTATTAAGTTACTAATTGCATCTAAAGATATTTGATTACTACGAACTTTATCTAATTTGCTTATAAAAAACTCTAATTCTTTAGTCAATTGACTAGTTTTTTTTTGTTTAACACCTTCTCAGTTGCTTTCCATATTAATAATTTTAAATTTCGAGATTTTAAGAGAATTGCAAAACTCAAGATAAAAATTAAAAATTATATATAATATAATTAATAAATAGTAAATTTTATTGTTATGTTCAAGTGAATTTTAGAATTGATTTTGATTCTTTTCAATTATTGAGTCACGCCGTGAGGCGTTAGAATTTCGTGTGAATAAAATAAGATTGACAAAATATTGTTAGAAAAAATTAATTCAACATTTATTAAACTTAAACAGTAAAAATAAAATTTATTGGAAATAATGACAAACAATAATCAATATTACATACCAAAATTACCAGAAACAGAAACTGTTTCTTATTTTGATGTGAATGAGTGAGATAAAGGCTTAACTGAGGAACAATTAGAACAGCAAAAACATTTGGATAATGTTTATGAATCAGAATATCAACACCAAGGATTAACTGGTCCGCAATATGGTCCGGGGAATGAACAATCACGAGAAAAAACAGCTAAATATGCAGGAAAAAGAGTTTTAAGTAGTGTTGCAGGTGAATTGCTCGGTCCCGCTGCTTTGCCAATAGGATTAGGGTTAAAACATGTGAGTGATTTTTGAGATATGCAAGGACAATTACATAAGATAGTTAGCGGAGCAACAAAAAGAGAAGACATACTTAGAAATTTAAAAAATATAGATTTAGGAGAAAAAAGTGAATTTGCGAAATGAATGGAGGAACTAGGTGGAGACTTAATGAAGAGTGGATTTGGAAACTCATTAGGTGAATTTGCCTCTAATTCGAGTAGTTCTTTAGGAGGAACTGCTAATATTTTTAGCAATATTATTGAAGCATATAGCGAAGCAAAAGATAATGCAGAACTTACCTTACATATTCTTCATTTGAGTTTAGGGAATAGTTATGACCCTAACTGTGAGATATGCAAGGAAAACTAAATAAGTGGACATTTTCGCAATTGGTGCTTGGAAAGAGAAAATTAAAAGAAGTTCTATTGAGTTTTCTGTTAGCGTTTTTTCTTTTCTCGCTCATGCTTTTCTTTGTTTGGTTAGTGCTTGGTTCAGAAATCATTTTATTAGTTTTAAAAAAATCTTTAATGGGAAGGAAAAATCTAACATCTGTTTTTCTTCTACTTCTTTCTTTTTCCCTATGTATTTGTTCTTTAATGTTATTTTCTTATCCTGCAAGATTTAAGTCCAAAAAGTTCGTTAACGGATTTTTGGTTTCTGTTCTTTGTCTGTTTATTGTTTTTTTAGGATTTTTATTAGTGTTTAAAGTTTCCTATTATTTTCACACAAACTCTTTTCATCGTTAATTAAATTAGAGAATCTTTTAGGTTTGCTGTTTCTTGGTAGACCTAAATTATTATATTGTGAAATATTTATGTATTGATCCTTCCGGAACTGGCACTACGGGAGTGTTTTTTTTTAAGATTAGCAAAGAGATAGAATGAAAATTTTCTGATTTCAAGAGTGCTAATTGGGAAGAGCATTTAAAGTTTATTATCAATATTTCAAGGGAATGAGAGCCTGATATGATAATTTATGAAAATGCTACTTACATCTATGGACGTCAGCACCAAGGCACGGTAGGATTATATAAATTAATTGGCGGAATTGTTTCTCTAAAGCATTTTTTGAATTTTGTTCAGGGAATAAATAGTGTGGCTGTTAATCAAGTAAAATCTTTTAAAAATAAACTTTTCAAAGAACAAGAGCAAATTGAAGACTTAACTTATCAAAAAGGTAGAGGTGGTGGTTGAAAGTATAAGTTACAGAAGATAAACTTACATCAATTAGACGCTTTAGTGATTTATCATTTATGAAGTGAAAAAGGTTTAGAAAGTAAAAAAAGTATCAAAAAAAAGATAGTTGATTTAAAGGCAAAAAAAAGACTAGGTCCCAAACAAACAGAACAATTGAATAAATTGGAGAGTTTTCTAAAAAATAACAAAATTTCTCAAGGAAATAGCGATTAAGTATAAAATAACTAATATTATTAAAATTCATAAGTAGAATTATGATTTAAATTATATATTAATTAAAATTAATTATTGAGACTATTAGATTTATTTTTAAAAAACAGAAACTCCTTTATCTTCTCTATCTTTACGTCCTTTTTCTTTTTGTTGGTCTAATAATTGATTAAATTCTTGCTCTGGAAATTGATGATTTTTTTTTGCTAAATGAAAACGGATTAGTTCCATTGGAATTCCTTTAGTATCATATCAAAAAAAGATATCCTCAGCGATGATTTGAGATCTATAATTTTTTTCCAGTTCTCGATTTGATTTGTCAATAAAATTTAACGCTTTATCTATTTCTTTTTTTAATTCATTAATTATTAGTTCTTTTTTTATTTTCAAATGAGTATACCAAGAAGAATTAACTTCGATTACTTTCTCAGTAATTTTTTCAATTTGTTCACCATTTAAGTCGAGCGAATGAGCTAATAAAGTGGCTTTTTTCACCAATTTTTTAAGAATATAACCTCGTCCTTTTGATTCGAATTCGGCTCCATCGGCTAAAGCAAAGATGGTAGTTCGTAGATGGTCAGTTATGATGTAATAATTGCTTTTTTGTTCACTGTTTCCTGATTGACAGTAACTTTCTATCAATTTAACTACCGGCTCTCACAAATCAATTTCAAATGCATTTTTTTTGTTCTGCAGAACCATCGCAATTCTTTCCAAGCCACCTCCAAAATCGACACATTTCTGAGTTAATGGCGAATACTCTTCGCCTTTGTGGTAAAATTCTGAAAAAACAATATTTCCAATTTCAATAAATCTTTTATTGTCTAAATCTTCAATTGTTAAATTTTGTTCAGGAGAAACTCCTTTTCCTGACAACTCATAAAATATTTCAGTGCAAGGTCCGCAAGGTCCATCGCCCATATCTCAGAAATTAGAATTTTTGGTACCAAAGATAATGTGATTAGAATTAACGCCTTTTTGTTGTTGTCAAATTTCTTGAGTTACTTTATCTTCGGGCAAAACAGTAATAAAAAGATTGTTAGGATTTATGTTTAATCATTGAGGGGAAGTAAATCATTCTCAAATAATCGGAATAGTTTCTTCTTTAAAATTCCCGCCAATGGAAAAACAACCCAACATTTCAAAAAGTGTTTGATGATAAGATTGAGAGTTTATGTTGGCTAAATCATCAGTGCGAATTACTCGTTGACAATTAACTAAATTGCGATTGGGAACTGAATCAGGATTATTGAAATATTTTTTTAAAGTTGCAACACCTGAGTTGATTCATAGCAGGGAAGAATCGTTTTGGGGAATAAGTAAAGCCGGCTCCAGTAAAAAATAATTTTTTTGTTGAAATATGTCTAGTCAACTTTGCCGAACGTAATTAGTAGTAAATTTAGTTATTGGTTTCATTTATAATATTGATTTTACCAATTTCCTAATTTTTTTAAGCCCTTGTTCCTTATTATTCAAAGAATAATTATATTAATGGTTAGATTAAATCAAAAAAAAGACTATAAATATATATAAGCATCCAATATGTTAGGTAATACTCTAAAATCACAACTCGCTAAACTATCAACAACATTAGTAAATAATAAAAGAATAATTTCTGAAGGTTTGAAAGTTTCTATAAAACAATTTCAAAGTTTGCAAGACAATAGCGGATCAGTAGCTTCTTTGTCAAGACAAGTTGATAGTTTTGAAAAAAAACTAAGTAATTTGCAAAATCAGGTTGAGTCGAGCGTTAATAATGAGAGTGAAACTAGTGCTGCTAGAGAGTTAGGGATTAAAAATGAAGATAGTTTAAGTAGTATTAAAGATAAATTGCAAGGAAGAATTGACCAATTTAAGAAAAAGCAAGAAGAGGCTGAGAATGAGTTAAGTAAAGAGGCTGAGGGTTTGATTAAAGAGGCTGAAAAGCAGAGCGAAGAATTAGAATCCTTAAAAAAACAAATTGCTGAGAATGATAGTTTAATCAAAGAACAAAAAAAAGAAATAGAAATTAATCAAAAAAAGTTGAATGGATTAAGCGTGCAATCAATGTCTCTTGGTTCTTTGATCACGATAGCATTAATAGGATTGTTAGCGGTTTTTGCTAAATTTTTGAAAGGTAATTAAAAGTAAAAATTATTTAACTTAAAATGATAGTAAATAAAGTTTAGATAAGTGTTGAGTTAAAGACTGCTCTAATAAAATCTATCAACAAGAGAATGATTATAAGAAGATTAAGGTGTGCGATTTCAGGATAAGCAAACTCGCATGGTTTGTGCTGCCTGCTCGATTAAATTATAAAAAATTACTATTATTCGAACAAAAACACCTTTTTTACCTAATAAAGAGTTAGGGCAAAATTTTTTATTTGATGCAGTTTGGTTAAAAAAAATAGTCCAAAACTTTCCTGAAGTAAGTGAATCTATAATTATTGAGATTGGTAGCGGTTACGGTAGTTTAACTAACTTATTAGCTGAAACTGATTGCAAGAAAGTTATAAGTATAGAAAAAGATAAGAATTTATTTAACTGATTATTAGAAAATAATAAAAATAATAAAATTGATTATTTTCATAAGGACGCGCTGGAAATTAATTGGTCAGAATTTTGTTCTTCTTATAAAGATTATTCATTAATAATAGTTGGTAATTTACCTTATTATATAGCCAATTCTTTGATTATTGATTTATTACTCGAAAGAAGTATTTTTGGTTGTTTGGTATTTTTAGTTCAGAAGGAAGTGGGAAAAAAATGAGTCTCTAGTGTTGATAAGCATTCTTCTCAATATTCGGCTTTGTCAGTTTTTATTAACTATTTGGCAGAAACTAAATTTCTGTTAGAAGTTCCGCGAGGTGCTTTTAACCCTTCTCCTTTGGTTGATGGAGCACTAATATCAATTAAACCTTATAAGAATAAGCTTGACACATCAAAAGAAAAACTAATCTCTTTTTTAAATTTTCTAAAAAATTGTTTTCGTTTTCGTCGCAAAAGTTTGTTAAATAATCTCAATAGTTTTGCTGGAAATTATAAAGAAAATTGAGAAAAGTACTTTTTAGAAAAAAAATATTCTGAAAAAATTAGACCTCAAAATTTAACTTCTCTAGAATATTGACAATTGTTTGTTTTTTGAAGAAAGTAAAAATAATTTCTCATTTTGGTTCTTTTTCTTTTGGGGATGATAGATACTTAAAAATTCCATATTCTATTAAAAACTACTTTTTTTTCTTTGATTTATTTAACTTCTCAAATAAATAACGTTGTAGTTTAGTTCTTTTTTTCCATTCTCTTCACTTTATTATAAATCAAATTATTAGAAAAAAAAGAAAAAGAATAAGTAATATAAAAAATGTTCACCCAAAAGGAAGGTAAGAAAAAAAATCTTTGACGCCCGTCCTTCATCCTGTAATATATTTGTTATTTGTTCAAGTCATTTGTAGTAAATTTTGCGAGAAAATTGCCCTTTAAACATCTCAAGAAGTTTGTTTAGTTCAAGCGTGATTAGTAGCTCGATGTTCTTCAATCAAGTACTGAGTTCTAGCTTGTGCATTTCTCGAACCTTCACAGAGACTATCTAAGAATTCCAATAAACCCATTTCAGGACAATTCCCTTCGGGTTTTACTTGCTTTGAATCTTCATTATAGTTAGCAACTTTTTCCACAAAATTTCATTGTCATTACCGATGACATTAACTGCAAAGTAAATATCATAAGTTAAATCACTAGGACCAGAAAGACCATTTTCATTTAACTTAACTCTTACCA
Organism: Mycoplasmataceae bacterium; assembly: GCA_031674855.1. Lineage (GTDB taxonomy): Bacteria > Bacillota_I > Bacilli_A > Mycoplasmatales > CGIF01 > CGIF01. The sequence goes on from CP125275.1 coordinate 324,193, forward strand.
AATCGTTTTTTTCAAAATATTTAGGAGAATTGATGGCTAGCGCACTAAATTTTTCTTCTCTAGGATCCATTAAAAAGTAGTGATAAAAACTGCTGGCTTCCAAATAACGATTTCACCATCTTTCCATTTCTTGACATTATTTTCTATAATTCTCTTTAGAAGATCTTGATAAAACTTTATAGATTTTTCCATAAGGACCGCGTAGTTCTTTAAAAGTTTCTTCTTGATCAGAAAAAAATGAACTATTTTCTCGACTTGATTGATTTGATGATTGGTTATTTCCCATGATTTTTATTTTCATTAATTAAATAAACTAATTATGCCTAGTAGTCAAACATTACCTCTTATCATTTTAGGTTTTGTTTTCGTCATATAAGCAAATTATTTTATTAAGTAAGAATTTATTCCTTGCTAATTATAGTTTTATAAAAAAGCCTTAAAGACTTGTTTTGAGATTAAAGAAAACAACTGCTAGTTAAGAAAATAACACTGACCATCTTGGTTTATTTAGTGATTAGCAAAAGTTAAGAATTTTATTTTTTTATTCAAAAATACCAATGATTAAGCTTTTGAATTGTTTTTAAGACCAAATTTTAAAGAGTTTATCGCCCAACGAGCCTTGAATTTTTGTTTGAAAGACAAATCTTTCTTAATAGTAAACATGGGGATTTCACCTAATTTATTATTATTTAATAAAGTTTTATATTAAAAATAAAGCAATCATCAAACTTTATCTTTCTGTAGTAAAAAACATTAATGAATATTCTCAATAAGCCTCGTGGTACTCAAGATATTTATTCACCTCGTTCGTTAATTCATCACAGAATTCAGCAAATAATTACTGAAATATTACATAAAAACAACTATCAACCAATAATTTTTCCTACTTTCGAATTTAAGGAATTATTTACTGATTCTTTGGGTTCTGCTACTGATATTGTTCATAAGGAGATGTATATTTTCCAAGATAAAAAAGGAAGAGAATTAGCTTTAAGACCAGAAGGGACTGCTAGCGTAGCAAGATTAGTTTGTCAGAATAAAAATAAATTAACTCAACCAGGTCATCCAACCAAATTATATTACTGAGCTAATATGTTCCGTTACGAACGACCTCAAAAAGGGAGATATCGGGAATTTTGGCAATTAGGAGTAGAACTAATTAATGCTTTTGGAGTAATTGCTGATTATCAATTATTAAAATTAATTTGTAATATATTAGAAGGATTAGAAATTAAAACTTTCATCTTTCAACTGAACTATTTAGGAAGTAATGTAACTAAAGAGAGATATAAAAATAACTTAAAAAATTTTATTGATAAAACTAATCCTGATTTATGTGAGGATTGTCAAAGAAGATATAAAACGAATATTTTTAGAATTCTTGATTGTTCAGTTTGTAAAAATAAATTCAATTTTCCTTTTTATCAAAGTGCTTGAAGTGTTCAAGAGAAAACTTATGTTAAAGAATTAACTCAACTTTTAGTTAATTTCAATATTCCTTATCAGTGGAATTACTATCTAGCAAGAGGATTAGATTATTATACAGGTTTAGTTTTTGAGATTGATTTAGAGACCGAAAAAGCAATTTTAGGTGGCGGTCGTTACGATGAACTTTATAAAAATATAGGCGGTCTTGATTTTCCGGCCATTGGTTTTGCGATAGGAATCGAGAGGTTGATAGAATGTTTAGAAAAATCGCAATTATTAGCAATAAACAAGCAAGTTGATGTTTTTTTTTTAGCAACTGAATCAAACGATTATTTTGATATTCTTTCTTGAAAAGAGAGTCTAAAAAAAACCTCTTTGATAGTAGAATACAATTTAGAAATAAAAAAAAATAAATTTCTTTCTAAAATCATTGAAAAATATCAACCGAAGTTGTTAATTTTATTAAAAAAAGATAACGAAAGCAAACAAAGGGCATTGATTAAATTTTATCAAGGAGAAAAAAAAGAGATTTTGGTTGAGAAAGAAAAAACAATTGATTGGATTTGTGATTATTTCAAAATAAAATAAAAAAAATTAGAGTTTTTTTCTACTAAACTAGTTTTTGATTAAAAATGACCAATAAAAAAATAAGATTAAAAATAAAAAAATTAAGCATCAAAAGAGAATCAAGAGTGATCATTAATAATTTAGAATTAGAAGCTTTATCTGGCGACAAAATAGTAATAGTTGGTGAAAATGGAATCGGTAAAAGTACTTTATTAAAAGCTATAAAGGAAAAACATCTCTTTGAAGATAAAATAAATTTCAACGGAACGGTTAGTTATTTACCGCAAGTTTTTTCCGAATTTTCTGAGAGGAGTGTACTCGAGTATTTAATTATCCAATCTCAAAATTCAAATCTTATCAAATTGTATTCGAAGAAAGATAACGGAGAAATTTCTGAAGATGAATTTACTAAAAGTATTAATTTTTATGGCTGATTTGAAATGACTAGGTACGTTTCTCAGTTGGATTGTCAAAGAGTATTAGACCAAAAATTTGAATTGCTGAGTGGTGGCCAAAAAACTAAGATTAACCTTGCTTTATTGCGTTATCAAAATTCGGATTTATTACTCTTAGATGAGCCGACTAATAATCTTGATGAACAAGGAAAAGAATGATTGAAAAAATTTTTAGACGGTTATAAAGGGATTGTTATTTTAGTTACTCACGATCGGAAACTAATAAATGAAGTAGCTAACAATATATATGAAATTGATCCAGAGACCAAAAAAATGGTTCATTTTCGCGGTAATTACCAGAATTATCTAAAGGAAAAAGAAAAACATTATCAAAGAGCCAAGCAGTTAAGAGGGATTCAAGAAAAAGAGGTAAAAGAATTAAAAAAAAAGATTGAGAAGGTTCATTTGCACAATGAAACTTATAAACCGAAACCAAAAAACGAAGATAAGATGGCTTTTCATCATCGGGGACAAAGATATAAAAAAAGTCAAAAAAGAATCGCTAATCAATTGCAAAATAAGAAGTTTTTTATAGAGGATAATTTTGTTGCTGTTCCTTCGATGTCTCGTCGCAAATTTGAGATTGATTTCCTCCAAGAAAGAAAAAATAGTGATATTAAAATAAAAATCGATAAAGTAAGCAAAAAAATAAATCAAGATTATTTATTTAAAGATTTGTCTTTTGAAATCAATTCTGGGGAAAAATTTTTGATTAAGGGGAAGAACGGAGTTGGCAAAACTACTTTGCTAAGGATAATTTTGGGACTAATAACAAAAGATGAAGGGGATGTTGGATTTTCGCCAAACGAATTAAAAATAGGATTTTTAGATCAAGAGCAAGAAGGATTCAATTTAGAACAAAATATGATTCAATTTTTAATTACTAAGTTAGAATGAAAATTATCAGAGGAAGAAGTAAAGAGTCGACTCACTAATTCCGGAATTTTTCACCCCCAAGAATTATTTTTAAAAATTTCAGAATTAAGTGTTGGCTGTCAGCGAAAAATTCAATTAATTGCTGTGATTTGAGGGAATCCTGATATTCTAATTCTAGATGAACCTACTAACCACATTGACTTATATAGTTTAGAAAAAATAGAGAATTGATTAAAGAATTTTTCGGGACCAGTTTTGGCAGTCTCTCATGATCAATATTTTGCTGAAAAAATTTGCAACAAGATAATTGATTTCAATAAATTTGTTGTTTAGGTAAATTATTTTTTTTGTTCTTTTTCTATAATGATGTGAACTAAAGGCTTTTCTTTGTTTCAATCTTTTAATAGTTCTTCTTTTATATAATTTTTAATCTCTTCTTCTTGGTTTTTTTTTTCATCAGTCTTATTTTTTACAAATTCTGAAATTTTTAACTTTCAATTATCAAACATTTTTTCGTATCTTTTCATGTTGATAAACCCATAAGTAAAAATATAAGGAGGAATACTTAATATTTTTTTTTGATTATCATAGAAAAGAACTAACAAAATAAAACCTCCTTCTAGCATTTTTGAGCGTAGTTGTAAATTATTGCTCAATTCATCGATTGGTAGCATTTTACCATTAAGAACATAATTTGGCTGAGCTGGTAATTTCGTTGAACTTAAAAAAAACTCCTTACCTTTGGCTTCTACTACATTTCCATTATCGCAAACAAAAATTTTTTCACTTGATATACCTAAATCCTGCGCTAAATATCCGTGTTTCTTTAACATTCGGAAATCTCCATGAAAAGGCATAAAGTAATTTGGCTTAGTTAAAGTAAGCATTAACTTTAAATCTTCTTGACAAGCGTGACCAGAAGCGTGAAGCAAGTCATCCTTGCTATTTTCGTATATTTTGGCTCCTAGAGAAAATAATTTATTACTCACTACTTCCACGTTAAGTTTATTATCCATAATCGGGGAAGAGGTTAAGATAATCGAATCTCCAGAGGCTATTTTTCAATCAGGATAATTTTGATGAGCTAAGCGACTCAAGACCGCTTTTTCTTCTCCCTGAGATCCTGTACAAAAAATAATCAACTTATTATTAGGAGTTTTAGCAATTGCGGTTGATTTTAAAAAAATTGAACTATCTAATTCTCATAAACTGGCTTTCTGAATCACTTTCATCATTTTCATTAAAGAAGAACCTAATAGAACAATTTTTTTATTAGTTTTTTTGGCAATCTCAATAACTTTCTTTAACCGATAAACGTTAGAAGCAAATGAAGTAATAATTACCCTGCCAGTTGCTTCCATAATGATTCTTTCTAAGCGGTTAATTACTTTAGCTTCTGAAGGGGTATTGCCTTCCACTTCAGCATTAGTTGAATCACTTAATAATAAATCTATTCCTTTTTTTCCTCATTCAGCTAATTTAACTAAGTCAAATTTTTCTCCAATTTCAGTTCAGTCGAATTTAAAGTCGCCAGTAATAGCTATTCTAGTGTCATCTTCTATAACTTCAATTATTAAACCAAAAGAGCCAGGAATAGAATGAGTTACCCGAAAAAAGTTAACTCGAAACTCACCAGTTCGAATTACTGAATCATCTCGAAAAATAGTAGTTTTTTCTTTACTTTCTCCCCGCAATTTTTGTTTTAAAAGTGAGATTGAAAACTCTGAACCGTAAATAGGGATATTAGGGATTAATTGTAGCAAGTAAGGGATTCCGCCAATATGATCTTCATGACCATGAGTAATGAATAATCCTTTGATTCTATTTTTGTTTTCTAAAAGATAAGAGAAATTAGGAATGGTTCCATCGGCTAAGTTACTACCATTAAGAAATTTAATACCGCAATCGACAATAATTATATCATCATTTTTTTCTAAAACATAACAGTTTTTTCCCACTTCATGCAAGCCACCAAGCGCAAAAATTTTTAAATTACTTTTCATATTTACTTTGATTTTTCTTTTTTAAACAAAAATAAAAAACTAACGAAAGTGAAAAAATAAATAAAAATGCTAATATTGTTCAAATAAATTCCTTTCTTTTAAAAAATAAAGAAGTTTTGTTTTCTTTTTCTAAGATTTGTTGATTTTCTCTGTTTTCAAAATTTCATCCATAGTCAGGCAAGTCACCGAAAAAACTATCTTTAATCTCTTTATAATTCATTTCTCTTCATTCGCCATCAGGAGGAGGTTGATTAGTTTTTTTTACATATTCTTCCTTGCTCATATTTTGCAACTCAATTTCTTTTTGACTAATAATTTTAGAAGTTTTTTCATAATCAATTTTTCCGCCAAATTGTGGTTCTTTTCCTCAATTAGTAATTTTCAGAATAAAAATACGAAGTTCTTGATATCTCATTATGTAGAATTTGATTTCTTCTTTGTGTTTGAAAGTTATCAGCTTTTCTCGCCATTTTTTTCAATAATCGCTAGACAAATATTCTTTTCACACATGACTTAATTCCCATTCTTCATCAGTTTCAATATACTGAATTGCCCTGTCCTTAAATTTTGCGTCAGCAATTTCTCTTTCAGGATAATCACGAGAAAAAATACCATAAATTTCAAACTCATACTCTTTCATTTTTTGAGTGACTTTCAAAGTATGATAAGCATTTTTTATTCTTTCTCTTAATTCTTGAATATTTTCTATTTTACCCTTATAAAAATTAAGAGTTTGCGTTTTGTAAAATTTGTTAATTTCCTCTAAGTTACCACGATTAACCATGGAAAGGCAGTTTTGATAAGCAATTTCAAGGTATTTTAAACAATACTCTTCTCGAGAAAGTCCACTGTCATTAATTTTATTTTCACTGAAACCTAGAAGTGAATATCAATTCATTCCTTTATATTCATTGTATCAATTCATAGTAAATTATCAGAAAATCTTGGCGCGCTTAGGAGGAATCGAACCTCCGACCATTTGAACCGCAATCAAATATTCTATCCACTGAACTATAAGCGCTTTTATTAGATAATAAACAGTTTTATTAATTTAAATTTTTTTAAAAATTATTTTCTTTAATAACAATTAATTTGAATAAAAGATTAGAAAAAGAGGAAAATTACCGATACGATTCTACTGCTAAGGAAGAGTTTATGTCTTTGTTAAGTTCTGTTGGTAAAGGTTGACGAATGTAATTAATAGTTAAATTTTGTTTATCAAAGTTTAGATAGGAGGGCACTTTTATATTTTGTTCTAAACTTTCCTTGACAATTCGATTCTCCTTCATTTTTTCTTTTTTTAAACTAATGGTTTGACCAACTGATACTCGATAAGAAGGACATTTTACTTTTTGATTATTGACTAAAAAATGTCCATAACTAACTAATTGACGAGCACAACGTCGAGTACTGACTAATCCCGAACGAAACACTAAATTATCTAAACGTGATTCAAAATTTATCAACAAATTGTCTCCAATGTTTTCTTTATGTTTTTTTAATTTTTCAACCAAATTAATCAAATGTCTTTTTCTTGTTCCATAAAGATGAAGAATTTTTTGATTTTCTTTGTTTCTTAAGCCGTAAGTCGAAAAATTTCTTCTTTTTTTTGCACCATGCTGACCAGGAGGAGTAGTTCTTTTTTTGCCTCGACTGAATTCTTTTTTGTTCTCCAAAAGAGAAATTCCAAGGGCACGAGATTTTTTTCAAAGCGGACCAAGGTATTTTGACATATATATAGTTTTAGATTAATAGTAGTTTTATTGTTATCTCGAATTGAGATAGTGATAAATTCACCTTTTATAGTTTTAAACAGCTCCAAATAATTTTCTTTCTTTCTTTAGTTTTTTTAAGTTTTCGATTCTTTCTTCCAGAGTTGGATGAGTGCGGAGTAAATCTAATATTCCTCTTTTTTTTTTTTCAGGGTTAAATTTTAGCAAAGAAATCGAGTTAGGTTCACCTTGTTCTTTGGTTCTTTCGTCTTCGGTAAGGTCCATTCCGTCTACTACTCAGGATTTATTTTCTAATTCCAGAAGTTTATTTAATGCTGACATCATACTATTAATCCCTACTACTTCTGCTCCTTTTTTGTCAGCCGCTAATTCTCGTTTGCGATTGTATCACAAAATAAATAAAATTCCAACTAAACGCATGAAAGCTGTGATTATCCGAAAAAATAAAAATTTGAGAAAAAGTTTAATTGGATTAAGTTGACCATTTCTTTTTTCTTCTTCGCTAGGAGTAAATAATCAAGAAGCAATTAAAAGACTAAGCACTAAGTGAAGAAAGTCAAATATTCCTTGAACTAGCAATATTCTGGCAATATCATAGTTAATAAGATGTGATAGTTCGTGCCCGACGACTCCTCTAATTTCTTCAATGCTCATTATTTCGATAAGATTGCTGGAAAAAGCAATTAAAGTATTGCCAGCCGGACCAGTTGCAAAAGCATTGATTTCTTGAGAAGGATAAATTCCTATTTCGGGCATGCTAATTTTGTAAATTCGGGAAACTTCGCGAACAATTCGAACTATTTCTTTACTTTTTGGCCCTAAATCTTTCCTGTCATCAATTCTTTTGACATTCTTTATTCATTTTGCTAAACTTTTAGAAAAATAATAAGAAATAAGTGAAGAAATGATAACAAAAATTATCCCAATAATGCTAATTGCAGCAATAAATTTTCCATCCATGTGTAACGATATTTTATTTGTATTTTTTTTTATTAAAAAGTATTAATGAAGTTTTATTATTTTTGTAAAAATTCTATATTATAAATTTCTTCGCTTTTTTAAAATGATTAATGAATTTCTCAAAGAATTTGAATTAGAAAAAAACGATGAATTTAGGGAATTATCATTTAATTATTCAGTCCCTAATCATCTAGAGATTATTACTCCCAATTTACCTAAAGTAAAAGCGATTAGTGAATTACTGTATTCGATCTTTAATAGACTAAATTACTTATTTAATTTTTTAGATTATCAAATAACGGTTCAAAAAAACTCAACGATTGATAAAAAAACTCTTCAAGATTATTTCTCATTTATCTTTTCAACACCTTTTCTTTGAAAAGATAAAAAGGATTTAGTTTTCTTTTGTGAGCAAAGCGAACTGTTAGAAAGTTTTACTTTTCGGCGAGATATTGTCTATTTGACTCCTTCTGAAAATCTAATTCTAGATGATTGAAGAAACAAGTTGACTAGTTTGAAAGAAATATTAGGAAAATTAGGATTGTCGAATATTCGTTTTGCTTGACAGCAAAACAAAAAAGAGAAAGAATCCATTAATAGTGAAAATAATAAGAAAGAAGTTACGAGAGTTAAAAAGAGCGTTGTTAGTTTAACAAAAAACTCTTTAGCAATTGCTGGAAAAAAAATATTACAAGAGTGAAAGGGTAGAAAAATATTTGAATTAGGGATACACACTAATTTTAGTACTCTAGATGGCATAAGTAGTCCAACGGATTATTTAAATAATGCTCAAGAAAAAAATTATGCGGCTTTAGCGGTAACTGATCACTGTAACGTGCAAGCTTTTCCGGAATTTAGTAATAACAAAAATAAAGATTTAAAAGTTATTTACGGCTGTGAAATGGAAATGTTAGAGGATGAATTACCGCCTTATATTTTTAATCATTCGGAGGAGATTTTGAAAGAAGACATAAATGGTTTAACTTATTGCGTTTTTGACTTAGAAACAACTGGTTTTTTTTCAGAACACAATGAAATTATCGAGATAGGTTACACCGTTTATCGTCAAGGAGAAACCATTAGAGAAGGCGAATATTTAATTTGTCCAGAGAAAGAATTTTCGCCGGAAATTTTGAAATCTTGATATACCAGTATTGATCCAGAGGAGTTAAAAAAAGCTCCTAAAATTAAGGAAATTTTACTAACTTTAGTTAAGGATTGGGAAGGTTGTGTTTTAGTAGCTCACAATGCCGGTAAGTTCGATTATGGGTTTCTTGACAAAGTCTGGAAAGATAATTTTGGTACAGAATTGCCTTATCCAGTTATCGATACTCTGGTTTTATCCTGAATAGCATTTCCTGAACGAAAATCTTATAGCTTGGAAAAGTTAAGTAATTATTGGGGAAGAGCCAAAGTTACTCAAACTCACCGAGCTCTTGACGATACTAAATTATTAACTGATTTGTTAGAAAAACTATTAAAAATTTTGAAAGAAAACAATGTTAATAAATGAGGAGAGGTGAAGGGAATGATTAGAGAAAATTTCTTTCCTAATCGTGGTTCGAAAGTGAAAGTTTTGGCAACTAATCAACAAGGATTAAATAATCTTTATCGTTTAATAACTATTTCTCATACTACCAGATTATTTAAAAAACCATCAATTTTGCGTTCCGATTTAGAGAAATTCCGACAAGGACTTTTACTCGGAGGATCTGGGAGTAGAGAGGGTGAAATATTTTCTCTTTTTAGTTCTTTTAATTCTGATGAGGTGAGACGAAAAAATCTTAAGTTTTATGATTACATAGAAGTCAATAATCCGGAGACTTTCCGACATTTATGGCTTAATGGACAAGTTAGAGAAAAAGAAATCAAAGAGATGATGAAAAAAGTTATCGAAATGTGCGAGGAGTTAAAGATTCCAGTTATTCCTTCTAATCAAGTTTATTATTGCGAAAGTAAAGAGCGTCTTTTGAAAGAGATTATCGTGGCTAATGAAGGCATGAATGGAAATCGACATTATCTTTATAGTCAAGCTACTTTTGAGGATAAAGAAGATCGATTTTCCTCACTTCCTCCCCAACATTTGCTTACTTTGAAAGAAATAATAGATAATTGGGTATTTCTAAGCGATAAAAACTTAATTGAAAGACTTATTTTTAAATATCCTCAAGATTTGGTTAATAAAATAGGAGAAGTTAAAGTTCAACAACCATCCCTTAATTATTCGATGACTAAAAGTATTGAAAAAGAAGAAAATGATTTAGTTAAAGCTTATACGCAAAAAGCTAATGAAATTTTTGGTAAAAGTTGACCGGATTTTGTTAAAGAAAGATTAAAAAAAGAATGACAAATTATTAAAGGTCGTTATGTTTTCATTTATTGATTAGCCTACAAAGTAGTCAGCAAAACTTATGAAGATAAAGAAATAGTTGGTTCGCGTGGGTCAATCGGTTCTTCTTTTGTGGCATTTTTATGTGGCATTACTGATTTAAATCCCTTACCCTTTTATTATTTTTGTCCTAATTGTCATTATGCTAAACTTTACCAAACTAATGATAGAGTTTATTCAAGTTATGATTATCAAGGAGAGGAAAAATGTCCTAATTGTTCTAATTTATTAACGATGGAGGGTCATAATTTACCTTTTGAAACTTTCTTTGGTTGGGAAGGAGAAAAAACCCCCGATATTGACCTTAACTTTTCGGGTGAGTATCAAAAAGTAGCTCATAATTATGTCCGGGAATTATTAGGAGAGGATTCAGTTTATCGGATTGGCACTATTAACACTCTATCGCAACAGACGGCCGAAATATTTTGACGCGAACATGCGAAATTAAGAAAGAAACTTAATTCGAACTTCAGTGAAGAAAATTGGTTTAAAGAATGAGTTAATGGCGACAAAATCAAAGATTTAGAAAGCAAACTATTTAGATATCGTCACGAAAAGAATCAATTAGAAGCAGAATTAAAAAAATTGGAAGGTAAATAGTGATTTTAACTGTTATTTATTACAAACTTTCTATTGCAATACAAAACGTTATATTTATCCAAAAGTATTACAAAAAAAACAATTTCTAGAGTCAATTTGACACTCAATCCGGAGATCGGAGGTTCGAATCCTCCCCCTGCTACCAATTGGGGATGGGTTCTTTTTGTGGATTAACAAGTAATAGCCAACGCCCACAACTAGGGCCATAAAGATTAGCTCGTTCATTTGATTTTTATTTGAAAAGATAATAAGCAACAAGGGCTAAAAAGATTATTAGTAAGAGTATTTTAATTATCTTTGAGGGAATTTCACTACCAGTTTTGACTAAGGCTAAATCATTAGGAGCCGGACTATTAAGCAGAGTCTCTTTTTTTAGGTCTTTTTTTTCTGAACTATTGAGATTATTAATCATGATTAATATTATCTTTATTTGACAAAGTTAGTGAGATAGTGATTACTAAGAAGGTGGCAAAAGTAATAACGATTAAAGTTCTTTGGAATTTCTGATTATTTTCTTTAAATTCCGCAAACTTTTTATTGAGGTCAGTTTGTAGATCCATTGTTTTCTTTTCTGCGAGATTAGTTAAATTGGCTGTGCTTTGTTCTAACGGAGTCTTGACATAGTTAGACAGAGTTTCATTTAAAACTGTTTTTCAGTCGGGTAAGTTGATTCCGAATACCATATTTATTTAGTGAGGAGGTTAATAGATAGTGCCACAGTAATCATTATTAAGATTAATTCAGTTTGTTTACTAAGAACTAATTCCTTGCTAGCTACTTTGCTTAACTCAGTTTCTTTTAGTTCTTTTATTTTTTCTCGATATTCGCTAAACTGATTTAGACTTTCTAACCGCTTATCAAAGGGAGCGAGTTCTAAGGCTTCATTTTGGTCAGTTAGGTTTTTGATAAATTTTTGAGAATTAGTAAATTTCTCTTTCAATTCTCTTAATTCTTGTTGGATAGTGGCTAATTGGGAACTGTCTGAGTTATCTAGCTTAGTTTTAGCAGTCGGTAAATTCCATCCGCGATTGCGTTTGAAGTCCGAGGGTTTTAAAAGACCCTGACCTTCTTGTTTGGTTTTTAATTCATTAGCAAAAAATTAGTCATAATCGGTTAAAATCTGAGGGCATAAAGCAGACTAAAAGAGTGCTGATTGCTAACGTGCTGATTAAGTAATTCCTCATGGCATGTTCTTTACTGAAATAGTAATTAAGTCCTAATAATTCAAGTTTTTAGACCTCAATTATTAGGGGAGTTTTTGATACTCCCCTCTTTATTCATCTCTTGTTTCTTTTTTTACTTATTCAAACCAACTTTTTCTTTAGCTTTTTGTCACATTGATTTTTTTTCTGTCTCAGCTTCGTCTTTAGTTTCTTTTCAAATTCCTTTTTCTCCGGTAGTTTTGATAGTAAAAGTTATCTGATTGTTTTCTTCTTTACTGGAAGCTTCAGTAATATACCAATTGACATTTTGAAAGTAAGCTCAAGCTTGTGATTTTAGTTGTTCAAAAACTTGGTCTTTTCCAATTTCATCATAAAAAAAACGATCTATCTTAATTTGAAAAGTTTTTTCTTCGGCTTTGTTGTTTTTTTCTTGATTTGGTTGATTATTTTGGTTTTTGTTCATAGGAATTAGTTTTATGATTTATTTAACTAATCTTTATCTTTTTGCCTTTGCTTTCTTCGGATTTAGGAATAGTGATGGTTAATAATCCTTCTTTGTAGTCGGCCTTAATGTCTTGGTTATTGACCGTTTTAGGAAGATTATAGGTGCGGGTAAAAGAACCATAACTTATTTCCGAAAAGTGATATTTTTTATTGTTATCTTCTTTTTTTTCCTCTTTTTCGGCTCTTATTCGTAATTGATTATTAACTAACTCAACATCGATGCTTTCTTTGGGAACTCCAGCTAATTCTGCCTTGACATAGTAATTGTTTTGGTCTTCTTGGAGTTCACTGCGAAAAGGTTTAGTTTCTCAGGTATCTTCATCCCAAAAGTTAAAGGGAGTAAGTCAATTATCTCAAATGTTATTTGGTCAATTTCTTTTTAGTTGGTTATTTTTTGTTAGTTTGTTGTTGTTCATAGATGATTGTTTTTAACTAATTAAATATTTTGTTATTTTGACTTAATTTAAAAGCATGTTTAACCTAATTTTGGTGATGTTTTTTTTTTTTTTTGATAAATTATGATGATCCAACTTCACCCTCTAAAGGGAATTGGGACAGTTGAAAGGAGATTGATTTATTAGAAAGATACATTAAAATAGCAGATTTATTTATCCTAATAAAATGATAAACACTAGTAATAGCCCCAATCCCATAAACAAAGAGCAGTGGTTCAATAAAGATGACCTACCGGCTTTCCCCAAAAAGCAGCAAAAGTCATAATTGCTGCTATTATAAAAGCACAAGTTGCAACACTGATTAAAGATTTTTTGTGAATTATTTTCACTTTTAATAAATATTAAATTTCTTTCTATTTTACTAACTTTCAAAGGTTAGCCACTGTTTTTAAAGATTTTGATAAATATTATCCTAAAATTGAACGCCAATTGGCGTGACTCGCCTACTACTAGTGATAAATATTCAGCGGATAAAGAAAAATAGCATGATTAATATTTTACAATTATATTCATATAACTTTCTAATTAATTTCCTTTCAATCTCTCATTTTTCATCCCCTAGTTCGTTTTTCACAGAAAAAGAGATAGTTTTTGTTTTTGAATGAACCGGTTTCTAAGGATTTTCAAATGCTTTCATTAACTAAATTAGCAAAGCCATAGACCGTTTGCTTAACTGTGTTAAATTGAGTTTGTTCGGTGATGTCTAGGCAGTAAAAAGGTTGGTTTTTATATTGTGGTGAACGAGAATAATTTAGTCAAGCATAGTCGATATTTCCTATTATTTGGTGTTGTTTACGAGGTTTGGACATGAGTTATAAAGATTTAGTTTTCTCCTATTGAACTCCCCAGCTTTTACACTGGCTTCAAGTTTATTACAATCAGTTAAGATAGCAAAGACAGAAAATTAACAAAAATTATATTAAACTAAAAACTTTGGTCGGTTTTTATTAGTTTGTGGTGTTTTTTTGTTTTTTCTATTCGTGATATCTTAATATATTTTTTATATTTGTAAAATGTGTAAATATGGAAAAGCAAAATTTAACCATTAAGATAAGTGTTGATACTTACCATCAACTTAAAACAGATGTTGGGAGGGGGAGAATTAGCGAATTCATTGAAAATTTGGTTGATAGAGAATTAGGAAACAAGGGAAAAAAAATAGAACAAGAATATAAACAGTGTTATTCAAATTCTCAAAACTTAAAAGAAGCTAAACAATGAGCAAGAGCTAGCATAGAAAGTCGAGCAAAATTTAGTAAGAAAAAAGTTAAATAATTATGTCTCAAAAAATAATTAAACGAGGAGATATTTATTGGGTTGATTTACCGGATAATAATAGTCGGTCATTAAAAGAATTACATCCTTGCTTAGTAATTTCTAATGATAGACAAAATAATGCTAGTCCTTTAATAACTACTATCCCCATTACTTCTTTAAAAGAGGGCGATAGAGCTTATTCTTTTCAAGTAGAAATTACTTTACAAAAAAAGAGCGTGTTATTAATTGACCAAATTCAAACGATTGACCGCGATATGTTTAAAAACAAAATCACTGAAATCAAGGATAATTTATTGGAAGAAGTAGAAAGAAAAATCCATTTTGTTTTATCTTTGAGAAATTAATAAATAATCTCTCACTATCTCCATTATTCTCACTTTTTCTCTTTTAGCAAGTTTTGCTTAAATATCCAACAAAGCAATGGTTTTTATTTAAATCTCTAATCTTTGCTAATCTCTAAAAGAACCAACATAAAAATCTTTCCCAATACACTCCAAACACATTATCTTATAACTACTACCAATCCCTCAAAATAAAGGGTTATTCCGATTCTTAATCACTCCTTTTTTACTAGCTCCTTTTAGTTCTTTGCTACACAAATAACAATTGACTAAATCGTAGGGACTTATTAGGCTTAATTTCTTCTTTTGGCGTTTTAGTTTCCGGAACTTCCTGATAAAGTTCACAACCTCAAATATTCAAGCATACTTTATAGCAAATATCCCAACATAGCACGTATTCTGCTTCATGCAAACGACAATAAACCTTGCGAAAAGGAGGTCAATCCAAATTGAGGATAGTTATTTTATGGCAAAAAGAACATTGGTGAAAGTCCAAGGTTTTAAATTTCTAATTCGCTCAAATTGGGCTCTGCTGATTTTCATATTTTCATTAGGGTCATTTTATCTCTTTTTATAGGAAAAGGAAAAATTAAATGATAAAAAATTAATCACTTTTTTTTTCTAATTTCTCTGCTAATTCCAAAACTTCTTTATCTTTTCCATAACCACTATTTATATTGATGCTAACTGGTAAATCTTCAACAAGGCCAATTGGTAAACTTAAAGAAGGGATGCCAGCAAAATTAGCTAATAGTAACAAATTATCACTTCAATGAACTATTTCGCTTCCGGCAAAAGCAGAGGTAACTTGCTCAATTTTAGGAGCTGGACCATTCATGCTCGGGAAAAGTAAAAATTCATTTTTAGTAAAAACTTTTTTAACTCAATCATTAGTTAAAGAGCGTAATTTTCTAGCTATTTTTAAACAGTCAGGATTTTCTAAAAAATAAGCCCCCATCAACAGTCGTTTTTTTATCTCCTTACCTAAATGCTTAGTTCTATTTTCTTTGATAGAGATTGGTTCTTTTTTAGAGCCGTAAGTTACTCCTTGCAAAGAATTTAAATGACTCAATAATTCGCTACAAGAAATTATTAAATAAGTAATTTGCAAATTATCACGTATTTCTTTTGGTAATTTAACTTTTTTAATAGTGTATCCTCGCTTTTCAAGAAAATTCAACTTCTTGTTATACAGATCTCTTAGATTGCTTTCTAAGTGCTCGTCCAATCCGTCTATGACTGCAATCTTTTTGCTTGAGTTGAAATTTGCTTTTTTAATTTCTTTGTGAGTAACTGTTAATAAATCATGAGAATCTTTTTGATTAATGGTTGAAAAAATCCCTTTTGCGATTGAGACATTTTTGGCTAAAATACCCACAGTATCTAAGGAAGAAGATAAAGGTATTAGTCCATAACGGGAAATTAGACCGTAAGAAGGTTTAAAACCCACTACTCCACAATAAGCCGCCGGACAACGAACCGAACCGCCGGTATCACTGCCCAATGCAAAATCAGCCAAACCTTGTGCTACTGAAACAGAGGAACCTGAAGAAGATCCTCCTGCTATATGTTTGTCATTATGAGGATTAACTAGGATTCCGTTTTTTGATAGCAAACCAGAGCCTCCACAAGCAAATTCATCTAGATCAGTTTTGCCTAAGCAAACGAATCCTTTTTTTTTTAATAACTTAATTACTGTAGCTTCATCGTGTAACTCAAAATTATTTAAAAAATTGGAAGAGGCAGTAGTAAAAAAATTTTTGATTCAAAAGTTATCCTTTGCAAAAAAAAATAATTTTTTATCAGGATTATTATTTTTGTAAATTAGGTCGTTTTGATTAATTTTTTTTTCTATCATTTACTCATTTTTTATTACTTCTCCGTTCTCTTAGTTTGATTATTGTTTTTCTCGTCTGTCAATGAGTGTCAAATTAATTTATTCGCTAATGAAAGCACAAGCGTTATAATAAGTTAATTGTTGAAAACCTCCTTCCATTTTTTGTAAAAAGTAAGTGATTGTATTAGACTCATCATATTTAATTTCTAATTCTTGCAAATTTTTTCAGCCTATCAATGCTCTTTTGTCAATGATTAGGAATTGAAAATTATTTTTTAACGGAAAATTAATTACAGCCGCAAATTTATTTCAAACTCGGGGAAGCGGTAAAGGAAATTTTCTTTTATCTTTCTCCTGGTTAGTTTCTCATTGTTCATTTATTTCTATTCTTTGAAAAAGCGAGGCATCAATGATTAACAAATTTCCTTTTTCCTCAGAAAATGTTTTTATTCCGTCTTTGTTTCAATCGGCACTTTCATAACTCATTTTCAAGTTGGTGTCGATAATTCACTGAATCACTTCGTCAGAGTTTTGAAAACTACTGAATGATTTGTATATTTTTCTTTTATTACTATAGTTGTTAACTTGACAAATCATTTCACTAATTTGTTTATCTGAGACATAATCTAGTCAAGTCAGAGCATCTTTTTCGATTTCATTCCTTTTCTCGTCAATTAACTTAGTTAATATTTCCGAATTTTTCAAGGCGAATTCGTTGATGTTTTGAGGAAACTCCTGAGCGAAAAACTTCCGAAAAGTTAAGGGAATTATTTTTGTTGGTAAATGAGATGGAGGAATAAAATGCTCTGGTTCCAAATCATTTGTTAATTCTGATTGTTGGTTAAGATAATGACCAGGTTTATCTTTGATATTTTTAATAATTTTTATTTGTTCCAAAAATTTATTATTCATATTAAAAAAGTTATCTATTATTCGTTTTTCTCTAAATTTGTAACTTTTGGACATTTTATCAAATCCATCTTTTTCCGAAAAAAAATTATATCCATCAGTAGCAAGTCTCATTTCTGGTGCAAAACCACAAAAACCTTCAACCTTGTTATTTTTTTCTTTTTTTAGACCTAAGTCACTCAGGCTAACATTTTTTAAATTTGTCATACAACTAAAATCATTTCTTTTTGCTATTGAAACAATGATTATTCGTTGTCTTTCTTTTTAGCTAATTCTCTTTCCAAATAATATAACTTAGCTCGACGAACTTTCTGATTGGTTTTTCCTAACTTTTTGATACTTATTATAAAAGGAGAATGGTAAGAAAAAATACTTCTAATAGCCACTTTGTCGCTTCCTTTGTTGTCCTTTAGAACTGAAAAAGTATAACTGATTTGTTTAGGATTCGATTGAGCAATTACCGTACCTTTGAAATGAGTTAGACGAATTTTTTCTTTTTCGTTTTTCTTTACTTTTTCATTTGGATTAATATGTTTAGTAACAACCTCAATTTTGTCCCCGATTTCTAAATTAGGTAGGTCAGCGCGCAGATATTGCTTAGTTATGTCACAAATTATGTTCATATAATAATAAGTAATTTTATATAATAACACAAAAATAATTATGGAAAGCAAAGGTTTAATCGTTGATGGTAATAATTTACTTCACTCCTCTTATCACGTTGCTCAAAAGATAACTTGAAAAATAAATGACGGAACAATTTTTTTCTTTTTACGAGTCTTGATTAGTGTTCTTAAAAAAGGTAATTATCAAAATTTATTGATAGTTTTTGATGGGGGCGGTGATAATTTTCGCAAAGAAATTATGTCTAATTACAAAGCTCAGCGAGGAAAAATGCCGGAAGAATTATGAGAACAAATGCAAAAGGTTAAAGCCTTATTAGAAGAAACTGATATTAAAGTAATTCAATTAATTAATCATGAAGCTGACGATTTGATCGCTTCTTTCGTAAATCAACAAGTTAAAGAAAATCCTTTTTTAATTTTAGATATTTTCACTCGTGATAAGGATTTACTACAATTACTCGATAAAAATGTTAATATTTTAAAATATATCGAAGGCAAATCAACTATTTATACTCAGGAAGATTTTTGTAAAGAGTATGTTTTTTCTCCTAAAAATTATGTCGACTATTTAAGTTTATTAGGCGATAATGTCGATAATATTAAAGGAGTGATGGGAATAGGGCTAGTTAATGCTAAAAAACTAATTCAACAATTCGGAACAGTTGAAAATATTTATCAGAGAATAAAAGAATCACCAGAAAAAATTAAGAAAATTCTAGAAAACCAAGAAAAAACCGCTTATCTTAACAAAAGTATTATCAAACTAGATAAAAATATTACTTTTTCGCCAAAGGAAATCAAAACTTGAGATTTTCAATGAGAATCATGAAAAAGTAATAAAAAATTACAAGAATTTTGTGAGAATAATCAATTTAAAAGTATACTTAAACTTCTAGATTAGCAAATTATGGTACCCAAAGTTGGACTCGAACCAACACTGGACGGGTCTTGAATCCGCTGCGTCTACCAATTGCGCGATTTGGGCTCTTGAAAGTTTTTTATTTGCTGGATTTGAATATTATTTTGATTTGGTAGCAGGGGGAGGATTCGAACCTCCGATCTCCGGATTATGAGCCCGACGAGTTGGACCAACTACTCTACCCTGCGATATAATATTAATTTTATTATTGTATCAGTTTGACTCGATTCTTTTTCTTTATTTTTATCATCATAATTAAATCCAGCGATAATTCCGACAATTAGCAATAAAGCAAATGTTATTCGCAAAACATAACTTTTCTTATCATTCTGACCCGATTGATTTTCGAACTTTTCGCCAAGACATTTTTTTAAAAAACTAACCACATCTTCATTTTTCAGGAATGTCCTAAACCAAAATCAGTCATAAATTCAACATTATAACCTTTTTCTTTTAAAATTTCATAAGATTTCCGACCGGTTCAAAAAGTAACTCAAGAGTCACCAGAATTATTAATAATCAGACAGGGAGTTTGTTTGTTTTTTTCTGAGGGTTTAACCAACAACTTATCTCAACGAGGTAAAAGTCCACACAGAGAAATAAATCGGCCTAATTTATGTTGGGAATTTAGAGCAGTGGCCAAAGTTAGCAAACCTCCTTGCGAATAACCAGCGATGAAAATTTTTTCCGAAGAAATGCCAGCTTTAATTTCTTCTTCAATAATTTCATTAACATAACTTACTGACCGCATTAGTTGCGGATAATCGAGATGAATTATTTTGTCAGCATCTTCAAAAGTTTTTTTTAGAGGAGAATTATTAGTACAAACATCAACATCCATTAGTTCATGGGCGTCGCCAGTAATGTTTATTCAAACTTGACATTGTCGCCCTGGAGCTGGTTGTGAGCCATGTCACATATCATATTGTAGGGTTGGTGAATGAGGGTAGATAAATTTAGTATTGGGAAAATACTTCTCCACTTCACGAAAATTATTGGTCGCTCCGTAAGTACCGTGAAGAAAAATAACAGCAGAAGTATTTTTTTGATTTGAACTGCCATTTCTTTTAGTTCGGGGAATCAATATTTCTTGACGTCCATCGCGATAGCACAAATTTCAATAATTTTGACAAAACTCACTAAGATTGGAATTAAAAATAAAAAAGGGGTAGATAACTTGTCCGGTTTCTTCATTGACTAATAATGAGTTATGTTCTCGTTGGTTTAGTTCTTTAAAATTTTTTATTCTTCATTTATTTTGGGAAATTTCAATATGATTAAAAATTGTTAAAACCGCTTCTCGAAAATCGGTTCCTGTCAGTTTAATTCTCTCAATTTTTTCTTGATTTTTATCTTCATAAAGTCAAGTGTGAAGCTGCTCGTAATCAAAATTAACTTCTTCTAAAGCCTTATCGTATCATCGTATCTTTCTTTACTAATTTGCTCAGGAGTCTTGCACAAAAACGAACCATTTTTTCATGGCGGTTTTTTAGGCGCTCGCGAATTATCTCTAAATTCTTTTCGACATAACTTTCGCTATCTTTAATACGAATAAAATCACCTCGGCAAGTTATAATTCACTCACTTGGATTAGAAATTATTCTTTGTTTAGTCATTATTTTGCTTTTCTTAATCTTAATTTCTTCTTAAATTAATTATTAAATTGAACTTTTCTAGGTTTTCTAACTGTTGCATGTGATTAACATTTAATGTTTCCTTTAATTCACCCTTTCAATTATTGGTAATCTGACCTTTTTCTTGTCGGTAGGCGACAATTCTGTCTGCTAATTTTTCACCAATTCCAGAAATAGCAGTAAAGGGAAAATAAATAGTGTTATTTTCGATTTTAAAATCTTTAACCTCCGAACCATTAAAGTCTAAACCGAGCGTAAATTTTAATCCTTTCATTTCCATTTCTAGAACTACTTTCAAAGTAAACAACAAATCTTTTTCTTTGGCAGTTAATTTTCAAACCCGACTACTTTTGGCTAAATTATTAATTAATTCTTCATTGCCTGATTTTTTTATTTTATTTTGAATATCAGCTAAAATTTGGTCAATATTCATTTTTTCTAAAATATTTTTTTGATTGCTCTTAGATTTTTCTAGTCGTTTTTTTTCTTTGTTTAATTCTTCAAAAACTTTAATGATCGATAATAGTTCTTTTTCACTGTTTTTATTACTGCTGGTCATCAAATTATCTAAACGAAAGGTAATGGCTTTAGGATCTAAGGTCATTAATCAAATATCGTAGATAGTAGTGTGATAAGTTAAAAGTACTGAGAAAAATTCCTGAGGGTAATAAAGTTTATAAAAAGCAGCCCGTCAAGCAGTCATAGTATAAGCGATAGCGTGCGGTTTAGGGAAAATATACTTGATTTTGCTCAAAATAGAAAAATAAATTTCCCCTTCTTTATCACTCATTTTTTGTTTCATTTCTTCCTTAATGATTTCGGGTAATTTATTTCATTTGCCTTTACGAATAAATTCAGTGGCAATGAAAGCATTTTTATTGTCTATTCCTCAAGAAACCAAAAAGTTTCAAATATCTTCGCGACAAGCAATTAATTTGTCTAAAGAAAGTTGTTTATTTTTGTAGACAGTAAGTTGGTTTTGAGTTCAAACATCGGTTCCGTGGGAGAAACCCGAAATTTGTACCAATTGTGAAAATTTAGTCGGTTTTAAGGGAATTAACAAGCTTTTCTTAACAAAGTCAGTTCCAAATTCTGGTATTCCCAAAGTGTCAGCCTCGGTAAATAGTTTCATTACCTTTTTGTCATGAAAAGAAATTTTGTGGGGATCAGCGCCAGTCAATTGAAACAATTTTTGTAAAACAGTAGGTTCATCGTGTCCTAAAATATCAACTTTGAGAAATATTTCTGACAAAAAACTATATTCAAAATGGGTCGTCATTCACTCAGAATTACGATTGTCGGCTGGATAGTTTAAGGGAGTATATTTTTGAATATCGGTATTAGGTAGAGTAATCAAAAGACCGCCCGGATGTTGACCGGTAGTGCGCTTAATACCCTTCAATTCTTCAATAATTTTCTCTTTTGGATTTTCTCTTTCACTTCTTAACTCTGCCCAAATTTTTTTCATCTCTTCATCCTTTTCAGTAATTTTTTTTTTAATGTTTTCGGCTAAACTTTCGTTCATTCTTATTAAGAAAATTTTACTATTTATTAATATTTGTCTTATTTTGACTAGGTTTTAAAATTCTGTCAATTGCGATAATTCTTGGATATTACTACCAAATCTAAAATAACTGACCTTTTAAAAAACTATTTAGGAAAAATAAAAGATTTTATTAAAAATGCCGTTAAAGATTGAATGAACCATAAATACGAGAATTGGGTTAAACAGCCAATAGAAAAGAAGACTTTGGAATTAGAAAACTTTCTAGGGCAACAAATTGAAAAAGCCAATAGTTACAATCCTACTAATTATTATCAGCAGCAACAAACTTTTTGCCGAGGATTATTCTGAGTTGCTTTGGGATTATTGCTCATTTTATGGTTAATTAGTGGATAAAAATAAACATTATGACTCGTATTCTTAGCAAATCTATGAAAAGAAAAAGCAAAAAAGGAGTAAGTTGAGCTCAATCCGGAAGAAATACAAAATTAATAAATAAAATCAAGAGTTTAGAAGCAGAAATAGAATCGTTAAATTTATATGTCAAAAAAACAAGCCAAGGGCTTTAATTCAGTATTAAGTTGTCCAAATTGTAACAAATTTAATATCAAAAACCAACATATTGAAATTAGTCATCATGAATTTATGAATTCTGATGAGTTTACGGATAAAGCTTTATTAGAGGAATTGATTATTAGAACAAAAAAAGGATGTATTGAAATAAAGAAAGAAGGCAAAGACTTTGTTTTCGAAGAAGAGTGTCGTTGAAATCTAGCAAGAGGAATGAAAAAAGATGAAAAGACTGGTAAAATAGTTCAAGATGAAAACGCCGAGGGCAACTATACTATTTCGCTAAAAGAATTATTAGATTTTCAAAATAATTATCGTAAATTAGAAGATGATAAAAAAATTTGTAATTTATGTTTAGAAAGAAAACTGTCTCCTGATGATAAAATGTTTTGCAAAATTTGTTGAAAAAGAGAAGAAAAAGCAATGAAATTAAGAAGTAAAATCAACAAACATAATGTTAAAAACAATTGCAACTTTTAAGGATAAAGATACTCATGATCTATTCTGTTTGTAAAAGTTGCTAAATCTGCTCTTCCGAAATTAACTCGCTTAAACGAAATAATTTCTTTGGAGGAGTTAGCTAATATACTAGGTGATTTCTTACATAAACTCAAAGGAGAACGCAAAGGCCAGTGAGCATTACTATTCAAGGACTTTATCGAATTTGCTTTTATTGAAAAGATGACAAGGCCTACGAAGTAGAAATTACTAACTATCATTAAAATTAAACTATATTATGACTAAACGAGAAATAATGCCTATTCATCCCGGAGAAATGTTGGTTGAGGAATTTATTAAACCTTATAAAATTACTGCCAAAAAATTAGCCAAAAACATTAATGTTGCCGAAGGATATATTAATGAACTTATCCAAGGAAAAAGAAATATTACTCCTTCTCTCGCTTATCGTTTAGCTCTTTTCTTTCAAACTAGTCCTGATTTTTGAATGAATGTTCAGCAACATTACGATTTAGAAATTTGTCGAGATTATGAGGAAGAACAAATTAAAAAAGAAATTACCCCTTTAATAATTCACAAAAATTCTAATGGTCGCATTAGAAAACACGCTTAAACTTCCTAAAAAATAAATTATCATGAATTCCCTAGCAATTTCTCCAATTTTTCTATCAGCAGAGAAAGAACAAATATTAATGAGTTCTTGTCTGATAAGAACAGAGAGAGAGAGAGCAAAAATCACAATATTTTCTTAACTTTTGACTTATTTTTCCGACAAATACGGAATAAAAATTAAAAAAAATATGTCAGAATTAGAAAATATTAGATCTTTAGAAAAATATGATGCTTGAAAGAAAGCCAAACAAAGCCGAAAAAGTAATATCGGCTTAATTGCTGGTTTAATTGGATGTTTGGTTGGTTTTTTACTCACCTGAGCTATTTTAAAAGTTGGTGGTGGTGATTTATGAACCCTTACTAAAACTACTTTTGCCAGCGAAGATAAGATTATGGAATGTAAAGAAAAAACAGATAAAATTGATGATAAATTAAAGAAGTCTATCTTGGCTAGTCCGCTAAATTGGGCTTCTAAAAAGTTAGGAGAAGAAGCCGGTAAAGAAATTTTGAAAGGTAATTTGTCAGGAGCAATCGGAGTAATTAGAATTTATTGTGTAATCCTTATATTTGCTTGATTAATTGTCTTCGTAATTATTTACTCGATTTTTTATTACTTATTTTCTTGGATTATCGGCAAATGATTTTGAAAAGAACCTTTATTATCTAGCCAAAGAATAGATTTTTAAACTTATGAATACAACTTTTGATATTGAAGAAAATAAAAAAGACGAAAACAAATGATGATTATGAATAATCGGTGTTTTTGCTCTTATTATCATTATCGGTTTAATATTTTACTTTGTTTTTAGCAAATCTAGTAAAAGTAAAGAACAAAAAACTCCTGACTTTGCTAATTCTAACTATCTCCCTTCCCAAGCTGAATCCGAAAAAGAAATTAGCAAAATAAAAACTAGTAAAAATTTAGATGAACAACAAGCCACTATCGAATTTCTAACTCGCTATGTTCCTCATATCAAGTGATGAGAAATTAACTCATTAGCCGAATTAGATGAAAAGATAAATTTAGTAAATAGTAAATGTGGATTTTCTGCCTTTAAAGAAGTTCCGAGTGTTGATAAATTTAATGAAGAAGTTAGTGCTAATTTTGTTTACCGGAATTTTCTGTTTTTATCCTCTATTGTTCCGCGAAAAGATAATGGAGAAATTGACTGAAAAGGACTAGATTTTCAAACTTATTGTTCAACTATTTTAGAACCTTATTTAAAAAATACCAAGTTTAAGCCTTCTTTTGCTACTAATAAAAATTTAGCAAAACTCAGTATTCGCTTAATTTCCGAAATTAATCCTTCTTTGATTTCCATTTGTTCGGGGTTTTCCGAACTTACTAATGCTGATGAACTTAACAAATTAATTAATAATTATTTAAGTAAAATTTTTAAAGGTTATGTTTATAGTGAAATTGAGGAATCTTTATGAGAACAAATAGAAAATACTCCTCATACTAAATATGACCTTAAAGAAACTGGTAATAATTCCCTAAATTCTGATTGAAATATTTTTTTAAAAGAATTTGCTTTTTCACAAAATCCCTAAAAATAAAAACAATTTCTAGTCTATACTAGATAAAATTCCCTTTAATTTCCCTTCCCTTATTATTCCTTGTTAAAAGAAAAAACTTTAATTTAACAAAAAAATACAAACGAATAAATAAGAAAATATGCCAATTAATATCAATTGAAAAAAATGAGGTAGAATGGCTCTTGGAGGATTAGAAACTGCCCTAGATTTGGGAGGAGATTTTCTAACAGGAGGAAGTTTCTCAAAAATAAAAGGTAAAATAAAGAGAGTAACTAAATTTGGTTTCAAAACAGCTGGAATAGCCACAGGAACATTTAAAGATTTTTTAGATGGAGGGGATTCTGAATTTGATTGATCAACCGAAATCGGTGATCTCAAAAACGGACTAGCCGGAGCAAAAGCCGAAATTGAAAGCCAAGGCAAAGCCCTACGGGGAGAAATGCAAGGCATTAAATCCGAACTCCAAAATGAATTACAACAACAAGGTCAAAAATTCGAGCAAGAAATTAAAGCCTTAGATGCTAAAATCGCCAATGCTACCGGAGAAATCAAAATCCAATTAGAGCAAGAAAAGCAAGAACGCCAAAGACAAGTCCAACAGCTACAAGTTGCTATTAATCAAGTCTCGGAAGAACTTAATCGAGTGGAAAATAAACTAACCGAAGCTATTAATGATCTTCGTGAAGAAGTCAACGAACGCTTTGCCCAGCACGAACAAAAAATTCTGGACAACAAACGCAAAATAGAAGAAGAAATCAGAGAAACTCACTCGAAAATAAAACTCACTAATACTAATCTCGAAAACTTACGGCAAGAAAAAAGCCAATTAGAGGATGAATTCTTAAATTATAAATCTACTATTGACCGCAAAACTGCGGAAACGGAACAATTATTTGAGGACAGCCAAGCCGAATATGAACGCCGAACCAGAATCATTGAAACTAAAATGGCTGATGAATAAATTCTTATTAGGTGAGCAAAAAGTTTTACAAATTGCCGAAAAACAAAGATTGAAAGAGCAAAAGGATGAAGAAACCAAAGCTAAAAAATTATCTATTTTAACCCCTTTGTTGGAATTTCCCGAAGGAACTTACAAAGATTTTCCCGAAGAGCAAAATGAAGAATTAGAGGAAAAATTTGGTAAAAAGTTTAAAAAAAGAGGAGGTCATTTTTTTACTTTGCAAGAATGAGTGGAAATGAAAGTCTTAAAAAATTGACAAAGAGATATTTTGCTGACTTTGGGCTTAAAAACTATTCCTCAATATCATCTTTTTGAACTCCTAAAATTTGCGGTAGAAAAAGTTAATAACCAAAATTGAGGTGAATTCTTAAAAGAAAAAAAATATGAGGAAGATTATCAAGAATGATTGAAAAAAGAGCAAAATAAACCAATTACAATCAATAAAATTATCTGAGAGAAATTTATCTCCTCTAATTCTCAGCAAAAAAATCTTTTTCAAAACTTAAACTTGGAAGAATTAGTTAATAAACAAATTCAGCAAGCATTAAGTAATTATTCTTTAACAGAAACTGATGCTAACATTGAAGAACTTTCGGAAGAGAATAACGAGGAAGTCCCTCAATCTACTTCTTCTCGTTATGATGATCTACTAAACAATCTCAATGCCGAAGATCAAGTGAGACAACAAAAAAAACAAGAACGCGAACTAGCCAAAAAGAAACTAGAACAAGCTGAAACTGCTCGGCGACAAGCTAAATTATCAGAAAAAGATAAAAAGTTAAAAGAAGATGAGGAAAAACGGAATCAAGAAATTGAATTAGCAAATCAGGAAGAGCAAAAACGCCGTCAAGCCGAAGAAATCAGAAATAAAGCTCTCCAAGAAGAACAAGCTCGGATCTTTGAACAAAAACTCAAGAATATTGAACAAGCTAAGCAAAGAGCTGAGGAAAATCTAGCCAATCAGCAAAAAGCTAATGAATTAGCGGAACAGAAAAAACGAGATGAAATCCAAAAGTTAGAAAAAGAAAATCAGCAGGAACAAGAAAGATTAGCTAAACAAGCGGAACTTATTGAAGAAGAAAAGCAAAGAAAATTAGCTTCAATTGCTCTGGAAGACAAGGAAGCCCGTCAACTCATTGAAAAGCGAGCCAATGAAGAAAAAGCGAGAATAGAATCCGAGATGAATGAGAAAAAAAGAAAGAACGAAGAAGAATTAAAAAAGCAAGAGAATGCCCTGCTCAAAGAAAAACAAGAAAAGCAAATTGAAATCAATCGGCTTCAAAAAGAAGTAGAATTACAAAGAACCCTCGGCGAAGAGACTAAACGATTAGGACGGGAACAAGAAAGAATTCTGCGGGAACAAAAAGGTTTAACTAACCAGTTATCAGCCTTTCGGGAAACTCTCTGACAAGCGGTGCAGGATTATTACTGAGTTTCTTCGGAAACAAAGGCAGGAACAAGGAATCCTAATTTAACCGAATCTGGACACTTGCGAGACTGATTACCAAGATATCCTAATATGGAGTTTAACTTAAACTTTGGTGATATTATGAATGACATTAATTGGAGTGGTTATAAAACAGCGATGCAAGCTTTTTATCGCACAGCCGGTAATCGGTTTGTGAACCAGTATGAGTTTAAAAGGTTATTAGAAGCCAAAGTTAAGAGTTTGGATTTTTTGAATTAGTTTAATTTCAACTTTTCTATTTTCTACATGTTAACCTGTATAGAATAAATAATAATATAAAATTTAATTAAGTTACAGAAGCAAAGATTTTAATATTATTGTCTTTAAGGTTAGGTTGAGGGTATACATGCAAGAATGAGGTTCTTGTGAACGCAAGTTTGTGAGGGTTCGAGTCCCTTGTTCCGTACCAAAAAATTAAATAAAAAAATGTCTTTTCAGGAAACAATCGATCGTCTTCAAAAAAAACAAGATCAAGTTGTTAATGATTTTGCTAATTGAGATCGTTTTAGAAAAAAATGAAATTGGGGTTATAACACTAAAGAAGAAGCAATTTGTTGAATAATTGAAAGCTTAAAAAAAAGTTATGAAAAAAACTTTAAGTTAGGAGATTAATAATGACACTATCGAGAAAGCATTTAAAAATGTAGAAGGTTTTACTAAACAAAAAGAAGACATAAAAAATCTCTTTTTGCTTCAGAAATATGCTAAAAATAAAGGCATTAATCTCAATCAAAACGGAAGAATTTTGTGATTCATAGGACCGCCAGGAACAGGAAAAACAACTTTTGCCGAAATATTTGCCGAAGCAATGGGTAGAAAGTTATTTAGAATTAATGCTGGGGGAGAAAATGATGCCAACTTAATTATTGGCGGAAAGACTGAACACGTGGGAGCAAAAGTAGGTCAAATCATTAATGCTATTCGTGAAACAGATAGTCGTAATCCAGTTATTTTAATTGATGAAATAGATAAAGCTGGTGAAAAAATAGGCGAAAGCGAATTAAAAAACAGCCTGTTGCATGTTTTAGATCCAAAACAAAATAAAAATTTTACTGACAATTACATTGATGTGGCAGTCGATATTAGTGAAATTACTTTCATTCTTACTGCTAATGATGAAAGGAAAATTCCTGAACCACTAAAAAACCGTTTAGAAATTATTAGATTAGAAGGATATAATGAAATTCAAAAATTTTCCATAGGAAAAAAGATTATTGATGAAACTTTCAAAAAAAATTATGGCAATGCTAATCGGGAATTATTTGAAATAAAAGAAGAAGCCTTAAAAAAATTAATTTAAAAAAATAAGGATGAACAAGGAGTTCGACAACTTAAAATGAACCTTGAAGAAATTATTCGTTGAAGTTTCGGACAATGGGCGCAACAAAATGAAAAAGGAAAAGATGAAACTAAGATTATCATCGATGTCAACAAAATTAATCAAATATTCCCCGAAAATCACAAAAAAAAAGAGGAAAGTCAAGAAGAAAAATTAATAAAAAAAATCGATGAATTAGAGGAATAAATTGAAAATCTAAGTAAGAAAAAAGCGAACTCAGAAACTGATAATGCTTCTTCTAAAAATAATTTTGTTAATGAAAATTTATCTTGAATAATTACTGGAGGAATAATGTTGCTTTTATTTGGTTGTTATTTTGGTTGATTTTTCACCAAATATTTCAAAAAAAAAAAAAAAAACATTCCTAGTTCCCGACAATCAGTTATGGAGTCTATAACGAGACTAAAAAAGGGGAAAATTTAGTTTTTGAATTTGCAATAATCTATAAAATAAAAAAAAATAACCACATGAAAAATAAGAAAAAGATTTGAATAATTAGGGTTGTTAGCTTTGTAATTTTATCATCAGTCATCGGTGGAACAATTTTTCTTTGAAACAAATCAAAAAAGCAAAATGTTTTTCAGAGTGAAAATGAAGATTCGACTGACATGGGCTACTCCATGTACATTCCTTTTCTTCCTTCTTCCGGGATTTCTGAGGATGAAGCCAAGAAAGAGGTTTTAAAAGCCCTTTCTAAATACCATCCTTCAACTACTCCTGAAGAAGTAGAAAAAATTTTATTAGATGTTAACTCAAAAATGAGCAAAAGTGATCGAGAAAAGATAAACAAAGAATTTGACTGAGATTTTAGGAAGAGTTTTGAGGAAATCGCTTCTAAATACCAAAAGGAAGTTTTTTTAACACTTCCCAAAAAACAGAATAAATTCGAAGAGGCTCTTCGTCAAACCAATTATTGATTTTTTTTCGCTGGTTATAATATTGATTTTCCTCATAAAGAAAACGGAGAAATTGATTGAATAGAGAGCTTAAAACAATTGTCAAAATCAAGAAGAACAAAAAAAATAAGAGATAAAATCGAAAGTGAAAAAATTTACAAAGAAAACAAAGAAGAAATTGAGTTACAAATTAACGCCTTTTTCTATGTCCATGCAAAAAAATTTCCTGAAATCAGCAATTTGGCTGAACTAAATCAATGAATAAATATAGAAGCTCAAAAAAGACATTTGGCTACTTCTCTGCCTGAAAAAGATATTTAGCAGCTAAAAATATTGACAAAGAGACTAATATGATAGAAATTACTCCCCCTGATTACGCTTCAAAAGCAATTTTTGATAATAAAAAACTCAATTTAACCTATAAACTTAAAATTTACAAAATTAAAGATAAATATGATAAGCATAATTAAAATTAAATATAGATGATAAAGTTAGAAAAAAATCACGGGGATGTGAGTTTTGACTTGGATCAAGGTTGATAATTATTGCAACAAAAAGGTTTTGAAAAAATCAGGACGAAATAAGTAATGAAATTCCTGTTAATTTGCTTAATGGCAATTCGGGATACAACTACGCAAGAATATAATCTTAACTAGTTCTTATTGATTCGCCCAATTCGAATCGATTCGTAAATAATTATTTGGTTCAATTATTAAAGTTTTGTCTATTATTCTTTAAATAGTTGTTATATTTATTAAAATAAAAAAATATTCTACCTATTATTAATTAAATATTTGTTTATTAGTGTTATAATGGGAAAATTTCTATAATAAACTAAGTTGTAGAGGTAGTTATTAGCCATCTAAGGACACGGGTTCAATCCCGTCATCTCCACCATATTAGAATTAATTTGTTTAAAGTGAATGAAAACGACGTGTTAATGTTGCCATTTGTATCTTATTAGTCTATTATAATAATTCTATTAGCAAAGGGAGGGGGGCTTTTTAAGATCTTAATAAAAGATTAAAATATTTTCTTTGCCAATAGTTTTTATTATGACATTATTAAACAAAAACGCTGAATATTCTTATCAAGATTGTTGAAATTATGCTTTATCATTGAAAAAGAATACTGAGTTTAGTGAAATAAAAAATGATCTTATTATCCTTTGTCAAACTAATTCGGAAGAATTTTGGTTAAATTTTAGTAACAAAACTCTAAATTTTTCCTCTTATTCTAAGATTTGTTCTAACTTAGTTAAAAGACTGAAAGATGACTATCCGATTCCCTACCTTATTAATGAAGTTTTTTTTTATGGAAGTTCTTTTTATATCGAAGAAGGAGTTTTAATACCTCAAAAAGATACTGAAATATTAGTAGAAAAAACCAAGGGATTGATTGAAAAGTTTTGAGATTCAAAAAAAAAATTAAAAATCTTGGATATTGGTACTGGTTGTGGTAATATAGCTATCACTTTGGCAAAAATTAATCCTAATTGAAATATTACAGCAATTGACATAAATGAAAAAGCTTTAAGGGTGGCTCGAATAAATGCAAAAAAAAATAAACTAATAAATGTTAAATTTCGGAAAAGCAATTTGTTTGATAAAATAAACTCAGAAGAAATTTTTGATGTTGTTGTTACTAATCCTCCTTATATTAGTATTGATGAGTATCAACATCTCTCCTCGATAACCAAAAAACAACCTATAGAAGCTCTAGTGGCAGAAAAAGATGGCTACTATTTTTATGAGGAGATTTTTAGACAAATACAAAAATATCTTCCCAAAAAATTTTTGATGGTAATGGAAATTGGTCACCAACAGAAAGAAAAGGTTATAAAATCTATAATAGAATGCTTTTCTGAAATTGAAGTTTCTGTTTTTTTTGATTATCAAGGTCATTCTCGGGTAACAGCAGTTTATCGATTGTAAATGGTTTGGTAGCTCAGTTGGTTAGAGCGCGTCCCTGAAGAGGATGAGGTCGGCAGTTCGATCCTGCCCTAAACCACCAGTTAAATTAATATATAATAAAATAGATAAATATAATGGTAGCAAAAACTAAAAAACTAGCATCAACAATCATAGGAAAAAGAGAATTAGCTGATAGAGTTCATAATTCAAAAGAAAAAAACTCTTTAACTAGATCTCAAATTGAAGAAGTGATTGGGGAATCGTTAGAAGAAATTAAAAAAGCTTTAGTTGGGAAAGAAGAAATTAGATTCCCAAGTTATTTTTCATTAAAAACTTTCATGGCTAAGCCACGAATCGCAATGAACTTAAAAACTAAGAAGAAGATGACAATTCCTGCTAAAAGAAGGGTTAAATTCAGTGTTAGCAAAAATTTTAAAGAGTCGGTTGCAAACGGAAAATAAAATTAGATGAAATAGAAGCGGAAATTAAAATTCCCGCTATTGCGAATGTAGTTCAACGGCAGAACCTTAGCCTTCCAAGCTAATGATGAGGGTTCGATTCCCTCTATTCGCTCCAATTATAAAAAACAATTAATATATAATATAATAACTAAAATAATAGATATGAATAGCGAACCAAAAAAAGTAAAAGTAAACAAAAATGATAGTTTTGCAAAAAATTTAAATGCTAAAACTGGTGACAAAAAATATGACTTAAAAATAGTTGAAGATAAAGAAGTTAATTTTGACAAGTTAGAAAATGATAAAGAGTCAAAAGAAACAATCAAATTGCAAATTAGTGAAGCTGGAAAAAATACTTGAAAAGATGTAACAGATGCGAAAGTTGTTTTTAAAACAGGTCATTGAAGAAATGGATTTTATTTAAAGAGTGCTAAATTAGGGGACGTAGAGTTAAAAGATGAAATCTTGGACAAAAGATTAAGTACTAGTGTTCACACCTTCACTTGACTTACTTACGGAGCATTAGCAATTTTGGTTGTTGCAGTGTTAAGTGCTATTTGATACTTTTTTTTTTCCAAAGAAGATAAAGAAGAAGAAAGTTTATAAGATCAAGGAGTATTAAGTACTCCTTTTTTTATGTTTAAGTACTTAGAACGCGAGGAGGATTTTGATAGTTTTTTGACTTCTAATCAAGATAAATTGTTGCTAGTTAAATTTTCAACTGCTTGATGTCCTCCTTGCAAAGTATTACAAAAAAACATTAAAGAATTACTAACTGAGTCAGATTGATTGAGTAAATTGAAGAAAGAATTTATTATATTGGAAGTTGACGCCAATAAGTTTTCTTCATTAGCTCAGAATTCTCGATTTAACATTTGTTCTGTGCCAACTATTTTTCTTTTTGATCAAGGTAAATTAATTAAAAAAATTATTGGAAGTTTAAGTGTTTCTCAATTAAAAGAGTTTATCAAAATTTAAAAGCTAGGCCCGTTGGTGAAGCGATTAACACATATGCCTTTCACGCATACATGGCGGGTTTGACTCCCGTACGGGTCACCAAGTATTATTAGTCAATAAATCAACTTAATAGTGAAGTATCAATTAACCTTTTAATAAAGAGGTGTAGTTCAATGGTAGAACATCGGCCTTCAGATCCGATTATGTGGGTTCGATTCCTGTCGCCTCTGCCAGTTAATTTGCCCAAATCGCGCAATTGGTAGACGCAGCGGGCTTAAGATCCGCACAGTGTTGGTTCGAGTCCAACTTTGGGTACCAAAAAAGCAGGTTCTGTGGTGTAGTGATTAACACGCCTCCCTGTCACGGAGGAGATCGCGAGTTTGATTCTCGTCAGGACCGCCATTAATAAAATAGAATTAATGATAAGAGTAAAAATTAATGATAAGAGTAAAAAAGAACAATTTTTTTTTACTTTCAAAAAAGCCGCTTCTTTTAACCTAAAAAGATACAAGAAGAACATGTATTTTTCAAAAAATAAGTAAAGTTTTATTTTGTAAAAATGACTAAAAAAATTCACTGAGGTAAGTTTGTTGATGCTGAGGAAATAAGTGATAACGAAATCAAGATCAGCGGAGAGAAAACCAAAAAAATGTTGGTTAAAGTAGTAGATGAAAAGGATAATGAAATAAAACGCTACCAAGATATTAAAGTTGATAAACATAAGATATTGATAAGTATGAATTTTCAATGAGGCGTCACCGACTTTCAAGAGACTAACGGAGATGAAATTGAATATTTTATGAAAAAGAAAGATGATTATTGAAAAATTGATGAAGGAAATCAATTTCTAACAGTAATAAAAAAGGATGAGTTTAAGAAAATTTGAAAGGAAATGCATTGAAAATTGCTACAACATAAATTCAATGATAAGGTTGAAAAAATAATAGCAATAGACGGTACTGATATGAAATACAGAATTCCTGATAACGAGGGAAGTGATGGATTTGGGGTAATTATTTATTTTAAAGATGGAACTAAAAAAAATCGGTTTTTTTCTTGGGATAAGGTAAAAATTGAATCCGATTATTATCAAAATAAAAAAAGCAATTCAACTAATGCTATCCCAATCATTTATCAAAAAGGATTAAAAAAATCTCCCTTAACTAAAGGTTGATTTGTTTTTTTCACTATAATGATTTTAGCAATAGTTGGCTTAATTTTTTTTTGAAAAGAAATTTGACTTTGGATAAAAGGAGAAAGCAAGCAAGAAAAAAAAATTAGAGAACAATTAGATATTTTTTAAAATTTTAAAATAATATAATCATGAAAAAAAATATTCACTTACCAATTCATTCAATAATTATTAACTGTCTATATTGCAATAAGCAGTATCAAATAAGTTCTATTTCATCCCAAAATATTTCTACTAGCACTTGTAGTGGTTGCAATCCTTTTTATACTGGTACTCTAGTCAGTCAAATAAATGTAGGAGCAGTCGAAAAATATCGACAAAGAGAACAAAAAGCCAAAGATAAGGGGAGTAATTAATTTGATGAGACTAGAATTTTAATTAAAAGTATCAAAAATAAGATCAGGTCTATCAATCAATTTATTTAAACATTCTATTAGAGTTTTTGCATCTTTTTTTGTATTATAAAGAGCTAAAGAAATTCTAATTGCTGACTCTTCTCTAATTACTTTTTTTAAGTAAGGACAACAAAAATTACCTGCCCTCACACAGATATTATTCTTTCCTAAATAATCAGCGACATCGTGAGGATGATAATTTTTTAAGTTGAAGAGAATAATGTTTACTGCTGATGTTTCGTAGTTATAAATAGTCACTTCTTTTAATTTACTTAATTCTTTGACGAGATAGTTCTTTAAATTTTCTTCTCTTTTCTTTATCTTTTCAATTTCCAAATTATTGAGGAATTCAAAGCTTGCTTTCAAACCAAAAATTTGAGCAAGTGGTAAAGTTCCTACTTCAAATTTTTGACTCAAAGGTAAATTTTTATCAATTTTTTCATTTGGGCTGCTTTTTTTCCCTCCTCCTCATAAAATATTAGTTAGTTTTTCTCCTAGGTCTTTTTTGATTCAAAAAACCCCTATTCCAGTTGGACCATACGTCTTATGTCCGGAAAAAACTAAAGCGTCAATGTTCCATTCTTTGACATTTATTGGTAAATGGGCAATGCTTTGACAAGCATCAATTATTACTAGGCAGTTAGGATTTATTTTCTTAATTTCTTTGGTTATTTCTTCTACCGAATTAATCACTCCTAAACTGTTGCTTATGTGGGGGAAAGTAACTATTTTGGTTTTTTGATTAATATATTTATTCAAATTATCAACATTGATAGTAAAATTTTGATTTAAATCTAAAAATTCTACTTTTGCTTGCTTTTCTTGAGCAATAGCTTGTCAAGGATAGGAGTTAGAACTATGGTTGAGGTAGGTTAAGCAAATTTTATCTCCTTTTTCTACATTTTTTTTTAAAGAAAGAGCAAGAATATTCAAAGAATAGGTAGTCGAAGGAGAAAAAATAATTTCTTCACTTTGAGCGTTGATTCTTTTGGCAATTATTTTTCGAGTTTCTTGAATAGTCGAATGAACTTCATTAAATAGACTATTTCCTCCCCCGCTATGATTATTAATTGAATATTTTTGATAGTATTTATTAATTGCCTCAATGACCTCATTAGGCTTTAAAGTAGTTCCGGAATTATCGAAATAGACCAGTTTTTTATTGTTTTTTAAAAAAGGGAAAGAGTCAATAATATTCATAAAAATATTCTTTATTAAATTAGATTTAAACAATTGAGTATTGAATAAAAGGTGTCATGAATAGTTTCAAAAATATTTTATGAATGAAATATTGATTTTTGATACTCATTGTCATCTTGCTGATGAAAAATACGGCGAACAAAAAAATTTTTGGGAAAAATTATTGAAGATGCTAAGGAAGTGGGAGTTGAGCGAATTCTTAATATGGGGCAAGACTTTCCTACTAATCATTTGTTGATTAAACAATTAGATGAATTTCCTTCTCTTTACGGTGCTTTAGGATTACATCCCAATAGCAATGAAGATTTAAATGAAGAAAATTTTCAGTGAATAGAAAAGCAATTATCTAATAAAAAAATCATTGCTATTGGGGAAATTGGCTTAGACTATTATCAAACTTTCACAGATTTCGTTAAGCAAAAATATTGATTTAAAAAACAATTAGAATTGGCTAAAAAATATGATTTGCCAGTTTGTTTACACATCAGAAGCGAAGAGGGAAAAAATAATGCTTTTAATGATTCTTATGAATTAATAAGAGAGTTAGGGATAAAAAAAGGCGTTTTGCATTGCTTTTCTGGGAATCAAGAAATAGCTAAAAAATTTATTGATTTAGGATTTTATATCTCTTTTGCTGGTAATATCACTTATAAAAATGCTAAATGGCAAGAAAGATGAGGAGAGGTTATTGAAAAAATTCCACTAGAAAGAATAGTGATAGAAACCGACTCTCCTTATTTACCTCCGGAACCTTTGCGAGGTCAAATTAATTATCCTTGCAATATAATTCACACTTTAAAAAAAATCGCCGAAATTAAAAAAATAAGTGTGAAAATAATAGGAGAAAAGATTTATTTTAACTCTTTATGCTTGTTTGGTATTGAAAATTAGAAAAAAAATTTTGACTCAAAAATTATTATGAAGTTTCCTAAAAAAACAAATTTATCAATTCAAAAGAAGAGACAAAAGGATAAAAAGTCCAGTTTTAATATTTTTGGGATTTTTCTCCTAATTGCTTTTTTTCCTGCTCTAATCTCAACCTTTATATTGAAATCGCTGGGTATTAAAACATTTTTTTGAAGTGAACGTGGAGGATTTCATCATCGTTGAGTTAAAGGTTATATTGCTGTGTTCATGGGGATTTGAGTCTATTTATCGTTTGTTTTCATAACATTTTATTTTTCTTTTTTTTTGATAAAAATGGCATTACAAAACAAAAATAAGAATCTGCGAAGAAAAACTAGTAAACACTTATTATTTTTTTTATTAAATCAGTTGCTACTTAATGTTTTGCTCTTTTTATTATTAAAAAATAGAACCGAAAAAAATTTTATAATTTCTCTTTTGTTGATTATTTCCAATGGTTTTTTTATTCACTATTTCTTTAGCAAACCAACGGTGAAATTACTTATCGAAGAATATCCTCATCGTTTTTCCAAATTATCTCACCAAGAAACTAAATTGATAATGAAAGTTAATGGTATGAAGTTTATTAAAAAGACAAATAATGACGAATGAGCGACAATGATTACCCTTAGTTTAGTTAATTTTTGAATACTTTCTCAACTTTTATACCTATAAAAAAAATATTTTTAAGATAAACAAAAATATATTGATTAATCAAAAAAGGGTTATAGTTTGATATTTTGTATTTGTTGCGCAATCAATTTTTCTTCCTTAAGGATAATTAATTCTTCTTTTAAATCCTTAGTGTAACTTAATAAATCTGTCAAAAGATTTCCTTTTCACGAATTGACTTTTAATTTGCCGTTTTCTATTCACTCTACCAAAAGAGAAAATTGTTGAGAACTCAAATCTTTTAAATTATCGCCGTTTAAAGGATTATTTGTTAGATTGATTTTGGTATTAGGAAAATTATCTAGTAAGAAAGCAAAATTGACTCTTTTTATTTCATTGTTTCATAAATTTAATCATTTGAGTTTTTCTTTATTGGGTAAAGTTGTTAACCAATCCAAATTATCAAAATGATTTCCGTCAGCACTAATTTTAGTTAAATTAGCAAATTCACTTAAGTTCATTTCACCAGTTAAATCTTGATTGCTTAAGTTTAGTGAGTAATTTTTTTGTTTATTGATAATTGTGTCAATAATTTCTTGAGCTTTTTTCATATTTATTATTATATTGATTAATCAATATATTTCTTTTTATTATTTTTTTAAGACAGTTTGGCGGTGAAGTTTGCGATGAAAGTTCAGAGCGTAACGATGAACTTCTTCTTGGCAGTTAGTTAAAAAATTTTTAATTATTTCATTTTTATTGAAATTAACTTCCTTTAATTGGTCAGTAATTATTTTGTCAGTGCGGTGTTTTTCATCTTTAACTAATCCAATTACTAAAGTTTTTAAATTTAACTCTTTTAAGGATTGTTGAACGCTTTTTACTTGTTCTTTGCCACCATCCACTATTATCAAGTTAGGCATTTTTTCTTGAGAAGATTTTTGATAATGGTTGAAACAGGCATTTTTTATTCGCGATAAATCGCTTTCCTGCTCACTCTTAGTTAGCTTATATAACTTACTTCTAATTAGTTTTTTTTCGCCATTGATGAAGGCTAAAAAACCTGCTACTACATCTTGATTATAAAGATTCGAAATATCTAAGCACTCAATATAAATAGGAATTGGAATAGATAAAAAAACACTTATTTCTTCTAAAATTAGACTCTTGTTTACTTGTTGAAATTGACTTCAATAATTATTTTGTCAGTTTTGACGAGCATTTTCTTGAGCTAAATCAATAACTTCTTTCTTGCGACCCCGTTGAGGAATTTTTATTTCAAATCCTAATTCTTCTCCTAATAATTCAATTTCAGTTGATTTCTTAGAAATATAAAGAATTTGAGGCGTTAAATTTCTTTGATAAAATTGATAGAGATAAGTTTCGATTATTTCTTCCTTATTGTTTCAAATTGGAAAAGTTTTTTGATCGGTAGTAGTCAATTTGCCGTAACGGTAGATAAAAAGACAAAGGGTTAGGGTGTTTTCTTGTTCGTGAGTTCCTAAAAAGTCACAATTGTCTTTTTCAAGAAATTCAAT
Source organism: Mycoplasmataceae bacterium (assembly GCA_031674855.1). Classification (GTDB taxonomy): domain Bacteria; phylum Bacillota_I; class Bacilli_A; order Mycoplasmatales; family CGIF01; genus CGIF01. The sequence continues at coordinate 363,392 of CP125275.1, forward strand.
ATTTTGTCGGCTAGTGAAAAAATCAATATTATCTAAAATTTTTTTTTCCTTTTGGGCATTTTCGAAGGCTAAATTAGCGATACTCTTTTGTAGAGAAGCTTTGATTTTTTTTTTTATTTCTTGAGTTCGGCCTTGAAAAAATTTCCTAATTTCTTTTTTGATATTTTCATAATAAGACGATTCTACTTCTTGTCAACAGTGTCCTGAACATTGATTAAGATGATAATAAAAACAAGGCTTACCCAAATTTCCTTTACATTTGGCCAAAGGAAATAGTCTTTCTAATAATTGCAAAATTTCCCGAGCTTTACTTCCGTCTGGAAAGGGTCCATAATATTCGCTAGGATTATTAGGATTAATTTTTTGCATTATTTTATAACGAGAATTTTTTTCGTTGGTAATTTCTAGATAAGGATAATAATGACTATCTTTTAAAAGAACATTAAAACGAGGTTGATGTTTTTTAATCAAATTTTGCTCCAAAATCAAGGCTTCTTTTGCATTATTAGTGATGATAGTGGTAAAATCATGAATTTGTTGATAAAAATAGTTACTAGATGGATTTTGGAAATGACTAATTATTCTTTTTTTTAGGTTTTGGGCCTTACCGATGTAAATAATGGTTCCGCTTTTATCTTTCAAAATATAACATCCTGCTTGGCTAGAAATTTTATCAGATTTTGCCTGAAAAATTTCTTTATCACTTGATTTAAAAATCATTTTTTGTTTTGTTAATTAATAATCAGATTTTTGTTAATAGTTTAAGTTGTGAAGATTAGAGATAAGAAACGAAAGTATATATAAAATAAATTAAGAGTAGTAAAAGAATTATAATTCAAATTAATTTTGTTATAATACTCTTTAATCATTTTAAATTATTGATTAACAAGTTTTTTGATATTTGATGACTTATTTTTATTTATATTATAACATAAGATAATAAAAAATTATAAACATATATATGAACAGAGATACAAATATGAATGCAAAATGACTTGCAAATGGAGTCAAGGAAGGTGAAAAGGAAAAGAAATTAAAGTTAATAATTAGAGCTGATAACGCTGAATTAGCAGCCTTATATAAGGAAATAAATAGATTAAGAAAAGAAAAAGCAGATCTCTTAGGTGATAGTGCAACTGCAAATAAATTATCTATAATAGCTAATGAGATAGCTGAATTAAAAATTAATTCGCTCTCTATTGATGATATTATTAAACAAATAGAAGCAGGAAAAAAAGATGACTCAGATCCTAAAACTTTTCAAGAAATTTGAGAAGAACAAAAAGATTTGCAAGATGCTCTGCAAATAAAAGCCGAAGGACTTAATGGTGACAACCTTTACTCTTTTGAGTGAAAAGGTGTAGATTATAACACGAATGAAGGATTAGGAGCAGAGCGAATTGCTTATGAGGTAGTTCACCAGCTTTCTAAAATTGCTGATTTAAATCAAGATGGAACTATTAGTGCCGATGACAAAGTGTTATTTAAAACATTTGATGATTTTTTAACTACTAATGATGCAGAAATTCAATCAAATCCTATATTTGCTAACACTTTAAAAAAAGGTAATTGAAAAAAAAGTTTTAAAGATGGATTAAGAAAACTTTTGGCTTCTAATACTAATTTAGTAGAATTTGTTGATAAAAAAGATTCTAATTGGGAGGTTAAATTTCATGAGTATGCTGGAAAAAGTAGACAATTTACGTTAACTGATTTGCATTCTTTCATTAATGAAGTTGCTATTCCTTCTGATAATGAGGCTGCTCTTCAATTTATTAGTGAAAAACTTGGCAAGTGAGGCGATGAACAAAAATGACGAATTTGAACAGTTAGAGAAGCTACTGATTCCGAAAAGAAATTTTTAGTAGAGAGAGGTCATATTTCTGAAAAATATAGTCAAAAGAAAATTTATTGAAGTTTTGATGACTGTCCTAATCAAAATATTGAAATAAAGGGATTGAAAGGTTGAACTGATTTATATAAAAGTGTTTTCAATAAAATAGAAAATAAGACAAAATTTGAAAATTCTGAAAATTACCTTACTGAATACGATAATATTTGTAAAAAGATTATTACTAGAGCAGTTCTAAATGGAGATATAACTAGTCTTGATTCAAGTAATCGGGGACATTTAGTAGAATTAATAAGTAAGATAGATGGAAAAAAGTATGAACTAAATCTTAGTTATAATGTTTATGCTTACGCTGAGTGACTTCGAGCTAGAAAAGCAGTGATTGACACTCGTGGAGATTCATTAAAAGACAGCGAGTTGGTTGATCAAACTAAATTAGATAATTCTCATCTTGCTAAAATCCTTAAAATAAATGCAGATTTAGAAGCAAAAGATAAAGAACTTGACAAGTTAGCTATAAAGCGAGCTAAAGAAAGTCAAACAGAGTTAGAAAAATTAAAACCAAATTTACTTAAAAAAGATAATAAAACAATAGATTGAAAGAAAGCAGAAACAATTTTAGAAGCTGCTAAAGCGGAAAGATTAATTCTTGAAATCGTGTGAATCCAAAATGGTGGTGTTGATGGAAGAAAAGAAACTAAAGATAATGAAGGAATGGGTATAACAGCAGAAAAAGCTAAAGAAAATAACGATTTACTTTACTCAATTGAACAGGAAAGAATTAAATTAGAATTAGATAAAACTTGACACATTATAATCAAAAAAGAATTCGAAAGCAAAACTGGTTCTAGCACAGAAGAAAAAATCGCAACAATGATGAAGGAAAAAGGAGGTGTAGGATTAGAAGCAGTTAGAAAAGCTTATTTATCTTTAGAAGGAGAAAATTCAGCAACAGCAAAACTGATTAAAGATGCACTTGACAACGAAATTAAAGCTTTCGATTCAAATGATTTAACAGTTCCAGAATTAAATTCGGCTCTAGGAATTACAGATGCTACTCCTGATATGGTTACTGAATGAGGTAAAATAGGAAATGGTTGAGGAAAAACTAAAGCGCATATTGAAAGTTTATTTTCTCTCTACTCAGACAATGATAAAAAAGCTGCTTTAATCACTTATCTTAAAACATTAGGTAATGATAAAATTAATGCTGCTTCGAGTGAAGAAGATAAGTTTGTTGCTTTCAAAAAAGAATCACCCGCATTTGTTATTGAACATATTGTAAGGCATGAAAATCACGAAATTTTAACGAATGATAAGTCAGAGGCAAGAAAAACAATAGTTAAAGAAATGCAAGATGCTAAACTTGATTCAAGTTATGGTGATACTAAAAATCCAACTAGTGACAATGTTTTTGCTTATCTTCGCGATAAAAGAATAAATGACCTTAAGAGAAATACTCAAGAGGATTCAAGTACAACTGAAAACAAAAGTTTTTGAGACGAATGAGTTAAGCCTTGAGGTTACAGAGGATTTTGAATTCCTCTTTCTGTAGTAGCTCTTTTCTCGATAGTTTTCTTCTGAAAGAACATTTCTGATTGATGAAATGGTCCAACTGGGGAAGAAGGCGAAACTGAAAAAAACCAAGAGGATGACGAATAAAAAGGAGACAAAATAAGTAAAAATCGCCTATCTAAATAGGATAGGCGAAGTTAAAATTTAAATTGATGAAAATTAGACAAAAAGACTGGTGGCAGTTATTAAAATAGCTGAGGAAAGTCCGTACTCGCACTTACTGGAATCGTAAGTAGTTTTAGTGCAAGGTTCAATAAACCTTGGCAGGAATTTTATTCTTGACGGCTGGCAAAATACCTAAGTGTTTTAAATATATGGTATTAGTCTATAAAAGTGCTATAGTGACGAATACTTAGGAAACTAAGAAAGTGAGACGTCGTAAACCCCGCTAGCGAGCAATCCAAATTCTTAAATTGGTAGGAGCATCAAAGAAAGAGAAAAATAATCTCAATTGGTAATTCTCATAAGGAATTAAGACAGATCACTGGTTAAAAACAGAATACGGCTTATTCTTTTTGTTAAATTAATCTTTACTAAAATATCAAAAAAAAATTATTGATTAGATTTTCAGTTAGGAGGTGTAGTTCAATGGTAGAACGTCAGTCTCCAAAACTGAATGTTATGGGTTCGATTCCTATCGCCTCTGCCAATAAATTTTTACAAAAAGGTTTTTAGCAATAAATTCCCTTCTGTAAAAAGCAACTCTTTAAATATTTTTACTTGCATAGGAGTTAATATTGATAAAATAACTTGTTTTAGTAAAACTAAAAATTTTTAACTTATGTCCGAAAAAAAAAAAAATGAATATGGAGCAGAAAGTATCCAAGTCTTAGAAAATATTGAAGCAGTTCGTAAAAGACCAGGAATGTATATTGGTTCTACTGATGAACAAGGATGGCATCATCTCGCTTGAGAAGCGATTGATAATCCAGTCGATGAGGCTGTTGCTGGTTACTGTCAAAAAATTTGAATTACCCTTTCAGCTGATCAAACTACTATTACGATAAAAGATGATGGGCGAGGAATTCCGATTGAAACTCACCCTAAGACTAAAATTAGTGTTCTAAGAACTATTTTTGAAGTTCTTCATTCGGGAGGAAAGTTTGATAATAAAGCTTATAAAACTTCGGGGGGTCTTCATGGAGTCGGAGTAACCGTAGTTAATGCTCTGTCAAAAAATCTAAGAGTAGAAAGTAGTCGAGAGGGAAAAACCGAAGTGGTTACTTATGAACGAGGAAAGTTAATTTTTAATCAAATAGCTGATACTCCTAATAAGAGTAATGGATTGTTGGTTGAATTTACTCCTGATTCTGAAATTTTTAAAGATTTTACTTATTTTAAAGTTGAAACTATTCAAAGAAGATTAAAAGAATTAGCTTATCTGAATCCTAATCTCACTTTATACTTCGGTTCTTCTCCTGATGTTGAACCAATTGTTTATCATTTTACTGGTGGTTTGAAAAGCTGAATTGAAGAGCTTAATGCTGGCAAAGAAACTTTAGGAGAGGTTTTCCATAAAACTATCGATGAAGAGAAAGGTTCTGATTATTTTCAATTAAGTGTAGCTTTTCAATTTAATAATAGTTACGAGAAAAGTAGTAGTCGTTCATTTTGTAATAACATTCGTACCGGTGGTGGTGGTTCGCACGTAAGTGGTTTTGAAAGTGGTCTTTTTGAAGTTTGTAAAGATTTAATCGCTAAAGAAAGCCCCAATTTAGAAATTGAATTGGCTGACGTTTTAGTAGGTTTAACTTCCTTAGTTGCAGTTCGTATTAAAGAACCAGAATTTGCCGGACAAACTAAAGATCGTTTAGCTAATCGCGAAGTTCGTGAAAAAGCTAAAAAAGTTATTCAAGAATCAGTTAGTGCTTTTTTTCAAGACAATGCTTCCGTTGCCAAGATTATTAAAGAAAAAGTTATCGATAATGCTAAACTACGTTTGCATTTAAGAGAAGAACAAGACATTTTTCAAGGTGGCAAAAAATCACTTGATTTAGTTAAAGTTTTATCAGGTTCAGAAGAAAATGAGGAAATATTTTTTGTCGAAGGTAAATCGGCGGGTGGTAGTGCTGAAGAAGGACGGGATGTTAAAACTCAAACTGTCTTAGCGATGCAAGGCAAGCCACCCAATGCTTTAAAGTTAGTGCATCGAGTTTTGCAAAATAAACAAATCCACAATATTTTATTAGCGCTTGGATTTGCTGACACAAAAAATCTTCTAAAAAATAACTATGTTCGTTTTCGTCCCTTGTTAGAGAAAGAAACTTTGGAGGAAGAATTAGTTTTATCTGAAGAACTTACTTACCAGGAAGAAGGGGAAGAGAAGGTTATTCCGGCTGAAACCCAACTTAATTTTGAGCAAGCGACAATCGTTGTTCGGGAAACTTTGAAAAATCTACTTGTCAGGTCTAATTTTAAGAAGATTATTATGATGGCCGATCCTGATGATGATGGAGCTCACATCGTTATCTTGTTGGTAACTTTTATTTTCAAGCATTTGCCTTATCTAATTGAAGGGGGAAAAGTTTTTGTAGCAGTACCGCCGCTTTATCGAGTGCAAGCAAGAAAACAAGTTCATTACTTTTATAATGATCAAGAGTTGGAGAAATATCGGCAAAGTCATCCTCGCGAAGAACGAAAAATTGAACGGGTCAAAGGTTTGGGACAAATGGATGCTTCCGAACTTTTTGAGAGTACCATGGATCCTAACCAACGACGTTTATATAACATAAGCATTGGTAATTGAAGGGAAAATGAGGAAGTGATTAAGTCATTGATGGGTATCAAAAGTGATAAACGTAAGGAATATTTAGAGAAAAGGGATTATCGCGAAGCAACTTTGACTATTAGCGAAGACCAAAAAATTGACATGGGTCATTTAGCTTTAGTTAATTTTCTTCGTTACGCTTACGCAGTAGTTGAGGATCGAGCTCTGCCTAATATTTTCGATGGATTAAAACCAGTGCAACGTCGTTTACTTTTTGCTTTTTGGCAATTAGGAATTACTCCTAACAAAGGGGAAGTTACTTCAGCTAATATAGTTGGTAAAACTATGGCTGATTTCCATCCTCATGGCGATCAAGGAATTTATGGTGCGATGGCTAACATGGTGCGAACCGATAAGTTTCGTTATCCATTAGTTTACGGACGTGGTAATTTTGGTTACGATAAAAATCCGCCAGCTGCAATGCGTTATACGAAGGTAAAGTTAACGCCTTATGCTCTTTATTTATTGGAAGATATTGCTTATGGAGCTACTGACTGAAGAAATAATTATGATGATACTAAAGGCAAAGAAGAACCAGTTATTTTACCAACTAGTCTTCCTAATTTACTTTTAAACGGCTCGAGTGGTATTGCGGTCGGAATGACTTCGAATATTCCGCCTCATCATTTAGCTAGTACTTTAACAGCAGTAATTAACTTAATTAATAATTCAGATTTAGTTACTGTTCAAAAATCGCAAGAAGAGCTCAATATTAAAATTCAGCAACTTGCTGCTAATGATTTCAAAAAAGAACAAGAAAAGAATGATATTATTAGACAGTCGATTGAAGAACAAAATTTTTCTTTAATTGAAGAAAGGAAAAATATCGAAGAGAAAATTATTAAACTAAAAAAGAAAATAAATCAAGATTTAGTTAATGATTTAGAGGGACCTGATTTCCCGACTGGTGGTTATGTTTTAGAAAAAGAAAAATTAGCCTCTATTTACGAGAAAGGCGAAGGAACCATTTACTTGCGAGCTAAGGTTGAAATTCTTTCTCCGCAAGAGGTAAAAGTTGGCAAAAAGATAGAAGCGACTGAGAAAACTGCAAGAAATACTATTTTAATTACTGAACTGCCTTACAAGATTATTAAGTCTTCATTGGTAGCTAAAATTGCCGAGATAATTAAAGATAAAAAAATCCCCGGATTAAAAAGAATCTTTGATTATTCTAATCGTGGTAATATTGATATTCGGATTGAATTTGATGCTCAAAATCATGATGGGCAGGTAATTCTGAACAAATTATACAAAAATACTCAATTACAAATTAGTTTTGCAGTTAAAATGCGAGCTTTAGTGGGAGAAAATCCTAAAATTTTTTCTTTAACTGAAATTCTGCAAGCTTTCATTAGCAATCGTTTAGAAAATATTCGTCGCAAGTCTCAATTCCTTTGAAAAGAAAATGAGGAAAAATTAGTTAGTTTAAATACACGACTCTTTATTATTAATAATTATCAACAAATTGCCGAGATAATTAAAAGCAATCCTAGCGAAGAAGAAAGAAATCAACAGTTGAGGCAAAAATTCTCAGAAATTGAGCAAGGGCAAATCAAAATTGACAATATTCTAAGTATGTCAGTTAGTTTCCGTCAATTCACGCCGGAAAAACAAACCGATTTAGCTGAAGAAATTGTTAATTTAAAGACTGAAAATAAAACATTGGGTCAATTGATTATTGATGAAGAAAAAAGAAAAGAGAAATTAATTGCTGACTTGGAGCAATTGAAAAAAGATTACGAAAAAGATAATCGCCGTACCCAAATTATTTCTGATTCTCACTTAATTGATGAAAGAAAAGCAATTACTCCGGAGGATTTAATTATTATTCTTAGTCAAGGCGAAAGAAAAAAAGGCAAGTCTGATGATGAGGAAAAAAGCAATTTACCTAGTTATTTAAACATTTACAGAGCAAATTCTCTCGATGCTACTAACATTCCGAGTGTTGGCAAAGAATTAAAATCTCGCGGAGACAATCTAGCTATTATTAAATCAAATCGACGAGATGACTTATGATGTTTTTCTAATTTAGGTAAACTTTATATCGTTCCAGTCTATAAAATAGCTGATAAAAGTGTTAACTTAAAGGAAAGTGGAATGTTCAAGTTGGACTCCGGAGAAGTTATCAAGTACATCGCTTCAGTTCGCGAAGACTTCTTAACTGATGAGAGCAAAAAGGAAAAATATTTAATTATCGGTACTGAAAAAGGAAAAATTAAACGTTTGTCTTTAGAAAAGATTGGACGAGTGATGAAGGGAGGAAAAAAAGTAATTAATATAGCTAAGCACGGTGATAGAATTATCCAAATAGTTTTCACCTCTGGCGACAACGAGATAATGGTCTTCACCAAGCAAGGGAAAAATAAGAATTTTTCGGAAGAAAAAGTTCGTGTGGTTGGTCGAGCTGCTTACGGTGATACAGCAATCAAATTAGAAGGTGGCGGGCAAAAAAAACGCTGTTCTCGACATGAGGAATTATTAGATTGGCACAAAAAGGCTTCTTGTTGTGATAAAAGTCAATTAGGAGCTTCTTTACGTTGTCCTCGTGGCAAAGAAATAAATAAAGAGTTAAGAAGTTGTTTAGATTGCAATAAGGTAGTTTCTGTTACTTCAGAAAAAGTTAGTGATAAAATGGTTAGTTTGATAGCGGTAGAGAAGAAAATATCTAAGGAAGAGTTTAATTTATTAGCTATTCGCGAGGATAAGACAGCTGTGAAAAAGAATCTTTTATCAGTCTTTGATCTCGCTAAGAAGCGAGGTGGTAAAGGAAAGAGAAAGTTCCGAGTGGAAGAAAAAGAGGTTTCTAAATATTGCGGCAAGCATGAAAATTCTATTAATAAATTAAACGAAAACTTAGAAAATTTAGAAGAAAAAATTAATGACGAGAAAAAGAAGTGAGAAAGTTTAAAAGAAATACTAGATAAAGCTCAAAAAGAGCAAGTTAATCTTGAAGTAATTAAAAAATACGAAGATGAATTATCTCAAGTCAAGCAAAAACAGCAGGATTGAAAAGATAAGATTGATAAGAAGAAAAAAGAGATAAAAGAAACTAAAGAAAAAGCCGACAAATGTTCTGATTGCAAAAAAAATTGCCCTCGACACGAAAAATCTAAAGTTCAACACGAAAATGATAATTGTTGCGATAAGAAAAATAATGAGAAAAAAGTTTTAAGAGAAAAAATCGAAGAATTGCAACTTGCTAATCCTAGTTCCAAAAAATTAACAAAATTGCGTGAAGAATTTAAAGAATTAAATAAGCAGTCATTGAAAAATCGAGTTGAATGTTCGCGCTTTCAAGCTATTAATCAAGAAATAAGAGAATGTTCTGGCTGCAGTCAACAAAAAGCAAAAAAAGCAGTTAAAATTATTCCAACTTGCTTACAAAAAGTTTTCTTAGTTGACAAAAGAATTAAAAATGAAATCTATCTATTAGCTGAAGAGTTAGTTTGTTGGTATAATAAAAAGGACTTAAACGAATTTTTCCGCGATGAAAAGAAGAAAAAAATCAATTTTTACAAAGGAAAAAAAACAATTACTGACATTAGTGCTTATTCTAATGAAATTGCCGATTAGATTCTTTTTAAAATCAAAATCATGCCAAGAGAAATTAAAAGTGATTATCTCATCTTGCAGGAAAAATTACAAAAACTGGAAAGTGACTATATAGAAACTAAAGAGAAATTAAAAGTTTACGGAGCTAAGGATGTTTCCGAAAATAGCGACTGAGCGCTATTAAATGAAAAGTTATCAATTTTCCGAAATCAAATTATTCAGTTAAAATCTAAAATAATAGCAATGGATTTAGAAAGCGACAAAATTGTTGTTTATCGCTTAATAAAGACTGGGGAAGAAAAAATTATCCAATTGACCAATGGAGAAGTTAATCCAGACCAAGGAAAAATTTCCCGAGCCAGTCCTTTAGGAGAATTGCTTGATAGCAAAAAAACCGGTCAAACAGCCGAGGTTAAAATCGGTTCAAAAAATTATCAAATTAAAATCATCAGTGTTAAGAATTTGTAATGAAAATATAATCCAAATAAAGAATAATTATGACAGTTCGTTTTTTACTTTTTCGAGGTAGTTGAGAAAATGAAGGTAATTTTTATCTTCTAGAGTCAGAGCAAGGAATTTTGCTTTTAGCAACTGGCAAAGAATATTCTTTAACCGGCTATCAGGAACAACAGATAGGTCGTGATTATTTGAAAGAAAATAGAGCCAAAGTTAAAGCTATTGTTATTGCTAATACAAACTGACAAAATGTCGGATGCTTAAGTGATATTTGTCGTGAGATTGGAGTGCAAATACCTATTTATACAAGTTTTCAAAGTCGTTTGGTTCTTTCTTATCTTTTTCCTTTACAAATAAGAAATAGGATAATAGTTGTAGAAAAAAACAAAGAATTAAAAATTGAAGATTTTTCTTTATCTTTTGTTTCACTTAGTAGTTATTTGTTAGGTAATATGGGTTTAGCGGTTCACCATTCGCAACATAGTTTTTATTTCTTAGAAGGTTTTATTTTTGGCGGTCTGCTTAATAATAGAATGCTTTTCCCTAGTAGTTTTTGAGCTGACTTTCAGCAATTTTGTGCTCAAAAAAAAAAAAATACCTACTTAATCACTAGTTATTGAGGCTTGCATTGACAAAACAAGAACTCACTTTTTTTCGCAAGTAAAAATTTTCCTAGTCAAGAAAACCCTCTTTTTTTTATTTTTTATGATTTTGATTGATTGCACATCTTTGAGTTGCTAGAATTAGTTCGTGGTTGAAAAAAAAAACTTCGAATTGTAAACAGAGAGTTTTCTAATTTAATTAATGAAGTGTTAGCCAAAAGTCTCTTAAAACAATCAATATCCCAAGGAGATGAAGAAAAAAAGGCGAAGAAATTTATTTAATTGTTGATAATCCTGAGAGTATCGAAACAAGAGTTAAAGAATATTTAAACAATTGACCGATTGAAGACAGGAGTGATTTTCAGTTTGTGGTTGGCATTCCTCCAGTAATTGGCGGAGAAATGAGGTTAGCTCGTATAATCAATTATCTTTATACCCAAAGTAGTAAGGTAGTTAATTTAAGTAAAAAAGAATATTTGAGTTTAGGGGTGAGTTTTTCTGATTTCAAATTATTGTTACAAATGTTGCAGCCATTAGGAGTAATAACTCTCCAAAACAGTTATAAAAATAAAAACTTTATAAATCATTTGCCTGGAAAATATTTTAATCTCGCTAATGGTTGTTCTCTCGACTTTCCAACTCAAAAAATTTCTTCCTTAAGAGTAAAAAAAACTTTAATAAGTTTAGAGGAAGTTCTAATCGAACAAAGAAATAATTTAGGTAAAAATGGTCTACTTATTATTTTGCTTACAGCAGAATGAAAAGATAAAAAATTGCAATTAAAAGAAATAAAAATTGAACCAATCGCGATTAGTTCATCTTTGAATGTTTCTAAGTTGTCAGTTAAAGTAAAAAATTGATGACCTACTAAGTTGACTTATGATATTAAAAAAGAAGATAGTCTAAAAATAATCAAAAAAGCTATCGAAAGAAGATTAAATAACTTAGTAAATAATTATCTTAGTTCAGAACAAGACATAAATTTAGGAGAATCATTTATTTTATTATTTATTCATTAAATATTAATTTTTTAAAATAAATATTGTTATCATGCTAAACAATAATGATAAAGAATGCAACAATTGTAAGGCTAGAATTAATTCTAATGCTTATAAAGGTAGAAATGGCACTTTTTTATGCGGAGGACATTGAAAAAAAGATTCTAGGTGCGGATATAATGTTTGTTTCGTTTGCGGCAAAAAAGAAACTCGAACTGAGTGAATTGAGGATGAGGATTGTTGCGGTAATAAAAGGATGGTAGAAAAAAGAATAAGTATGTTTGAGCAATTTGAAAGAGACGAGGATAATCCCGATAGGAAATTGCGTGTTCATTACTGCGACAATTGTAAACAAGTAGCTCAAAAATCTCCTTTTAAATGAACTGGAGAGGATGAAGAAAGATTAATTGAAAAGGAGAAAGAGAGCGAATTTCAAGAACAAAAAAAAAGAGAGAAAAAGCAAGTGACGAAAGAAATGTTTTTTACTATCTAAGAAGAGGCGAACAAAAAAATGGTCAGTTTTTTATGAGTTTTATAGGTAAAAAAAATAATCAAGAATACTTATTGATGATACCTAATAAATTAGTATGAGAATCAGCAAGTGGATCGGTTAAGGAAGATTTAGATATAGGCGGAGAAAATCTTTTTTTGATTTATGGAACAGAAAATATTTCAATCCAAAAAATTCCGTCCGGCTACTGGAAAAATTTAGGCAAAGACACAACAGAGATTATTTTTCATAAAATAGTTGGATTAGATAAAAAGATTACTTTCGCTTCATATGAAGAAAGTGATAAACTAGTCTTTGAATATAATGATTCTCAAACTGAAACTAAATTCATAAATACTAGTGAATTACAACAAATTCAAGCTTATTGCCAAGATTATCTCCGATAATAACTATATCTTTATTAGAAAATAAAAGATGATTAGACAAAGATAAAAGTCTTGGATGATTGTTTGCCTCATTAATGCTGTTGAAAGTTGCTAAATGCGGTGAATTTGCTTTTATGCCCACTTCTGATATTGTTCTCCCGTTGACTTCTATTGGTTTAATACCATAAACTTGGTATTGTTTATTTCTACCTCCTAAATCTATTACTCTATTTGATTCATTACTTGTTCTTTTTATAAATAATCTGTTCATAATTTTACTTTTTTATTTGTATGTGTGATTCTAACTCTTGGAGATTTTTATCCTCTGAATCATCTTGATGTCTTTTTCTTTTGTTGGGATCAACATGCTGAAATAAATCACTCTCTTTTCTTCTTCTTTCAGGTAAATCAAATTCTTTATTTACTCAATTTTCAAAAAAATACATTTGATTGTAAAAATCATCATCGTGTGGATTAAATGTTCTTGTTATTGTCATTAATTTTCAAGGATTATCTTCCCACAATTGTTTTATCTCTTTTCAATCAAGATATAAATGAGTGAATTCATGAACTACATTTAACCTCAACAAATCAAAATGTGGGTAGTAATTTAAAAATGAGATGACAAAATTAACTTTTGGTTTGCTATAAAGTGATGAAATTTGCTGTTGAGTAATATTGCAAATAGTATTTCCTGAAATAACACATTTACCGTATAATTCAGGACAATTTCCTTTCTTATCATATTCACTCAAATCATTCATAAATTCAATTTTTAAAGATACATCTTTGTCAAAATCTAAAAACTTTTGGATAATCTTATTAGCATCTTTTCAGCAATACTTCTACTCAAAACAATCCTTTCTTCTATTGTAATTTTGCTGTTTCCCATTTTATTTCTTATATTTATTAGGTATTCATTTGTTCTTTTTAGGAAATAAATGCTTTGTCATATCATTAACTTCTTTATGATTTACTTTTGCTCCAATCTCCCTCATTCTAAATCCCATGATAACACATTCTTCGCAGTAATAATTATCACTCGCTACATGTTTATATAAGAGTAATTCATTCTTATTCAATCCACAACTATCACATATCTCTCTTAAACTATCTTTCTTATTCATGATTAAAATTGTTTTAATTGATAAAAGTGTCGATAGGTTAAACAATTACCAACAAAGGTCGTTTAAGTTGAGTTTTGGGATTTTGTTTGAGTTGACTTTTAATATTTTTAGTTATTTTCATAGGTTTTTAAATTTCTAATCATTTCACTCTCGGACTCAACCATGTTGGAAGTTAGGATCTTCAACTACTTCCTTATTGTATCAGTTAGTTGGTTGATAGATTATCTTTGAAACGGATTGAGTATTGTTCCAGATTTGGAATTCTAGTGAACTAGCATAAGAAAGAGTGTCGGTATCGATTCCTAAGTAGTCTCCGATTTGGTAATTAGTAAAGGGGTTTTGATTAGCCACGCAGACTTTGTTTACACTTTCTTGAAAGTAATCTATTGGTTTATTGAGGGTAAATTCAACGTGTTCAAGGGTTATTTTTTTTATCAATTATTTTGAATATTTTGTTTAGCATAAACGGTCATTAATTTTAGATTTGGTAGTAAAATAATTCTAAGTGAAAAGAAAAACAACTAATTTATCTCTTGTTCTAAATAAATATTATAATGATTGATGCACTAAACGAGACCATTGTTTCTTTGGTAACGGCTCCTATTACTCAAAATATTGCTTTAATTAGGATTTCTGGACCAAAAACTTATCAAGTCATTGAGAAAATTTTTGACCGAAATTTACCTAGTTATCCACAAAAAACCTCGCGATTAGTTTTCGGGAAATTAATCAATTCGCAAAAAGAATTCATCGATGAAGTATTATTATTTTGCTTTTATAAACCAAATTCTTTTACTGGCGAAGATGTAGTAGAAATTAGTTGTCACGGTAATTTATTTGTTGTTAATCAAGTATTACAGATGATTCAAGAAGATGGCGTGAGATTGGCTAAAGAAGGAGAATTTACTAAACAAGCCTTTTTTAATGGAAAATTGAACTTAATTCAGGCCAATGCCATTAATGATTTAATTAAAGCTCCTAGTTTAATGGGAGCAAAATTGGCTCTTCACAATTTAAACTCACGAAATCAACAAGAATTAATTAACATCGAAGAAGAACTTTTAAATATTATTGCTAATATTAAAGTTAATATTGATTATCCCGAGTATGACGGAGTTGAGTATTTAACTGGACAATTAGTTTTGCCACGGGTGAGACAATTATTAGAAAATTTACTAATTATTAGAGAAAGCGGCCAAAAATCTCGTTTTTATCAAGAAGGATTAAAAGTTGCAATTGTTGGAAAACCCAACGTTGGTAAATCAACTCTTCTAAATTCATTATTGAAAGAAGAAAAGGCAATTGTATCTGCAATTGCCGGCACTACTCGCGATGTAGTCGAGGCTCGTTATAATTTAAGTGGAATTCCGTTAATTTTGTTAGATACAGCCGGAATTAGAGAAACCAAAGATGCAGTAGAAAAAATTGGTATAGAACGGAGTTATCAAGCTTTAGAAAAAGCCGACATTATTTTTTTTTGGTGGATAATTCTCGTTTATGGGATAAGGAAGATGATAACATTTACCAAATAATCAGGGGGAAAAAATTCTTGCTTATTATTAATAAAATTGACGAGCAAAATAAAATGAATTTTTCTAATGTTAGTTCTGAAAATATTTGTCGAATTAGTGCCAAAAATCAGCAATTAAGTGAATTAGAAGAAAAAATTAAAAATTTATTTTCTAGCAATTTAATGCTTGAACATAATCATTATCCTTACTTGAGTCAGAGTTGACAACAATCAAAGTTAAACAAGTTGATAATACAATTGGAGATAGCAATTAAGGAGTTACAAGAAAGAGATTATTTAGATGCGATTTGTGGTAATTTGGAAATAAGTTATAAATTAGTGAAAGAGTTAGGTGGTAAAGATTATAATGAGGAGTTATTAGATATAATTTTCAGCAAATTTTGCTTAGGAAAATAATTTATGACATTATTTTGAAAAGATGGAAAGAATTTTTTATTATATCGTTAAAGAGAATAGTAAGAAAATAGATATAGTTAATTTCAGTAATTTTTGGTTTTTTCTAACTATCGAAATATTTCCGAATAATCATAATTTTTCTGTAAAAAATTACTATATTTATTAAAACATGGGAAATTGGTATTGTCGAAATTGCAATTCTTATCAAGATAGTTGAGAAGAGCATGGTTGAGAATTTTTAGATCCTAAGAAATTTAAAACTTTTATTCCTTGAAACTGAATTTATTATTTATATTTTTGTATACCGTACATAATGGTATTAGGTATGTAAAAATTTTTCTAAAATTTTAATATATAAAAATGTTAAATTTTTTAAAAAAAGACAAAAACAAAAATTTAGGTGAGAAAAATACAGAAGATAATCAATTATTTAGAAATATTCTTTTAATTGGAGTTACAGGGAGCGGCAAATCTTCATTAGCTAATACTTTAATCAATAAAAATGACAAATTTGAGGAAATATTCAAGGAAAGCAATGGATCGTCAAGCGAAACTCGTGAGATTCAAATTGAAGAATTTTCTCACAAAGGAGTAAATTATCGCCTAATTGATACAATAGGTTTGCTTGACACAGATCTTTCTAAAATTCTAAAAAAGAAATCTTATCAAATTTAAGAAAAATATCTTATTTGGTAGATAATTGAGGAATAAATAAGATATTTTTGGTAACTAAAAATAGGATTATTGAAAATGGATTTTTAAATATTGAAAATTTACTTAAAAAAGAAATATTCGATGAAAATGTTTTTAGATTTGTTACACTTGTTAGAACTAATTTTCCTAATTTCGATAGTAAAAAAGAAGAAAGTAGATTAAAAATAACTAAAGATAGAGAAGAAGTTCTTAGAATAATTCCAAGCGTCGAGAGAATTATCCATTTAGATAATCCTCCAATTGATGTGGATAATGAACTAGAATTTAAGTTAAACAAAGAAAAAAGAATAAAATCAAGAGAAGTTTTATTAAACTATTTAGAAAATTTTACGATTCCATATAAACCAAAACTATTAGGAGGTTTCGATAGAGATGTTTTTGCTTTTGAAAGCATTTCTAAAGATATTTTTAAAACGGTAGATAGAATCGAAAACAACTTAAATAATCTAGTAATTTCTACAGGACTTTTTATTACCCAAAGAAAAGACATAATTAATTCAATGGAAGAAGTTCAAGTGAAAAATTTGTAATCCATAATGGATAAGAGAGGTTCGCTTAGCACAATTGGACATAGTTTGATATTAGGTGGCAAAATAATGTCTATTGGTGGATTTTGATTTCCGCCCATCATGATTCCCGGAGTTGCTCTTGCCGGCGGAGCTTGAATTTGAACTGCTGCTTCCGATACTAATGCAATAATTAAAGAAAAAAAAGAATATTCTGAATTTGTAAAAAAAATTGAAATTGATCTTAAACAGCAAGAAATTATAGTTAACATTCAAAAAAATATTCAGAAACTTTTCAATGATTATGATAAATATTACTATCAATTTGAGTCTTCAAATTTTAAAAACAGAAATATTGATAGAAAGAATAAAGAAATAGAGAAAATAACAGAAATCAATAAGTGAGTTCTTAATAGTAGATCATTGATAAATATTTTTGAAGATTACAAAATTGAGAGTTCTGATTTAAAACATTCTCAAGATTGAATTAATATTAGAGCTAGTTTGGAAGCTACAGCAAAGCTAATTCCTTCACCTCTTTCAGGTTATTTAATTTATCGTGATAATAAAGAAAGAAAAGAGAGAACTTCGCTTAATGATATAGAAAAAAGTATTAAAAATTTAAAGGAACAATTGGAAAAAGTAAAAGAAAGTTCATTTGATTGTTTTCCTTTATTAAGAAAATTGAAAGAGTTAACAAAAAGAAATTAAAAACTTACAAAAAAATATGTCAGAATTAGAAAATATTAGATCCTTAGAAAAATACGATGCTTGAAAAAAAGCTAAACAAAGTCGAGAAAGTTGAATTAGTTTGCTTGCTGGTTTAATTAGTGGAGCAATTGCTTTATTACTTACCTGATCCATCCTAAAAGTTGGTGTTGGTGATGTGTGAAGTTTAAGTAAAGGAGTTGTTGCTAGTGAAGATAAGATTATGGAACATAAAGAAAAATAGATAAAATTGATGATAAATTAAAAAAGTCTATTGTGGCTAGTCCTCTAAAATGAGCTTCTAAAAAATTAGAAGAAGATGCCGGTAAAGCAATTTTAAGAGGTGATTTATCAGGAGCAATTGGAACACTGAGAATTTATTGTGTAGTTCTTATATTTGCTTGACTTGTCGTTCTTATTATTAGTTGAGTTATCATTAATTTATTAGCTAGTTGAATAATTGAAAAATTTTGACATGAACCGTTATTATCTAGTCAAAGAATAGATTTCTAATTTTTAAGGAAAATAAATTAAGGAAATTAAGCATGTTTTCGTAAACGAGAACTAGAATTTTTGTGATTTAAAGGCAAGAAGTTAGGAGTAATTTTTACTTGGCAAGGAATATTTAACTTTTCTACATAAGAAAGCAAACTATCCAAAGCAAAATTTTCAATATGGTAGTGTAAAAGTTTATTAGTTGCTAATTCATCTAATTTAAGTACATTAGCTAACTTTTTTAATTCTATTTTCTTTTCTCTTTTGTAAAGAGCAATATTTTGACAAAGTTCATATTTTATCTTCTCCAAAGTGCTAGCATCTTCGCTAATAACTTTACTGCCCAAACATTCTTCGCTTTCTACATAACGAAAAACTTTCTCCTCTTGGGGATTTACTGGCATTTCGTAAGAATTTTTATTTTTGATTATTTTTTTTTTCATAACTTTTTAAATTGGGTAGCAAGTGCGAACATAAAGAACAGAATGATTTTTATCTTCTCATCATCATCAAACTAATTTATGGTTTTTGTCTTTCTCAAAGAGATAGGCTTTAAAATAGAGTTTATTTCCATCTTGACCATCAACTTCAAAACCACCTTTGTTATTACCTAATTGTTTAACAAATTTTAGGATTAATTCATGCGTGATACCATGATTGAGATGTTTATCACAATGAGAGCTAATGTCAACTTGCTCAATTGCTCGATCATTAATATCACTTGTTCGGGCAATAAATAAGGGTAGTAAACAATCTTTTCTTTTGCTTTTTTGCTAATATTCATCTTATAACTAATTTTACTTTCTTTTTTTTAATATCCTTCTTTCTTTATGAGAAAGAGGGGAAGGGGTATTAATTCCTAATTCTGATTTTTGAGCTATG
Source organism: Mycoplasmataceae bacterium (assembly GCA_031674855.1). Classification (GTDB taxonomy): domain Bacteria; phylum Bacillota_I; class Bacilli_A; order Mycoplasmatales; family CGIF01; genus CGIF01. The sequence continues at coordinate 382,429 of CP125275.1, forward strand.
TTTTTTAAAAGAGAATATAAATCGGCAAAGTCAACATTTTCTTCATGCTCAGCTTGATCACTAAATAATTGATTAATTTGCCTTAATTGTTCGTTATGTTTGCTTTCAATTAGCAGTAAATTTTCTTCGTTTTGGCTAATGGTTTTTAGCAAACCTTGTTTAGTTGCTGTTAAATCGGCTAATTGATTAGTTAAAATTTCTTTTTCACTATCATAAATAACTTCGGAATCTTCATGCTCTAAATCTTGTTTAATTCTTTTTTCATAAAGAGTTTGATAGTGTTTTAATTCAGTTTGGAGATTTTGAATTTCTTGACTGTTATCGTTATTGTTAGTTTGGTTTTGCTGGTAAGCAAGATAAATTATTACGATTATTAAGGCGATTATTATTAATTCTTTGGTCATAATTTTCATAAATTTATTTCTTAGCCACTAATTAATCATAAAATGAGCAATAAACCGACAGCTACTCAAAACAATCCTCGGTAGAAAATAGGTTGATTTTGGTAATAATTGGTCGGATTATACTGATTGGCTTTGTTTACTTGTTGACCGATAAAGTTTTCTAATTCCAAAGTTTTGGTTTCAATGGGTTGTTTGATTCAATTCTCGTATTTATGGTTCATTCAGTCTTTGACAGCTGATTTAACAAATGAAATAAACGTCAAGGATGAATTAATAAATAATTTGCAGACAGAAATCGACAGACTAAAAACCCCCCCTAGTCTTTTGGATGTTAATCTTATGAATCCCGAAGAAAAAACAATTCAAGAATCTTCTCTAGAATTAGAAAGCAAAAATAAACAAGGGGAAAATACTAGCCTTATTTACTCTCAAGAGGATTTAGAGAATTTGATCAAAAAACATCAATTAGAAATCGAAGGATTAAAAAGTTCGTTTGTTGGAAAACATCGAAAACCTCAAGAATTAACTCCATTGAGTGAAGTTCTTCAAAATTCACCAAAAAAGAATAGAACAGATCTTCATCTATGCTTGTTGGGTTACAGTTTATTAATAATTGCTTTGTGTCTCAATTTACTAAAAAGAACAAAGCGTCATGAAAAAAAATAATTTTTGTACTAGAGCTTTTTGTTTTTTCATATATTAACAATACTATTTTTCGATTTAATAAATATATAAAAAAAACATATGAAGATTTTGGCAATTGGCGATATATTTGGTAAGACTGGTCGGAAAATTATTCAAGAATATCTTCCAAAAATAAAAGAAGAAAAGAAAATTAATTTAGTTATTGCAAATGTTGAAAATACTACTCACGGTAAAGGAATTGCTCGTAAGCACTACCAAGAGTTAAAAAATTTCGGTATTGAAATAATGACTTCAGGTAACCATATCTTTGCTGTTGAAGAAACTCGAAATTATATTAGCGAAGTTTCTGATTTACTAAGACCACTCAACTCTAATCCTTATCATCCAGGACCAGGAACTATCTTAACAAAAGTTAAAGGTAAAAAAATTCGCATTACTAACTTACTAGGAACTAATTTCATGCCAACGGCAACTGAAAATCCTTATTTTGTTTTGGAAAAGTTAGTCAACTTACAAGACTGAGATATTCATTTAGTAGATTTTCATGCCGAAGCCACGGCCGAAAAAATCGCTTTGGCTTTGTATTTTGACGGCAAAATAAGTGCGTTATGAGGAACTCATACTCATGTGCAGACCGCTGATGAAAGAATTTTGCCAAAAGGAACTGGTTTTATTACTGATTTAGGAATGACTGGACCTTATGGGGGCGTTATTGGGGCTAAACCGGAAATTATCTTTCAACGAACTAAATATGGTCTGCCAGCTAAAATGGGTCCTTTTGAAGATAATGGTCAATTCAACGGAGTTATTTTGGAATTTGATGAAGAAAGTAATAAATTAATCAATATTGAAAGAATTAGAAAAGTTTTTTAGAGACTTTTGGGTAGAAAAAAAAGTAGCGAAATGAATATGGCAATCAAGACCATATAAATATTACGAATAAAGTTAGTTAATTTAGTAAAATGAGTTGCTTTATAAATATTTTCTTTTCTCTCGCGAGCAGGGGAAAAATTATCTTCTTCGCCAAAAAAAAAAGAACAAATTATAATTGCTATTCCTAAAAATCATAATAAGGTTTTTAATATTAACATAAATTAAATTATTTTAGATTAAAAATGAATTTACTAACAAAATTATTGAAATTATTCATTATAAAAAAATAATTTATAATGGCTTGAAAATTCATTCATTGAAATTGTGATAGATGCAATAAAGTTAACCACGTTCATTATGATGATGGTGGTCTCGTATTTACACCTACCGAAAATGATGAAAAAGAAAAAAGTGATGAAATAGAAAGGTTAAAAAATAGTAATAATTGATGTGATGGTAATTGTAATAAAAGAGAGAGAGAGAGAGCAAAATTCAGACCCAAGGAATTTTCAACTAGAAATTATTTGTTTTAATGGCTCAATTAAAGACTATTTTCAACAAAATAACATTCAATCTATCAAACTTAGTGATGATAAAATGAGATTGCTGATTAATGGTGAAGAAAGAACACCAGGAATAGGAGATATTTTTGCTAATGATTTAGAGTCAAAAAGTATCTAAAAGATAATAATAAACAAACTATTAATTATTCAGAATTAGATAATATTATTTCTAATCCTACACTAAGGCAGGAAAATCCAATTCCACAACAAAATCCTGATTCTCCTGCTCCTTCACAAAATCAACCAAGTAATCTTAATAAACAACCCACTAATTATTTAACTTGAGTTTTTGGAATATTAGCGATATTTTTAGTATTTTTTGTTATCTATTGAACTTTTTTCAAAAGAGGTTTAAATTTAAGATGTCGTAACTGTGGTAGTTTAAGAAATGCTTGTAATTGTCCTTTAATGATTAAGTAAAAAAGCAAATTAATAAAATTATGTGAATAAAAAAAATGCTAAAAATTATGAAAGTTGCGAAGCCTGATTATTAGAAAAATATAAACTCGAAAAACTCTCGGAAGAGAACGGAATTAAGTTTGGTAGAGAAGAATAAATATAGATTATTCGTACTGTTTTTCTAAAGCCATTACTCTTTTCATTTTTTCCGAGATTTGGGTCATGGTTTCTTCATCAAGTTCACTAATTTTATTCCCTAATCTTTCTTTGTCTAAACTTCTGACTTGGTCAGTTAAAATTTTTCCTTTACCGGAACCTAATTCTACCATTAATTCAAAAGGATAGATTTTATCAAGATCAGAAGTGATTGGTATCACGATGACTAGTGGACTGAATTCGTTTTGTCGATTATTAGAAATTACTAAGCAAGGACGAACTTTATTAATTTCACTACCAAAGGTCGGATCTAACTTGACTCAATAAATCTCACCGCGTTTAATTATTCTTTTGCTCATCTTGTTTTATTCAGTCATTCATTTGAGATACTTCCCACTCTTGTGCTTCTTGTCAGCGTTTCGTATCTTTAGCTGCTTCTTGGTAACCCTTGGCTCAAATTTCTTTTTCTAGTAATTGAGATATTTCCTCCTCTTTTATTCTTCGAGTTTGAATTCTTGATTGTAATTCACTGAGTAATTCCTGATTATTAACTGAGTGGAGATTAGTCATAATATATGATTTTACTAAGATTAATTTTTGTGTTTTCACAAGTAATAAACTAAATAGGCTTCTATTTCTCATTCATCGGTTAAACTTTCTTGCTCGTTTTTAAGTTCTTTTTCTTTTGGGATTAAATTTTGTATTTAGCCACGTTTAGGGATAAACCTAAACCACATACCATGTTTTACCCCTCTCCAAATAAAATAAGCAAAAAAGAACACCGCTAAGGCTATAGAATAAATAAATCATTTCTTAGCTTTGTCATTATCTTTCCTTAATCAGTAAACAAAAGCTATTGTGACTCCGATGCTAAACCATAGAAACAATAAGTAAACCGGAATTATTAAAAATCAAGGCCATCGTTGAGGTCAACGATGGAAATCAAGCAAATAAAATTCTCCCATCTTAGTCTAAAAAATTATTTCGAGGGTCAGGATTAAGTCCTCTCATATGATCGTTCTCAAGTCAACAATAACTATCCATAGACTCATTTTCTGCTTCTAGTCAGTCGATTATCAACTTCGCTAATTCTCTTTCTTCTCTTTCGGGATCTCAAAAAACAGGAGAATTATTTTTATTACAAACGGTATGTTGAACTGAGTTTCCTCCTTTATGATATTCAATTCTTTCACGAACCATTCTAGCTAATTTTCTTCTATCACCTTGACTAAAATAACTAAGAAATTCATCAGTTCAATGACCGGTTTCGATATCAAAATAAGCAACGGTGCTTGTTTCTGGTAATTTTGGTATGTAATATTGATTATTGTTGTTTGTCATTTTTAGAAATTTTCTTAATTTTTGTTTTTGCTAAATTAACCAGTTTAACTTTGGGCAATTGCTACTATGATATTTTGGTAAGATACTAGCAATTGTAGCAATTGGCTTTAATTTACTAATCGTTTTGGATTCTTTGGTCATAGAGGTGATTATTTTATAAGTAAGAATTTATTTCTTACTCATTATATTTTTATAATAAAATCTTAAAGTCCTCTTTTTGATATTAAATTGCTAATTAAGAAAAGAATGACGATTGACTTGTTTGGACTTTGGCGGTTAAATTGCCTAATTTTTGATTAATTTGGTTAGTTAAATTGAGTAAATTCTGCTGAGATTTTTATGTTTTGTCCATTCGGTCATGGATTTCTTCACTAATATCCTCCATTTGCTGAGCAACTAGATTTAATTGGTGTTTTTGGAAGTGTAAAAGGTCAGATTGTTCGGTTAATTTTTCTCAAATTTCGGTTCTTTCTAATTTGGCTTGGTCTTGGCTTTTAATTTCAACTTTTGCTCCGGCGAGTCCATTTTTGAGGTTTCCAATATCGGTTGATAATCCGTCGAAGTTAAAATCTCCTCCATCTAAAAAATCTTTAAATGTTCTTGTGGTTATTGAGGAAATTTTTAAACCTTTTTAATTGTGTTTTTTACTTTTGAGAAAGTTCCTTCTGAAACTAAGTCTCCACTTAAATCGAGAAGAGGTTCTAATCCTCCAAGAGAAAATTTACTTCATTTTTTTCAATTGAATGGCATATTTTGTTGTTGTTTTGTTAGTTTATTTAATTATGTTTCTTATATAAGAAGTTCGATAAGGAAAGGAATGTAAAAATTTATGGTAATAATATAGAATTTTACACTAACTACTAAATTTCCTCCTCTTCCTCTGTTTTAATTTTTTCCTTTAAGTCTTTTAGTTTAAGTGGAGGAGTATTTATGGCATTCTCCAAAATTTTATCAAAATTTGTCCCTTGAGATTGCGGACCATTTAATTTTTGTTGAGAAGGATAAGCTTTTTCTACCAACTTTCGAAAATCTTCTTTGTTTTCTGAAGCTTTAGCTAGAGCTGTTATTGAGTGAATTTGTTTTTTTAAATGTTCTTTGCCTACTTCAGGAGTTAATGATTGATGAAGTCTTGCATTTTTGGGGGTTTTATCTTTCAGTGCTTCCAAAACCCCTTCAGGCAATTTTTCGTAAATTAATTTGTTAGTTAAAGTTCCAAAATATCAAGGTCTGTTTTTGCCAGGAGCAATATCTTTTTTTGTAGGAAATAGTCTATATAGCTGATCATAAAAATCATCATGAAAGGTTTTTTGTCATTCAAGAGCCTTTTCAGAAATGTAAGTTTTTAATCTTTTTTGCAATTCAAATTCATCTCTTACTCTTTGATAACCAGTCGCTTCATCAATTAAAGCAATAATTCCAACCTTGGCAAATGACCTAACCAATACTTCACATTGTTCAGAAATTATTTCTTGCCTTGGTGATAAATCTATTTCTTTTCTTGCTTCTAGAAAGGCATCACATATGTCTACTAATTTAGTTGCTTCATAACCGTGAATTTTTTTCTCTCCATTATAACAGATGATGGGTTCATAATGGTCTAGATTTTTCCCTTGTAGAGAAAAGAATTGAGCGATTTTTGTTCTAAGTAGCGGACCAATCTATTTCCTGACACATTTTCATCATCTTCATCAACCATTTTCAAGGTTTCTTGCATACCTCGACCTGATAAAACTCTGGTCCCATCTTCCAAAACATAGCAAGGTATTTTGTATCCTGCTAAATCTAATTCCCCTTTGTAATTTACTATTTTTTTTTTTTTTTTTGTATTTTCTTCATTCATATTAGTTAATTAATTGTTGATAAGTTAATCTTTTTTCTATACTCGATAAAAGTGTTAGATCAAATCTTTCTCGTTCGCTATGTTTTCTCGTATTATTACATTTTTCAAAATTAATTTCCTCTCTCCACAAGCCAAATATTAATCATTAATTTCGATTGAATTAACCTTAAAACTACTCATTATGACAAATTTAAAAAACATAAATAATATTGATTTTTTAAGAGAACTCTTTCGACGAATGAAAGAAGGAGAAATAATGATCAAAAACAAAAAATGAAAGAGTAACTATAATGGATCAGTTAAAAAACAAGCAGTCATTATCTCTGATAAAAATAACCCTAAAAATCATATAGTTTCTTACAAAACTGAGGGGCAAACATTGTGAATAGAAGGAAAACGCAGTTTTTAGGACTATTTCCTTTAATAAATCACTTTTTTTTAATTAAAAAGGGAAAAATATTCTTCCAATAGTTTCTGGAATTCTAGCTTGTTCGACTCTCGCTTCTAACTGTCTTACCCTTTCTTCTGCTCGATTAGCTCTTTCTCGTTCTTTAGTCTCTTCCCTGCTTCAATAATCTCTACTATTTTCTGCACTTCTTGCCTTTTCTCTTTCCTTTCTTTCCTCATCTCGTCAATAATCTCTGTTTCTCTCTATATCTTTTCTCTCTCTTTCTACTCGCTCAAATTCACCCTTTAGATAATAAACTCGACCTGCCAAACTCTTAGAAGAAAAATCAGTTGAACGAACTCCTGATAAACCGTAGAATGACGATAAAGCCGAAGAAACTCCATCGTTTTCTCTCATTTGACTCCTTAATTGATCTATCGTATAACTAGCTGATCTATTTTGATCTCTTAAATTGTCTATTTGTTTATCAGTATTTTGTCTTATTTCTTTAATTTGTTGTTCTTTTTTGCTTTCTAATTCTTGAATTTTCTTGTCACTGCTTTCTTTTAATTCATTTATTTGCTTACTCATTTTTTGCTCTTGTTCTTTAATCAGTCTTTCCTTTTCAGCAATCTCTTTTTCTAATTTTTCTTTTTCTGACATGTAGTCTTTGATACGGTCATTTAAATTATTTAAATTTCTTGGATTATAGACATTTTGGCAAGAACCCATGTGAGTAAGTAATATTTGTCTTGATTCTGCTCGTATTTCTTTAGCTAGTTCCACTGCTTTTGGTCTGCCAATCATCGGTGGATTATCCACATAAATTATTTTTGCTGAATTGACTATGTTAGAAAGCCTTGTGTTTTCTTCCCGCATTGCTTCTCGATCTTTTTGACATGCTAATGAGTCATCAAAATTTGGAAATTTGGTTCTTATAATGGTAGTAAAATTAACTGCATTGCTGTCAAAAATAACTGAACTTAGCAACCTATAAGCCTCCTCTTCTTTTTCAGTGAAACGACCTCCACTAACAAAAAAAATCTGATTTAATCCTTCGCCAATATGATTAGTTGCTTCTGCTAAACGATAAAGAACTCCTTGAGTTGTCAATTGAGTATCGCCAATACCAACCGTATCAATTATTATCATTTCTAGCTTTTCATTACCATCTTTATCTAAATCTATTTCTGCTTTCTCAATATGAATATTTCTTGTTTCACTTATGCTTCCTGCACTTTCTTTAAAAACTTCTTCAAAATTGTTATTTTTGTTTAGTAACACATTAGCTAAAGTAGATTTGCCGTTGCCTGTGCTACCTATTAAGATTATTCTTTTTGTGTTTGTCATATTTTCTTGAGTAGTTAATAATAATAATAATAATAATAATAATAAACCCTCCGCAAAGAGTTAAAAATTTGATTGAGTTTGATGGATTTGAGTTTGATGGATTTGAGTTTGATGGATTTGAGTTTGATGGATTTGAGTTTGATGGATTTGAGTTTGATGGATTTGAGTTTGATGGATTTGAGTTTGATGGATTTGAGTTTGATGGATTTGAGTTTGATGGATTTGAGTTTGATGGATTTGAGTTTTTTATTTTTTCTGATTTTAATTTCATTCTTCTTTCTTTCTCATCTGAAGCTTTTTTGATAAGAATTTTAATCTCTTGTTGTCTTTTTTTATTATTTTCTTCTGTGAAAATCTCACTAAAATATTCTTCTTGAGAAGATTCTTTTGTCAAATAATCAAAATTATCGGAAGCTTCTTCACTAAGAATTAACAACAACTCTAATTCCCTGTCGGTAAAATTTTTCATTTCTTTATTAAAAAAATCTTTATAAACAAGAGAATAGCATTCAAGAAAAATATTTGTAGAAATCAAATCTAAATTTTTTTCTTCTTTTCCGCCATTAAGAATAATTTTTTTTGTTTCGAAATAAAATCTTGCTATTTCTTCTAAAGTGTGGTGAGAAGATTTAATTTGCTTTAGAATTGATTTTAAAACTTCTCGATTGTCGAAATTCATTGAAAAAATAAAATTATAAATTATAAAATTTTTAAGTTCGTTTTTTGTAAAACAAACTAATTACTACATCCTCCCTTTGGTTTTTTTTGGTAATTTTTGCTCATATCATCTCTTACTAGATTGATTGTATTATTAGCTTGTTCAATTTGTGATTTAAATTCTTCTCTTTCCTTATTTCAACTATCTTCAGCATCCTTTTGTTTTTTTTCCAAAATTTTTCTTTTTAATTCATCATTTTCTTTTTGTAAATCCATTTCCCTTCTTAAAGCACTCTCCCTTTCTTTTACTTCAAACCTTGTTTTGTTTTCAGAAGCTTCTCTATCTCTCCTTGCTCTTTCTTCAGCCTCAGTGCGGTTTTTCTCTATCAACTCCAATAATTTTTCGTTTAAATTACCTTGCTTTTGTGCTTCCTTTATTTGTTCATCAGCTTTATCTTGTGCCTCTTTCGTTTTTTTATCACATTCTTTTCGAAATTTTTCAAATTTTTCTTCTTGTTCCCTATTAAGATTGTTTATTTTTTCTTGGAATTTTTCATCCTGTTCTTTCATCTTTTTATCTTTTTCTCTTAATTCTTCCTCCAATTTTTCTTTTTCGGTCTTATAATCATTAATCCGCTCATTCATTCGAACAAGATTTTCTGGTCGATAATTTCCTTGGAAGGTTCCTAAAAGAGTCAACAATATCTCTCGTGAAACTTCTCTCGTTTCCTGATTTACATTATTTCGACGAGCATTACAACTATTTACTGGAGGATTATCCACATAAATTATTTTTGCTGAATTGACTATATCAAGTAACTCTCTATTTTCATTCCTTAAAGCTTGACGATCTCTTTCGCAAGCTCTCTCATCCTCAAATTCAGGAAAATTCGTTCTTATAATAGTTGTATATTTAGATACTTCATTATCGAAAATAACTGATCTTAGTAGTTTGTAAGCTGTTCTTTCTTCTTCTGTAAATCTTCCGTTAGTTACAAATAAAATCTGACTTAATCCTTGTTCTAAATATTCTCTAGCTTCTTGTATCGTTCCAAGAACTGCTCGCGGAGTTAATCGAGTATCTCCTATTCCTACCGTATCAATCACCCTATAATTTATTCTCTCTCTGCCGTCTTGTGTTATATTTTCCTCAAACTCTGCAACTTCAATTTTGCGAGTTTCACTAATACTATCAGCACTTTCTTTAAATTTATCTGTTCCAGCAATCACATTAGCTAGCGTTGATTTACCATTTCCTGTTCTGCCGATTAGCAGTATGTTTTTTATGTTTGTGTTTGTCATGCTTTTGTATGATTGATAAAATGTTGAATTCTCTTTAAAAACTAGTGTGATCTAAACACAAAGTAATTTTATGTTTTTGTTTATCCCTTTTATGAATAAAAGGGATGCTTTATTATTATATTATTGATCTACAAAAAGAAATTAATAATAAAGAAAAAAGAATAAATAGTAATTCACTTGTCAAGAAAAACAATATATAATTATTATATAATGACAATTCAAATCAAACCTCATCTTTCAGTCACTTGCTCCCATTGTCAAAAATCCTTTCAAATCAAATATAACCAATTCCACAAACAATACTATCAAAAAAACAATCTTGATTACTGAACAGAAAAAGAATCCGACCAAAGAAAATACATCTGTAATGAATCCTTACGGCATCTTTACTTCCAAGAGAAGTGAAAATACTTAGAACTAATCCCCAATCCTAAAAAAAGGCAACAACTTCGTATTTATCTCTCTAAGGGAACTATCTAATCTTATAAACATTATCTAAATAATAGAGAGATTCTTATTTGCTTTATTACCTATAATAATTATATAATCTTTACAAATATAGACTAATCATAAGGGGTAAGGGGCTATGAATAATTTAATTTCCTATAATCATTATATAAGTGTTAATAAGAGATGAAAACTAACCCCGCAGGAAATAGTCAGACTTCAAGCCGAAGGCATAACTCAAAAAATTATTGCCAAAACCCATAATAGAACTGACCGAACTATTAGATATTGAAAAAAATGAACAGGCGAAAAGCTTCAAAAAAGAGGTCGCAAATTAAGAATTGTTGATGATGTTCTGGAAAAGTTAATTTCTTATGTAGAAAACAACAATACTGTCACTTTAGTAGAAATCTCTGACTGTCTCTTTCAAGCAACTGGTCAAAGATTCAGTGTTCCAACTATCTTTCGAGCTTTGGAAAGAGTTAATAAGCCTTTAAAAAAAGGCACTAAGCAACATATTAAACAAGATAAGGAAAAAGTTAAAAAGTTTGTTGCTGAGAACTCTTATTTATTATCTTCAGATTCTTTATTGGCATTAGATGAATGCGGTTTTAACTTAGGAGCAGTTCCCAAATATGCTCGGGCTGATAAAGGTCAAAGAGCAGTGATTAAGCGAATCATTACTAAAGGTCTCCACTATACTTTGTTATTGTGTATAAAGAATGTAAACCAACAAGCAGTCATTCATTATCAATTAACCAAAGAAAAGATTGATGCTAAGTTTTTTTATGACTTTTTAGAAGCAATTAATCTTCCTAATGAAGAAAAACACTATCTTTTATTGGATAATGCTACTATTCATCATGCTCCTATAAAAGAGAAGCATTAGGATTACCAAATATTCAAGAGCAATCCATGAGTAAGAATATTGAGATTAAATATTTAGTTTCTTATACTCCTGAACTTAACCCTACGGAAAAGTGTTTTAATTTTATCAAACATTATTATCGTAAAGCAAGACCACAAACTTTTTCAGAATTAAAGGAGGTTGTTGAAGAAGCGATTGCTAAATTACAAAATCAGGATTTAAGGAAGTGGTTTAAAAGTTGTTTCGATTATGACAGTTGGCATGGAAGAGGAAAATAACTATTTCCCGAATAGTGATTCCGATGTAAGGAGGAAATTTATTTTGAAAAATGTAATATAACGAAAAGTAAATTCATCAGTATATTTTTGAGCATGTTTTCTGCTTACTTGATGATAAGTTCCATCAATCCCTCTCTTTAAATGAGACCAAAAACCTTCAATAGTATTAGTGTGGACCATTCCATTAGCATATTGTTTCGCACTATGATTTACTATTTGATGATTAAAGTTTCGTTGATCATCTTCATCTTTATCACGAATTTGTTTTCTCAAAACATACACTTGATCTATTTGTGTCCCATATAAATCTTCTTCAAGATTAATTCCGTAAGTTTCAGTCACAACATAAAATTTTGCATAAGGATTACCTCTTTTAATTTTTTCTGCCGTAGCTATTAAACCTTGTAACATTGTTTTATCTAAATAAGTTTTGCATTCAATACTTAAAATAGGGATTTTGATATCTTTCTTTTTATTATCTATGACAACTTCACATTTCTTATAAATGGCAAAATCCTGATTTTTTTCCTCAACTCTAAACGAAGAATTATTTACAAAATCTTCAAGACTCTTTGGATTGAAATAGAGATTAGAATAAGCCTTTGTTTTTCCTATTTCTAAACCTACTCAATCCTCATCTTCCCTAGAAAACAAGATAAATAAAAACTCCTCAAGAATACTTGATCGAAAACTTTTCTTTGCTTGATCGGAAAGGTTCAAATTTTCTTTTTTGCTCACAACCTTCGAAAATACTCTGTAATCATTAAGGCATTTAGCTATCTCAAAAAAATTTAATTTATTAGAATATTTAGAGATAATTTCTCTATACTCTAAATACTTATCAATTGCTTCTATTAGGGAAGAAAAATATTTGGTTTTTTTCTCTTTTTCTAGTTCTGATAATTTTCCTCATTTTTCTCACTTTTTGAATAAATTTCCAGCATGATGATTTCCTTTTTCTTTTTTATATTCTTTAAGTCTGTCTAACAGAATTTTTTCTCTACTTTCCATTGGCAATTCTTTCTTGAGCTTTACGGCAAAACATAGGGTTGATGTCTATTCCGCAATATTTTCTTTCTAACTTATAAGCTACTTTGGTAGTTGTTCCTACACCATTGAAAGGATCTAAAACAATATCATTCTTAAAGGAAAATAATTTAATTACTCTTTTGGCTAATTCTTCTGGAAACATAGCATCATGATTAAACTCTTTCATTTTTCTTTCAGGAGCAATACTTCATTTACCTACTGTTCAACTTTTGAATTCTTCAGCAGTTATATCAATGTCTTCTTTTTTTCCTTTCTTTTTGATATCACCCTTACTAAATACTTCTACAAACTCCCAAGTATATTTCAAATAAGGGCTAGAAGGAGAACACCAAGAACCTCAAGCAGTATATTTAGCATTATAGTTGTTCTTCTCTCACAAGATTTCATTACGAAAGTTCAATCCTAATTTTCTTAAGATTTCACTAATGATATGATGGCTTGGAACATAATCAGAAAACAAAGGCTGAATGTTGACAATTAATCTTCCTCCATGATTTAAAACTCTATAGCGCATTGTTTAAAGATTTTTTCAAGTTTATAGAAGTATTCTTCTCAATTATTTTTTTCCCCCAAATCAGCTTGTTCCATTCCAAAATTATAAGGCGGAGAAGTAAAGATAAGATCTACTGAAGAAGAAGGGATCTTTTTTAATACTTCCTCGCTGTCACCGATAATGATTTGATTGATGAATTTCTTAATTTTTTTCTCTTTTTGCATTATTTTTACTTAAGATGATAAATGATTAGAATATTATTCCGCCTATTATCAACAAAAAGACGCTTGCTTGAATTCATTTTTCTCTCTTCGCTTGTATTATTGATCTAGTAATTAGTATGTTGCTTTTTAACTTTTTCATTTACAATTTCCAATCTCTTTTACTGACTATGAGTATTGCTATAAAAATTCTATCCTTTGAGGCAACAATAAAACTTTTTGTTTCTTTACTATCTGAATAATATTTCCAAATATAGATAGTGCCAACTCAAATAACTCGGCGAAAATTATTCTATATTAATTAATTTTAGAAATTGATAAAAGAATAAATCTTAATAACCCCTCAATCAATCTCTTTTTTTCTATTGATGAGAGAACATTACTCTACTTTACTAAATTCCTTAACAGTTAATCGCTTATAATCTCTTAAAGTTTGTTTAGCTAGTTCGTTATAAATCTTGCCTTGGTATAAGATGTTAATCCTTTTTTCTTCGCTAGGATCTATTTCTCCTACTTCCATGTTTCTTACTATTCTAAAAAGTTCAAGTTTCTTTTTGTAGGGATCTTTATGACTATTTAGCACCAAAGCCATCTGTTCTAACTTGTTAACTTGGAAGTCAGATAACTTCTCTTCTGATACTAATTCAAGCAGTTTTTTTCCGTTAATTAGATGCTTATTTGTTCCAAGTTTGGCGAACTTAATACCACTATAGTTATTATTATTTGATTTTTTCATAACCACGATTATTTAATTTGGCTGAAATTAATATATATTTCGTTCGTAATATTCAATTTCGTTAAACATTACAATTCAACTTGTATATAAGATTAATTTTAGCCTTGAATAGATTTAAAGGGTTATTTTAATTGGTATTATTTTATCTAATAAAATAACTTATAGAATATGGCGGAATATCTAGCTATAATCACTGGTGAACAAAAGACAACTAATAAGAATGTTTGAAAATACAACTTTGTAGATACTAAAACTAACAAAGGAGACTTCTTCCTAAATAATTACCGAATAAATTACATTCCTAATCTTAAAGGAGAACTGAAACTTTTCGAAAGTGATAACCATCCCAAGTTCTATGAAGATTTTCAACAAGATGTTGCTAATTTCGATGAGAAGCTTTTTCAACAAGAGGCCACTATTAAATTAAGCAGAGGTTTAGAAAGGGAGATTGCAGCAACTGAAAAAAGATTTAGCAAGAAAAGGATAAATTTAATTGAAAGATCCAAGCATCTAATTAGTTTGCGATCACAGAAAGAGTTTACTCAAAAGGAAATAGCTCGTGTTTATAACAAAAGCACCAGAACTATAAGAAGATGAGAAAAGCCCAGACTTATCTTTCAAAGAGCTGGAAGAAAACCAGTAATGACTAATTATCACTTAATACTTCTAATAGACCATGTATTTAAATGCCCAAAATTGTTTCAACAAGAAAGAATTGATTATATTTTTGCGAAAACAGATCAAAGTTATAGTCAACAAGTCATTTCACTAAATTTAAAAAGATTAGGACTTCATCGTAAAGTAATTCCTTATTATTATACTCAACAAAAAGCTCTAATGTATGAATATTGAAAGTTTGTAAGCGAGATAATTCCTAATTTACCTCCACATCTTCTTTTGGCTTTGGATGAGAGTGGTTTTTCCACCAATTTAGGCCTCCGTTATGGTTATGCTCCCACTTGAAATAGAGTCAAAGCTGATAAGCCAGGATGAGGAATTAATTACAGTTTGATTTCACTAATCCACAATGTTGAAAAAAATGGAATAGTTCATGCCGAACTAATTGAAGGAACAGTGGATGCCGAAGTATTTCATAACTTCCTAACTAATTTTGAACTTCCCACTAATGAAGAATACTATTTGCTAATGGATAATGTTGGTTTCCATAAGACAGATAAAATCAGAGAACTATTAAAGCAAAAGAATATTAGTCCTATCTATATAGTTGCTCACTTTCCTCAATTAAATCCTACTGAATGGTTCTTTAATACTATTAAGCATGATGTCAAGAAATACACGCCCAGAACCAAGGAGGGGTTAGAGGATGCTCTTGCTGGAATAATAAAAGAACTTCAAGGGGAAGATATGACTAAATATTTCAAAAATTGTTTAGATTTTAAGATAGATTACTAAAAGTTTCTAGGAAAACCAAAAGGATTGAAATGTTGTTGCTGAACTTGTTGAGCAACTAAATTATTTATTCTTTCTTGCAATTGTCTATTTTCTTTTAATAGTTGATTAATTTGACTTTGCTGTTCATCGCCGTGAGATTTTTCATCAAGATAATTCCTAATTCGCTCGTTTATTTCATTTAAATTGCTTGGTTGATAAAATTCCTTACAATTGGTGGACAAATATTTACGCAGGAAAGCTCGGCAATCATTACGAGTTCTTAACTGACGATCTTCCTTTTCAGTTAAGTTATTAACATGAATAAGCCGATTACAAGAACGCAAGATAGTAGCAACATCTTCATTTTGACTCATCATCACTTCTTTATTTTTTCGACGTTGTTCAGGATCACGAAAACTAGGAAAATTAGTTTGCACAATAGTAGTGTATTTACTAATATCTTCAGCGAAGAGAACGGTCCTTAATAAATTATAAGCTTTTACATCTTCTTTCGTAAATCTACCGCTAAAAACGAAAAAGATTTGATTTAAACCATTGCTAACTCCATTAATGGCATTGGTTAGTCTACTTAAAGTTTCTGCTTCAGTGAAACGATTATCACCTATTCCGATAGCATCAATAATGTGATAAATCATATCTTCGCCTTTTAAACGAAAATGTCCAATTTGAGCTCCTTCCGACTGACTAATTCCGTATTCACTTTCTTTAAAGTTGTTTGTATTACTCATTACATTAGCCAAAGTAGAACGACCTTTTCCCGTTCTGCCTACTAATAATATTGTTCTTTCATTTACCATATTTATAAATTTTAAGCTAGGTTAGAAAAATTAATAGAATAAAAAGGTGATTTATAACTTGATAAAAAGCGGACATTTATTTTTTGTATTGTAGTATTCCCGAAAGTCAAACTTTGAGAACTTTAATTGAAAACTGTGGAGCGGATAAAAATTCTTTAGCAAGTGAATTAACTAGATTAAAAGGAATAGTGAAGGAAATTGTTTCGTCTCTATCCTTACCAGAAAACGCCACAAAAAAACAAATTTTGGAAGCGATAAGGAAATTATCAGCAAATAAAGAGAGCTCCAATAACACAGGCTATGAAGTAATTAAAGCGGAAAATGACAAACTAAAAGCAGAAAACACTCTTTTAAAAAGCGGTGATGAAAAATATAAAAAGATACAAGAATTATTATCTAGGATAGAAATTTTAGAGCAATTAGGGTTCAAACTTACTGATGATGAAAAGAATCAAATTACCCAAGCTCATTCAATAGAACAAGTTGAAGAGATAAAAGGCAGAATAATCAAGGGTAATTTTAATAAATTACTAAACCAAAATAGTAATTACTTTAAAATAACTATTATACTAGCAACATTAGCAATTTGCAGTATGATAGTTGCGACTTGATCATTGTTAAGAAAGAATGAATTAAGTCAAATTAAACCGATGAAAAAAGTCAACAGCAAAAAGAAATAGTTTTAATATTTTATTGTGAATTACCAAAATCAAAACTGATTAGTAGAGAGACTAAAAACTAAAAAAGTGAGATGATTTAACTTTTTGAAAAGATTAAAAGAATATGAATTAGAATTGGTTAATTGAGATGTTTATTTAATAAGTGTTGAGGGGGTATAAACTCCCCCCTATGCATTTCCAAATTGAACTTCCTAATTCTAATGATGAGGTTATCAAATTTAATGATTCCAACATAACATTAGATGAAAACGGAATTTTTGATATCGGAGGATTAGACATCGATGGATATTGACACGAAGAAAACAGAAAAAAATTCGGCGGAAAAAAACTAATATTTACAAATTGCACAGGATTAAAAAAAATTGAAGCTGATGCTTTAGGTTTAAGGGGGATAGAAATAATTGATTGCGAAAAATTAGAAAGAATATCCGCTTCCAATAATAGGTTAGAAGAATTAGATTTAAGCATTTCTAATTCGAAAGAATTGGTTTATTTAAATGTTTCTGCTAACAATTTAAAAACTCTTAAAATAAAAAACTGCGACAATTTAGAGACTTTAAAATGTCAGAATAATAAGTTAAAAAAACTAGATTTAAGCGATAACAATAAATTAGAAGATTTAGATTGTTCTTTTAATGAAATTGAAAGATTTTTCTTGCAATGATTGTTATTTGACAGGTTTGAACTGCAATAATTTAGAAAATTTAAAATTTTTAAACTGTTCAAACAATGTAAAAAATTCTGACATTTGTTGCCTTAATGACAATTTTACGAAATTAGAACTAGATAATTGTAAATCGCTTGAAGTACTGGATGCTTCGGAAAATGCTTTAAAAAAATTAGAGTTAAGAGATCACCCTAATTTATGAAATGTCGCTTGCAAGTTAAATTGTTTAGGAGATTTGATAATTGAAAAATGTCCTCGATTGAAACTTTTGGAATTTTCTCAACAAAATCGATCTCTACTTTTTTCTATAGATATAATTAATAAATTGAAAAAAGAAATAGAAAAGAACAAGTCCAAAAGCATTGACTTTATCTTAAGGAAAATTTACATTAGTAAAGGAAAATTTTTAGATACAATTTTAACCGCATCTCCTACTACTAAATATTTAACTAGTGATCAAGATAACATTCTAAATAATGAAAAAATTTTACAAACTTTAAATTTTTTTCCTCTTAATCGAAATAGTCGCTACTCTTTTTGTAAACTTGATAACAATTTAAAAATTGACAAAATAAGTCGTGAGAATTTATTATCCCTAACTCATTCCGAAAAAACGAAATTCTATGATTATGAAAGCTCTGAACCTATCGAACTAAATAAAAGTTTTTTCCCCAAACTTAATGAAAAAGAAAGCGGAGTATGCAATTTAGGTTTTAGTGATAGATTTGAAAATGCTATTGATGAAAGAAAAAAAGAAGATGAAAATGCGGAACAAGACTGCCTCAGAGCTGAACAAGAAAAAAATAATCCCACATTTGTCACCCCCCCTTCTCCGAAAAACACAAATCCTGAAGAAAGACAAAAATACTATGGTCCAGCAAATTGATACTTTCCTACTAATAAGCAAGGTATAGGAGATATTGAAATCAGCCAAAAGGATATAATAGGTCATTTAGTTATAGAAAATTGACCAGATTTAAAAAAAGCTAATGTTGGCAATAATGATTTAACCAATTTAACGGTTAGTAATTGCCCTAAACTGGCGTGATTAAATTATGCTCATAATGATTTTGACAAAGGAGTAAGAGCCACGATTAACAAATGTCCTCGACTCAAACCCGAAAACATCCATAATGAAAATTGTGATGGTCATTATGGTTGAAGGCCAACTTTAACTCAAGAAGAAAAAAGCAAAAAAACCAGCAATGTCAAACTTCAGAATCTTCTCAAACAGACTTCCAATCTAACTTGAAAAGAAATCTATGATCAGTTAAAACTGATTAAAGTTAATGAGGTTGATAATAATCTCTATCTTATCTTCGAGAGATAATTGAATCTAAGTTTGAAACTGAAGTAATAAATCTCATTATTAAGTATCGAGATACTCAAGAAATCACTCAAGACCAATTCAAAAATGAAATTGAAAAATTAAATCCTTACTTTTTTTTACTTAGTGATTTTACGAAAGAACAACTTAATCGTGTTTTATCCCCCTTGACTCATAATTTTGTAATTAATTCTTCCTACCAAAAACCTATTTGACCTTGAATTTTTATTAGTTCAGGATTTGTTATTTTGACTTCTTATATTTTTTTAATTATTAAATCCAAAAAAAAATAAAATTTTTTTTACAATTAGCATTATTTTTATATAATGCAAAATAATAATATTATGAATAATATAGAAACTAGAACTAAAAACATAAGTTTAACGATAGATTCTTCTATTTACTCTGAATTAAAAAATTATGTCCCGCAAGGAAAATTAAGTTCTTTAACTAACAAGCTGTTTAAGGAATATCTTGAAGGGAAAAAAAAAGAAAAACTGGTAACTTCTTACCAAAGAATTGCCAAATCAAAATCTCGTCAAGAAACTCATCAATTCACCGAAGGGGCTATTCAAGATGGCATCAAGTAATAAATTTCCTAAAAAAGGAGAAATTTGGTTAGTTGATTATACCGCAAATTTTAATGAAATTTTTGGAATTGAAAGTAAAATTAAAAAAATTAGACCATCATTAATATTAAGCAATGATATCCAAAACGAATATAGTAACGATATATTAGTTGCCCCCATTACTAGTGTTGAAATTAATAATATCGAATTGGCAGAGTTGCTGATTAAATCTAATAAAGAATGCGGATTAGATAAAGACAGCAAGGCTTTGATTTATATTATTAGAACAGTTGATAAAAAATTTCGTCTCAAAAATTTGATAGGAAAAATAAGTGCCGAGGAGTTAAAAAAAGCAGAAGATGTTGTTAGATTAGTATTCGATGTATAAACAATTTGACTTCAATTTAAAAAACTTTCAGTTTAGAGAATAAAATTTAAAAATAAATTAAATATTGTTTAATTAATGAAAAATAATAAAATTAAAAAAAGTAACTTTTGCTTATTATTTTCAGCGACCTTTTTACACTTGTTTTCGTTATTTTGTTCATTTCATCGCGACAAGTATCGACAACCTGGTTGCTATCGAGAAGCGAATTACTGACTTACTTTTTTTGGCTGATGATGCGGCTGAGCCTCTCTAATTACCATCGTTTATTTTATTTACAAACTATTTAGACTTAACAAAACTGACCACAGTTATTTTGATAAGGTTTTTGATTTAATTGTAATCAATGCTAATATTATCACAATTAGTATTTTTACCATTAGTGTGATTTTAAAATTGCAGCCTTTGCCAAAAAACAGCGACAAAATGGTTGAAATTTTTTCTTGAGAAGTCAACTCTCGAAAATTTTGATTATTCTACTCAATAATTTGACATTATTTAGCTCCTATTTTAACGATTGTTTACTTTGCGCGCAGAAAAATCAGTCTAGCTCAAACTTATTTTGAACGTCGGCAATTATTTTTTTATAGTTTTTTACATCCCATTATTTACTTTATTTACGTTCTTGTTCGTCCTAGTGTTCCGGGGGCAGATAAATTTCCTTACAGTGAAGGTTGTCCTAGATATCCCTACTTTTTTTTTGAATTAATAACAAGCAATAAATCCCATGATGTTATTCGCGGCTTTACTATTATTGCTATTATTTTTTTCTGATTGTTCGCTTTCTGATTCGCTACTTTATTTTTTTGATGATATTCCAATCACAAAATAAAAATTCGCAAAAAAATTTAAATTTATAATCTTATGACAATAATAATTTGATGGTGTTGTTTAATGGCTATTTTGCCTCTTTTTTATTTCTTTTTATTAAGAAACAGTTGGCGATTATTTTTGGGATTTATTATTTTATTAATAACACTTTTTGGTTATTTCGCTCCTGAAGCAATCGCTTATTCCATAATGAAAACTGAAATCGAAAAAAGCAAACCTTCTTTTCAACAGTTACAAACTAATTTGGACAGTATTACTGATATCAAGCCAAATGATTCTGATTCAGAAAGAGTTAGATTGGAAAAAAATATAATTTGAAAACAAAAGTTATTTGAACAAATAAAGGAAATGCTGATAGAAGGAAGTGGAGATAAAAAAAAAAATCTTTTAGATTACCAGAAAGAATATTGTGATTTAATTGAATTAATAGGTGAGTGACGAGAAAAATGAGGCGAAAGAACTAATTTTCGAGTATTATTATTTTGTGGTAAAGAATTTAATCAAGAGTTAATGAGAAAGGAGATAGGCAGTAATGAAGTTGAAAAAAAAGAAGTGGAAGATTTTAATATTATTGATTTTGAAAAAAACACTAAGATTGATGATGTGCAAAAATTTTTGCAAAAAACCTGTCAACTGTCCACCCGAGGAAGTTTTCCGACTATTTGATTAAAAAATATTGACAAAATTACTGATTCTGAAGTTAAAAATCGAGTTTTAGAAATGATTGATTTCAAAAAAAACGCAAATTTAGGAAAGATTAAG
The DNA here is from genome assembly GCA_031674855.1 of Mycoplasmataceae bacterium. GTDB lineage: Bacteria > Bacillota_I > Bacilli_A > Mycoplasmatales > CGIF01 > CGIF01. The sequence continues at coordinate 403,871 of CP125275.1, forward strand.
CAGCAAATAAAATCAAAAGAGGGAAAAGTGATTGAAGAGATAGATATAGACATTGATCTATCTCGTTTTATTTTAGTAGCAACTACTTTGACTAAAAATCCCAAATCCCCTTCTGAACTATTAAATAAATTAAAAAAAATTGAATCTTTTTGGGATAAGCACTTTTGATGAATTTTTTCTTTTTCTTTAGGATTAGAAGTATTAATTTTTTATCTAATATTCAAATTTAATAAAAAAAATAGTTCTCAAATGTTGCTTAATTATTAAAAAAAATATTTTGCTAAATTTTTGTAGGTTATTCTTGCTTAGTTGTTAATCTTTCTATCTTCTAATTTTGCTTTTCTTCTTTTAACTTTTCTGACAGTTCTTAACAATTTTAAATTAACTATTATATTTAGTAATATCGCTGTTTTATCACGTAAACTATTTCACCACTCTTTAAATCCGTTGATAGAATCCAACCCACTAGTTACCATTTAATGAGTCTCTAGAAATATCTTGAAATAAATTAATTGAATTTGACGTAACTTCTTCTTGATCATTTAATAAAACCTCAACAACAATTATCCTACCTAATGAGTAAGTAGTACCAAGAATAGGCACGCTGTCTATGACGATGTAAGATATTTTCTGCTTTATTTATTTTATTGACAAAAACGTTAGATTATTTTTAAGTTTTTACAATTAATACTAAACAATTAAGCACTTTATATATCTAAAAAGAGTGGATTAGATACATAGGCAAAATTAATATAGATGATTAATTATTACTTCGTGCAATAATTTTATCATTTTCATAATCGAAATTCATCCTCCCATCTAAACGCAAATTTAAACGGTTATTTAAGGAGTAAAGATTTTGGAATAGTAAAAATTTACCAATATGAAAATTAGCGAATATTTAGTAGGTAAGAAAATAGCAGTTAATGATAAAATGCAAAAACGCTATCATTACTTACTCAGTAAAGAAATCGGCGAGTTGGCTAGCGATTTTCATCAATTTGACTTTTGACCTAAACTTACGCCCGAACAAATGCTCAATTATGGAGTATTTGAAGGAAAATATTTGAATGATTGTCAAGAAGAATTACCCGAAGAATGATTTATTAACTCTAGAGACAAAAGATCAGAGATTGCTGATGTTAAGTTCAACTATTTCAAAACAAAAAGCCGTCAATCCTTAAGAACCTGACAAGAAAAGAAGTGAATAATTGGTGATGATCCTCGAGGTTGATTTCAATGATATTGTCGTTATTATCTCGGTCGTAGAACTGATTATGATAATAAACAAATAGCTAGATGAAAATCTTTTAAAAGGCACTTAGGACAAATTAGAAAGAATTGTTCAGTTAAAGATTTAAACTGTCGACCCCGTCAACGACAAGCTTTATTGCAATGAGCTTACAATCCTTTTATTTAGGTTTTTTGTTGTATTCAAAAAAATTGCGAAATCTTCGTTTGTAGACGAATTGTAAAAAATTTGTATAGAAAAGTTTGCTTGTAAATTCTACAACTTTAAAATTTATCAAAAAAAAAAAAAATCATCAATTTAACAAATTATTTTGAGAAAAGAAAATAACAAACATCGCCTTCCTGAATTAGATATTCAGCTCCTTCCTTGCGAATTTTGCCAGATTTCTTTAATTCTTCTCTGCTAGGAAATTGCAGTCAATCATTGTAATTATAAACTTCAACTCTAATAAAGCCTTTTTCGATATCAGAATGAATTAATCCAGCGCACTCTTTGGCATTCATAGATATTTTAGCTAATCAACTCTTAGTTTCATCTTCGCCAGTAGTGAAAAAAGTTTTTAGTTCTAATGCCTGTTTAATTTTGTCAGCTAAAAGCGAAAAATCAGTATTGTTTCAACCAAGTTCTTTTTTTTCTTCTGGTGATAAATCTTCTGTTTCTTTTTCTAATTTGACTGCTAAAGGAAAGAAAGGAATTTTTTTTTCTTCAGTGTATTTTTTTAATTCATTGGTTTCAGAAATGTCATCTCCGTAATTGCCAATTAAGATAATTGGCTTGTTAGTCAAAAAATTATAACCTTTTAATAAATCTCTTTCTTCTTCGGAAAGTTCTATCTGTTTAACTAGTTGTCCATTTTCCAAGTTTGTTTGAATTACCTTTAAGGTGCTTTCCTCCTTTTTGGTTTTTTCGTTGTGAACTTTTATTTTATTTAATTTTTTGGTAACTTGTTGTAAATCAGCCAAAATTAATTCCAATTGAATTATCTCGAAGTCGCGAATAGGGTCAATAGATTTTTCCACATGAACTATTTCTTTTTCCGGAAAGCAGCGAAGTACGTGACAAATCAAATCTACTTCTCGAATGTGAGATAAAAATTCATTACCTAAACCGGATCCTTGTGAAGCTCCTTTGACTAAACCAGCAATATCAACGATTTCTATTACACTAGGAGTAGTTTTTTTACTTTTTCAGTAATCGCTTTGTCTTGCCAAGCGAGGATCAGAAAATAGCATTATTCCAACACTCGGATCAATAGTAGCGAAAGGATAATTAGCGATAAGAGTTTCTTTTTTGGTGAAGAAGTTAAACAAACTAGATTTACCAACATTTGGCAATCCGACTAGACCAATTTTAACAGACATTTAGTTATAAATTATTTTTTTTGAAAGTTTCGGTTAATTACTTGAAAGAGAAGCATAGTAAAAATTAATAAAAACACAAAATGAAAATAATTTTTATATAGGCTTTATCTTCATAAAGAAAAAAATAAAAACAGTTATTTTAATTGCTTAGATTTTTATGAATTAGTTATCATAATAATTAATAGGTTCGCTGTTTTCTTCATTTTTTTCAGTACTAAAAATCATTCCACCCCCCAAACAGATTTTATTTCAGTAAAAAACAGCATATTGACCAGGAGTAATTGCTCTTTGTTTTTCTTTAAATTCTACTTTTAATTCTTGAATATTATTATCAAAGACAACTTTGATCGGAACTTTTAGTTGTCGATAACGGAATTTAGCAGTTATTCCTTGACTTTTAAGATATTCCTTGACTTTTTCTCCCTTAATTAACCAATTAATTTCTTTTACTAAACATCATCGGCTATGCAGTCGTTCATTGTCTCAACCTTCCGCCACATAAACTTCATTTTTTTCAGTACTTTTTCCTACTACGTAATGAGGCTTTTTTTGACCTGATAAGCCTAAGTTACGTCGCTGTCCAATCGTAAAATAAAAAGCTCCTAAATGTTTACCAACAACTTCTTTATTATCAATATTTATTACCTTACCTTCTTTTTCCGGAAAATAATTGCTCAAAAATTGTTCAAATTTTCTTTCACCAATAAAACAAATCCCAGTTGAATCTTTTTTTTTCGCGTTGATTAATCCTTCTTGTTCAGCAATTTGACGCACCTCTTGTTTGGTTAAATCCGCTAAGGGAAAAATTATTTGATTTAGTAATTTATGATTAATTTGACAAAGGAAATAAGTTTGGTCTTTATTATTGTCTTTAGATTGATTTAAAAAAAAAGTACCTTTTTGACTAATAATTTTAGCATAATGACCAGTAGCAATAAATTCAGTTTTGAGTTTGTTTTTAGCATAATCAACAAAGTAGTTGAATTTAATCATGCTATTACACAAAATGTCAGGATTGGGAGTAAGACCTTTTTTTAAGTCTTGAAGAAAACTACTAAAAACTTTATCTCAGTATTCCTGAATGAATTCGATTTTATAGATAGGAATTTCTAATTGTTGGGCTACTTTTTGAGCATCGTTTCAATCCTTGACTTGCGAACAAACTTTGGTAGAATTATTTCCTAAATAATCATCCCAATTCTGCATAAAAACTGCTATTACTTCTCATCCTTGCTTTTTTAACAGATAGGCAGACACAGCTGAATCAACTCCGCCACTTAATCCAATAACAATTTTTTTAGTTAATTTATTAGTCATCCAAATTAAATATTTTTTATAAAATTATAACAATCTTTTATAATCAAACAGTTATGAATATTTTTGAAATTTTTAAAAAAAATGGTAATAAATTTTTGGAAAAATCACTAATGAGTGTTTTTAAGGGAATGGACAAACAGAAGCTTGATTTTATTTTTTTGTGATTTCTCGAAGCTTTTGATGTCGAGGGGGCAAATATTCTAAACGTCAAAAATATGAAAAAAAAACCCTTCCAATCCTATGCGGCAAATGAGATAGTCAAACAGTTAATTACAGAAGTTCAAAAAAAAAAATTAACTGATTTAATGAGTCAGTTAAAAAAACATGACTCTTTTTTTGTCAATGAGATTGATTCAGTTAAAGAGGAAGAATTAGAGAGTAACAAAGGAACCGTTTCTCGGGAAATTTTTATGGAAGTGGAAAAATTAGTTCCCGATGCTCTAACATTATTAGCTCTGATTAAAGTTGACCCAAATGATTTTCAAGAAAGTTACAACTCTTTGGCAGCAATGTGAAAAGATCTCTTTAAAGATCCAAAAAACGAGGAGGATAAAAAAAAATAAGAAAATCTGCTCGATACGCCGTTTCAAAAGCTTTAGATGATTTGGAAAAACTAATGGTTATTGAAAATGAAAATAATAAAAAAAACGCTGAAGATTATTGCAAATTTAAATATGAATCTATTAAAAAAGAATTGAGAAAATACTCAGTCGAGGAGAAAGAATTGGATGCTGAACTTCGAATTGAACTAACAAAATTAAAAAACACCGATTTTATTCAAAAAACAAAAATTGATGAAATAGCGATTAGAATCACTGATAATATTAAATTAAAAAAAATTGAACGAGAGTTAAATAATTTGCTTGAGAGTTACAAGGAAGATCTTCCTTTGAAAAAAAAAAAAAGATTACTAAATAAATTAATTTCTTTTAAGAAAAAGGAAATCTTTCCTTATCAACAATGTTATCAGAAAAAAAAAGAGGAAGTTAACAATTTGATAAAAAGACTAGAGTCAGACGAATCTTCTTACCAATCTTTTTTGCAAAATAATAATTTTTCCTTAGCGGCTAAATCAATGATTGGTTTTTATTTACTGACGGCAGTAATTGTAATTTTTTCAAAATTACCAAAATTAAGATAATAAAAATACAATCTGAGTGTGATATATATATAAAATATTAATATTATTAAGAACAATATGAATGGGGTTAAAAAAATCGACATAATCGAATCATGAAATAATAAGTCTAAGTCTTTTGGAAAAATAAAAAAGGCGATTATTGAACAACTAAAAACAAAAATTTATTTGAATTCTCTTATTGACTTACCGTGAGAAAATACTATTAACGAACGATGAGGAGAAGATAATAAAGGTCCAAAAGATAAAAAAAGTTGAGCTAATTAATTATGCTAATGAAATTCTTGCTTTTTCTTTTTTTGATGATAGATTGTCATTCGCACAAAAGTTAATAGAAAATTTTGATAATAATACAAATAAAAAGGAGGAATTCCAAATAGTTATTGAAGAACTTAAGGAAATTATCGATACAACAAAAAATAGAGACGATTCAGTTAAGTCAGCTCTAGTTTTTAAAAAAGATTTAAAAAGTTACCAAGAAATAATAGTTGATAAAATTCGAGAACTTGAGGAAAAATTAGAAGAATTTGAGAGAGAGAGAATAATATCAATCATCATTCTAATGTTAATTTAAAGAGTATCAAAGTTCTAATTCTTACCATTACAGGACAGGGAACTGCCGGAATAATTATTGATAATGGTAATGAATCACCAGTAATACCTTTTCAAATGGCCAATCCTTTACCAATAAAAATTACTGCTATTGGTGGACCAAGTGGTCGAACTAAATTTGATAGAGGAGAATGAGATCACGCCCGCTACACAATTAAACCCATTACCATTGTTAGTGATGACAATAATCGTTCTGTTGTGATTGATGAATTAGTTGTTCGATTCAGAACTTGGTTTTTTGTTGATGACCGCTATGAACTAGAAAATTCTACTCCAAGAGCGGAAATTCCAAATTTTTTAAAAAACGAAACTAGCAAAAATTGAGATAGTTACAAAGAAATTCAAAAACTTGAGGATAATTTACTAAATGTTGGCAGAAAAGTTAAGATTAAATTGTCCGAATTTGAGCATAATAATAAAAAACACTCTTGAAGGCTTCTCGGAGAAAAAAATGAAGAAAATAATTATTCATTAGAAGTTTATAACAATTACACTCTGATGATGGAAGATGGAAAGGAACTTAATTTTAATGAAAATAATTTGACTAGTCTTATTCGCAAGGCAAAAATTTATGAAAAAGAGCACGAAAATAAAGACCTAAGAACCAAAACCTACCTTAATATTTTAACAAAAATATTGAGCGATATTGACGAGAGCTAAGATGTTCGAACTATTGAGCAAGATTTGGAAATTAAAAGATTAGAAGTCATATGTTGAAATTTACTTAAGGATTCAAGTTTAGAAAAATATTTAAGAGATGAGACAGATAATAGTCAAGAAAAAATAAATGATTGAAAAAATTATTTAATTGAATTGGAGAATAACTCTTCTAGTGATTGAATAAAAAGACCCGAAAATCAGTTTATTTTTTTAAAAACTTTAGAAAATTTAATCGAATGCGGATATCAAGCTAGCGACAAAATTGATTTTGCTATTGAAATTGAAGATAATGGTTCAAAAAAAGTGAAATCTTTTTACAAAACTTTTAATGGTTCTAAATTCGATACAGCAATTTGGGAAAAAGAGCGAGCTGACTATTATGCTAGTGAGTGTCAGAGTCTAGTTGGAGAAATTCAAGACAATCTTGTTAAGTATCCTGATTGGGAACAGAACATAAATTCAGTAATTGGCGAAAGGAGAGAGCGAGATGCAGAAAAAACCATTGAAGAGCGAATAGAAGAATACATTGTTTTGGCAATGAATCAAGAATTGGTTCGTGAAAAAATCGACAAGATTAAAAAGTTAGCTCAGGAGGAAATCAAAAAGTTGAATGAAACAGAATTTGAACAAACATCGACTAATGATGATGAGCATGTTACTCCTTACATAGTAAACTTTGGGGAAAATTCTTACTCAAATGACTTTGTAGACCAAAATAAAACTGAGATTGACAAAGCTAACAAAATTATTATTTATATTGAGAAAGCAAGTTTTGATCTTCAAATAGGATTTAAAAATTTTGCGAATGAAGTTTCGGAAATGATCAATGAATTGGATAATGAATTATTGCCAATCGGAATGAAAAGTATTGATTTAGACTTAAAGCATATGAAAAAATCTTAAATTGTCTTCAAGATGATGCTATCCGTGAAATAGGAGAAGAGTGAGAGGAGGAAAAGTTCAGATTAGAAGAAATTAATCAGGAAGAATTTTTAGGAGTTGAGTGAAAAGAGGAGTTAAAAAAAGAAACAAGGTTGACTAAAATAGAATGATTGATTGAGGAAGATCTTTTAGAAAAAGTTGAAAATATTATTGATAAAATAAGAGAAAAGAAAAAAAGTTTAATGAAAAAGATTTCTGATAAAGTTGGTGAAAATAGATTTAATATAATTTCAAAAATCATTGTTGCTAGCAAGAAAAATCTTGCTGAATTAGAACAGAAGGTTGAAGAAGTTTGAAAACCATCAAACGAAGACTTGATTAATTTGGTTGATTTAAGAAGTGCTTTAATTTATGCGGAGGAAGCAGTAAATAAACCAGATTCTACAGCGGATGACTTAGAAGAAGAAATTAGCAATTTAAAAAAATGAAAAATTCATTCTAATTTCAAATTTGAAGATTGCAGTGAAATTAGCGAAGAATGATTGCATAATTTTTCATGAAGGGTTTATAACGCAGAAACAAACAACAAGGCAACTGAAATTTTTGATAAACTAATTTCTTTAAAAAAATTATTAGAAATTATTGAGCGACAACCAGAACAAGATTTAGAAATTATCAAAAATAATTTACAAGATATTCAAGACTTAATTCCTAATAATAATGATTTGAATCAAAGTATTTCTATTAATTACGGAGAATTAGGCTCATCCCAAATAGCTGCTTATGATAAATTAAAAATTCGAGTTGATAATTTTGAATTAGAGTTACTGAAAGCGCAATTTATATTTAGTGAACTAAACATTAGTCAGGAGGAAAAGGAGGTAGTAAAAAAATCTTCAAGCAAACAAGAATTAAAAGAAATTCAAGACTCTATTCAAAAAAAAAACACTAAGTGAAATGATTTTTTTGTCAAATATAACATTGTAGAGCAGGAAATTAAGGATAGATGAACAGGAAATTTTAAAAGCGTCTCCGAAGTTCAGCAAGTTTGTGATAATGGATGAATAAATCCTGACCATTTTGAGATTGATGATAATGGACAATTTCGAGGTACAGGAATATGAAATCATCTTAATCCTTTAAAAGATAAATTTCAAGAATATCCAGATTTGACTAGTAACGGTTCAGAAACATACGATCCGTCTGTCGAGGATGGTGATAGATCAATTGAGGTGCAGCAATCGACTCCTTATCCAGGACAAGAAAGTTCGTCCCAAGTTAATCAGGACGAAGGCGAAACAAATCCTGAAAATGATTTGTTAACCGAATGATCCGATTGGACAAATTGCACTAAATGTGGAAAGATAAGTTTCGAAGAATTACTCGAAGAAGACAAACTTTGTGAAGATTGTGCTAGAGATCTTTGTTATTGATGCAAAAAATGCGAAAAGACATTCCCTCTTAATGCAAAAAGGTATGAAAAATTAAGTTATCAAGGGGCTGATCAAGGGGCTTTTTGTTCTTTAATGAGACATGAAAGAAAATGTGAATTAGAAGAAATAAATTTAGATGATTGTAATATCTTTGAAGAAGCATCCTCTCCTCAAACTAATCCACAAATCATTCTTAATTCAGATAAAATTCCTCCAAATCCTCAAGTACCTAAGCAACAACCAACCCCACCTCCTTCACCAAAACAAAATCCTAAAGAAGAAAAAACTGCCGAGGAAAAGAAATATGGTAAAGATTACTCTACCTTAAAACCTGATCAGCAAGTCGGGCGAAAGACTATTTGCGAAAACTGAAAAAAAGATAGTAATTACAACCGAAGTCAGGTTTGTTGTTATTGTTCTTTAGAGTTTCATTGAGACAAAAGTTTAGATTTCTTGTTAGCTCAAGAAAAAATAATCACTGAACTAAAAAATCATGAGGATAGTTGTTTTTGTAAAAATGATGAAGCAAAACAATCAAAGATTAAAGAAAATAACTGAGAAAATTGCAAAAAAACTTCTGACCGCTACTTTTACTCTTGTCGCAGTTGTTGAGGAAAAATTGAATTAGATAAAAATATCAGCAATTGAAACGATGCTGAAAAACAAGCAATAGCTGATGTAGTTTATCACAAAGAGCACGAATGCGGAAAAGAACAATCAACAAAGAAGATAGCTATCTACTTTTCTCCAAATCAGGGCGGTAATGAGCATGCTGATTTAATTTATGCTGAAAGAATTGATAAAAGTGAACTAAGATTAGAAAAAGACAATCAAAGTCAAGTTCAACAATTACAAAATACAAGTGAAAATAATTACAAAACGTGATTAATTGGAATTGGGATTGGCTTAGTGGTAATTCTGACTGCGTCTCTTTTATTAGCAAGCTTTGGAAAGGAAGAAAAAAGCAAAAAATAAAATAATTCTAGAAAAAGCAATCGTTAATCTTTGCCTTTCTCTAAAAAATTAGGTGCTCCTGTCAGTGAACAAGTTCCATCGATATTTTTGGGGAAGGCAATCAACTCTTTTAAATTATTAGCTTTTAACATTATAGCTAAGAGACGGTCAATTCCCAAACCAAATCCGCCATGAGGAGGAGCGGCAAACTCTAATGCTTGTAAAAAGTAACCAAAATTATTTTCTCTTTCTTCTTGATTATATCCTAATATTTTTAGCACTTTTTCTTGCAATTCGCGTTGATAAATTCGGCAACTACCACTCAAAATCTCTTCGCCATTACAAATTAAGTCAAAGGCATCACAAATTATTTGTTCTGGTTTGATTTTTCCTTTCAATAAAGGCTTGATATACTTTTTTTGTGGAGTAGTAAAAGGATGCCGAAAAGGCTCATATTTTTTAGCCTCTTGATTATACTCAAAAAGCGGTCAATCAGTTATTCATAAAAAAACTAATTCTTTTTTATCGTGAGGATTTTTTCGCAAGTCTGGTTTGTCAGTGCCATATTTTTCCATCACTTGTTGATAGGTCATGCTGGGGAATTTAGTTTTAATTTGATAACCGAACACTTTTTTGAGAATATTTTTGAGCAATCTTTCCATCAATTCTTTGATTTCATAACTAGGCATGAAACTAGTTTCTAATTCTAATTGCGAAAATTCAATTTGACGGTTGCTACGAGCATCTTCATTGCGAAAACTTTTTGCGATTGAATAGTAGCGATTAAATCCACCTACCATTAACAACTGTTTAAACATTTGAGCTGACTGAGGTAGGGTATAATAGCGATTTTCTAAGTTAGAAGGAACCACAAAACATTTAGCTCCTTCAGGTGAGTTTTGAGTTAGAATGGGAGTTTCCACGTCAATAAAGCCGTTTTTGTGAAGAAAATTTCTTACTTCGTGCAGAAATTGATTTTTGATTACTAAGAATTTTTTACTGCTTGGGCGACGCAAATCAAGATAACGATAGCGATAGCGAGTATCATCATTAATATTAATATCATCTTTGATTTCAAAAGGAAGTTCTTTACTATAATTCACCAACTTATATTTAATTAACTCAAGTTCAATTTCTTTTTCAGAGCCAGTCTTTTTTCTTAAGATTCCTTGCACTTCTAATAAGTCTCCTCTTTTTATTTCTTTTAATTTATTAATTAACTCTTCTTTTTTAGTTACTATTTGAATCTTTCCGCTACTATCTTGTCCAACAATAAATAATAAACTTCCTAACTTTCTGATTTTATCTACTCATACATAAAAAGAAGCATTTTTGTCTAAATTTTGAGGATTTACTTTTATAATTTTTGCAAAAGAATTAATTGACATTATTCTAATTTTAGTTCAATAGAAAATTTTTTCAAATACTAAAGAGTAATTTTAATTAAAACGGAGAAATATTTTGATATTTAGTTTTGGAGATTAAATTTTTATCTAATTGCTTAAAAACTAAAATTATCGTATTTTATCGAAAATAGTTTATTTTTTTAAAATTGTTATTTTGTTTCTCTGAAAAATTATTAATAAGTATGAATGCTTATAGAAGTTTTGATATTATAATAATAGGTGGAGGCCATGCTGGCATTGAGTCTTCTTTAATTAGTGCTAAATTGGGTCATAATGTGGCTCTAATCACTCTTGATAAAAGCAAAATTGGCCTGATGCCTTGCAATCCTTCAATCGGAGGAGTAGCGAAGGGAGTAGTGGTGAGAGAAATTGATGCTTTGGGGGGTGAAATGGGCAAGGCAGCTGATGCTACTTCGCTTCAATTTAAGTTACTGAATACCTCTAATGGCCCGGCAGTACAGGCTCTGCGAGTTCAATCCGACAAAGTAGCTTACAGTCATTATATGCAGAAAGCCATCAAAAATCAAGAAAACTTGACAGTTATTGAGGGAGCTGTTAAAAAAATATTGCTTACGGAAGAAAAAAAAGCAAAAGGAGTAGAATTAAACAGCGGGGAATTTATTTCAGCCAAAGCAGTAATTTTGACTACCGGCACTTATCTACAGCCGATTACTTATAAAGGTAAAGAAAATAAAATTGAAGGTCCGGATGGAGAGAAAAAAGTAGTTAATAATATTTCACAACAATTAAAGGAATTGGGATTTAAACTAAAACGTTTTAAAACTGGTACCTCGCCACGAATTTTGACTAACACGATTGATTTTTCCGGATTAACTTTAGAACCAGGCACTAATTTACCGATTCGCTTTTCTTCTCAAAGCGAACATTCGAAATTATTACCTTGAGAAAAACAATTACCTTGTTATTTACTTCATACTAATGAAAAAATTCACCAAATTATTCGTGAAAATTCTCATCTATCGCCAATTTTCTACAAACAAGACATTGGAACTGGTCCTCGATATTGTCCTAGCGTTGAGGATAAAATTTATCTTTTTGCTGAAAAGTCTAGGCATCAAATATTTTTAGAACCTGAGTCGCTAGAGTTAGATACTACTTACATTCAAGGTTTATCAACTTCTTTACCCGCTGAAGTTCAGGCCAAAATTTTAAAGAATCTTCCGGGTTTGGAAAAAGCCGAAGTAAAAAAATGAGGATATGCGATCGAATATGATGTGGTAGAATCGACTCAGTTAAAAGCTAGTTTAGAAACTAAATTAATTGAGAACTTTTTCACTGCTGGACAAATTAATGGCACAACTGGTTATGAGGAAGCAGCCGCTCAAGGATTAATAGCTGGAATAAACGCTAGTCGGAAACTAAAAAAACAAGAATCATTAGTTCTTCGTCGTGATCAAGCTTACATCGGAGTAATGATTGACGATTTAGTAAATAAAGAAATTACCGACCCTTACCGTTTGTTGACTTCTCGAGCAGAATATCGTCTTTTGTTGCGTCACGATAATGTCTATACGCGTCTTTGACCGATTGCAAATCAAATGGGACTACTATCAAAAAAAGATTGAGAAGATTTTCGAGAAAGTCAAAAAACACAATTAGAAATTAGCCAAAATTTGCAAAATTTAAAATTTAAAATTGATGATAATCTAGTTAATTATTTTCCTTGACTTGATATTGAAAAGTGAAAAACTATAAAGGTAATAAGCGGTTACGATTTATTAAAAAAGAGTAAAGTTAACTTGGATGATTTTTTAAATTGAATACCAAAAATAAATGAACTTTGTTGAGAAGAGAAAAGAGAATTAGAAGTTGATATCAAATATGAGAAGCAAATCGAAAATCAATCGGAAGAAGTTAAAAATTTAATTAAATACGAAGCTAAAAAAATTCCCTTTGAGTTAGATTATTATCAGGTTGAAAATTTGTCTAAAGAAGCAAAAGAAAAATTAACTAAAATCAAACCTTTTTCTTTAGGGCAAGCTATGAGAACTATCGGAGGAATTAATCCAACTGACATTCAAATATTGAATTATTACTTAAATAAAAACTTTCCCGAAAAAGAAAAATTTAATTAAAAATGGCCACTGAAGATAAAATTCATGTTCCGGTAATGTCGGATGAAGTTATTGAGTATTTGAATTTAAAAGCGGATGGCATTTATATTGATTGCACTTTTGGTCGTGGAGGTCATTCACAAGTTATTTTGAAAAGATTAAAAAAAGGTAAGTTAATTGCTTTTGAATGAGATAAAAAATTTTGCGACTTGGCAAAAAAAGATTCTTATTTTTCTTCGCCGCAATTTCAAATTATTAATGATAACTTTGCCAATTTGAGTAGTCGCTTATTCGAATTAGGAATTGAAAAAGCGGATGGTGTTTTATTTGATTTAGGTCTTTCTTCCGACCAATTAAACGATGAGGATAGAGGATTTAGTTATCGATTAAATTCATCACTTGACATGAGAATAAGTAAAGAAAACAAGTTAACAGCTGAAGAAGTTATTAATAATTATTCTTACGAAAAACTAGCTGATATTTTTTATTATTATGGAGAAGAAAGAAAAGCCCGTGTTATTGCTCGCAAGATTTGCTATTGAAGAAAAAAAGAAAAAATTACTAATTCTGAACAATTAATAGGAATAGTCGCTTCTTGTTTTCCTAAAAAAAGCAATAAGCATCCAGCTCGCAAAATATTTCAAGCCCTTCGGATATTCGTTAATAATGAATTAGAAAATCTTTCTCAAGCTTTAGAAGATTCTCTTGGTTTATTAAATAGTAAAGGAAGAATTGTTGTTATTAGTTTTCATTCTTTGGAAGATAGAATTGTCAAACAAATATTTAAAAAAGTTTCACCAAAAAATTTCCAAATTATTACCAAAAGACCATTAGTTCCCGATCTAAGGGAGATAGAAATTAATCACCGAGCTCGAAGTGCCAAAATGCGAGTTATTGCTTGCAGATAAAAAAAATTGAGTAGTTTTTTGCAATGAAGCAAGCTTGATGTAGAAAATATCAAATAATAAACTATTAAAACTAAAATATAAATTATGGAAAGTCCTTTTGGTTATTTTGTTGGCATGCTATTTTCTTCCATAGTAGGAGCAATTTTGGGTATAATTATTACTAACCATCTTTATAAAAAGCAAATTAAAGAGTTACGAAAAAAAATGGAATCTCCTGATAAAGAACAAGTAAAAAATATGTTAAGTGCTTTGGGACAAAAGCCTTCTGAGGAACAAGTTAACAGATTTATGAATATAGTCAGCAAGAAAAAAGAGAGTAAAAAGCCAAAGAAAGTTTCTAAGAAGAAAAAATAATATTATAATCACATGAGAGTCGATCTTTTTTTAACCTGTGGTGGATGTGCCAAAAAACATCAAAATTACCGAACTTCAAAAGCAAAAAAACCACAAGGAGAGAAATTAAACTTAAAAAAATACTGTAAATTTTGTCAAAAAACCCAAGTTCATAAAGAAGAAATTATTAAATAGGGTCTATATTTAACTTAACTACAATATATATATATATATCAAAATAGTTAAAAAATTTAAAATTATGCGAATAAGAAAATGAGAGAAGTGATATTGAGGAATAACTCTTGCTTTAATAACAGGATTTTTGATTTCAATTATCTTTCGAAAAAGGATTTATCTTTACAAATAGGAAAACTGGTGAAATAAAAGAGTTCAGCAAATTACAATCGATTTTATTGTTTCTTCCTATTGCAATTCTATTTACTTGATTTTGATTCGTGCTAAGAAATTGATTATTGAAACCTAATGATTTTGTTTGCAAAAAATGCAAAAAGGAGTTTGGTTTAGCATTCGAGACAGAAAAAGAGGTTTGTAAAGGTTGTTACGAAAAAAGATAAAAACCTACTAAGAAAATTAAAATAAATTAAAATAAAATTATATGAATCGAGCGAATAATACACCCGCTACAAGAAGACGAAGAAAAAGAATTCTAAAACAAGCCAAGGGTTATTTTGGTTCCAAACACAAACTTTTTAGAACTGCCAAGGAGCAATTAATGAATGCTAAGGTTGATGCCTTTGCCGGTCGTAAGCAAAGAAAACGAGATTTTCGTCGTTTATGAATAACTCGTCTAAATAGTGCCTGTCAATCTCATGACTTAAGTTACTCACGACTTATTCGTTTATTGATTCTTGCTCAAATTAAATTAAATCGTAAACAACTGTCAGAAATGGCAATTAACGAACCCAAATCATTTGGTGCTCTGATTGATAAAATTCGAAATCCGTGGCAGATATCTACTTAAGAAATAAGGAAATAAAAATTATATTATAAAATGCGTAAAAAAAGGATAATAAAAAACCGTTTAGCTAAACCTGATAAAGAATACAATTCTATTTTGGTTGGTCAACTTATTAATAAAGTGATGAAAAATGGTGAAAAAAGAAAAGCTACTAATATAGTTTACCAATCAGCAAAAACGATTGAAAAAAAAAATTCTTTGCCTTTTTTAACTATTTTGGAAGGAGCTGTTGAGAATATTAGACCAGTTATTGAAATGAAAAGTCGGAGATTCGGCGCTTCTAAACAACGTGTTCCGCAACAAATTGATGAAATTCGCTCTATTAAGATAGGTTTACGTTGAATAGTTTCGGCAGCTAGAGAGAAAAAAAATTTCCATTCAATGTGAGAAAAATTAGCTGAAGAAATCAATAATGCTCATAATAAAAGTGGCGGAGCTTTCAAAATGAAAGATGATCTATATAAGCAAGCTGAATCAGGCCGCGTCTTTTCTTTCAAAAGATAAAAATTACTACTAAATTAAGTAATAAGAATTAACATGAAAAAAAAATCTCGCTCAAATTTTGACGATAAGTACAATAAATTATTTAAATTTTTGACTTTCGATCAAAGTTTATTTTCATCAATTTTTATAACTGTTGCGATTATTCTTTACGCTATTGTGATTTTAGTTTTTTTTATTTTTGTCTTGAAAATTCCAATTGAGCAAGTTAAACAAACTACTAATTCTATTAATTAATTTATGAACATGCATAACTATCAATGATATATTTTGTCAGTAAGAGGAGGAAGAGAATCTAAAGTTATAGAAGGAATTAGATCTGAACTAAAAAAAAAAGGATGAGAAAATCATGTTAAAGAATTAAAAGTAATTAGTGACAGTAATAAAAAAAATATTTTAAAAGGATATATAATCGGTCATCTCTCTTTGACTCCTGAACTAGTTATTTTTTTTTATAAGATTCCTGAAATAATCGGGTTTTTAAATCATCAGCGAAGTGATAAAGAGTTTCCAGGTTTTGTCTCTCAAGAATTTATTAGAGACCTTTTTGTCAAAACAGAAGCCAAAAAAATAAAAAAAGGTAGTGATGAGCAGGAAAAAGGCGATTTGAATGTTGGAGATTTGGTAAAGATTACTGAAGGAGTATTTATTGATAAAGAGGGCAGAGTTGCTCATTTAGATAAAAGAAAACAAAAAGTTAAAATTGTTATTGAATCTTCGGGATGGGAAGTTAATGACGTTCCAGTAAGTATTTGTCAAAAAGTTATAGTTTAAAATTCTTAAAAAAAGTAATCAAAATCATTAATGATAAAAAAATAATTAAATAATATATGAGCAAAGAGATAGCAAAAAAAGAAATTCACTTAATTAAACTAGATATTGATGGAACTAGTACCAACTCAGACTTTTCCACTTTAAACCAAAAATTAAAAAAAGTTTTACAGGAAATCAAAAAACAAGGACATAAAATTTGTTTTACAACCGGCAGAAATTATCTTTCAGCGTTGCCTTTTTATAAAGAGGTTGGTCTAGATACTTTTTTGGTTACTTACAACGGAGCATTTCTTAACAATCCTTCTAAAGATGGGACTAAAGAAGCAGTTCATAATCCCATTTCCAATCAAACAGTTAGAGATATTTTGGCTGATCCAATAATTAAAGAAAATCTTCACAATGTTTTAATTGATAAAACTGACCTTTCTACAATTAGTACAAGTAATGATATTTATTACGAGGAAATATTTTTCAATGGCAATCCTTATACTAAAGGAGAAAATATTTTAAATCTTTTGGGCAACGAAGACGTTTTGCAATTAGTTTTAGAATTCTCTAAAGATGATGAAATGTTTAACAATATCTTAATGTTGTTGAGAGGAAAATACGGTGCTTCTGTTACTTTTTACTCAGGCACTAAATTAAAAGCCAGGAATCCTGGTGACAGAGTACTTGTTCCAGATTCAACAAAAACCATCATAAAAATTCGGAACAGGTTTGCTAGTAAAGGTATGGGCGCAGAGTGAGTAGCTAGTTATTATAATATTCCTTTGTCTCATACAATTGCTTTTGGTAATGACGTTAATGATATCGAATTAATGCGAATGGTTGGCAAGGGAATTGTTACTGCTGATAGTGATACTCATTTAAAATCTTATGCCTATGGAATAACTGATCATGGGGTTCTTAATAGTGATGGAGTAACAAGATTTTTAGCTAACTACTTTGGAGTGGAATATCCTTCTTAATATAAAAAAAACTTACTTATTTTTAAATAATACAAATTCATCACTTGTAATTGAAGAGTTTGCTTTTTGATTTTTGATGGTAATTCGTGGCTGAAAGAAGGTTTGTTCTAGTTTTTTTAAATCCTTCAATTCTAAATGTCCAATGTTAATCCTTTCCATCGGTTTAATGTTTTTTTTTATTTGAGTACTTTTAAAATCAATTAGCAATTTTTCTAGATTATCAAAATTTTTTAAATAATTTTTAATTTCTTGCTCTTCTAGTTCAATTTGAACTTTTTGAGCTAAATTTTGTAATTCTTTTTTTTCCATTTGTATTCGAATTTAAATAAATTTTAGAATAAATTGAGTGAGAATAAAAAAGTTAAATTATCAATAGACATTTCTACACATAAGTTATTAAAGCGTAAAATAAAAATAAAATATAATTATATATATGCCTGATACTAGCAAAAAGCAAGTTGTCATTCAAGACATTCAAAATAATTTTCAAAATGCTAATGCGGTTATCTTTTATAATTTTCATCAAGCAGAAAATCGTGATCTTTTTGAATTAAAAAAAAAATTAGCCAAGGTTGGCGGTCATTGAAAAGTTTATAAAAATAAACTGGTCGAAAAAGCTCTTCCTGATTATCCTTTAAGTTTAAAACAAGCTAATGTTTTGATATTTTGTCAAGATGACGAATACAAACCGTTAAATGTTTTGAATCAATTTAGTAAAAAACACTCAAGTATTAAGAGATTTCAAGGCGGGATTTATGATAAAAAAATAATCGAGAATGAAAAGTTGGAAAAATGAGCTAATTTACCAAGTAAAGAAATTTTAATAAATACTTTATTTTATTATCTGAGTTTAAATAGTAGAAGACTTGTAAATATTCTAGAAAAAATTAAATCAACAAAATAATCAAATTTGAAATTAAATTAGTAAATATGTCAGAAAAGAAATCAGTTAACAAAATAAACGAAATCAGAGAAATATTAAAAACATTGAATATTGGTGAAATAAGTGAGTTAATCGACGGAGTTAAAGAAGATTTTAATATTGAGGAAACAGTAATGCTTCAAGCAAGTGCTGTTCAATCTAACGAAGAAGAAAAACCACAAGAAAAAGGCGGTAATGTTTCATTAAAATTAGTAAAAATTGATGAAAAAGCAAATAAAATTAAAGTTTACGGAGAAATTAAGGACGCAATTAAACAATTGAAAGGAGAAGAAATTAACATTATTCAAGCTAAAAAACTTACTGAAGAAGGAGAAAAAATCATTTTAGCGGATATTGAAAAAGCAAAAGCAGAGGATCTTAAAAAGAAATTGTCAGAAGTAGGAGTTGAGGTAGAAATTAAATAAATAATTAATGAATTACCGACAAATTAAATCAGGGAAAAATCCACGTCGTGAGTATCTCACAGCTAATCGTTCTCCGCTTTTTGAAGCTTTACCAGAACGAGACTATGCCCAAGAACAAAAGCTATCTTACTCAAAATTCCTCAACGAAAGTTTGTCTCAGCTTTTTGCGTTTTACTTCCCGGCTGAATTCAAAGATTATAATAATGATGTCAAATGTGATGTAACTAATGTTATTTGAGAAGAACCTAAAATAACCGAAGGGGAAGCGCAAGATGAATCAGTTACTTGAAATCATTCAGTTTCTTTTGATTGAAAAATTGCATGAGATTGTCACAAAATGCAAATTAAACTTCTTGATGATGATTTTGCCAAAACTATCAATCAGTGAATAGAAGAGAGTTTTAAGATTGGTAAATTTACTTGCAAAAAAAAAAATCTTTCTGCTAAGGAAATAGAAAATTTAATAATTAAAGTTAGGAAGCAATTGGAAGATTCTCAAAATCGCAAGGATGAAAAATCATACGAAAATATTGTTTGACATTTATCAAGTAAAATAAGGGCTTTAGAAGAAAATAGATATCAGGAATGGGAAATAAAAGAAGTTAGAAAGAGCAAAAACGAAAAGAAGTTAGAAATAGATTTAGAGATTTTAGAAAGGAAGGAAGAAGAATTATTAGTTAGTTTTCATTGCGAGCAAGAACAGAAGGTAGATTTTTGTCAATTGCCCAAGATGACTTCTCGGGGAGACTTTATTATTAATGGTCATAAAAAAGCGGTAGTTTTTCAATCAGTGAGAGCTCCCAAAGTTTATTATTTTGGTGATAAAGAAAATGGTTTTTTTGGCGAAATTATTCCACTCAAGGGTCCTTGAATTAGCATTGCTTATGGTGCCAAGAATCCTTTATCTATTGAAGTAAAATTTCTTAATTCTGGATTAACAGTTGATTTGATAGAAATTTTAAAATCATTCTCCGTCTCTTATGAAACTATTAAATCTTTATTTTCTGAGGAAGACTTAAATATCAGTAATTACGAGGAAGTAAAAGAGTTGGAAGTAGGAATTGGCTTGCCTCAATTTTTATTTACTAATACAAAGGGTAATTCTTATTTTAACATCGGGAAATTAGGACGAAAAAAATGCAACAAAAAGATGAATATTATTGAGCAGTTGCGAGGACAAGTATTGGTTGATAATTTGTATGATGAAAATAAAAAAATTATTTTAAAAAAAAACTCAATTTTGGAGGAAAAAAGTCTACAAATTTTAAAAAGTGCTTTTGAGAAGAAAAAAATAAAAGGATTGGAAATTCCTCACTCTACTAATGAATTATACTCCATTAAAGTGTTTTCTCCGTTAAATAAAGAAAAAGTCATTTCAGTGATCGGTATTGGAGAGGATTTATCAGAGGAAAAAACATACTTTGATCTTGCTGATTTAATTTGTGTTGCTTCGAGTTATATTAATTTGCATCACGGTCTAGGAATTGTTGAAAAGAGCGAAGATAAGGATAAATTGGAAAATCAAGTCATTCGTCGAGTTGGTGATTTGATATACAATATCTTTGATAACAAATTAGGAGGTTTTTTGCAAGATATCGATAATAAATATTTAGCTTATATTTCTCAGTTAAATAAAGTAGATTTTCTAAAAATACCTACTCTAAAAGACTTTGATAATCTTATTAAACATTTCTTTAATACTTCGGCTTTAGTTCAATTGCAAAATCAAAACAATCCCTTAGCCGAAGTTTCTTATTCACTTAAATCAAGTGTCCTTGGATTAGGTGGTTTTAATTCAGCTAATGCTACTTTTGAAGCCCGAAGTATTAATGATTCACAATTTGGTTGTTATGACCCTATCGAAACTCCAGAAGGGCAAAGGATTGGTTTAATTCATCATTTAACTATCGGAGCGAAGATTAACGATTACGGGCAATTATTAGCACCTTATTATTCAGTAGAAAATGGATTAGTTACTCCCGAATTGGTTTACCTAACTAGTGATGAGGTTTGAGATAAACATATAGCTCATGTTGATATAAAAATAGATAAAGAAAACAAAATTTTAGATGAAACAGTAATGTCTCGTCATCGAGGTAATTTTTTAAGAGTTCCAAAAGAACAAGTCGATTACATCGATAGTTCTTTTTATCAATTGAATTCGGTTGCTAGTGCTAGTATTCCATTCTTTTCACACAATGACGCCAGTAGGATGCTAATGGCTTCCGGTATGGTGAAACAGGCAGTGACTCTGTTAAAAAATGAGGTGCCATTAGTGGCGAGTGGAATCGAACAAAGTTTAGCTAAAAACTGTTCTTTAACGGTTGAAGCTGAAAATGATGGAGAAGTAATTTATGTAGATAGTCAGAAGATTGTCATTAAAGAGAAGGACGGAAAGGAAAAAACATATAATTTAAAACAGTTAGTAGTTTCAAATAAGAATTCTTTAGTTTTTTCTTTTCCATTGGTAAAAAAAGGGGATAAAGTAAAAAAAGGGCAAATAATTGTTAATGATAGCCATACCAAAGACGAAGAATTAGCATTGGGTTATAATTTAAGGGTTGCTTATTGTTGCTGAAATGGATATAATTACGAGGATGCTATCATTCTTAATGAAAGACTTGTAAAGGATGATATTTTTACTTCTTTTTACGTAAAAAAACACACTATTATTCGTCATAACACCAAGTATGGTCCAGAAGTATTTACCTCTTCCTTTCCTAATTCTGAGAAAAGCAAATTTCCGCACCTTGATGAAGAAGGTATAGTGAAAATCGGCACTAAAGTTAAAGGTAACGATATTTTGGTTGGGAAATTAACTCCTGAGCCTAGTTTGCATAAGGAATCAGAAGAAGAACTTTTATTGATGAGCATTTTGGGCGAAAAGGCTCAGCGACTTACCAACACTTCTTTACGTTTGCCAGCTGAGGAATCAGGAACAGTTTACCAAATTAAAAGAAAAAATCTTGACAAAAAGAATGATTTGGAATTGGTAGAAGTTTACGTAGTTCAAAAAAGAAAAATAGAAATTGGTGACAAGTTAACTACTCGTTTTGGTAATAAGGGTGTAGTTGCTAAAATTGTCCCTGAAATTGATATGCCTTTCGATGAAGAGGGAAAAACCGTTGACATAATTTTCAATCCACTTGGTATTCCAACTCGCATGAACATTGGCCAATTATTGGAAACAATATTGGCTTCGGCAGCTCTTAAGCTTGATAGCAAAATTCTCTGCCGACCATTTAATTCTCCTTCGCTTGAAACTATTAAGGAAATAGTAAGAGAAGCAGGAATCAAAAATTATGGTTCTCAAAAATTATTTGATGGTCGAACTGGATTGCCATTTGACCATGATGTCTATAATGGATATATTTATACTCTTAAGTTAAACCATATGGTAGCTGACAAGTTTCATGCTCGTAACACCGGACCTCGTTCCCTAATTTATCAACAACCCTTAAAAGGTCGTTCTCGGGAAGGAGGGCAAAGGATAGGGGGAATGGAAGCTTGAGTTCTAGAAGCTCTAGGAGCTCCTCACAATTTAATGGAAAAAATGAGTTCTGACGATATCTATAAAGTCCGTGAAATGCAAAATCATTTACTTTTTGGTGGCGCTCCAATCGATCTTAGAAGCAGTCAAAATGAATCTTTTAATCTTTTACTTCAGCATTTGCGTGGTATTGGTTTTGATCTTCAAGCCACTGATTATCAAGGACGTGAAATTGATTTTTACGACGCCTTTAGCCGAAAATCTCCTAAATAACAAGTAATATTAAGTAATTATGCCCCTAATAAAATCATTAAAAATTGGTTGGCTTTCGCCACAAAGAATTAATCAACTTTCGTTCGGGAATATTACCAATCACAAGGTAATTAACGCCCGCACTCTCAAGCCAGAACAAGGTGGGCTTTTTGATCCCAAGGTTTTCGGGCCTTCTCTTAACTATGAATGTTATTGCGGTAAGTACAAAGGTAAAGAAAACAAAGGTCAAAAATGTGAACGTTGTGAGGTTTTAATTGCCGAAAAAAACCTTCAGCGATGACGAATGGGTCATATTACTTTGGACGCTCCGATAACTAACATTGCTCTTTTTAAAATTTTAGCACCTAGTTTGACTAGGTTGTTAGGAATTCCGACTAAAAAACTTGAAGAAATTATTTATCTAAAAGCTTATGTTGTTATTGATAATGGTTTAACTAATTTGTTAAAAAAAGGGGATGTTTTAGAGAAAAAAATTGATTTAGATTTGATTAGTAATATCTTACAAGAAATTATTGATGATGAAAATTCAAAAAAAGATCTTGTTAAAGAGGCGAAAGAATTAAATGAAAAACTAAAAGGCGGTAAAAAAAAAGATGATAACGTAATCAACAATAGTGTTTTTTTAGAGGATTATTTAGCCTTTTTAGAAAAAAATCGTCAAATAAAAATTTGAACTGGAACCGAAGCTTTTCGGGAATTAATAGCAGAAATTGATGTTGAGCAAGAATTAGCTAAAGCTAAAAAAGAAGTTTCGGATAATCCTCAAAAAGCTAATAGCGAGAGATTGAAATTTTTACAAGCTTTACAGAAAAATGGCTTGAAATTAGAGTGAATGATAATCACTGATTTACCTGTAATTCCTTGCGGTTTAAGACCAGTAACGAAAATAAAAAACGAAGATGTTATTGCTAATAATCAAATCAATAATTATTATCGTCGTATAATTTTGAGAAATGAGAGATTAAAATACCATCTTGATTTAAATAAAAGTTCGGGTATTATTTTTCAAGAAATTATTTATAATGAAAAGAGAGGATTACAAAAAGCAGTCGATCAATTGATTTATGGTTCAGCTCATAAACAAAACGACGCAAAAAGTTTATTGCAGAATTTGAGCGGAAAAGAGGGAATTTTACGTCGTTACTCCTTGGGTAAAAGGGTTGATTATTCAGCTCGTTCGGTAATTGTTCCTAATCCAAATCTATTACTTGATGAAATCGGACTGCCGGTAAAAATGGCCTTGACTCTTTTCAAGCCTTTTATTGTTCAAGAAATATTAAAAAAGAAAATTGCCTTTACAATAAAAGAGGCTGAACAACTATTCACTCAAGAAGATCCGGTTATTTTCACACTTCTTAATAAAATCGTTGAAGGTTATCCAGTTTTAGCTAACCGAGCTCCGAGTTTACACCGATTAAGTATTCAAGGTTTTTATCCTAAATTGACTACTGGTAATGCTATTGAGTTCCATCCTTTAGTTACAACACCGATGAATGCTGACTTTGATGGCGACCAAATTGCTATCTACATGCCAGCAACAGAAGAATCACGTAAGGAAATTAAGGAAAGGGTTCTCTCTCCTCATCAAATTATTGATCCTAAGAATGGTCATTTAATAGATATTCCTAATCAGGACATGATTTTGGGTATTTATTATCTAACTAAAGAATCAAAAAGTAAAAAAGTAGTCTTTTATGATGAAATAGAAAATATTAAGAAAAGTTACGAATTAGGAAAAATAGGACTTCATGAATTAGTTGCTATACCGGCTACTTTGGTTGGGCGTAATTTTGCTGAGTGCCAAAATAAATTTACTTTCACTACTCTAGGGAAGATAATTTTTAACGAAATTTTACCAACTAGTTTTCCTTATTATATCAATAACTTACAAGAGTATAATCAGAAAGGAACTATTGATAAAAAATACTTAATCGAAGTAAAGCAAATTGAAACTAAGTGAACTAGTTATGAGGTGCTACAGGGATGAAAAAAGAAAGAAATAATTAATTTTCTTAATGAATTAGCGAGAACCACTCCACGACAAGAAATAGTTGAGTTTCTTGACAAATTAAAAAACATTGGTTTCGATTATGCAACTCGCTCTGGGATTAGTATTTCTCCTTTTGAAGTAGAAGAGATTGTTTCAAAGGAAAAAATTTTGACTAAAGCTGAAAAAAAAGATAGAGAAATTGAAGAACATTTTGCTCAAGGTTTTTATAGCGAAGAGGAAAAAAAACAAAAAAGAATTGAGGTTTGAGAAGATTGTAAGGAAGAAATAAGAAATCAAATGATAAATAATTTGATAAAAAAAGAAAATACTTCCTTTTATCATATTTGATTGTCGGGAGCTCGAGCCAGCGATGAGAGTCTTAATCAGATTTTTGGTATGCGTGGTAATACAACCAATTATTTGGGTGAAGTTATTGAAACTCCAATTAAGTCTTCTTTATGAGAAGGAGTTTCTCCTTTTGAATTCTTTGTTTCAGTTTATGGAGCGATAAAAGGAATGATTGATATTGCTTTAAAAACTGCTGAAGCTGGTTATTTAACCTTACGTTTGGTTGAAGCTGTTCAGGGTCTTGCTATAAACTCTTCCGACTGCGGAGAAGAGATGGGAATTATTTTTGAAGAAGATTTAATTCCACTTGGCAAAAAAGTTTATGGTCGCTATCTTGCTCAAGATATTTTAAATAAAGATAAAGAGATTATTTTAACTCGCAACTCTCTTTTATTAGAAGAAGAGATAAAGATAATTGAGAATAATAAAATTACTAAAATTTGAGCTTTTTCTCCATTAAGTTGTCAAATAATTGGGGGGCTTTGTCAAAAATGTTACGGATTAGATTTAAGTAAGCCAGGTAAAGTTATTGAAATTGGAGAAGCAGTAGGGGTAATTGCAGCTCAGTCGTTAGGAGAACCAGGAACTCAGTTGACTATGAGAACTTTCCATAGTGGTGGAATAGCTGGTGATGAAGATATTATTCAAGGTTTACCAAAAGTTAAGCAAATTTTTGATAATGTTAAACCTGATAAATCAGAAAAAGCTGTCTTAGCTAAATCATCAGGAAAAATAATAAGCATCGAGGATAAATTGGTCAAGCAGAAGATTGATTCAGGGGAAGAAATAGTTTATCATACTAGCAAAGGCAAAAAAATAAATGTTGAAAAAGATAATGTAATTGAAAAAGGAAAGAAAATTGTTAGTGGAAAAATAGATTTAGTTGAATATTTGGAAACTATGGGGCGTGACAGTTGTCAAAATTATATAAAAAGAGAAGTTGGAAAAGTTTATAATGATCAAGGAATAGATATTAATGAAAAACATATCGAAATATTTGCTCGACAAATGTTATCTAAAGTAGAAATAACTAATGGTGGCGATAGTGAGTATTTAATTGGTGATTTAGTAAATTATCAAGAGATAATTAATATTAATCGTGACTTACTAGCAAACAAAAAGAAACCCATTTCCTTTAAAAATATTATTTCTAGTCTTAAAGACTTAGCCTCCACTCCTGACTCTTTCTTGGCAGGAATTTCTTTCCAAAATACTTTAAAAAGTTTGGTTAACTATTCTTTGTATCAGCCAATTGATTATTTAAAAGGAAGTAAGGAAAGTTTAATTGCAGGGCAAATGGTACCAGTAGGTCCAGGATTTAAGGAACGGGAAAAATTCCAATTTGCTAAAAGTAGGAAAAAGAATTAGCTTAGGCATAAAATTCTTTTAAATTTAAAAAATTATTATTAAATGAAAGAAAATAATAATATCTCTCAGCAAGAAAAAGAGCAAGACCATCGGGTTATTGCTAAAGATCTAGATTTGTATATTTTCGATGACAAGATTGGACAAGGATTACCAATTTTATTAGAAAATTGGGTGATTATTCGAAATAAAATAGCTGAATTTTTACGAGAAAAGCAAAAAGAATTTGAATTTCAGGAAGTAATGACTCCAATTTTGGGAAGTGAATATTTGTATAAAACAAGTGGTCATTTAGACCATTATCAAGGTTCTATGTTTCCAGTGATTAGTCGGAATAATGAGAGCTTTTATTTACGTCCAATGACTTGCCCTCATCACTGTGCAATTTATCAACAACAGCCTCGTTCTTATCGAGATTTACCTTTTCGTTTGTGTGAGAATTCTCTTTTGTTCCGCTATGAAGCTTCAGGGTCTTTAAAAGGTTTAGAAAGACCTCGTTGATTTGAGTTAGCCGATCATCATATTTTTGTTTCTTATGATAATTTAAAGGAGGAATTAAAAAGAAACTATCATTACATTAAAAGTGTTTTAGAAGCTTTTAACTTCAAAATTTCTCGACTTGTTTGCGCTTTGCACGAATCTAATAATTCTGAGAAATATCACTCTGATAAAGATTTATGAAATTATTCAGAAAATCTTCTCATCGAATCCTTGCAGGAATTAGGATTAAATTACGAGATTATAAAAGGAGAAGCTGCTTTTTATGGACCAAAATTAGATTTAGAGATTAAAGCAGCCGATGGTAAAAATATCACTATTTCTACTATTCAATTGGATTTTATTTTGCCGAAAAATTTCGCTTTAAATTATAGAAATAAAAAACAGGATTTAGAAAATCCTGCTATTATTCATCAGTCTCCTATTGGCTCTTATCAACGCTTCATTGCTTTAATGTTAGAACAAACTAATGGAAAATTACCTTTCTGACTGGCTCCTTGTCAACTTGCTATTTTGCCACTAAATGATGAGGAGGAAACAAAATTGTATTACGACTCTTTGGTAAAAGAGCTAACAAAAAAAAATTTAAGAGTAAAAATTTTTTCTAAAAAAACCCTTAATTATCGCATTAATCAAATTTATCAAAAAAAAATTCCTTACTATCTGGTAATTGGAAAGGATGAACTAAAAAAAGACAAAATAAAATTAATATATACTTATTTACCGAATGGTTCGGAAGAAATAACCCAAACAGAATTAATTAACAAATTAGCTAAAGAAAACGAAATTAATTAGTATTCCAATGAACTTAAAAGATAAAAAATCAGAAAACTATCAATTTCTTAATGAAAACATTCCTTTTTCTCAACTTTTATTAATAACTAGTAAAGAAGAAAAAGAAGTGGTGACTCGTCAAGAAGCACTAAATAGAGCTCAAGAAGCAGGTTTGGATCTCTATTGTATTACTCTCCCTGTCGCCGATCGACTTCCAGTTTGTAAATTGATTGATTATAAAAAGTATCTTTTTGAGTTAAAAAAAAGACCAAGGGTCATAAAGAAAGTGCTTGTAAAGAAATGCGTTTTTCTTTTAATATTGGAGAAAATGACTTGAAGGTTAAGACAGGAAAAATAAGAAAGTGAATAGAAGAAGGTTTTTCTGTAAAAGTAAGCTTGGTTCTTGTTGGTAAGGAAAAGTCTCGGCAAGAAATAGCTCAAGAGAAGTGTCAAAGAATAATTACTGAATTAAAAAATCAGTCGTCTAAAATTGAGTTAAGAGATAACATTAAACAACACTTAAATACTCTTTATTTTTTTCTTTGTAAAAAAAAATAATCTTTATTATGGTTAGTCTAAAAGAAGAATTTTTAAACATTAATAAAAAAATACAAAAAGAGGAAGATTTGGGGAAAATTGATGAATTACTTTTAGAAGTGAAGCAAAAATACAACGAGATAGAATCATCTATTGATAGAGAAACAAGATTAGGAATAGAATTTTTTGCTATAGGGTGTTATATTACTGCTTTCCATCAGTGTAGAAAATTTTATAATAAGTGAGAAAAAAAAGAACTAATTCCTACCAAAAACCAATTAGAAAGAGCAAAAAAATTACTTATAACAATTAAAGATATTGAAAAATGTGATTCTGAAGGTCTTCCACCTAACTTTGATGTTGATGGTTTTCGAAATTTTTTAAAAGATTTTGAAACAAAAATTCAAGTTCAGGAAAACTACGAACAAAATCACTATGATGGAGAAGAAAATAAGCAAAAAATGACTAATCTCCAAAATCAAATTGATGCTTTAGAGGAAAAAATAAGAAGACAACCTAATTCTGATAGTAGTTCGATAGATAAGAAAAATTTGGAGCGATTAAGGACCGAAATCCAATCATTAAAAAATAAAGAAGGCAATAAAAGTAAAAGTCAAGAAGAAAATAAAAACAACTTTCCTTATGGATTGGTTATTGGTGGCGGAATTGTTATTGTTCTGTTATTAATTGCGGTTATTTTTTTTGAAGCGAGAGAAGAAAAATTAGAAATAATTAATGAAACTTCTTAATAAACGGAGAACGCCTAAGATATTTATTCATTTCCACAGCAAATTTTAAATACATGCTTTACGATTTAATTATCATCGGGGCAGGACCAGCAGGCTTGACGGCTGCAATCTATGCCAAAAGGTCACTTTTAAAATGTTTGATATTTGAAAAATATCTTCCAGGAGGAAAATTAAACAAAACTGGAGAAATAGATAACTATCCTGGTTTATTTTCAATCGAAGGTCCTGAGATGGCCGAAAAAATGACTAATCATGTCAAAAATTATGAGATTGATTGGAATTATCAAGAAGTAATAAAATTAGAAAAAAAAGAAAAAAAATTCGTTTTAGAGACAATCGCAGGAAATGTTTTTTTTAGTAAAACTGTCATAGTTGCTTCGGGAGCTATTGAAAAAGAGTTAAAAATCAAGGGAGAAAAAGAATTTTTTAACTCAGGAGTTTCTTATTGTGCTATTTGTGATGGTTTTCTCTTTCGAGGAAAAGATGTCGCAGTAGTAGGTGGCGGTTATTCAGCTTTGGAGGCAGCTTTATATATGAGTAATATCGCTAGAAAAGTTTATTTAATTCATCGCAGTTCTGATTTTAGAGTCGATAAAGAAATATTGGAAAAAGCCAAGAATAATTCAAAAATATTTTTTTTGCTTAACGTTAGCTTGATTGAAATAAAAGGTAATGAATCGCTAGAAAAGATAATTTTCAAAGATAATCAAAGAGTAAAAGAAATAGCAATTAGTGCAGTTTTTCCTTGCATTGGATTATCACCTTTAAGTAATTTAGTGCACCAATTAGGAGTTTGTGATCAACAAAATTATGTTAAAATTGGCGAAG
The DNA here is from genome assembly GCA_031674855.1 of Mycoplasmataceae bacterium. GTDB lineage: Bacteria > Bacillota_I > Bacilli_A > Mycoplasmatales > CGIF01 > CGIF01. Next base: position 433,623 of record CP125275.1, read on the forward strand.
ATTGCTCGACTTCTGTACTTGGTTTATTTGCAGCCGGTGATGTTGCTAGAATTAATGAAAAGAAGATTAAACAAATCGTAACAGCAGTTGCTGAAGGAGCGGTCGCTGCTCAGTCTGCCATTAAGTATTTAAAAGAAAATTAACGCTTCTTTCCTTTAATGATTATTACTATTGATGACAAAAGGAAGAAAAAGAAAACAACAATTATTCCAATAGTAATAATTGGGAATTGTTTTTCTTTTCTGTCGTTGTGCTGAGTTGAAGTATTTTTTTCTTTTTCTAATATTTTATCTACTAATGATTTTTGTTTTTGGTAAGCGTTCATCATGAAATGATTGCTACCAGATTCTATTACAAACGACTCGATTTCTTTTCGAATTCGCTCTTTGTCTGTTGGTTCATTAACTTGCTGATATTTGATTAAAAGATTATTTAGTTTCTTTTCCACAGCGATTTTATTAACTTCGTCAATAACTGAAGTTTGAATTTGGTTAACTACTATTTTATCGTTAGTAGTTTGATTTTTTAATTTGTCTAATTCAAGATTTGATTTTTCACTCAATTCACTCTCAGCAACTTTTTTGTTTTTCATTTTCCCAATAATTATTCGATAGATATCATTAGAATAACTTGAAGAATTTTGATAAAACAACTTATCTTTGATTTCTTGTATTTCATTAAGATGAAGGTTGTAAATTTTTTCTCCGTAAAAGTTTTCAATTTCATTAATAATTTCGAGCAATTTATCGTTGCCTTGGAAATTTTTTCCTCTTTGTATTAAACTAATCAAAATTTTTTCACTTACTTTTATTTTTTGGTTATGATTAATGATTTCTGAAATATTATCTTTGATCCGGTTAATTTCTTCCGGATTATTAGAATTATTGACTTGGTCTTCTCAATCATTATTTTCTAATTGAATACCGTAATTATTAAGAGAATTTTTGATAGAATCAATAACATCTTTTTTTAATTGAGAATAATCATTATCTTGAAGTAATGTTGTTAACTCTTCATTGGTTTTATTGATAAATTCAGTCAACTTTCTTTTATTTTTTAAGTAAGTTTCATTAATTCTATCAGCCATTTCTCTAGCTTCTTGGTTATTTGCATCGTTTCAATCTCGATCCCATACTACTAAATTTAAAAATTCTGTTTCATTAAAGCTTTCCAATTCCAATCCTGTTCATATTGCTTGAGTAATCAAATAATCATTATCATTAATGTTTTTGCAAACTTTAGGAACTTCTTCCCTTAAACTTTCTGAAGCCGAATTGTGTTGCAAAGGCGGATCGTTTGAAAAATTATCGTCAGTCTGACGATTTGATTCAGGAGAGGAATTTTCTAATGGTTTAATTATTTCTGGCGCCCGACTGTTTACAATTTCACTGTTATTCAAAAACGCCTTAACGTTGAAACTTTTTCTCCAACTCAAATCGTTTCCTTTCTCAAAAATAATAGTTGACTCATCAAGGTCATAACCTTCACTTATCATGGCTTGTTTATTTATTGCTACTCAGTAAATATCATTTACCTGTCCATCTGCCATTATAGGTAAAGCTTCAATAGTTTTGTTATAATTATCCTTTCCGCTTCCGCGAGTGAAATTAATAACATTAGCTTTCCATTCTGATGGAAGAGTATTTTCTGAACTTTGATAGTGAATTTTGATGTTTTCAAGAAGTAAGTCTTTTAATGGGTTTGAGGTAATTTCGTAAGCTTCTGGATTAAATCCACGATCGACTTCTTCTCCAAGAGCAGAAAGATGAGTTAATTCCCTACTTCCTTTCAGGCGACCAAAAACCCTCTTCTGATTAAAACTTTCAACATTGTCATTTTCTCTCTCTACTTCATCTCTTAGTTCATATGTATTGTCTGCTAAACCCATTCTCTGTCAATTTCTATTGATATAATCATCAACATTTTCCCATATTCGTGATAGAGTACCATCTTGATAGGCATAAAGCATTGGAGTGTATCTTTCTGTAATTTGCTTTTTTGCTTTTAAGGATCCAGCATTGAAAATTATCCATCCGCTTTGGCTATTAATTTTGATTATTTCCGCTTTTTGATTATCACTTAGTTGCCTTGATAATTGTAGATTTAGGCTTTCTAAGTATCTTTTTGTTAAATCACTTAAATTCATAATATATATATATATATAGTTTTATTAAATTGAATCTTATTTTATTGAAATAGACTTATTTTGTTATTTCTATATAACATATATTATGTTTATACTAAAAAAATATTTTCTGTTTTTTATTAAGTGAATAATTTAGAGAAAAGATACCATGAGAATTTCTGAAGAAATTAAAAAATTTTCTCCTTAACAATTAATTGTCTCAATTTTTTTTAATGGAATAAAGTAATTTTGTAATTTTTGAAAATTAGTAAAAAAATCGATTTCTGAGCAATCTTTTAAAATTACAAAATCAGAAAATTTTTCTTCGACTTCACTTAGTTCTTTTTTATTAATGATTTTGTTTTTGAGTAAACATTTTTTGTTTTGATAAACTGCCAAATGAAATTTATTTCCTTGACTATCGATAGTTAATAGACTGATGCAATTTTCGGTTCCAGACTGCAGTAATAAAGTATCAATATGATAAATTTTAATCCAAGGATTTACTACTTGCAAAGTAGCAAGAAACGATAAAGCAACTCTTATTCCGGTTTGTCCGCTCGGTTGAGAAGTAAAATAAATCTCACTTATGTCTTTTAAATTGTGATTAATTTGATTCAAACTTTGCTGCAGATTAGTTAAGAAATTTTCTGAATGCTGGCGAAAGTTTCTTTTTTGCACTTTTATCAAACATTCGCTATCTTTTCATAGGGCTAAAAAAAGAAAAGGAGAAGATAAACTAAAATATAAATGAATCATTTAATAAATAATTTATATTTTTATATTTTATGAATTTAACAATTTTTAAAAATTATAATGAATAACTTAAAAAGGAAATAGAATAGAGATCTTACAAAATGATTATGAAAATTTCTCCTTTATCAGTTTTTACGTGAATGTGAGGTGGCTTATTTTTTTCTAAAACTTCACTTGCTTTGAAAGAAAATTTAAAACCTTTTATTTTTCAAGTTGGCATGATTTCTATTATTTTTTTATTATTACAAAATTACAAATTAATTTTGATTAATCACAAGGAGCATCTCAACTGAAAAAAAATACTTCTCTACCTATTACTTCATCTATTTGAGGGAAGAAAATATCCTCACCCCTTCATATCTCATACTCTTGAAGTTTCTCAGGAGTCACATTTTCAATTCCCCATTTTTGCTCAAATCAGTCAATAGGTATACCCAAATCCCTATCATCGTATAAACGAACAAATAACTTATCACCTTGAACAAAAACCTTAGTTATTTTAAAATTTTCTCCCTCTAAAAAAGATGACCTAGTAATTCCTTTTTCTTTTTGTGAAGAATTCATGATGCAATCTGCATTAGTAATTTATTTGTTTTTTTTAAGAGTAAGTTAGGAATTTAGCGACCAAAGTCGCTTAAATTTTTGTTTAATACTGAATCAGCATGATAAGGAAATTTACTATCTTTATTATTTAATAAATTTTTAGAAAGAATTAGGACTTTCTAGTTTCTTTTGGGGTTAAGATTGATGATTTGCCTCCATAAATGAAGATTTAGGAAGGGCAAAAAGGAATTTTTTATTTAGAAAGAGATATCCTAAATCAACTTCAACAACATCTTCATTACCGGAAATAAAAATGGAAGCAAGACAAAGAAAAAAAATGCAAGCGAAACTACCCTACCAGTAAGACGACTTCTCTTTTTATTTTTCCAAAACCATTTATCAAAAGCACTTCCGAGCAAAAAGATAGTAAAAAAGAGTAAAAAAAACCCTATAAAAACTAAAAAATTAGGTAAGACTTTTAGACTAGCAAAAAGATAGATAACACAAAAAAAAGTTAAAAAAAATTCTGTGAACAAAATTAGAAGATTTTATTTTTATGGATTGCATACGCTACAATCAGAGTCATAACTTCTACCTTGATCCTTGTGATATTCATGTCTTGCTATTTCACAAGACAATCTGCCACCACACTCGTCATACTTTTCTTTTAATCTGTATCCTTTTTGACAAAGAGAGATTGCTTTTCCTATCGCTATAAGTTCCTTTGCATCACCAGCAATCTTACCACCATTACTAGAGATTTCCTTGGCCACAAAGTGACCTATTTCTTGAGTTGTCTTAGAAGCGAGAGTATCTGAAGTTAATCCAAATATTTTCCCATAAAATTCTCCTTTAGCTGTATCCCGACTAATATCGCCAATAAATCTCAAAACTTGTTTTAAATCTTCATCCTTCACTAATCCTTCAACTATCCTAGATGTTCCCCAAAGCAGTCCTCCAACTTTAATACTAGTTTCTGGTCCTAAAATCAAAGCAGTAGTTGCTGTAATGCCCCCTTTAACTACATACTCCAAATAACCTTCTTTATCCAAAACTCCAGTTATGTCATTAAGAACGCCACCACCTTTCGAAACGGGGCTACAATAAGGAAAAGGGTCAAAACTATCTTTCTTATAATTATTACTAAGATATTTCTTATTAACATTGTTCCCATCTCCTCATACCGGTCCATATCCCTCTTTCTCGCTTCTGAAATTAGAACCTGATTTGTTAATTAGGGTGATTTCAGCATAATTATTAGAGTGTAATTGCTGATATTCTTCTCAGGTTAGATTTTTATCACTTTCGAAATCAAAATAAGAAATGGTTGATATTTCTGGTAATTTATCATTTATTAAGTAAGGATTTTTTTGTGTTGTCATTTTATTTTTAAAATTTATTTTGTTATTTTCGCCATTGTTTAAGTCCAAAGGTTAAAATTTTGGTTTATTTTTTTTAAAATTTTATTTTTTATTTTGCTAATTAGACAGAATTAGCCACCGTTTTTTTAATAAAAGATTATTTTTGGTGCAACTTTACAAGCTTTAGACTTTTGAGATGATATTAGTTGTTTGTGACTCAGTTGAGTCCGGAAGATTTGACTTTTGATTAAGCCGAGCAATTTGTTAAACATGATGAGAAATTTTTTATATGATTATTATGCTTTATATTTTATATAAAAATTAATTTCGGTTTATAAATTTTTGTTATATTAATTGGAACTCAGTAATTTTTCTTTTCTATTTTGAGATTTTTCTTCGTCTGAATTTTTTAAACTGATGACGTATTTTGATAACTATTAATAATTTTCCTTCTTTTGCTTGATTTTTTGTTTTTTTATTATATTTTGTATTCAATGGTTTATTTTTGCTATTTTTTTCTTATTAATCTTTATTAGAGTAATTTTATTTTTATTTCTCTCATAATGGTTAATTAGGTCGGGAATAAAAGATTTTTTTGATTTGAATTAGATTTATTTCTCCTATTTTTTTATTATAAAGTGATAATTAAAAGCGAAATTAGGAAGATTAAATTTCAAAATACCCGCGATTACAAGGCTATAAAGAAAAAATAACCAACAGGAGAAATTAGAACTATACTTTCAGCATCTCTTCATTATATTCTAAAAGAAGTTTTTTTTTGCTTGGATCATAACAAAGATTTTCTCCATTTTTAAACTCAATTTTACTTTCTTCGCTATTACTCAAATTCGATAGGTAAAGATTGTCATTGTGCTCCTGCGAAGAAGTCAGCATAGGACGACTCACTTTTCGTCATGATTGGGTAATAATACTATGTTCATAGGCTCGAATATAAATCATATTTTTCCAATTATCAGCAAGTTTCAACTCTGCCAAACATTTTACTTTAAACAAAGGATTTATGTGATGTAATTCAAAACCTAACCTTTTATTAACATTGTGATTAATGAAATATTTTTTCTTTTCAACATTTGAACGAATAATTTTAATTACTTCTTCAAAATCTTTACCAAAAGATTGATTTTTTCCTAAAATTAATTTATTTTTCCCTTCAGTTAATTCAAAATAAGCAGTAGTATCTAAAAGAGAAAAAAATTGTTGAGCGGCATTTTTCCAGTTACCAAAATCTCTTTTACTCTTTTTATCGCCAGGGAATTTTTTTGGATTGCAGTAACTTTCAATTTTTTCAACCAAATGTTTCTTTCATTTAGGAGGCAAATTTCGATAATCATTTAAAAAATCATTAATTTTTTGTTCGTCAAAAAACTCATCATTTATTTTGAGACCGAGAAAAGAAACAAAAAGCTGAAATTCTTCTATTTCAAGATAATTATCATTCTCCTTCATTATATTGACTAGTTTTGCAATTCTTTCTTCAAGGAAAAAATTCACAGCTTTACCGTAAATTAAATATTTGTCAATCATTCTAGAAGAATTAATTAACTCTTTACCCCAAGGTGAAATTCGAACTTTGCTTACTGGCTTTTTGTCCCTAATTTCGATTAAATTTCCTTTTTTATCGTATCTTTCTAGCAAATTCATTCGGTGAAAGTCTACAAAAAGATTTTTTCTCATAGAATCTTGAATGTTTTTATCCTTATTTTTATTTTTCCTCCCTAATAATTTTCATTTTCGTTTGACTTCTTTGCAAAACTCATAATATCTTCTTTCTTCTGGATAGATTTCGATTCTCTTTGAAAGATCAGTTGTCCTTATTCTTAAGAATTATATAGAATTATTTCTATATAAATAAAAAAAAATATGACATTCTGTTGCGACAATACAAGAAGATCTATGAATTAATGGACGATGCCAAAAATAAACTTGATTGAAGTCCAAGCGGACCTAGAGTTGGTGATATTTTAGTAGGAATTATTACTCTTAATGCTACAAGTGTTAGCAAATTAGCGGATTATTTAAAAACAGCAAAAGGTAGGATGGATGGCGCTTACAATATTTTGTGTGATGCCCGAAATGCAATAAATAACTGCAGTTGTGATAGTGATAGAAATTACTGAAAAGATGAAGAAAATAAGGAAAGACAAAGAGCGAATAGTAATGCTAGGGGGCTATAATATTTATAATTTAATCTCATGGCAAAAAAATATTATCAAATCTTAGAAGTAAATGAAAATACTTCTTCTGAAGATATTAGAAAATCCTATCGTAAGTTAGCTACGCAATGACATCCGGACAAGTGAGCTAATAAAACTATTGAAGAAAGACTAAAAGCTACTGAAAAGATGCAAGAGTTAAATGAAGCTTACGAAGTGCTTGGTGATGAAGAAAAAAGAAGAAGATACAATAGCGGATTAAGTGAAAGAGATTTTGTTGCCGAAAGCAATTATAACAATTATTTCGAAGCTGAAATGGATAGAGCGAATGAGAAGTTTAAAAAAGCTTGTTATAATGAGACAATTTTGTCAATAACAAGCAAGATTGTGCATGATTGTTCTGGGATTTTGGGAAGTTTTTCTAAACATCTAGATAGTAGCATCTGAGCTCCTTATCAAGATTGAGGAGAGAAAGTATTATCAATAAAAATTAATAATGAAGATTTAAATAATAATGGTCATCTTAAAAATAGCAGTGAGTTATTTAAATTCAGAGAGAAAATGATTGCTCACATTAAAAAAATAGCAGATGATTTTAGGACAGGAATAAGAGTAGAACCAGTTGCTCTTAATACTAGAATCAAGCGATTGCAAAAATAGACAGTCTTTTGCAAAGCAATGGATTAACTGCTACTGATTTAGGTGAATATGCTAATTATCGAGAGCAATTCAGTAATTTGTTTAAATTGTATGAAATTGACTATTTATAATTGGAAATTACTGGAAAAATTAAAAGTCTAGTTAGAAACAAAGGAAGAGAATTTCAAGAATCAGAAATTTATGAGGAAGAAGAAATTATTTCAAATTCTAGCAGTTATGCTGGATATAGCTCCAAAAACTTAACCGAAGAAGAAAAAAGCAGAGATTTCAAACAACCACCAAAAAGGAATAACAACTCATCTATGTTTAAAGACAATTATAAAGAAAAAGAAGATTGAGGATGAGGATGAAGTAGTAAAAAAAATAGTAATTCAGTATCAGAAAGAAAAAGAATTTTACAAGAAAAAATTAAAAAATTGGAAGCAGAATTAGCTATTCTCAAAAGTGAGTATCAATCTTTAGAAGGACAATCAGATGAAAAGAAATATCAGGCAGTAATTAATGCTAAAGAGTCTGAATTGCAAAATTATCAATATTCATTAACTCGAATTAATGAATCTGAAAATTATCCTTCTAATAACAAATTTTCTATTGGTAGTTTAATTTGGATAATTGTCCCTATTTTTTTCCTAATAGGATTATTAATAATCGTTAAAAAGCACAAATTTAGAGATAGAAGAAAGAAAAATTATCTAGTTTAAAATCATCCTTATAGAAACTTATCCTTATGATTCATTTTAATTTTACTAAATGAATACCATGAAACACTAAAGCAAGTAAAAATGACAACAAATAGCAAGCAAATTTTGCTTATCAAGGTTTTGGTTAATTAATTGAACCAGTTAGTCCTAAATGAGACTGACTTCCTTGAGTTAAATTAATTTTTGTTTAAAAAGTTAAAAAATAATTCCAAGAGAAATAGATAGAATTTTATAAATTTCTTCTAGTTTCTTTTTTTATTTTCTTTAAAAGGAAAGTCAAGAAGGTTTAAAAAGTAACTATTTTCTTCTGCTGATGAAGATTTAAAAACAATATTAATTTGGATTCCTTGATTTTTAAAAGTTAAATCGTAAGGAACGGCAGGAAAGATATTTAAATCGTTAAGTCCCAAACTATAATTTTTTCCTTTTTGGTCAAATTTTTTATTAGAAAATCCTTGAAAGTTAGCAATTAAAGGAAGATCAATATTAATTAACTCAAAGAGAAAATCTCAAGCTCTTTTTTTTCTCAAAGTTACTTTACAACCAATAGGCATTCCTTCTCGCAGTTTGAATCCTATCACTGATTTCCGAGCCTGAATAGTTACTGGTTCTTGCCCATGAGCAATTCGTTTAACAACTTTTTTAGTACTTTCTAAAAGTTCTTTGTTACTTGTCGCTTGACTTACTGCACTATTGATAACTATCTTTTCAATGTCGGTAGTTTTCATTGACGAAGAATGATTGAATTTCTCTCCGACTGATTTTTTAACTTCTTTTCTTTTGACTTCTCATCAATTATTTGTAATAAGCATATTAATTATATTTTTTAATAATTATTCATTTTATTGTTCATTATTGACCTTTTTTGTTTTTTTTAATTAACAAGACGGTAAGGAAAATAATAACTACTCCCATTACTGCAAAAATAAAATAGAAAGGAAGGTTAGATTTATTGTTATTTGGAGAAATATCATTTTCATTATTTTTTAAATTATCTAACTCTCTTTCTTTTGTTCTTAATTGGGTTTCTTTTTCTTGCAAAATATTAGGGTTAGAGGAAGAAGGATTTTGGGAATTTCTTAATTCGTTAATTTCCTGCTTTAAGTTATTAATTTCTTGTTGAAGTTGAGTGGTGTTTTTTTGAGTATTTTCATATTCCTCTTCTAATTCCTCGATTGCTTTTTCTGTTAAAGCTTCCCATTGTTCTTTTCCAATTACTTGCTTAATTCTGTCATTAATTGCTGTAATTTTGTCTCTCGCTTTTTCAGACCTTTCATTTCAAACTTTACACTTTGGGTTCTGATTAAAAAAATTTTCATGTTTTTTATTTATTTCTTCAAGACAATCCAAACAAAAATTAAATCAATAAACATTAGTTGTTTACCGCCCTTTTCCACACAAAAATCTGATGTAATTTTTTCTAATCTCTCAATTAATTTTCCTCATCTTTACTTAATTTTAACTCGTTTATTATTGATTCAATTTCGTTCTCAAATTGGGATGGCGAAATTTCTTTAAACTTTTCCCCCATCATATAGGAAGTTTTGGCAGTATGATAAATAGACGGGAGATCAATAAGATAACTTCCGAAGACCTTCTTCTGATTCTCTTGCTTTTTTATTACAAGCCCAGCAAATACTCCATTCTTTTCTTTCCTTACAACTTTGACAAGAATCCTTACACTCTCTTGCTTTTGAATTATTACAATCTACAAATCCACACTTCATATATTATATATTATTTAAATACTGAATTTAGTCAATTGACAAATTATTACCCCTCTTGTCTTTGAATTTGCGAGATACTCTTACTTTAGTTTTTTCACTTTTGCCTTCTTTTTCTTGTTCGATTATTTGCAAACCTACTTTAGTAATTCCTTTTTTATCTTCTGATCAGTAAGCAACGTTAGAAAGATGAATAGGGATCATAATTTCCTTCATTTCGCTTTTTTGTTTGCTTTCGGGGGTTGATTTATCGTATTTTTTACGATTAACTTTTTTTAGATAAATTTTCTCTTTTTTAAGATCCAAGCGAGAAATATAATCAATTACTCCAAAATACTGGCCAGTAATTACCTTGACTTGATCTCCAGTTTTTAATTTAATTTTTGCCATCTTTTTATAAAATTTCAGGTGCTAAGGAAAAGATTTTTTTGTAACCCCATTGGTCAAATTCAGCTAATAGGGGAACAAATACTCGAGTTCCTATTGGCTCTTTGCCATCTTCTTTAACCAAAATGGCGTAGTTTTTACTAAATTTAACTCAAGTATTGTTTTGACGATGAAAATGCCTTTTAGTAGCCACAACAACCGCTGTTACCACCTGACTTTTTTTAACATTACCATGAGGATCAGCTTTTTTAACCGTAGCCTTTACTAAATCACCAATTCGACTGTACTGACGATTAGATCCGCCTAAACAACGAATCACTAATATTTTTTTGGCTCCCGAATTATCTGCCACTCATAAGGTTGACTCGTTCTGCAACATATTAATATTATTTTATTTTTTTGATTCTTTACCAATCACTAAAAATCTTTTTGTGGCCGAATAAGGTCGGCTACTTTTAATTATTACTTTGTCACCTAAATTTAGCTCGTGCTCCTCGTTATGAGCATGAATTTTGGTCTTTCTTTTTATTGGTTTGTGGTATTTGGGATGCAATTTATCAAAAACTAACTCTACTGTAGCAGTTTTCTTTTTTTTTAAATTTATTACGGTTCCCGTGAATACTTGACTCATATATTATTTATTTTTATTATTAAAAGTTAATATTTTAGCGATTTCTTTCTTTAATTGCTTGATTTGATGAGTTTTTGCTAATTGACCCATCTTACTCTTTATTTTCAAAACTGACAAAGCCGAACGGTAACTGATTAATAGTTCTTCTTTGGTTAGCTCTTTTTTGATTTCTGGTTTATTTTCTTGCTTATTCATTTTTTTCTGTTTTTTCTACAACTTTGCAACGAACTGGAAACTTATAACTAGCTTGTTTAAGAACTTTATAAGAATCTTCTTTTGATAAACCTCGTATCTCAAAAAGTATTGTTCCAGCTTTGACTACTGCTACCCAACTGTCAATCGAACCTTTGCCTGAACCCATTCGTACTTCTAATGGTTTTTTAGTTTTTCCTAAGTGAGGGAAGACTCTAATTCACATTTTGCCAGTTTTTTTCACGAACGGACTAATCACCTTTCGTCCCGATTCAATTACGCGATTACTAATATAAGCTCCCTCTTGGGCCTGCAAACCATAATCTCCGTAATTGACTTTACTATTGCCTTTTACGTGTCCCTCATATTTAACAATATGAGAATAACGATACTTAGTTTTTTTTGGTATTAGCATAATTTTTATTTCTTTTCTGTCAGATTTTTCCTTTGTAAATTAGCGCTTTGATACCAATTTTTCCGTAACTAGTTGTAGCTTCAGCTCTCCCAACTTCAATATTGCTATCAATAGTGCTGAGCGGCATTTTTCCTTGTACTACTTTTTTAGTTTGAGCAATATCTGATTCGTCTAAACGACCGCTAATTTCAACTTTAACTCCTTTAACTTCTCTTTCAAGAGCTATTTTAGTTAATAAATTTTTAACAATTTGGCGAGAACGCATCCTTTTTTTTAACTGATTAGCGATCAAATTAGCAACTGATTGAGCGTGAGAATAAACCTTTTTAACTTCAATTAAATTGACTTTTACTTTAATTTTAGGATCGTTAATTATTTCGTAAATACTCTTCATCACTTTATCCAATTTAGAATTATCTTCCCCTAGTGCTAAACTAATTTCTGGAATATAAAGATAAATAAAAATGTTAGTTTTGGAGTATTCAATTTTTAAACGATCGGTATCAGGAAATAATTTCTGAAGATAATCACGGATTAACTTATCTTTAGTTAAATAATTATTCTGTTCTTTTTTGCTCTTAGCGAAGAAATAATTATTTCAAACCTGATTATAACCGAGTCGAATTGCATACGGATTAGCTTTCTGTGCCATTATTTATTATTATTAATTTTAGTTTTATTATCTTTTTCAGTAGTATTTTCTTTTTTTTTTAAATACAAATTAACCAAAGAGTGTCTTTTTCTAATTCGATTAGTTCTCCCTTTAGCTCGGTAAATTACTCTTTTTTGAGTTTTGCCTTGATTCACTTCAACCTTGCTAAAATAAAAATCATTTGTTTGTTCTTGATTTTTTTCTAAAGTTTTGGCTGCTCCTGTTAACAATTTATAAATTATTCTTCCTCCTTTGCTTGGTAGAAATTCTAAAACCTTTAAACCATAATTAAGGTCTTTTTTGCGAATTATTCCAGCCACCAAATTCATTTTCTGAGGAGAAATAGAAAGAGATGAACTTCTGATGATAATTGATTCCATGAATATAATGCTATTTTAATAAGTGATTGTTGTTTATTGCAAACAGAAACAGGGATTTTGTTAATTTTTAATGTTTCCCGGCTTTACCATGCTGACCAGATTGACGAGTAGGAGAAAATTCACCCATTTTATGTCCCACCATACGTTGAGTAACTTCTCGTTTGAAAAATATTTTGCCGTTGTGAATAAGGAGAGTATGTCCAATCATTTCGGGACTAATTACTGAATTTCTAGCTCAAGTTTTAAAAGCTTTGATTTTTCTTTCTTCGTTAGCTTTTTTAACTTTTTCCAGCAATTTTTCGTTAACATTTAATGGTTTCTTTAAGGAACGGGACATATTTTTATATTATTATTTTTTGCGTCGATGCACAATGAATTTGTTAGATGTTTTATTTTTTCTACGAGTTTTCTTACCTAAGGTTTTCTTACCTCAAGGACTCAATGGTGAAGGACGACCAATTCCAGCCTTTTGTTCCCCGCCTCCGTGGGGATGGTCGCAAGGATTCATCGCTGAACCGCGAACAGTTGGACGGATTCCTTTTCAACGACTTCGGCCAGCTTTTCCTAATTTAACTAAATTAGCTTCACTATTACTTACTTTACCAATAGTAGCACGACAAGTCGCCAATACCTTGCGAACTTCTTTTGACATTAGTTTTACCAAAACGTATTTATTTCCTTCTTCTTTACCAACTATTTCAGCGTAAGTACCAGCACCACGAATTAATTGACCTCCCTTTAGTGGTTTTAACTCTAAATTGTGAATAGGAATATTAAGAGGAATACAACTTAGAGGTAAATTATTACCTGTTTTCAAAGGAATTTCCTCACTCGTTCCGCTTATTATTTTATCATTAACTTTTAAGCCTTCTGGAGTAATTATAAAAGCAAAACTACCATCTTGGTAACTTATTAAAGAAATAAAACAATTACGATTAGGATCGTACTCAATGCTTTTAACTTTTCCTTCTATATTATCTTTTTCATATCTCTTAAAGTCAACAATTCGATAAAATCTTTTGTTTCGACCACCGTGATGACGAGTAGTGATTTTTCCTTGATTATTTCTTCCTGAGTGAGGCTTAAGTAAATCAAGTAATTGAGTAGGCGTTTTTTTAGAGTTAGGAACTAATTTTTTTCTGTAATTAATAAGAATAGTGTTGCGACTAGAATTAGCTAAAGGTTTGATCGTTTTCATCATATAGTATAGTTTTAAATTATTCTTCGAAAATATTTAATTTTTCCCCTGTCATTAATTCCACGAAAGCTTTTTTCCTTAATTTAGTATAAATTTTAGTAGGAGATTTTTGTAAGTAGCGTGATTGTCTTAAAACTGGTTGTTGGCGACTAGTGCGAACCTTTTTTATTTTAGCACCAAACATTTCTTCTAATTTTTGCTTGATTTGAAACTTATTAGCGGTTGGAGATACGTAAAAGGTGTAAATTTTATTTTTTTGATAAAGTGACTGACCTTTTTCCGTCAAAACTGGTTTTTGGATTAACATAACTTACTTTAATATTTAACTTTTATTTTTATGATTAAGGAATTAATTCAATCTTGATTCTATTTCTGAAAAAGCTGACTGAGTAAAGACAAGATATTCAGAAGATAATGCTTGATAAGAATTAATCATTTTACTTCCACTTACATTAGCGTAAGGAAGGTTACGAAAAGAATTAATTATCTTATCTTTGTTTTCCTCTTCATCGGATAATACAATTAGAACTTTGGCTTCTTTATTCAACAAATTTTTAAGAAGTTTATCAGCTTCTTTAGTTTTGTAATTATCTAATAATATTTTGTCGATAATTATCAATTCTTTATTGTCCAATTTTTCTCTTAAAAGAGATTGAAGCACATTTTTTTTGAATTTTTTATTAACATTCAAAGAATAGTTTTCTTCTCCAGTTGGACCAAAAACTACTCCGCCACCACGAAATTGAGGGTTACGAATCGAACCGGAACGAGCTCGTCCAGTTCCTTTTTGTCTTCATGGTTTAATTCCTCCTCCCGAAACTTCGCCTTTTCTCTTAGTTTTTTTAGTTCCTTGTCTTTGGTTAGATAGATAGCAACGGTTAGAAAGAGAAACATTTTTTGGCGAAATTGGAGTTTGTCAAAGGGCAGAATTTGCCGAAATAGTTTTTACTACTTCACATTTACAATTAATGATCTCTATTTGATCCATATATTATTTATTTTTAATTATTTTAATGAGAAAGCGTTATAATTCAATAATTCTTTACCTATTTTATTTAAATTTAAAATCTATCACTATTTTAATACCGATAGCAAATCGCTTATTTTTTTTCCAATTACTTAATTAAATTTAAATTATTTTGACTATTTTCTTTTTCTAAAGAATGTTGATAATTAGTTTTAGTAAGGATTTTTTTTTTTTTGAAAATTGACTAGAAAAGCCTTGGGTTATTAATAATTTCTTCACTCATTTATTGGCAAATAAAATTAGTAAGCCTAAAGTTATAAGAACAGATATAAAAATTAAGCTAATTAATAATTTTGGAATTGGCTCTGATTTGTTTGCTGGAAATATTGCTTCTTTGGGTGATTCCTTAGGTGATGAAGAGGGATTGTTATTGGATTGCTGAGGATTATTAGTTGAGAGAATGCTTGGATTGTTTTCTTTATTACTTTCCTCTTGGGGATTGGTAGGAGCAGAAGAATTATTAGAAATATTATTCTCAACTCCGCTTTTTTGAATTTCTTCAACTACTTTTTCTAAAATCTCTGCTTCTTTTTGTTGCTGTTCATCCTGTTTTTGTTGTCTTTGGGTTGCTCTTTTCTGATTTTTTTGTTGCCCTTGCTGGATTTGTTGAGGAGAGGGTTTATGATTTTGAAAACTATTAAGATAAGTCATTTGTTCTTGTTCTTCTTCAAGCAAAACTGCCTCGTTACGACATTTCATTATTGAGTTTTTGCTAATTGAAAAATCATCCTCTTTAATTTTGTAATTAACTTCTTGAGCTTTTTTTTCGATCTGATTTCAAGTAGTTTCTTTTTCATTTCAAAAAGATTTCCCTTCTTTTTCTAGAATTTCCAGCAGTGGCTCAGAAAATTCTTCGATTTTTTGTTTATCATCTTTTAAACAACGCAGAGCATGAACAAAATACCAATATCTAAATTCGAAAACAAATTCTTGCTCAGATTCAACTTCTCTACTTCGGCACTCACAATCTAGGGGCGGACGCAAACTATTCCACTCACTATTCATAACATCAGCCCCTAATTGTCAAATGTCCATTTTCCAATGGTCGAGTTTGCTATTAATGTAATTAGAAAAAGCACCTGAATTACATTTGCCTTCAATTCCCCGAAAAGAGTATTTTGGTCGAGAGTTATTCATCTTGGTTTTTATATCACTCAGCAATTGCTTTAACCATTCTTTTGGCATCAGTGAGAGAGACTTGGTTAGTAGTGTTATAATCTAACATAAAATCAGAAGTGCTTATTTGAAAAGCAAAGCATTGGTTGGTTGCTTGGTGGACAAATAAAGCAGGGTTAGGTTCATTTTTATTTGAATTTGTTTCTTCCTTAATTACTATGGGAGTTCGGTGCTTAAAATTATCATCAGCCATTCACTTTTCTCATCAGGATTTTTCTTTCGCTAATTCTCCTTCTAATTTAGTTATTTTTTGAGATAAAGTGTCTATTTGATTAGACGAATCTTTATTTTTTTGTTCTTTTGAGTGGTAATTAGAATTTAAATTATTTAATTCTTCTTCTAATTCTCTTCTTTTGTTTTCAGAAACTTCAAACTTATTTTCTAAATTTTCTTTTTCTTCTTCTAATCCTTCTGTTTTATCTCTTAAGATTTCTAGTTCTTCTAATCTTTTAATTATTTCCTTTTCAACATTCTTTTCTGAGACTGGTTTATCAATAAAAATTTCTTCTTCGTCTTCGATTGTAATTCCTCCATAATTAGGTTCTTTATTTAGTGCTTGCGGATTCAAATAAAGAGGGTAGATAATAGCTTTGGCTTTTTCTAACTCTAATTTATCTAATAAAGAATGCGGAATATCAATTTGAATTCACTTTTCTTGGTGAATAAAACCATATCTTTCACATAAGGGTTTATTTCATTTAGGATTAGTCGGACCGCAGTAATTACCTTCTTCTAATGTTAATTGAATAAGATTGCTAGGAAACGGTTGTTTAAATCTATTAAGAATGGCTTGAATTTGGGCTTGTTCTTTCAAAATTCTTCTTTTTTATCAAGCAAAAATTCTGTTATAATTTCTTCCTCGATATCACTTTTTAGCAAATTAGAGAGTAAACAAGAAGAATTAACACCATCCAAATTCTTTATTAACTTGTATGAATTATTTTCCTCTAACTTTACCAAAATATCTTCAGAAATATCGAGAATTTGTTCTTCGGCATAGATAGAAATTCCATCCCTATTGATTTTTATCATGATATTATTATAAATAACTTCTTTATTATTAATATTAAATACTATATTACATATTGTTTTTATATATTTATCTTACCAATTACTTTTCTAGAAGATTATAAATCTTAATGCATAATCGTTGGAGAAAGATATTAAGTGTCAAAAATTTTATTCTAATTTTTCATCCTTTTTTTCCTTCACGCTCTCCCCCCGCTGGGCAGTTTTTTTGAACATTTTTTCCAAAAAATGTATCTTAAATTTTAATTTTGCTCTTTTTTCATGAGCAAGATAAGTTTTTTAATTTCTAGCTCCTCAGAATTTTTTTAGTTCTTTTCCTAATGAATTTTTGTTTGAATCGTGTTTGTTTTTCGATCAAAAAAACCAATTATAACAATAGCAAAAATAGAATTTATTAGAATAATTGGTTTTTTAAAATGGAGGAGGCAAAGGGATTCGAACCCTTGAATACTTGCGTATTAATAGTTTTCAAGACTATCGCCTTCAACCGCTCGGCCACACCTCCTTTACAGAATTTTATTGCTAATTTTTATCAAACTTGCAATATTTATTATTTTATTAATGATTGTTACTAATTTAAAATAAAGATAAAGTTATATTGATATGACAATTTGAACTTTTCATAATTAGGATTGAAAGATTAATATAATATAAAAAATGAAGATAATTATAATTGAGGAATGCACTTTATAATTAATTTCTCCTTTTCTTAATTTTTTTCAATTCTTTCGAAATTTTTCATTTCCTTATTAATCCTAAAAGGAATTTTGCTAATTTATATAATAAGTAAAAAGGTAAAACTAATAAAGTTGCAAGAATTCTTTTACTACTTTTTCGTCGCATTTAAACTTTTACCAGCCGCCGGCTTTTTCGTAATCTTGATATTCATCTTCCTGATAACTCACCTCTTCATTTACATTAAATTCCTCATTATCTTCCTCAGGACTTTCGGCATCTTGCGAAACAGCGTCACAATCTATTTCTTCTTCATATTCGTTATTCCCAAATCAATCATCATCAGGATAATTTTCTTCATCTGAATGAATTTTCTTGGAATTATTGTTATTTTTCGACAAAGTTTCGGAAGAAAAATCATCATCTAAATTTTCAATATCTCAATTTTGTCCTTTTTTTTCGATTCTCATTACAATACTATTATCATCAAAATTATTATTTCAGTTAAATTTTTTTACTTTGTCACTATCAATCAATAATAAGTCTCCTTTTTTTCATTTGGAGAAAGGACAAGAGTCAATACAATAAATTTTCTTTTCTTTTCGGTCGCTATAATAAACTTCCTGGTCTAGTTCGAATTTGATATAATAGCCAGAAACTACTTCTTTTTTTGTTATTTTATATGATCCTAATATTCTTCCATTTGATTCTATATTTCCATATCTCTATTTATTATAAATTTAAAAAGTTTATCTCTAACTTCTCTAAATCTAAAAGAACATTACGAAAGGCAATAGCTTGGTCAAATTTAAACTCGCGAGTAAACTTTTTCATTTGTTTACGCAAATTTTTTATTAACTTATCTAACTCTTTTTTGTCCATTTCTCCTCTTTGAGCTTTTTCTAATAGAAGAGCAATAAGCGGGTCAAGAACAATATCTTTGACTGGTTTTTTGACTGTTCGGGGAGTAATGTTATTTCTTTGATTATGATTTTGCTGAATTTGACGACGACGATTGGTTTCTTCAATCGCTCCTCTCATATTGCTAGTAATTTCGTCAGCATAAAGAATTACTTTGCCATTACTATTACGCGAAGCTCGACCAATTATCTGAATTAATGAGCGAGTATCACGCAAAAAACCTGGTTTATCAGCATCTAAAATGCAAACTAAGGAAACTTCTGGCAAATCTATTCCTTCTTTTAATAGATTGATACCTACTATGACATCATATATTCCGCGCCGCAAGCTGGTGATTCTTTGATATCTTTCAAAAACATCTAATTTACTGTGGAGATAAACAACTTTTTTATCATATTTTTCTTGAAGAAAACTAGCGATATCTTCAGACATAGCAATAGTTAAGGCATAAATAAGCACTTTTTCTCCTTGAGCAATTCTTGTTTCTATTTCCTCCCTAATGTTGTCAAATTGATTAGTAGTTTTTCTTACTTCTATTTTGGGATCAAGCAAGCCAGTCGGACGAATAATTTGCTCTACCGGTAGATATTCTATTTTTTCTAATTCAAAGTTACCAGGAGTAGCTGAGACATAAAGAGTATAGTCAACTTTTTGAAAAAATTCATCTTGATTAAGGGGTCGATTATCTAAAGCTGAAGGTAGACGAAATCCATACTTCACTAAGGTTTCTACGCGATGACGGTTAGTATTATACATCGCTTTTAATTGAGGTACAGTTATGTGTGATTCATCAATTATGGTTAAAAATCCTTTAGGAAAATAATCAAGTAAAACAAAGGGAGTTTCTCCTGTTTTTCTGTAATCAAAATAACGAGAGTAATTTTCAATTCCTGAACAAAAGCCCATTTCTCGCAAATTAAATAAATCTTCTTGAATCCTTTTTTCTAATCTGTCTGCTTCTAAAAACTTTCCTTCGCTATGGAAGATTTCTTTTCGTTCAGTTAATTCTTGCTCAATTTCCGATAATATTTCAGCCAATTCTTCTCCTTCTTCGCCAACATAATCTTGACTGGGAGGAATTGATAAACTTAATAATTCTTCTATTTCTTCTCCAGTAGTTTTGCTTAGTCTAGTTATTTTTTTAATTATTTTTTTTTCAAATTTAATTTGAAAATAATAATTTTCTTCCCAACAAAACATGAGAAAAATATCATTGTCTTTTTCTAAATAACTGCCCGAATCTATTTTTTTTTCTTCTTTGTATCCTAAGTGATTTAGTCTCTCTTTGATTCAATCTTTTTCGACTTTTTGTTCTTTTTCTAAGGTAATAATTACTTTTTGATAGGAATTTGGATTAAAACAACCGTAAATAGCTGCCACCGAGGCAACTACAATTACATTCTGATTATTGATTAATGAATTCAAAGTTTTTAAGCGCATTTTAGCAATACTGACATTTCTCTGAACTTTTTTGCCAATGTAAATATCGCTGGCGGGTTTGTAGGCTTCGGGTTGAAAAAAATCAAAGTAAGAAACATAGTATTCTACTCTGTCGTGGGGGAAAAATCCTTGCATTTCTTGGTAGATTTGCATAGCCAAAGTTTTGTTAGGAGCTAAAATCAAGGTTGGCTTTTGCGTTGCTTGGATAATATTAGCCATGGTAAAAGTTTTTCCAGTTCCGGTTGCTCCTAACAAAACTTGTTGTTTTTTTCCTTCTTTAATACCATCAACCAGCTTTTTAATAGCGTTAGGCTGGTCTCCGCCCGGTCCTTGTGGGTGAATATTTTTATTTAATTGGAAAGTCATTCCTATTAAAAAATTTTAGCAATTTTGAAAAATTTTCTGAACTCTTTCTGCTTAATTATCTGCTAAATTTAAAAATACTTAAAACAAAAACTAATAATCACTCTTACTAGAGATAGTTTTGTAAGTTTAATCTCAATTTCTAATTTATTGTTTAAAAAAATATAGTAAATTAGATATGGTAGCAGCGAGAGGATTCGAACCTCCGGCCTAACGAATATGAGTCGTTTGCTCTAACCAACTGAGCTACGCTGCCTTGTTGAATTAATTTTAAATTAGAAAAGAGCTTGGATTAATAATTGTTAAAGAGATAAATAATAAATTGATAAGAGAGTGTAGTAAAATAGGGAAAAGAATATTTCAATTGCTTTTTTTATAAATGCAAATTAGAGCCAAATTGGCTACAGAATATTGTAAAAACAACGTTGTAATATTTTCACCTCTTCAGCAATAATGAGCTAAAATGAAGGCGAAAAAAGAAAGTAAGTAGGATAAAGGATTTTTTTTACCAAATACCTTAAAAACGAAATAGCGATAGACAAACTCTTCGATTATTGGAGCAAGAACGCAAAGTCCAAAGATAATTCTAATCAAGAATCAAAGATTATTTTTATTTTGATCTATGGCAACAATTAATTCGTTAATTTTATCAGCTTTATCAGTAAAAAAGAACTTAAGAATGAAGTGAATAGTTGAAAAGGCAAAAAGTAGATAAACTGATTGTCAAAATATCTTTTTTTTCTCTTTCAAAAGAGAAAATTTAATTACTTTTCATTCTTTTTTTATTATTCAACAAATCAACAAGAAAATGATGAATCCATTTAAGGAAACAATTCGTCAAATATTGTTTTGGAAGTAAGTTTTTGGATCAAATTGAAAAGGCATTAATTTAAATCAATATTTGAAATAATTAGATATTTTGTTTTATTTTAATATTCTTAAGCCTGGACCCATTGCAGTGGAAAGAGTTATATTTTTCACAAAATCTCCCTTTCACCCTATTGTTTTTAATTCTAGCACTTTATTATATATTAATGTATAATTTTCTTTTAATTGCTGAGAATTAAATTCGTTACTACCGATAACGATGTGAATATTACCACCTTTATCAGTTTTTAAATCCATTTCTCCTTGTTGAAATTTTTTAATTTCTTCCAATACATTTTCGGTTACTGAACCGTTTTTTTTAGATGGATAAATTCCTTTTGGACCTAATATTTTTTGCAAAGGCTTGATTAAATCTTCGCTAGCAGAATGAACTATTATTTTTTCAAAACCTCATTGTGGTTTTTTTTTAGTTGTTGCCTGACGTATTTCAGATAATTCTAATAGTTTAACCTTTTTAATTTCCTGACATGATTTTAAAATATCTTCTGGCAATCCTTCTTTTACTATTGCAATTTTTTTTTCTTTTTTAACTAAATACGGGAGAGTTAGTTTAGTTTTCAAGATATTTTTTTGATTTACTCAGTTAAGCGAGAAACTAACTTTTATAGTTTTTATTTTTTCTTTGTTATTATTTCGCAAAAATTCTAATGCTTCTGATAGATTATAATATTTATTATTAGGAATTTGCTTTTTTATTTCTTGATAGCGACGGGAATTATTCATCTTAAGTTAGTTATTTATAAATACTATTTTATGAGATTAAATATAACAATTAAGTAGTGGTTTTAATATAAATAGGGGCGCTTTAGTAAAATAAAATTAAAGTATGACGAAAAAAAAGATGGATTGTCGTTATGAATTACTTTGCCTTCTTGACGAAAAGAAAAGAAATGGAGAAAAGTACACAAAATTAATCGCGAACATAGAAAATTTTTTGGGGAAAGAAAATATTGAAAAAATTGAGGAAAAGGATTGAAAGCCAGTTTTTAAAATTAATAAGTTAAAAGATGGATTTTATATTTTAATTAATTTCATTTCTAAGAGAGTTAAAGTTAAAGAATTAGAAAAAGATATTTTACAAACTACTTCTAAAGATTTTCTTAACCGCTATCTTTTGCTTAATTTAGAAGATGAAAAAAACCTTAAAATTAAGTTAACAAAAAAAACTGATAAATTTCAAATAACTAACAATGCTGAACAAAATTAACGTAATTGGTAAGATATTGATTAATAACGAAAAGAAAAGCGATAATCTTTATAATTCGGAATCAATAAACGATAGAGAAAATAATAAAGAACCTTGACTTTACTTTAGTCTGTTGGTTTCAACTCCTAGTGACTCAATAACTATTTTGCGTTGCATGGCTCAAGGAGAGTTAGTAAAAAAGATTGAGGATTCAAAAGAAAATGATATAGTTGAGGTAAAAGGTTATTTGAGAAACGAAAAAGATGGACGTCAAATTATAATTAAAGTAGTGGAATTTGATAAACTTGATTTGAGTGCTGAAGAAATTAGTAAAAAAAATCCTAATCAAGTACGACTATTGGGAAAAATAATCACTGATTTGCAAGATTCAGAGAATCAACGAAAATCTGATGTGCTATCTTTTAAATTATCCGTTCCTCGTGAAGGAGTTAAATTACCTCTTTTCTTTTGTCGAGTTCATGGAAAACTGATATCTGAAATTAATGATAGACTAAAAAAAGGTGATATCATTCTCTTGGAAGGATTCTTACAAACTAAAAAAGTTGAGGAAATGATTGATGGCGAGAAAAGGTTTTCTCGAATTTCTTCAATTATTTGCGAAGGATTTACTTTTTTAGACAATGACTCAGTTAATTATTTTAGTCCGCTTGAAAATTTAACTAGAGTATTTGAAAATACTAAAAAAATTGACTTTACTAAGCCAAAAACGAATTAAAAAAATGTTGAAAGGAAAATTAGACAAGATAAAAAAAAATAAGAAAAGAAAAATTAGTGCTCAAACTGATTATTTTTTAAATCAAGGTATTGATTACATTGATTACAAAGATACAACTAATTTAAGTAAATTTATTAATCGTCAAGGGAGAATCAATCCTCGTAAACAAAATAAGTTAACAGCCAAGTCTCAGCGTCAGCTAGCTTTAGCCATTAAAAGGTCGAGACAAATGGGTCTTTTTCCTCATGTAATAGAAGAGCAAAACGAGGAAAATTAGTAAATAGTTTATTATTATGTTAAGCGAACAAGAGAAACGAAGAATAGTTAATAGTTGTCAAACTTGTCGGAATCCGATTTACGAAGGTGAATCTATTTATACTAGCTCGAAAGGTCAAAGTTCTCGCTATGTTAATGGCTCTTACGGAAGTAAAAACTTTAGTAACTATCGGGTTGGCGGCCACGGAGAATATTATGATTCTTCCCACTTGTCCGAAAATTGAGTTCAGTGTTCTTGATGTTATGACCAGTGACGAACTGAATTAGTTATTAATAAAAAATTTTGAATAAAATGATGATTAGGCGGAGGTTTATTAATTTTTATTGCAACAATTGCAAATATTAATATATTTCCTGGTTTGGAAGAAAGTAGTTCAAAAATAACTTGATATCGAATAAATTTTTTTTCTTTGGGTAAGTGAAAAATTTCTATTGCTACTCTCTTGTTGTTCCTTATCTTATTGATTCTAACAAAATTTTTAGGCGGTTTATTTCAGCCTGCAGCCGATCGATATAAAATGCGCAAGCGACCAATCAAATTATAATTATAAGATATGAAAAAATTAGAAAAAGTTATTTTCCTAAATAAAGAAAAATGAGGTGATAAATTTGAAATAAAAGAGTTAAGGAGAGGGTTTGTAATCAATTATCTGCTGCTCAGAAATAAAGTTTTGTTAGCTAATGAAAAAAACCTTTTGTGGTTGAAAGAACAAGAGTCTCAAAAACTTCAAGCTGATTTAGTATTGGAAGAAGAAGTTCAAAAGATGTATGATAAAGTTAACAATTTTTCTCTTTCTTTTATTTTAAAAAAAGATGATAAAGGACATCCTTTTGGTTCAGTAAGTTTCAAGGAAATTTTAGATGAATTAGCCAAGTCTAATTTTCTCTTTGAAAAAAATCAATTATTGGACTTTCATCCATTAAACAAATTAGGAGAAAATGTAGTTAAATTAAAATTAAGTAATAAAGTGATCGCTGATTTAAAAATAAAAATAGAATAAAAAAAAAGAACTAAAATTAATAAAATGTCAAATAAATTAAATACTAAATTAAGTAATTTTGAAATTAAAAAACTAACAGATAAAAACTTGCAAGAATATTTTATGATTATTAATAATGATAATCGAGATGAGGTTTATTTTTGTTTTAAAACAAAAATTTCGGAGGAGCAATGAGAAATTTTAACTAAAATGCCTTCTCCTTTAAATATTGAAATAGATTACGAAGAAAATGAGCAAAATGGCCGAATTTACAAAAGGGCCGTTGCTCTTTACACTGACGACATTTTTGTTTAAGATAAACTTCTAACTAAAATTAAATCGGTTTAATAAAATCATAATGTCAAAATCAATAATTAATAATCTTTCTGAACAAGTTTATAATTGTTGTTCTCAGATACCGCTAGGTTATGTTTCGACTTATAAAAATATTGCAAATTTCCTTAATATTTCACCGAGAGTAGTTGGGCAGACTTTAAAAAGAAACCCTTACGCTCCTAAGGTGCCTTGTCATCGAGTTATTGCCTCAACTTTTTTTATTGGCGGTTTTCAAGGTGAGTGAGGGGAAGGAAAAAAAATAAATTTGAAAAAAGAAAGATTAAAAAAAGAAGGTATTTTTTTTGACTCTAAAGGTTATCTTGTAAAAGATTTGCGTGATAAGGTAATTTTTAAAAATTTCGAAAAAAATAGTAGTTAAGAGTTGAAATTAGCGATAAAAATAATTAATACATGAATTTAGAAAATATACCATTATCAGATAGAACCAAGGAAGCCTTGCGTAAAATCGGATATCAAAAATTAACCGACATACAGTCTAAAACTATTCCTTTAGTTTTAGAGGGAAAAAACATAATCGCTCAATCGCAAACAGGAACTGGCAAAACAGCCGCTTTTCTTATTCCAATCTTAGAAAATTTAAAACCTGAAATCAAACCTCAAGTTCTTGTTCTAGTTCCTACTCGAGAATTAGCTTTGCAGGTTAGCGAAGAGGCTCAGAAACTTTCCTTGCAACGAAATTTAAAAGTTTCAGCCATTTATGGAGGTGAACCAATTTTTAGGCAACTACGAGCTTTTCAAAAAGGAGTAGATATAGTAATAGGCACTCCCGGAAGAGTTATTGATCACATTTTTATTAAGAAAACTTTTAATACGAGTCAATTAAAATTTGTAGTACTTGATGAGGTCGATGAAATGATTGGAAAAGGATTTTTGGAGGATATTAAAAAAATAATGAAAAAGATTCCCGAAAATCGCCAAACACTACTTTTTTCTGCAACAATTTCTCCTGAAGTAGATGAATTTGCTCAGAGATTTGTAAAAAACCCGGCTTTTGTTACTAGTCAAACTCATGAATTGCCTAGCAAAATTGAACACTATTATCTAGAAACCCCTTCGCTAAGACAGAAAAATAGCAGTCTAGCGAACTTTCTTGCTTCTGGCGAATTAGGTTCGGTAATCATCTTTGCTAATACTAAACGAAAAGTTGAAGAAATAAATGATAGTTTGTTAGATAATGATTTACGAGTCGATTATATTCACAGTGACCTAAATCAAAGCAGAAGAACTAGAGTTTTCCAGAAATTTCGAAGCAAAAAAATTTCTTTATTAATTGCTACTGATGTAGCTGCACGAGGATTAGATATTAAAGATATTTCTTATGTTATTAATTATGATTTTCCTCAAAACCGAGAATTTTATATTCATCGTACCGGACGAACTGGACGAGCTGGAGCTAGTGGCAAGGCTATAACTTTTGTTAATTCTCCTAAAGAAAAAAAAGAATTATTAGCTATAGCTCGTCAAAAAGGCTTTAGATTAGAAAGATTCGCTAGATAATGAGAAGTTAATTTGCTTGATTTTCAAATTAAATTATTTAAAGTTAAAACTATATCGTATAAAGGGACATTATTTATACTTTTTATTAACATGGTGAGGAATCAAATAACAATAAGATTTACAAAGATGATGTTAGAATTAGGAAATATTCCTGCTCGTTATAATGAAACAAGTGAAAAAATTCGAAAATTAAAACTACCATCGAATTATGGGAAAGAAGTTTCGTGGTTGAATGCATTTAGATGAAATCATACTACTGAGGGGAAAGAAATTATCTGACTCAACTAATGCAAAGAGAATTAGAAAGAAGACAACTAAATCGAAGCATTGAAATTAATTAACTTTCGATTAAGGCGGAAAATTATATGTTTTAGTTGCCTTCTTTCATCTTTTAATTAATTGATTACTCTTATTTTTTTGTCTAACAAGTAGAATTTTGAATAATTTTCTAAAAAAATATAAGAGTTTAATGAATCGTTCTTTAAAATTAATTGTTGGTTTAGGAAATCCAGGTCGAGAATATCAAAATACTCGACATAATTTAGGATTTACAATCATTGACGAATTAGTAAAAAAATTAGATATTGATTTAAACAAAAAAAAATTCAATGGACTTTATTATCAAGGTACTAGTTTTATTCTTCTTAAACCTCAAACTTATATGAATAATTCAGGAGAGTGCATAAAAGAGTTTTTGAGATATTTTTCCATCTCCATCGACAATTTATTAGTAATTTATGATGATATAACATTACCCTTAGGAAGTTTTCGTTACCGATTATCAGGTTCAGCCGGAGGACATAATGGAGTCAGAAATATTATTGAGTTATTGGGGAGTGAAAAATTTAAAAGATTAAGATTAGGAGTTGGTTATGATAATAAAATCCTTATTAAAGATTGAGTTTTGGGGAATTTCTCGTCTTTAGAAAAAAGGGAGCTAGAAAAAATTACCCCCGAATTGTTAAAAAGCTCAATGGAATGATTAAAAGGAGATAGTTTTGAAAAACTAATGGCTAAATTCAACGGCAACAAAAATAATTAAAAATAAAAAATATGACTTTTATAGCATTTGGTAAAAATACAGTTGAAAATTTACTTCAATCTCCTTATTTTTCTTTCAAAAAAGTGATTTTGAAGGAAGAACATCATAATAACAAGAAGTTACTGAAAATATTGGAAAAAAAAACAAATTCCTTATCAATTATTAGGCAAGGATGAGTTTTCTCGCTATAATTCTGATAAAAAAAATCAAGGAATGATAGCTTTCATTCGTAATTATGAATATACTTCGCTTTCAACTTTATTATCACGTCAATCTCAACAAAAATTTCCATTAATTGTCATGTTAGATTCAATAGAGGATCCTCATAATTTCGGAGCAATTCTGAGAACTGCGGCGGCTTTAGCAATAGATGGAATAATTATCGCTAATAAAAATCAAGTTCCGGTTAATAGTACTGTAGTCAAAGTTTCAGTTGGAGGAATAGCTCATGTGCCAGTTTGCCAAGTTTCTAATCTTTCTGAGGCAATTAATGAATTAAAAAAAAAAGATTATAGAATTATTTCAACTATTTGCGAGTCAGATTCGACTGATTATAATGATTTTAATTTTGACTTCCCTATTTGCTTAATTCTCGGCAATGAACATGAAGGAGTTAGAAAAGGCTTAATTAAAAAGAGCGATTTTTCTCTTTATATTCCGATGAATAATAATATAGGTTCTTTAAACGTTTCCGTTAGTTGCGGAATTTTTTT
The DNA here is from genome assembly GCA_031674855.1 of Mycoplasmataceae bacterium. GTDB lineage: Bacteria > Bacillota_I > Bacilli_A > Mycoplasmatales > CGIF01 > CGIF01. Next base: position 461,828 of record CP125275.1, read on the forward strand.
GGCAAAAATAACTTCTCAGTGAAAAAAATAATTTTCGGTAAATTTGCTAAAAATATAAATTATAACAAAATAAATGACGAACCATCAGAAAAAATCCACAAAAAAATCTGTTTTTCTCTGGATTATTATTTTTTCTCATATCCTTCCGATTATTGTTTCAGCTTTTTATGATCAAGTTAATCACTCTAATTATAGTATTGAATTAACTAATCCTAAATATTGGTTCTGAGCTTTTACTTGATGATCAGCTTGAACTTCATTATTGACAGTTCCATGAGCTTTTTACAAACTATTTAATCTTAAAAAAAAAAGCGGTTTTAAGGAGCAAATTTGAGATGCATTGGTAGCAGAAGCTAATTTTATTAGTGGAGTAATTTTCTGTTGCGGCGGTTTTTATTTAACGATTAATTCTGCTTTAAAAAATCCTCAAGCTGTTTATCTTTTAATTGGCAAAACCAAAGCAATTTACGTCTGATTGTTTTATAATTTTTTTTGACACGTTTTAGCTCCAGGGTTAACTTTTTATTACTTTTGAAATTATTGTAAAACTGATAAATTGATTAAAAAAAAAACCTTCGGTTTGGTTATTAATTTAATTAACCCTACTATTTACTTTCTTTACGTAATGATAAGACCATTAGTAGGAAATTTTTTAAAACCTCCTTCCTCCTATCCTCACTATTATCCTTGTAATTATCCTTATCCTCCTTTTTTTTGAATTGCAGGTCAATTCGCGAATAAAGAGGAATTAAAAGCAGAAAGAAATAAGTTTTTTTTTAGTTGAAAGCCGAGTTTGGTATCGGGATTAATCTGACTAATTATAATAATCGTTTTTTGATACTCAATTTTTTCTTTGCTATTTCAAATTTTTATAAAAATAAACAGACAAAAAAACAAAAACTTAATTAATTAAATTATTTTCTTTAATCTTTTTAAGTCACTTTTGCATATTAATGAACTTTTGCGCAAATGTCTTTTTTGTTTAGAAGTTTTATTGTAGGCAAGATGGGAAGTATAAGCTCTTCAATGTTTGACTTTGCCGCTAGCAAGAATTTTTACTCTTTTAACTAAGGATTTTTTAGAATGAGATTTTATTGATGACATATATTAATTTAATTAATTATTTTTACTAGAAATTCACTTTGCCAAACTTTTATCGATACTTTCTTTATCTTTTAATAAGATTATTTTTTCTTCGTTTTCTTCTGATTGATTATCGGTAACAAGTATAATGTTTTTCTTATTTTTAAAAAGCTTTTGACAAATCGATTGGTGCTCTAATTGATAGTTTTTAGCTAGAAAAAGCAACTGAGCTTGATTAGGAATTTTTAAAACAATTATGTCATCATCTACTGATATTAGTTCAGTTTCAGTGAAAAAATTAACTCGATAATCAATTGCTTTCTTTCAAATTTCTTTTTGTATACTAACGTTTGATTTAGGAAAATTATTTTCTTTTATTCACTGCTCTAAATATTTAGCGTTAATATAACAAAGATGGGCTTTATTGACCAAAGACATATATCTCAATTTTCTATTAAATCATAGAAACGATTTGTCCTTTTTCAGGATCTCTTAAGGTTATTTCCACCACTACTCTGTCGCCAAAAACAATTTTGGCTCTTTTCCCTCCTCTTTCATTACGAAAGCGCGCTGCTACATCGGCAATAATTATTTTACCATTGTCGCATTCTATTCGAAATTGCCTTCTGTTGATTGATTCAATTACTTTTCCTTGAGTTGAAAAAAAATCTTTATTAATTTTCATAGTTAGTTATTATTTCAGCACCTTTTTTGGTGATGTAAAGCGTATGCTCAAAGTGGGCATTTAAGTAGCCATTTTTGGAAAAAACTGTCCATTTGTTTTCAGCAGTGTCTATCTTGGAATCACCGATTTGAACCAAAGGTTCAACACAAATAAACATTCCTTCTTCAATAACTTCTCCTTTATTAGAAATTTTATAATTAGGAATGAAGGGATGTTGGTGCAACTTTTCTCCGATTCCATGCCCGCCGTATTCTTTAACAGGATAATAACCTCTAGCGCGAGTGTATTTCTCTATCATGTTTCCAATATCCTGGGTAGTCGTAATTCCTGGTTGAATATTTTCGATAACGTAATATAAGCTGTTTTTAGTCACTGCTAATAATTTTTTTTTTACTTCATCGCCTTCTCCTGCAATGGTAGTCAAAGCAGCATCGGCATGATAACCTTGGTAATTGCAAGCCACGTCGATAGAAACTAAATCTCCTTCTTTAAAAATTTTTTCATTAGGTATGCCGTGAGTTAATTCTTGATTAACAGCAACACAAATTGATGCCGGAAAACCATTATAATTAAGGCTGGATGATTTAACGCCTTTTTCTTGCATTAATCGACTAGCTAAAGTGTCTAAGTATTTTCCTGAAATACCAGGCTTTATTTCTTTTTTTAATTCTCTTATAATGTTAGCTACAATTTGCCCAGCTTTTTTTATATATTCAACCTTATTATTATTCACTTTAATGATTAATATTTTAACTTCGATTATAGTTTTTATTATTTATCAAAATTATTTATTTTTATCTTTTTCTTCTCCTTCAGAAAGTTTTTGTTTTCCTCCTTTTTTTATTTCAATTATCGTATCAGCCATTAAGTTAGCAAAAAAAGTGACGGATTTATTTCCTTCGTCATTGCCAGGGATAACATAATCAACCAAACTAGGATTACAATTGGCATTACATATCGCAATTACTGGCACTTTATTTTTTTCAGCTTCTTTGAAAGCAGTTTTTTCTTTATTTAGACCGATAACAAATAAAGCATCGGGCTGACGATGCAAATTAGCTACTCCTTCATAAATATTTTGCAATTTATTTCTTCTTTTCTCTAAACTAACTTGATCTTTTTTAGCTAAATCTTTAAAGCCATCTTTAGCAAGAAAATTATTTAATCCATAAAGTTCTTTAATTTTCTTTTTCATTTCAGGAAAATTAGTTAAAAATCCTCCTTTTCACTTGTTAACAATATAAGGCATTCCGCATCTTATCGCAGCTTCTTTGACAATTTCACGAGTTGATTTTTTAGTAGCAAGAAATAAAATTGTTTTTTCTTTTTCGATTAAAGTTTGAAGGTAGGCATTTAAATCTTGACAACTAGCAATAATTTTTTTTAGATCAAGTATTGATTTTCCTGCTTCCTTGTAGATATAAGGGAGCATTTGAGGATGACGTCAGCGAACTGGACTTCCGAACTGAACTCCGATTTCAATTAATTCGTTTTTATCAAGATTAATCATATGTAAATTATTTTAAGAATTAAGCGTTAATTTCAATTTCAAAGTCTACCAAAAGATTTCCGCCTTTTTTGCTTTCTTCGACAGTAAAATTATAACTTTTTCCTTCTTCTAATCAGTTTCATCTTTCTTCGTTTACTTTGAGAGGAAAAACGAAAAGAGTTTCTTTGTTATCTAGTTCAAGAATTAAATAATCTCTGCTATTTTTATCTTTTCTTTCTTTTTTGCGACTAATTGTTTCTTTAATTATTCTAATATTATCCATTTATTAATTTATAAACTAAATTTTACTAGTTATTTTCTTTTCCACTTCGTAATTGATTAGTTTTTGAAATATTTCTTCTAAGTCACCTTCCATGATAAAATTAAGTTTATTTCAATTCATTCCCAAACGATGGTCGGTGATTCGGTTTTGGGGATAATTATAAGTACGTATTTTTTCGGCTCGTTCGGCAGTACCAATTGATGAAGAGCGCAAATCACCAATTTCTTTTTTTCTTTCGGTTTGCATTTTTCCCCAAATACGGCTTTTTAGTACAGTTATAGCTCTTTCTTTATTGTCATGCTGGCTTCGTCCATCTTGAGAAGTAGCAGTAATGATTTCTTCTTTGCCATTAGAGTCCCTATAAATGTAAGTAACTTTTACTGCTGAATCAGTAGTATTAACGTGTTGGCCTCCCGCTCCGCTTGATCGACAAGTTTCAATCAACAAATCTTTTTTTGAATATCTAGTGATATTTCCTCTGCTTCGGGCAAAATAACAACACTAGCAGTAGAGGTATGAATTCTCCCTTTATTTTCGGTTTTCGGAACTCTTTGAACTCGATGGACGCCAGCTTCATTTCTTAAAAAGTTAAAAGCTTGACTTCCTTTTATCATGAAAGAAACAAAGGTAAAATTCCCTTCATTATCTACCTTACTCTCCGCCATTTCGGTCTTTCATCCTTTTGATTCGGAAAAGCGATAATACATTCGATAAAGATCACGAGCAAATAATCCAGCTTCAGTGCCGCCAGTACCCGGACGAATTTCAACAACGATATTTTGTTTAATTCCTTCTTCGGTAATTATTTGTTCTTTAATATCTTTAATTAAATTATCTTTTTTTTCTTCGATAAACTTAATCTCTGACAGAATTGAATTTTGTTCTTCTGGTCCTACTAATTGAGATAATTCTTGATAATCTGCTTGGTCTTTTTCTAATTTTTCATATTCATTTTTTTTGGATAGTAGTAGGTTTTTTTTTTTTTTGCTTATCTTAGAAGAACCTTCGCCTTTTTCTAGTGTCTTTAAATATTCAATTATTTTTGCTTTTAATTCTTTATTTTCAGTCAATTTTATTTCCATGTTCTAGCTATTATACTTCTCTAGAAAGAATATAGAAATATTTTAAAGGTTAATTAAAATTATTTTCTAAGTGTTTAATTATAACTAGATGGTAATACTTCTATTTGAGTTACTTGTTGAAATTCATCAACCCCGCTTTCTATAATGATTAATCCTATCAGCCGAATTAACTAAATCTTTATTAGCTAATCTTCATGCTTCTAAATCATAGTTAAAAGGGCGGAGTTGATCTTGAATGATTTTGACTTTGGCATTGGAATGAATCGGTTGGCAGTCAGGGGCATTATTTGACTGGATATTTTGATTATCATTAATCAATCTTTTGTTTCTTTGAACTAAACTCTTGGGTAAATATTCTAAGCCGGAGTCGATGTCCGTTCCTGCAATTCATAATTCCTCTAATTGAGTTAGGTATTTGCAAGGTTCGAGAGAACCATAAAACTTATTGCATTTCCCCATTTTTCAATTTACTTCCCTAATTCCTAAAGAAACTTCTTTTAAATTAACAAAAGGTCGCAAAAAATCCAAAGTAGTAGGTTGGATAATATTATGACAAATCACTAGTTCTCTCAACTTATTAGGATTAGGCAAGGTAGTTAAAAAATCAACATTAGTTAGATAATTTGAAGCAAGAGAGAGTGAAGTTAAATTAGGACAACCACTTAAATTAATTCCCTTAAGATTAACACCATTACAAATATTGTACTAAGCTTAGGGCAGTTTGTAATAGTTATGAAATCACAACTAGAAGGGGCAAGAATTCAGAACATTTCTAAATTAGGATAATCTGAGATACTTAAAGAATCGTCGCCAGTATTAGAAAAAGGAATTTTAATTTCCGTTAATTCGCTCTTGTTGGGATATTTTTGCTCTAATAATTCTTGAATAGCAAGATTATTATAAGAAGGGGGTAAAACTTCTGTTTGATTTTGTTGAGATAATTTATTTACCTTTTCTTCTAAATCATTAATTTCTTGCTGTTTATCAAAGAGTTTTTTTAAAGTTTTTTCATCAAACTTTTTAAGTAATTGTTCTTTGACAGATGAAATATCTCTTTGTAAAAAGATATCTAGATAATACTGATAGTTTTTTCCTAATTTGCTTTTGTGATCAGAAATTAATTGATTGAATTGACTTTTTTTGATTTCTAGGGTTTCAGCAAAATCGCTTTCTTCTTGCTTAACAACTTTTACATCAACACAATCTAAAATCCAAAGATGCCATAACGATTCAGGATGGTCTATAAATCCATACCCAGTGCAAGCCACATGAAATTCATTATCATATTGCTCATCAGTAAGCGTAAATTCAACTCAATTATCCTTACTTAATATAGCTTCATTCACTACTTTTTCTATTCTATTTACAAGTTCATTATTTACAGGAGTCAAAGTATCTTCAAAACTTCTTGTTTCTTTAAGAATGATGTCTTGAAATTTGAAAGTATAATAAGCATTATTATTATTTATAACTCTCTTTAATTTATAAAATTTTTTTCAATTCCAAAACCTATAGTTCCTCCACCGAAACTCCAATTGACTTTTGATGGACTGTAGTTTCTTGAAAGCTTACCTAATGGTTTGACTCTAATTCTTCTAGTTAAGGGTAATTCTGTTTTTTTTTGTTTGCCTAATTTTTTGTCTTCTTCCAATCCTGCCTCTGTAATAATTTCTTCTTTTAGTTTCTCCGCCTTCTCTTCTCTTTCTTCTCTAGAAAAAGCAACTTCACTTTGTTTGTTATCGCAACTAAGTTTTTTTAAATTTGCTAAGTGAGCAAAATTTAAGTTTTTTAAATCGGGATTACCGGAAGCATAAATTTCTTCTATTTTATTACAATTTTCTATTGTTAAATAAGTTAATTTGTTATGGGAAACAATTAGGGTATGTAAATTAGGGCAATTTCTAATTATTAAGCCGGTTAATTGATTATCACCCAAATTTAAGGTTCTCAAATTAGGAAAATCTTCTAATTTTAATTCTCCATCTAATTTGAATTGAGAAATATCTCAGTCATATTTTTCTCTTTTTTTTTCGTCAGTAAGATAAATGTGTATGTCATGATTTTTTTGTTACTGTTTTATACATTTTATATATAAGTAATTATATATATTAAGATTTAATCTTTTTTATTTGCTTATTAATCAATCAAAATAATAATCCTATGGCTAGCAAAGAGATTCCGATTGAACCAATTAATACTTTACTGATTGGGGGTTGTAAGGTTTGACTTGACTCTAGCCTTTGTTCTAACTGTTTTATTCGCTCCTTTATTTCTGCTAATTGGGCGGGGGTGAGTTGGTTATGACTTTGCGACACTTTTTGTTTGACTTCAGCTACTTTTTGTTTAACTGTTTCTTTATCACCTTGATCGGCATACCTTTCGGCTTTAGATAACATTTCCAATAACAATTTATAAAATTCATCTTTTAAGTTATCTTGTTTTTGATCTTCGGCTGATTGTTTTAACTCTTCATTGAACGTGGCTTGATTAGTTTGCTCATTTTCTTCATCTTCTGGATTACCTCACTCGATCCTGCCATCACAATTGTATTTATCGATGGTTTTTAAGTTGCGACAACTGTCTCAATCAATAAAAGCATCACCGTTTTTTAAACCACAATGAGCATAGCGAAGAGTGGTTAAATTAGGACAGTTTTTAATTCACAGATATTCTAAACCACGATTATTGCCCACATTGATTTTATAACCTTGGTATCCATCAATAATGAGGGTGCCAGCTAATCTCCCTCCGGTAATGGTGATTTCGGGACCCTGACCAAACTTACCCTTTAATAAATCAGGATATTTATTTTTGAGTTGGTTAGGGTCAGTGATGATGGGTTCGCTGTTTTTTTTTTTTTTTGCTTCTTCTCTTTCGTAACTGGAATCATAACCTAATTCGGCATTTTCTTCTTCCTCTATTTTTCTATCGACTTCTTCTTCAAAAAAAGGATTATCTTCTAATAAATCAATGCCTGATATTCCTTTGTCAAGATTGGGGAAAAAATTTCTTGTAAGTGTGATTTTATCACATTCCTTATTTTCACTGGCATAACCTGAATCGCTCTGCTCGTTTTTAATACCGTAAAAACTAATGTCTTCATCATGCAATACTCCTCGTAAATTTTTCCGAGTAGAATCGTCGACAAAGAGATCAGTATGAATCTTTTCGTCAACAAGAATATTTCATAAATTTTTATAGTCTAAAAAAGATAATACTTTTGTTGGGGTATCAAATCCAAGATTATTTAAAGCTTTCGTAATAGTGCCTTTCCCTTGATAAAAATCTTCTTCCGCAGCATCTAACAAATCTTCAATTGTTTGTATATTAAGAGATAATAACAAATTTTGAATTAGATTTGGATTATTTTCATCAAACAAAGATATTAAATGATCCAAAGTGCTTATATTAAGAAAAGACAATAAATCATCGATAGTATTCAACTGGTTTTCCCTAAAAAAACTTTTGATTATTTTTTTAGTTGTTTGGTAAGAAATAATTAAATTTCGCAGTTTCGGACAACGTTTTATAGTAATTTTACTTAACCCATTGCTTTTAAAAGAAACGTGTCATAAATTAGGATGATTATTTAATTCTACTTCCTCAAATCCATTCTCTCCTGCATCTAAAACGCCAAGCGATTTACACCCTTTAACGTTTAGTTCGTTTAATCTAATTTCTTTAAGAAGAACATTATCAAATCTTCCGTTATTCGAAAGGTTTAAAAAATATAAATATTTTAAAAAACTACAGTTTAATTCTATTAAACAATTATTATTACAATTTAATCTTTTTAATCAATCCAAATGAGTAATTTTTAATTGTTTAATAAGATTATAAGAACAATCTAATTCAGTTATTTTTGAATTACTACTTAAATCTAACTCTCTTAATTTGTTATTCCGGCAACTTAAATTATCTAAATTAGCACAACCGCTTACCTGAAGAGATTTTAATTTATTATCATCAACATTTAGATAATTTAATTGTTTTTGATTAGTTAAATCCAACTCCTCTATCTCGTTGTTATAAGCCGATAAATGTTCTAATTGCGCGCATTCTTCTTCAAATTTTATTCCTTTTATTTCTAAACAATCAGCCTCAACTCTCTTTAAATTCTTACAGTTACGAAAAATTAAATTTTTACCACTAAATTTCTTGTAATTGGCTCCAACTTCATCAGTTTTGCGGATTAAATCTTCGGTAATGATGGGTTTGCCTTGCTCATCATTGCCTCAATTGACCGTGATTTTAACCAAATTACCAGTTTGAGTACTTTCTGAATCGTTCAGATTAAGAACCTTGCCATCTCAGTCATCAAGGATTAGTGTATTCTCATCCTGTTCCGATACTTTTCATTGGGGTTCTTCAGCTTGATTAGCGAGATTATTTTGTGCCTCTACTTCTTGTCGCCGTCTCTCGTTTTCTTGTAATTCAGCAATTAAAGCTTGCTTCTCCTCCTTAGTGAGTGGTTTCTTTGCCAAGATAAGAAATAAATTTTTGTTTGTTTATTTTATAAAGTAATTTTTGTTCTTAAACAATAAAATCAACTTTTTCAAAATAAATCAGAACATTGCTGCCTATTCTATTGCCTTCTTTAACAGTGAAGAGATATTCATTGCCTTCTACTAATTCAGCTCATTGGGATTCCGGAGTATCGGAATTATGGAAAACAAAGATGCTTTCGCCTTGGGTTAACTCTAAGATTAAGTAATCTTTGCCATTACTACCTTGTCTGGTTTTTTTAATTTTAATTATGTCTTGGATTGTTTGTGTTAGATTCATGATTTTTATAAACATTTGATTACTCAGCTTATTTAACCTCTAACTAAGTTAAAAGAGGAGATTTTATTGATTTTTAAATCATTCGATTAATTTTTCTCGCTCTTGACCTTGAGCAAAAGATTTTAATTCTTGGAGGTCGTGATTATAAAAACTGTTGCCATGAACAGTAAATTTATTCAGCAAGCGACAATGAAATAAATCTTGGTTAAACTCGCTTGGTAAATCACCTTGCACATAAATTTCATCTCCTCTGATACAAATTAGTTTTTGGGGATCAAATAAACGATAAAGGTTATAAAGTCGTAAAATGGCTAAGTGTCGTAAGGCCACGCTTCAAGCTTGATAATTATAACCTTGAAAATTATTTTATTATTCAAAAAAATATTTTTTCAAAATTTTTGGAATTTCTAGTTTTTTTTCTTTTTCTTTATAATAATATTCACACAAAGCGATAATTAAACGATCTACTGCTAAGGCAGATCCGTTAAGAGTGTGAGGAAAGTATTTTTTGCCTTTGCTATTTTTTACTCTGATTTCAGCACGACGACTTTGAAAATCTTCGCAATTACTGCAGGAAGAAATTTCTAACCATTTTTTGCTTACTGGTAATCAAACTTCAATATCATAAGTCTTCGCTGAACTAAAGCCTAATTCTTCATGACAAAGCTCGATTACACGATGGGGAATTTCTAATTTTTTCAAGATATTTCGGGCATCTTCTACCAATTTTCTTAATTCTTCATAGGATTCGTCTGGTTTAGAAAATTTTACTAATTCTACTTTATGAAATTGGTGTAAACGAATTAAACCTTTGTTTTCTTGTCCGGCCGCCATCCTTTCGGCACGAAAACAAGGACTATAAGCACATAATTTCAGCGGCAATTCTTTTTCACTTAATATTTTTTTTTGGTAAAGGTTGACTAAACTAACCTCAGCTGTGGGTAGAAGATAAAAATTATTTTCTTCTAGTTTATAAAGATTATCTTGAAATTTATGAAATTGACCAGTGTTATAAAGATTATGATCATTAACTAAATAAGGAGTGTCGAATAATTGATAACCTCGTTTTCGGTTTTCGGTTAACATGAAATTAATCAGAGCATGTAATAATTGACTGCCAAATCCTTGATAAACAGCGAATTTACTACCCGAAAGAAGAACGCTTTTGTCTTCATCTATTAAAGATAATTCTCTTAGGATTTTTTCCTGAGTTAAATTGTGCTCAATTTTATGATTATAATTAACTTCATCAATAATTTTATTGCCATTTTCATTACTTGGATTGTCGGAATTAGGAAGATTGGGGAGAATATTTGTTAAATTATCTAATTCTTCTTTTAATATTTCTAGTTCTTTTTCGTATTCAGAAAGATTTTTTTTTATTTCTTTTACTTTTTGAGCATTTTTTTTTCCTTCTTGACTTAATTTGTTTATTTCATAACGCAAAATATTTACTTTTTCGACTAACCGATTTTTAATAGTTATTTTTTCCTTAATTATTAGCAAATATTCTCTTTTTAGCCCCCGATTTTCCAAGCTATTAGCTAATTTTTCAAAATCAGAAAAAAAAAGTTGTAAATCTATCATTTGTTGCTTTATTTATTAATTTGATTTTAAGTAAAATTGTTAATTTTTGATATTAACTTTCTTTTCCACTAAGCACTTTAATTTTACAAAAGAAAAACAAAAAAGCAAAAAAAATCCTACAAAAAAAGAAATATTAAAAAGAAAAAAAATGATGTTATTCTTTTTGACAAAAGAAGTCAGAGTTTAATCAATCTCTGAAATACAGACAATCAAGGTTTTAGATAACCAAAATAAGAATAGTAAATTACTTACTAATCCTACCATTTTTATTTTGGCACGCCCGGGAGGATTTGAACCCCCGACCCTTTGATCCGGCGTTAACTTTTAGAAAAGATAAAATTTATCTCTTATTTAAAAGGTTGATATAATAGTTTTAATATTATTGTTTAATCAATGGGATAACAATTCCTTATTCATAGATGGTTAGTCGTGCTATCCTTAAATCAGAAAATAATTCGGTAAGCATTGTTTTGATAAAAAGTTCTTCACTTAAAGACTTTCCTTTCACCTTGGTAATTAGTTAATTCAGCCTCTTTGCCGTCTAGCTTATTTACTAATTTAACAATTAAATCGATACTTATTTCGGGATGCTTGGCTTGTCAATGGTCAGTGATAGTTAGTTTAGTTATTTTTTGACCATTAAAGTTTAGATGACAATCATATTCTCAAATCCTTTCCATTAGATATTAATTTGTCGGTTTTCTGCCCTAGTAATTTTTATTTCTAAATTAGAGAAAATACGACTAGCGTATTCAGTTAAGCGGTCTAATGTGAAATTATTGATATGACAAAATAAAAGTTCCTCGGTTTCGGCTTTACTTAATTGAATTTGCTGAGCTACTTGCTCACGACTGAGATTATTTTCTCTTTTATAACGCAAAATATTTTGACAGATATTGTATTTAGCCAACTCTAAGGCAGTAGGATTTTCCGGTAAGTCGTAGTTTTCCTCCTGGTCGTTTTTGGGATCTTCTAATTCTGACAAATATTTTTCAAAATCTTTGTTCATAATAGTTAAATTTTAACAAATATTTTTATTTACTCATAGTTTAGAATAATCAGCATAAAGGGCCTGATAATCGTTGTGAATGTATTCCATGGCCGTATTAACATTAACATGACCTAATTGTTTTTGAATAGTGTCTAACCTAATTCCTAAATTATACGAGTTAGTAGCAAAGGAACGCCTAAAAGTATGGAGACTGATATTCTTATTAATACCGGCTAACTTGACTCTCCTTTTAATATTCCTTAAAATTTGCCCTTTGGTTAGTGGTTTATTATTTCGAGTTAAGAATAAATAATCATGAGAGTAAGGGTTAAAGTGTTTAATTAGAAATTCGGGAATTACTACCTCTCTAATTTTATTACCCTTACCATGAAGTTTTAATAATCCCTGAGAATAATGACTGTGGCGAATATTAATTAGTTCACTAACTCTCATGCCGATGTATCAAAAGAATTCCGCAATTAAACTATTGCGTTCAGTAGTTAATTTATCGGTTTTAGTGTTGGTTAATAACAGTCTTTCAAATTCTTCCTCAGTCAGGGTTGGGAATGGTCGCTTTTGGACTTGGGGAATTACTCTACTAACGATATCCCATTCTATTTGATGATGGATTTTCAAGAATTTAGCATAGGACAATAAGGAATTTCTTTGTCCGCGTAAAGTATTGGGTTGAAATTTACTTAAATTATTCCGCAAAAAAATAGTAATATTAATGGTGGTTAAGTGTTGCTCACCATAGTTATTAATATTTCTTAAATACTTGGTAATAGTTTCCTGAGAGAAATTTCTTTGTTCTAATCAGGCTTGGTAATGGTTTAAATTATTATTTAATTGGTTATTTTCCCATAATGGGTTTTTGTATGAATGTGAAGAGTTCATAGAAAAGTTTTAATTTTTCTTTGCAAGGAGGGAGAAATCTTCACTTTAATCCCTCCTTACTTTAATTTTTAGTTTAGATAAAGAATATTATTAATTAGAAGAGATTTGAATTTTATTCGAGTACTCAGATTGTTCTAACCGGTACATTTCGGCTTGCTTAGAAAGAATATTTTCAATTTCTTCTTCAGTTAATTTTTCGCTGAGAGAATCTTTTATTTCTTTCAGTTCTTTTGTCTTCTCAACACTAATAAAGCTTTCTTCTAAATAATTTCAGTTCTTTTTGATTAGAATTCCAAAGAGATAGTTTTCAGCTTTATTAAGTTTTTCTTTGGTTTTTTCTATCAGTTTCTCAAAATCCTTTTTCTTCGGTTGTGAATTACCATATTCTCTTCTTAAACTTCCTAATCAGTTAGAATTCATTAAATTTCGAGGTTCGATTCTTTTTATATCTCTCAATCAGGCACAAAAATCAGCATCATCGGGTTGAAGATTAATACCAAATGCATTAACTCAATCTTGAACTTGAGAATAAGTAAATTTGTTATCAATTCAAGTTTTTATTAAAGAGCTAACTAATTGCTGATTATTATAACATGATAAACCAAAAGTTCTAACTAATAAAGGTTCTATTATTTGCTGTTTAAAAAGAAGATGTTGATTCGGTTTTCAGTCAACAAATTGATAGTTTTTTTTTGATTTTGATTTTATCTTTAATTTAATTTCTTGATATTTTAAAGAATTGGGGCATCTTCTTCCAACTTTGCAACTATTGCAAATATGGGTTCCATAACCATAACCTCAACACTTTACAATTGCTCTATTACAGTATTTTCGTTCTTTGCATCTTTCACAACTTTCTTTCTCATGAGGTCCGCTATCTTTTTCTTCAAGTTCATTAATCTCAACTAAATAGCCCGCTCCTTCCTTGCATTTATTGCATTCTTGTTCTCAATAATCTTGCTTTCTTAATACTACTTCTGAATTATCTTCTTGACATTTTTCTAATAAAACTCAAGTAAAAGCACTATATCAGTCTTTTCGACAATTGTTGCTAGAACATTTTCAATAACCAAAAACTCGGTAAAAACTCCTTCCTCTTATCCCTTCTTTTCCTTCATCAAATAGGTTAGGATTATCAAAGATTTCCATTTCTTTAGGTTTTCGAGTTTTTATTATTATTGCTTTTTCTTTTGATTTGTTTTGTGAACTATTACTTGATTTAACCCCTCAACTGTTGCTTTCGTCCCCTCATTCATTTGAAGCAGAACTTCCTCAACCAAGATTATTACTAGAAGAAGCTCCTCAATCATCTGAAGAAGGAGCCATATCTCAACTTTCTCAGCCATTGTTAGCAAATTCCGACTGATTAAAAGTTCCTCAACTATCCAATTCAGAATTCGCTTTACCTCAATCTCGATTTTCTAAATCATTTGAATTATTCTTACTTAATTTTTGATCTATAACCTCTTTCCCTCGTTTAGTTAAACTCTGATTAGATTTTGCTTCTTTTTTATTTTTTTTAACCATGATAATATAACTAAATTTTTCAAAAACAAAAAAGTCTTAACAATCTTAACAAAAATATTTTTACTTCTTAATAATTTGCTCTTAATTAGCAAGCGTTCTTAATGTCTGAATAGTAATAATTTAAAAGATTTCATTAAAATTTTATATTATGGTGGAGCAAAAGAATTTAGTCTCGGCTTTGAGCGTAACAAATTATCTTTTATCATTAGACAAGAGGAGGGAATATTTTTCAAAAAGTCGGCTCTTAGTAGTTGATAAGGAAGAAAATTATCACTCACGACCAATTATTGGAAATTTTCGCTTAAACAAAGTTCTTCAAATGGTTCAATCGCTTCACTACTCTTGTTACGGACAGCCTTTATTTCGCGATGTAATTAAAGCTTACGAACACGGAGGAGTAGTTCCTTTTATCTTTAAAAATTTTAAAACTTTATATTGAGAAAATAATAATAACTCTTTTAGTTCATTAGATGAAAAACAAAAAGAATTTATTAGTAAAGTTTTTTACTATCTAAAAGAGAATTACAATGATTGAGAATTAAGAGAATTAGCTCATGACGATCTAGCCTGAGAAAATGCTAGAAAAAGCAAATTAGAAGGAAAAAGCGACGCTTTTGTTTATGATTCAGAAGTATTAGAGTATTATCGTGTTCTTTCTGGTTCTTTGTTAGAAGCAATGAATATTAAATGTTAGTGATTTTGTGAAGTGTTGAGTTGTTTATAGAAAATTAGATACTAAACTGACCATTTATGTAAACTTGCCGTTTAGTGAAGAAAAAGATTTTGATTATCATTACAAACAAGACTTAACTAAAAAAAGACACTACTTTATCCTAAACAGAGAAAAAGAAAAAATTTTTGAAGTTTTAACTATTACTAGCAAAGAAAAGGCTCGCTGAGGGAAATTTGGACCAATTAAATGTCCTTGCTTAGATAAGGATTCTTATATTTCTCTTAACACCAGAATTCTTATTTCTCATACTTTTGCTAAACAGCATAATATTAATCTTTTGGATGATAAAAAGGATGCTCATTGTTGTTTGGACAAAGAATTATTTACTAATTTATTGTTAGCTTTGAAAATCTATTGAAAAAAACCAAAGCAAAAACTTTTTTTACTAGAGTTCGGTATAGATGAAAATAATCGAAGCAAGCATTAATAGTGATTAGGTTTTCTTATTTTTAGAAATTAAGTAAATAATTAGACCACTTACTAAAATAATACCACCTATTATTAAGACTGGTTTAACTCAATTTGGTTTATCAGTTTGAGTATTAGCAGGCTGATTGTTTAATCTTTCTAATTCCTTTTTCTTGCGATCTAATTCTGCTTCTTCTGTGGGCGTTCTAGTGGGTTTATTTTCTAAGTCAGTGATTTGAGACTGTAATTGTGATTTCTGCTCCTCATTTTTGCTCTCTCTCTCTCTCTGTTGTTATTATTAGAGTTATTATTTATTTCTTCTTGATTATTGTTAGAAAGAGGACTGTCTTGGTTATTTGATGATTGAGATTGATTTTGAGAAGCAGGGTTATTGATTTCTTGTTCTAGTTCTTGGAGAGAAGTTTTCATTAACTTAATACTGGCTGTGTTAAAAGGATTATCAAGATGTTTTTGCGATAGTAAATTTATTTCATTTTTGATTTCTTCAATTTTCTTTTTATCGTTTCTAGTTAAAGTGTTTGTTTCTTTTTGCTTTATTATTGCTAAACTGCTAGTTATTTCTTTCAATGCTTTATTTGCCTCTATATCTACTTCCTGTTGTTTTTTTTCACCACAGTCTAGATGGTAAAATCTTCCTGCTGGACTTTTTTTAAGACCTCCGATGAACCTTTCCTCGTTTGCTTCAATTTCTTCACGACATTCATAGCATTTCCGAGAGCAATCTTCCGTTTTTTTTGTTCATTCGGTATCCCTATTCCAATTTTAATTAGTTTTTTTTGGATTTCTAGATCATTTAGCCATCACTATAATGATTTTTAACTTTTTAATAAGTAAATAATTAGGATAATTCCCCCACCGAATAGTTGCATGTTTTTGAGGTGGCTTTCTTCGATGTTATCAATGAAGTAATAGATTAAGACGGCTGAGATAACCATTCCGCCTACGATATAATGTTTAGTGGTAAGTTCCATAGTTAGAAAGGGAATTTTTTAATAATGGTATAAGCAATTAAAGTAAGGCAACCTAAGGTAAAAGAGTATTTGCCTAAGATAAGTTCAAAGGATTTTTTCTTATCGCCTTGACTATCCTTAACCTTTAAGTGTCCGTTAGTTGAGTCCATCTTACTTTTTTAAAA
Source organism: Mycoplasmataceae bacterium (assembly GCA_031674855.1). Taxonomy (GTDB): domain Bacteria; phylum Bacillota_I; class Bacilli_A; order Mycoplasmatales; family CGIF01; genus CGIF01. The sequence goes on from CP125275.1 coordinate 478,534, forward strand.
GTGAATGAGCTCGGAACGAATAACTATAACCCTGATAGCCATTGATTTGCCGTTGGGATTTCTTGAAAGTGCCTAAGCGACCGAACCGCAGGCTTTCACCGTTTTGAGGGATTTCAAAGCTTGGGCAAAGTCATTAACAATGTGGGGTAAAACTTTTCTTTTTAAGTTTTCCGTGATGATGTTTTGCTCGGGCTTAGTGCTTGATTTGGGAGTTAGTTTTTTGGTAATTTTAGTAGGTTTGCTTAGTTTTTTACGAGGCTTAGTAAGGTTTTTTTTTAACATAAGATTATTCTGAGCGATAAGATTGGTAGAGTTTGATTAGTTTGGGTAGCACTAAATAACCGATAATAGTAAAGGTTAAAGCCGTGATATAGAATGTTTTGTCTTGATAAAAAGGAGTGTTATTTTCGTTGTTTTTTGTCATAGTTTGTTTAGATGCGGGTAGTTTTGTTTTCAGTGTCAAAAATAGTTGATTGAGTTTGATTGATTTTTAAATAGTCTTGGATATAACCACCTAAGTAACCGGCAATAAGACCAATGGTGGCGATTGTGGTGTATTTTTTTAGTTCCATGTTTTTTTTTTGTTTAGTTTTTATAATTAGTAATTAATAATATAGAAAATGATGGATAAGAGACTGGTTTGATTTTGAATGAGTTAGTAAACTCGGATTTTCTTTAAAAGAATGATTGTGTTGGTTTGGCTTAGTAATTTATCATCATTTCTATATGAGTGGGTTTTGCTAAGAGAGTAAAAAGCCCAATGGAGAATTCTTTGCTGGGAATTCTCGTTCATTCATTCTACTTTTTAAAGATTATTATATAGACTTAATCTATATAAAAAAATAATAAAAAACATCATGTTCAGCACAAAAAATCCTGCTTCAATGACAGCAGAAGAAAAAAAACAAATCACAGTCTTAGATATTAGTAATCAAAATCTTAAAGACAAATTAGAGTTAAAAGATTTTGAAAATTTACAAGTTTTTATTTGCTCTCGCAATGAATTAACCGAAATAACTATTGATGAGAAAAGTTTAGTTAATTTAACTCGCCTTGATTGCTCTTTTAATCAAATTCAGAGAATAAATTTCTTAGGAAAGTCGGATAATTTAGAAAAATTTATTGCTAACGACAATCTATTAATTTACCTTGATTTTTTAACTAAAATGAATTCTGAAAAACTGATTTATGTAGATATGAGAAACAATTTTTTCAGTAATTACAGCACCTATGATAGTTATTATGGTAGAAGCACGAATTATCAATCTCAACCTTTTCCATTATCTAGTTTCAGTAACTTAGAAAAATTAGAGGTTTTAATGATTGGCAACGAGAGGGAAAATACTAAAAGATTTAATGGTTCATTAGAAAGCTTAGAAAAGCTAACTAATTTAAAAAGATTATGAATTAGAAACTGCGACATTACTGGTGGATTAGAGTATTTGACAGAAAAGTTGGAAAATTTTGATTGTCAAGATTCTAAGTGAATAGAAGATCAATTAAAATCTTATAAAACATCGTCTAGTTCTCAAACTTATCAAGATAATAGCTCAACAGCTCTCGTTGCCTGAAAAAAAGCCCAAACTTATTACAAGCTTTATCAAGGTTTAAGAGATAGAGAAATAAAACCTTTGCAGGAGAAATTAATCAAAGAAGAAAATGATTTAAAAAACGAAAAGAATAAAAATTCTATTTTACAAAAGCAATTAGAAGATGAAAAAGAAAAATTGGTCAACAAGAATAAAGAAGTGGAAAAAACCAATAACACTCTCTCTGCTTATCAAAAATTTGTGGAAAATCTTCTAAAAAGCAAAAGAAGCGAGTTATCAAAACTAAATAGTCAAGCAAAAACCAAATTGCAAGTTAATAGCGAATGATTAGAAACTTTTTACAGAGCTCAAAAAGAAGTCGATAGAAATGTTAATAACACCTTTGCTCAGGAACAAGTAGAAAAATCACGCAATATCTTAAAACAAAGTCTAACCGAGGACGAGATACAAACTTCTTTAACCAAGCAAAGAGAAATTTGACAATTAGAGAAAGAACTAGTGGAATTGAATATCTACGAAGAAAGATACGAAGCCAAAGTTGAAGCTCCTCCTAAATATACTAAATAATTTCTCTTAAATCCCTTAATCTTCATCCTCGATTTCTTTTTTCACAGAAAAAGAGATAATTTTTTTCTTTAAAATCATAACTCTCTAGGTCTTTTCATATTTCTGAACTAACTAGGTTAAAAAAAGCATAAACGCTTTGCTTATTAGTGCCTAATTGAGTTTGTTCAAGGATTCTAAATAATAAAAAGGTTGATTTTTATATTTTTTATGTTTGGAATGGCTTAGCAAGGCATAATCGATGATACCAATTAGTTGATGTTGTTTTCTGATTTTGGACATAGTTTAAAATGTTGCTGACTTTAATTTCCTCCTTTTCACATAATCAAATAAACCTCGTTCCGTGCCAATACTGATTCATTTAGAGATGTTGGGAATATTCATTTGCTTGGCTAAACATTCTTTAATAGTTGCCAAGTGTTTATCGTAGATGCTCTTTTGGATAGTGCCTTTGGGTTTGCCAAGTTTGAAACCCTGAGACTTTTTATTAGCCAACGCTTCTTTAGTTCTTTGTTTAATGAGGGATTTTTCTAATTTACCTAACATAGCGAAAATGGTTAGTAGCACGTCATTAGTCAGATCATCACGATTATTTTTGTTAAGAGATAAGTTTTCCTTAATGATAATGAGGTTTATTCCTTTTTCCACGAATTGATTAACCAGCGATAATACTTCCATCGTGGAACGACCAAGGCGGGATAATTCCGAGACTATTAAAGTATCGCCATTTTGGAGATAATTGAAAATATCTAATATCTTGCGTTCGGCTAGAGAACGCGAAGAAGAGATTATATTTTCTTCAAATTTGGTGATAGTGAGCTGATGTTTGTGAGCATAATCCAAAATGGCTAATTTTTGATTGGCTAAGTTTTGTTGTTCGGTGCTAATTCTTAAATAACCTATTATTTGAGGGGAGTGCATGGTTAAGGTTGGATTTGAATATTGGTGTGGTGATTGATGATGGGGTTTTGAACTGTAAGAATTCAGTTAAGATTAGATGATAAATGCTCGTTAAGATTGTTCTTATTCATCAGATTTATTTGTTTGTTGTTCTTGTTTTTCCTTATACCATTCTAAATATTGGACAGCAATAGTTAGTAATGGTAAGCCTAAATAACTCATTTCTAAGGAGTAATTTCTTATTCTTTTGGTGATTTCTTCCATTAGTTCTTGATCGGTGTAGTCAGAGAGTTGTTTCTTGGTTATTCATGATTATTAGTAGTTTCTGAAATGGTTTCTGTTGAACATCCTTGGAGAGGAAATTTAACAAATAAGGGACAGTGATGATGGAAGAGATAGATGATTACTCCATCTAAGCACTCAACACCTCGGGAACGAGTAAAACCTTGAGTTGGTCTAATTGTTAACTCTCAAAAAGTGAGATAGTAATTGTTGTGGTGATAATCGGTCTTGGTGAATGGTTGTTGACAAGTTTGACAGTGCCGCTTAGTTCAGAAGGTCATGGTTAAGCAACGATAAAGGCTTTGGCTGGTTTGATTTTGATTATTCTTCATAATTTTTGACACAATTAGCACAGATGCCATGTTCTTCGTTTAGTTCTTTAACTCAACGCTGACATTCGGGACATTGTTCTTTGTCTTGGTTCTTAGTTTGATAACCAAAAACTTTGGCTTTGATTTCTGACTGTAATTCTTTCCTTTCTTGACAATCATAACAAGAACATTTAAGCTTACCACGCTCCTCGTGGAACTTGGCTAATTCGATTTCCTTTTCATAATGTTTGCGTTGTCGTTCTAATCGCTCACTTTCAGCAATAAAACCATTCTCTATGCGGGCTTTTTGCTGACCTCAATATTTAATGAGCCGTTGTTGTTGGTCATCAGATAAAGAGTTTCAATTACTACTTCTTTGTCTTTCTTCATTCTTAGCCGTGGTTCAATAATCCCGAATTAAGATATTTGATATCTGTTCTAGTTTCATCAGGGCGGTGATATCACCTAAGCCTTCGGTAATGGCTGATTGACAATCTTGCAGAGTTCAATTAAAATCTAATCAGAGTTTCTTTTTATCTTTACTTAGTTCGGTATATTCTTTAAAAGACATTAAGATCTTAATAGATTCCGCGGAGTAGTATTTGTTGTTATCGGAAGAATTAGTTGGATTAGTTTTTAATTTTTGCCTTCTTAATCTTTGTTGTTGGGCTAAATATTCTTTGCGATTAAGATTGTATTCGTTTTTTCAAGTCATAAATGAAGGATGAAAATAATTGTGTATACAGCTGTATACAGCTTTGGAGGGATTGAAAATTCGTTGGTTAGTTAAAAATGTTAAGTTGTGGTGGTTGATTTTGTTAAGTTAAGATACTATTTAGTGCTTTTTTGACATGATAACTTAACAAAATGACCAATTGTGTTAAGCAAAGGGATTAGTGAGTTTGTCTAATCATCGTTTTACTTTTCAGATTATCATCTTAGGTAAAAGTCAATAAATTAGAACTAATAAAACAACGGTAGATAAGAATAAGTTGATTAGGGTGGACAGGAAAAGAGCAAGTAGGAGAGCCATGATTAATTGATAAGTGAAATTTCCTTAACTTGAAAAAAAGTGCTAGTGAGGGTTTGGTTTAACTGGTAAGTGATAGACACTAAACGATTAATGAAGTTATAAGGGGCATCATCTAGGATCTTTAAAGTTTCCGAATCTAAGTTATTGCGAAAAGCATAGCCGTATTTATAGTTGCTGTTTTCGAAGTGAATTAAGTAATAGGGATTGAAATTCTTGTCAGTTTTGGTTTCAATGTCCTTGATGGTGAATTTAGAGTTATATTCGTGGAGATTCATAAAAAAAGGCCGTGAGGGTTTTTTTGGGCTTTTTTAGTCTTTCAGACAAATTATTTCGCTTTTCTTTTTCTTGTTTTTCTTTTCTAAGGATACCAAGGAGATAGATTATGATATTCTATTTATAGAATGTGTTCCTCTCCCCAAAGATAATCTACGCTCCGCACTTTTTTAGAAAGTGCTTCGCTGCCATTCTAATTCTTTTCCAATTCTATTTTATAGTCATAACTCGGCATCCGCCTCGTTGGTTATAAAAACTAAAATTGGGTCTTTTTATCCTTAGTAAAAGTGGTTATTTCAGTAAAGAATTTGGGAACTGTTTTATCCTAATTAGATAAAGGGCAGTCCTTGGTTCTTTTTGGTGTCGTGGTTCGTGAGAACCTAAGACAATTACTTAAACAACTTACTTCTTGGATGGTAAGAAAAAAAGAATGGCATCCTTTTTATAACCCTTGCTAATCTGTTTTAAGAAAGATAGTTGCTTAGTATTTCCGCCTTTGCTTTACTGATTAAGAAACACAAAAGACCAAAAATCCAAACAAAAAAATTCACAAAAAAAAGAAATTTAAAAAGAGAAAATAAAAAAAAGAAGTGATTTTGTTCTCTAATAAAATCAAAGAACTCAGAGTTTAATCAATCTCTGAAATAAGAGAAATTTTCTAAATTAAAGTTAGCAATTAAATTAACTAACCATCTTTAATTTAATTCTCTAAAAACTAATGGCACGCCCGGGAGGATTTGAACCCCCGACCCTTTGATCCGAAGTCAAATATTCTATCCACTGAACTACGGGCGTATTCTTTTATATTTTAATTAAAATACATTAAATAATTTTAATCATTGGGATTAATTTTGACGTTAACCCCTTAACTTTGCTAAGAATTTTTCTTCTATTTTTTCAACAATTTCTTTAATTATTCTTTCTGTTTCATTGCTTTCTAAAGTTTTATTCAAACTTTGAAAAACTAAACGAAAACTAACCGATTTTTTTCTTTCATTTAATAATTCGTCATTTTGATAAACATCAAAAACCTTTACTTCTTGAAGACTTTCCTTTGTGTTTTCAACAAATTCTTTAATTACTTCATTATAGTTAATTTCTTGAGGGAAAATAAAAGATAAATCTTTTTCGCTAGTCGGAAAGTTGGAAACAGGTCGATAAACAAATTTAGGTGGATAAACACTAAGATAATTGAAAATTTTGGTTAATGAAATCTGAGCCATAAAAATTGGCTCATTGATTTGGTATTTTTTTGTAATTAGTGATTCGATTTGACCTAAAAATCCTATTTTGTCTTTATCAAGAAATATCTCAGAAATTTGATGAGCATTTTCAGTAGAAGAAAAAGATATTTTATCATTTATCCTTAGCAGATCAAAAATATTTTCTAAAATTCCTTTTAATCAAAAAAAGTCTATTTTATTAATTAATTTATGAATTGGTTGATTTAGTAATTGCCCTGTTGCACTAAAGACTAAAAATTCTTCCCCATAATTAATCCCATAAACTGAACTGATTTCGAAAAAAAAAAGATTTTTATTTTGTCGAGCAAGATTATAATTTAATGTTTTTAAATGACTAGAGAGTAAATTTTGCCGGTAATACTTATGATACTCATTTTTTGTCATTATCAGTTGGTAGAAAGAATTTTTCGATTCTTTTTCAAAATCTTGCTTCATTTCTTCCGAAATCAACGAATAAGTAATAATTTCTTGCCAACCCTGATTAGTCAGATAAGCTTTAAGTTTTTTTTTTTCTCGCTCGGTTTTTTTTTCTTTATGAAAACTAATAGCGGGTGAATCCTTAGGAAGCGCATTAGCTATTTGATTATAATCGTATACTCTTAACAACTCTTCTAGCAAATCTTCAGGAATGATTAAATCGGGGCGTGATAAAGGAATTGTAACGCAATAAAACTTCTCCCTTTTTTGATAAGAAAATCCTAATTGTTGTCAAATTTTCTCGATGATTTGTTCAGTTACTAATTGGCCAGTTTTTTTAACAATAAATTCTTGGTTTATTTCAATCACTACTGGAGTTTTTTTTTCCTCCCAATAAGAAAATGAACCTATTGAATTAAAATCTTTTCGATAAGTTTCGCTGATGAGTGAAATGGCATAATCCAGCACTTGCTTAGGTGATTTTGCTAAATTAGCTCCGCGAGAAAAAAAACGACTAGCGGCAGTAGTTAAATTCAATCTTTTGGCAGTTTTTTTGATAGTTTTAGAATCAAAAGAAGCAGATTCAATAAGAATATTTTTAGTATTAAAGTTTATCGATGTTTCTTGAACTCCGATAATTCCAGCTAAATCAATTATTTTATTTCCTGAACTGATTATAATATCTTCTGAATCAAGAAATAACTTTTGATTATTTAAAGATTTTATTTTTTCTCCTTGGTAAGCGTTACGAATTGTCAGTTTTTTTTCTGATAAAGAGTCGTAATCAAAAATATGTAGTGGCTGGCCACTTTCTAGCATTATCAAATTAGCAATATCAACAATATTATTAATTGGATTAATGTTATTTACTTTTAATCACTCTTTTATATAAGACGGGCTCTCTTTGATTTCAATATCTCGTACAAAGCCCAAATTAAAGTCTGAACAAGTTTTGACTTTGTTTTCTACTTCAATTATTTTTTTTTGATTTTCCTTAGAATAAAAAGTTGTTATTTTTTTTTGGCAATTTAATATGATTGCTATTTCTTGAATTATGCCTCATCAAGACAATAAATCAGAGCGATTAGGGAGTGTATCAAACTCTAAAAATTGTTTACCTTCTCTTTCTATTACTTTTGCTTCCAAACCATGATAATTAAGATTTTCTTCAAGTTTTTTAGGAGAATAATCTGGTAAATTAAGATGGTCTGTTAGATATTTTCAAGGTATTAAAGTCATTTTTTGATATTATCTTTTAAGTGATTTTATTTAATTTTGATGATTTTTAATTTTCTCCAAATTAGTATTTCCTTTACCGAATTTTTTCTTTATTTTTTCAAAAAAACTAATTGAGTGTTTTGACTTTCATATTTTTATAGAACAACAGCAACACCTCTATTAATATCATTATTTGCTAATTCAAACTTATGCTCTGAGAATATCTTTTCATTTCTTTTAAGGTCGCAGTTTCCTTTTTGATTTATCCGACTGCTGATAGACTTTGTATCAAACTATGAAGACAAAGATAATAATACTTACTATTAACATAAAAATTGTTTAACTTTAGGCATGTTTTCTATTTTTTTTCTAATTTGGTACGGGACAAGGGACTCGAACCCCCATATTCGAATGAATACCAGGTCCTAAGCCTGGCGCGTCTACCATTCCGCCAATCCCGCAAAAGAATATTTTGTATTTTTTGCTACAAATAATAAACTATATATAATTTTACTGAAGAGTTTGGAAATATTAATTACATTATTTTAGGTGCTGATATTCCCATCAATTCTAGACCTAATTTCAAAATTATTTGAATATTTTTGACTAAAAGCAATTTTTGAGCAGTTAATTCAGGATTTTTTTCCTCCAAAATAGTTTCATTTTGATAATAAGTTTGTCAAGCGTGAGATAATTCATATAAATAGTGAATTAAATGATGAGTTTTGTTTTCTTCTATGATATTTTCCAAAACAAAGGTAAAACGAATTAATAAATTAAATATTTTCCGTTCTAATTGATTTGTCAATAAGTCAATGCTAGAACTAATCTTTGCCATTCCTTTTTCATGCGCTTTTTGGAAAATTTGATGACAACGAGCATGAGCATACTGAATATAGTAGAGTTGGGTTTTTTTTTTATTTTCTTTTAATAATTTTGTGTTAATAGAAAGGGGTTGATTGAAATCTTTTTCTAGAAGAAAGAATTTTAATTGATCCATCTCCACATGAGTTAAAGCTTCTTCTAATTCAATAGTGTTGCCGGCTCGTTTAGAAAATCTTGCTGATTTTCCTTCCTCGGTCAACAAATTAACAATTTGGATCAAAATTATTTGAACATTATTTTTGTCAGCTCCTAATAATTGACAAATAGCCTTTATTCTGTTTACGTAACCGTGATGGTCAGCGCCCCAAATATTAATTATTTTGTCGGCTCTTTTTAATTTATTTTGGTGATAAAGAATATCGGAAAAGAAATAAGTATATTCGCCATCTTTTTTAATAATTACTCGATCTTTTTCATCACCTGCTAAACTAGTTTTGATTAATTTAGCTTCTTCTTTGAAATAAGTTAGTTTTTTTTCTTCTAAAAGAGTAAAAATTTCCTTGTCTTTGTTGTTTTCATATAAACTTGTTTCAGAAAATCAAACATCGTATTCAATTCCGCATTCTTTTAAATCTTTCTGAATTTTAGTTAAAACTAATTCTAAAATTTCTTTTTTTCAAAGATTCAATTCTTCATTGCTTAATTTTCTGTTAATATATTTATCTGCTCACTTTTTTATCAATTTTTGAGCTATTTCCTGAGTCGCTTGACCAAAGTATTCAATAGTTTCTGACTCTAATAAGGGAACATTTTGTAATTTATGATAAAAATGATAAACTGACTTAATTAATGAAGTAATTTGGCCACCGCGGTCGTTGACGTAATATTCACGAGTCAGTGGATAGCCTAGGAATTGATAAGCATTAGCTAAAGTGTTTCCGATTACCGCATGACGAAAATGAGCTAAGTGTAGATAACCAGTAGGATTAGCAGAGACATATTCTAAATTTATATGAGTGTTTTTTTTTTCACCACGAAGATTTTTACCTTCATTAAATAATGTTTCATTAAAAAATTTCTGATAATGTTCTTGGGGAAATTTAAAGTTAATATAACCTTGCTCTGTAATTGAATATTCTAACTCAGAACGATTAGTTTTTTCTACTATTTCTTGAGTTATTTCTTTAGGATTTTTTTTAAACTTGTGAGAAATTGGCAGTGCTAGAGTAAGAGCGAAATCAGCTTCAACATCACTAGGTAAATCTCATTGAAGAAAAGAATTTTTCCAAGAAAGTCCGTATTTATTAGCAATATTTTTTCAAGTTGATAATAAATTATTTAAATTCAATTCTCTGCTCATTTTATAAAGAAAATTTTATTAATAAGGAAATCCTATTAAGGGCATAAAGTTTAAAAAAACTACTTATAGAATAATAAAAAAACACACACAGAGAGAGCAGATGTGTTATTTTTTTAAGTGAAAATGTTAGTTAATGAATTCTAAAAACCTCTTACTCAAGAACAAAAACAAGCACTAATTGCTGAATTAAAAGAGCGAGAAAGACAACGCCAAGAAGCTGAAGCGCAAGAAAATTCCACTAATTCCAGTGAAGAACCACAATGACGAGTATCTGAGCAGGATGAAAATACGCTAATCCTTGATAATTGAACCGGAACCAATCTTAATCTGAACGATCAAGAAAGCAATCAAACTGGTAATCTTCAAAAAACAACCGTAACTTGAACAGATGATCAAGGCAAAGAAATAACCGAAACAACTTTAATCAATAAATCTGATGAAGTTGGTGAAAATTACAGAAAATTTCATGGCAAAACTTTAATAATTCGTAATTGTAAGAATTTAACAAGAATTGATGCGGCTTGCTTGGGTATAGTTGGTTTAAAAATAAAAGGTATAATAGTAAATTGGTAAACTAAAGTAGCGAAAAAAATAACTACTCAATTAATCAGTATAGGCAAAAAGATTGTTTGTCATGTTTTTTTAATTATTTTTGTGAATTTTCAGTTATTTCTAATTTTTGACACCGAGAACAAAAAAAAGTATTACGGTTATTTACTATTTCTGCAATAATGGGATTTTTGCAATCGTAACAAGGTTTATTTTCTCTCATGTAAACTTTTAGTTCATTTTGATAAGAACCTTTGCCTTTGATAGGGGAAACAAAATCTACTACTGAGGTTCCGCCTAAATCAATAGCTCTTTGTAGCATTTTTTTTGAATGATAAATTATTTGTTTGGTTTCTTCTTGTGAAATTTTGTTAGTGGGTTTGAAAGGATTAATCTTGCAGACAAATAATATTTCGGAAGCATAAATATTGCCAATCCCACTCATTATTTTTTGTTCTAAAAGAGTTGATTTAATTGGTAGCCTTGATTTTTGAAATTTAGCAAAAAGATAATCGATTGCTATTTCTTCTTGAATTAAGTCAGGACCAATTTCTTTATAAGGGTGCAAAGAGCGATAACTATCTAACGATTGTAAATAAAAAACTCCAAAACCGCGAGGATCGCAATAAATAAGTTTCTTGCCATTAGTAAAGTGAAAAATCAATGAAGGAATATGACTATTTTCCCCAAAAAAATATTTACCAGTCATTCGCAAATGACTAATTAAAACTTGATTGTCTAAAACAAAAAATAATCATTTTCCTTTCCTTTGTATATTGCGAATGTTTTTTCCAGTCAAGTTTTGAACAAAATCTTCTGGTTTAATTTCTTTAATATGGTTTTGTTTTCTTACTTCTACTCGAGAAATAGTTGAACCAACAATCCCGTTACTAATTAAAGCTCTTAAAACAGTTTCAACTTCTGGTAATTCAGGCATATTTTTTTTATGTTAAATTAGTTTAATTTTATGAAAATAAGAATATTAATTTAGATTATTATTTTTAGTGCTTGATGTAAATAACTATTTTTTTATCAACTAATTTCTTAATTTTTTCTTGGATTTTTTCTTGATTTTCTGTATCTAAAGCATTGTCGGCTTCATCAAAAAGGAATATTTGAGCAGTTTTTTTTGTTAGTATTACGCTATCGATATTTGTCAACTGTTTTTGTCCAGTAGAGCCTTCTTCAACCAGAGTATCGTGGGAGCAATAAGCAATATTTTTTTCTCTTCAGTGCTTTAAATTAATGTCTTTATTCAAGTAATAAATTTCTCCTTTTTTATCTTCAATTATTATTTGACCCTTTTCTGGAGTTATCATCCCTAACAGAAGATATAAAATTGTGCTTTTGCCGGTACCATTTTTACCAACCAAACGATTTATCTTTTCAGGAGTGAAAATACGATTATAATTCTTTAAAACTCACTCTTCTTGATTTTTATTGTAGCGGAAAGAAATATTTTCCATTCTAATAGAGGCTATAGAAATATTATTCGGCAACTTATGTTGATCAAGATTATCATTTCTTTCGTTGAGAGATAGAAATTTGGAAATTCTTTCTTCAGATGTTAAATAATCAGGATATTCTCTCAAACATTGAAAAATGCCACCGAAATTCCCGAATATACGTCAAAATATCCCCATCACTTCTCCATTAAAGTCTTGACCACTTAGCGTTAACAAAAAAAAAGGGAAAGAAGTACCCAACAAATTATTAGGAATCGTTTCATTGAGGGTTTTAGTGCGGTTATAATTAAGAGCTAATTGCTCATTTTTGTCAGTTATATTTTTTTGCTTTTCTTGGTACTGCGAACTCAACCCCATACTTTCAATCAAAGCAATATTATTTCTTTCTTTATTAACTGTTGCTCATTCTTTATCTAACTCTTTCTTATATTTTCTTCCGTTGTTTAAAATTGTTTTGGTAAAAAAATAAACAACAACATTAATCAACCCTAATCAAAATAAAGAAAAGAAAATTTGATAAATTGTCATTCTCCTGAAATCATCTCAATAAAAAAATACTGAAAGGATAATATCCAAAGCACTATGAAATATATGATTTGGTAAATGCTCTCACAAATAACCTACCTCTCCTGAATCCTTTTCTACTAAATTGTTAATTTGATTTTTTTGTTCTTGCTGTTCTTCAAAAGACAAGCGACGAAATTTTTCTAAAAGCAAATTTTTAGTATAATGACCACCTCTAACTCTTAACTCTTCTTCTCAGAAATTATCTCAATAATAAACTAAAGCATACATTAATATTAAAAGCAATCCAATAAGAATAAAAACTCCTTGACTTATCCCGACGCCTCTTAAACCCAGAGTGCTTTGAAACTCTTCCTTTACCAAAAGATTCAAATAGTTATCAGGTTTTTTTTCAAGACGAAAGATTCCTGCAATAATTTTAAACAATGAAAGCGAAAGAACAGTTTTTAAAGCAGAACAAAAAAAATGCCTAATTATCTTAAATCTAAATTTTCTAAACAAAGTTCAAAAATTGAATTTTTCGATTGGAGGTTTGATACTAGTAGAAGAATTTGATGAAGCTCTCGCCATGAATTATATATTTTTATTTTTATGGAATTTTAGTTTAAATGATAAATATTCTAAAAATACAAGAAACGCACACTATCACTGTTTAAATTTTTTTATATAGCGTAATTTTTATGAGCAAAAAAAATGAAATAGTTGAAAAAAGAGAAAGAATGAAATTTCTTATTTCTTTAATAAATAAATGAAATCATGAATATTATGTTCTTAGCCAACCTAGTGTTGATGATGCTGTATACGATAAACATCTGAAAGAATTACAGGAATTAGAAACTGAAAGTGACATTATTTTCTTCGATTCTCCCACCCAAAAGGCAGGCCATGAGATTAATCCTAAATTTCGTCAGATAAGTCGCGAAAAACCCATGTTAAGTTTAGATAGTGTTGAAAATTATGAGAATTTGTTAAAGTTTGATGAAAGAGTTAAAAAAATTCTGAAAACAGATAAAGAAATAGAATATGATTGTGAGTGAAAAATAGATGGATTGTCAATTAGTTTAATTTATCAAAGTTACCAATTAACACAGATTAGCACTCGTGGTAATGGTATTATTGGTGAAGATGTAACCTTCAACAAAGAGTTAATAAAAAATATTCCTTTTTTTTTAAAAGAAATTAGCGATTGTGAAGTCAGAGGTGAGATTTATATGAAAAAAAAAGAATTTTTCAGATTAAATCAAGAATTAAAAAAATCTAACAAGAAAACATTAGCTAATCCTCGTAATGCTGCTTCAGGAAGTTTAAGAACTCTTATTCCTTTACAAGACCGTAGCCTAAATTTTTTTGCTTATCAACTGGTGAATAGTGATTTAACAACTCAATCATCCCGTTTGCTAGAATTGGAAAAGTTGGGTTTTTCGGTCAGCCCCGACTATCAAGTTTGTGAAAATATTGAAAAAGTGATAGAATTTATTGAAAATCAGAAAAAAAAACGAGAAGATTTAGAATTTGAAAGTGATGGAATTGTTATCAAAGTAAATGATTATACAAATTACGAAAAATTAGGGCAAACTAGTCGCTTTCCTCGTTGAGCTATTGCTTATAAATTTCCTGCCTCAGTTACCTCAAGTAAAGTAAATAATATCTATTCAGAAGTGAGTCGGAATGGCAGAATAACTTATGTGGCAGAAATAGAACCAGTAATTTTACAGGGTAGTAAAATAAGCAAGGTAACACTTCACAATTATGCTTTTATTCGAAACATGAAGCTAAACATTGATGATGAAATAATAATTAAAAAAGCCGGTGATGTAATTCCTCAAGTAATACAAGTAATTAAATTAAAAAATAACGAATTTTGACAACCTCTTTTCAATTGTCCTTCTTGCAATTGAAAACTAAAATGAAATTCGACCAATATTTACCAAGTTTGCGAAAATGATAATTGTTCGCAAAAAAATATTAACCGATTAGTTCATTTTGCCTCTAAGAATGGTCTTGACATTAAGGGACTTAGTCAAAAAAATATTCAAAAGTTTTACGAAAATAATTTACTAGTCAATTTAGTTGATTTTTATCAACTTAGAAAAAAGGAAAAAGAATTGTTAAAACTAGAAGGATTTAAGGAAAAAACTGTTAATAATATCTTAACTTCTATCGAGAAATCAAAAAAAAAACCTTTTGCAAACTTATTGACTGCTTTCGGAATTCCTTTACTTAGTTCGGTAAAATCTCAAAAATTGACTAAATTTTATCCTAATTTAACTGCTTTTCTTATCGCAGTAAAAAACGAAGAATGAGAAAAAATCCAAGAAATTTTAGGCGAAGAAACTCAAAAAGGATTGAAAAATTATTTTCAAAAATCAAAAAATAGAGAATCTGTGGAAGAATTGAATAAATTTTTTACTTAGATTTTGGGTCTCTATTTTTTTACTAGTTCTAATACATTAAAATAAGAATAAAATCTTAAAAGAGAAATAACAACTAAAGAAATAATCTTAGTTATTCGCTTATTTTTACTCCGTTAAAACTACGAATAGTTCCTACCACAATTTTTTTGGCTTTTTCCATGTCAGCAGTGCTTAAATTTGGCATTATTTCTCTTGCTACTTTTTCTAATTCTAATTGAGTAATTTCTTTTTTATCACCCAAAGTTTTTTTTATTAGATAACTACTTGGCGAAGTGCCAATGACATATTTATGAGACTTGTCAGGAAACACTGTTATCTCTACACTAACCAACTCTCCATTTCTATCTTTAGTTTTATCATTAAACTCACGACAAAAAAGAGCCATATTTTTTAAAAATGCTAAACTAGCTCCAGGTTTAGCTTGTCCACAAACTAACTGGATACGACTACGACGAATTCTACTTTCCATATTTATAAGTAATATTTTAAAAAATAAAGATAGAAAATAGTTTTCTTAATTAAAGTTCTAGAACAATGATTTGTCCTTATTTTTTATAATAAATTATCAATGGTAGGACTAGGTGGATTCGAACCACCGACCTCACCGTTATCGGCGGTGTGCGCTAGCCAGCTGCGCTATAGTCCTATTTTTTCCTCAAATAAATTTTTTTGATTATTTATATTTATTTTAAGGAAAATTAATTGCTTTTAATAAAGTTAATCAAATATATTAAAGATGTTTATTTAATAAACTTCGTACCGTATCAGTTGGTTGAGCTCCGCATGATAATCATTTATTAATATTTTCCTTATTTAGTTTTATTTCTTTTTTTTGCGGATTATAAAAACCCAAGTACTCTAAATAGTTTCCACTATCACGAGGTTCTCTTTCATCAATAGCAATTATTCAAAAGGATCTTTGACCTTTTCGACCTTTAAGACTTAAACGAATTTTAACCATTTTTATATTAATAGTTTTATTATTTTTTCTAAAATTTGCTTTTAGATCGTAAAAATTTTATTGTTATTATCTTAATCAACAGAATTCAACCAATAACTAGTTTGAACTAAAATTTCTTTTTCTTTTGGATAAACAGACGATTACTTCTGCTGTAAAAGGAGACTTTTAACAGTGTTCGAAGCAAATTCGTTAAGAGTAACGAGATAATTATCCAAAAGCAAACTCGCTTACCACTTTAAAAAAAATAAAAAGTCCTAAATAAGAAATTGATAAAAAAAAAATAAAAAGCGGTAAATCAATAAAAAATTTATTAGAACCAAATCGATAATCACAAAGAGAAGAACAAAATTTATAATCAACCGTCAAACCAATCATTAACACAACAACAATAAAAAGAAAAAACAAAAATGGAGTTTGATTCCTCCCCCCCGAATTTAAATAATTTATTATTTTAAAAATCAAATCTGAACCAAGTGTTAATCAAAGAAGCAAAAACATCAGAAAAAGCAGGTAAATTCTCACTACAATTCCTAATAATCTTCTTCTTGATGTTTCTTTTGTCATTAATTATTTACACTAACAATTTCTGCAAACGTCACAATCGGAAACATACTCATTTCCTTGACTAAGATGAGAAAAATGTTTAATTACCTCAAAATAAGGCTTGGTATCATTATATATTCCATAAGTTTCGTTTGCAGTTTCCACAAAATCAGCAGTTTTGGTCAATCCTCTTGCAGAAAGAGCACTACTTAAATTAGAAACGATTTCTCCTAACAATTCCATTGCTCCACTTCGAATCATAGATGTTCCGTTGTTTGTTAATTGTTCAGAAAGTTCCTTTATATCCCTCGATCCTTGTTTAGCAATTTCGTTCAATAATAATTGTGTCATTCCAAAAGCAAAAAAACCATTAATTCCACCAATTTGACTAATTATTTCAGAAATAGCCATATCCTTTACTTGATGACCAATATACATCATTATTTTCCTCGCTTCTCTCTCATTATTGCTACTTCTTGACTGTTAATTCCCCGGACCATATTGCGGACCAGTTAATAATCTTTCTTGATATTCTGCTTTGTAAGTGTTTGCTATCTTTTCATCATATTGATAAGAATTAGCGAACTCCTCAAAGCTAGGAATTTGGTCTCCGATAATGCTTGGCATTTCAGATTTTAATTCGTAAACAGTTTCAAAGATTTTTGCTTTTCCATTAAATATGGATTTTTTTGTGTTGTCATTTTTTTAAGAAATTTCTTGTTATTTTACCATTGATTAAGCCCAAAGTTTAAGCTGTTTGTAGTAAAAGATTTTTTTCTCACAAGACTTAAAACCTTGTTTGATTGATATTAGTTATCTTCACCGGAATTTTTGTTTGAAAGCTAAGACTCTCTTAATAGTAAACATGGGGATTTCACCTAATTTATTATTATTTAATAAAGTTTTAGTAATAATTAATTAACAAATGGTTAAAATGATACAATATTTCTTAGCTAAACATAGGTGCTTCTTAAAATTTTTATCCTAATTTTTTTTCGTAAAAAACAAACCTAACAATTTAAACTAAAATAATATTAATATATGCTTAAGACAATTGGTATACTAGGTAAGAAGCAAGAAATGACTCAATTGCCAGAAAAGGGAAATGGAAGATTAAGTCCTGTTACTGCAATATGAGTAGGAGGAAATGTAGTATCACAAGTAAAAACAGAAGAGAAAGAAGGATACAATGCTTGCCAAGTCGCTTTTAGCGATTGCAAAGAAAAAAGTCTTAATAAACCTTTAGTAGGACATTTAAAAAAAGTTAATATTTCTTCAAAAAAATATTTACGAGAAATAAGAGATATGTCGGGATTAGAGATTGGCTCCCAAGTAGATTTGTCTCTCTTTAAAGAAGGAGATGAAGTTAAAGTTACTGGCACTTCTAAAGGTAAAGGAACAGCCGGAGTAATTAAAAGATATGGTTTTAAAATCGGAAACAAGTCTCACGGTGGTGGCTATCCACATCGTCAAATTGGTTCAATGGGTGGTGGCCGTGGTACCAATCAAGGAGTTCCTAAAGGGAAAAAAATGCCTGGGAGAATGGGTCATGAAAGAGTTACTCAAAATGCAATAGTTGAGAAAATAGATTTGGAAAATCAAATTATCTTTATTCGGGGGGCAATTCCTGGACCAAAACAAGGATTAATCGTCTTAAGAAAATTCTTTTAATTATTAAAATATGTCAATATTTCAATTAGATTTACAATTTTTTGCTCAAAAAAAAGGAGGGGGAACTGCTTCGACCAACTGTAACCATGATTCAATTTCTAAACGTTTAGGAGTTAAGAAATTTGGAGAACAATATGTAAAAGAGGGAGAAATTATTGTTCGTCAACGCGGCAGTAAATTCTTATTAGGTGATCGAGTTTATTTTGGTGGTGATTACACTATTCATGCCAAAGGAGAAGGAAAAGTAAAATTTTTTAAAGCAAAACGTAAAGGAAAGTTACGAACATTTGTTTCTATTCTACCGATCACTAAATCAGAGTAGTAATAATTTATCTTTATAATTATCAAAATAACCCAATTATAAGGATTAGTTTTTATTCATTGTTTCGCTAAAAACTAACAATAAACTATAGTTGAATTAAATATGTTTCGTTTCGATAAAAGAAAAATTTTTCTTCTTTATTACTATTACTTAATCAATTCTATTCCTAACGATTCCGAGGAGAACGAAATTGAAAAAGGTAGGTTTGTTTGGCTTGACAAATGTTTAAAAAAAGAAGAATTATTAAAAGAAAAAATTAATAGTAAATTAAAAACTGGTTGAGAATTCTCACAACTACCTCCTTTAGAAAGATCAATATTAATTTATTCTGTTTACGAGTTGATTTTTGGGAAAAATAAAGATTTAGAAAAAATGATAATTGATCAAACTATCAACTTTAGCAAAGTTTACTTAGATAAAGAAAAGTTTAAGTATATTAATAAGTTATTAGACTTAACAATTAAGGAAAAATAGTTTCCTTTCTAAAAAATAATCTTTTCTTTAAGGAAAATTTGATAGAAATTGTTCCATCGAAATAAATTCCGTATTTTAGCATCAACTATTCTTAAAGCAGGTATTAATTGATGATTAATAGTTTATTTCATGTTTTTGATTATGTGTTTTTTTACCTCTGCAATTAAAAGGAATTTTTTATTTTTTTTAATTGCTAAATCAACTCGTAAACTATTATACCTTTATGACCAATCCTATTGAGTATTCAATAACAAATTGCAAATATTTAATCAATTTAATCCTTTGATATTCTTCCCCCTATAATTACCATTAACATCGCGTTTTTTTGATTTCAAGAGAACACGAATAGGACAAAATAAAAAATTTTTATTACTTAGTTTATTCCTATCGTTTTTTGTTCTTTAAGCTAGAAAAAATAAATTAATCAAAAAAGATATGAAAAGGAGCGAAATAAGTGTAAACCGTAAATTAAAACCAATAGATAATGATGGATATCTTATTAAAAAAATGAACAAATTGTTTTCAATGTGGCAAAATCTTTTGTTTAACTTTCTCTTTTAGTCAACAAAATTACTCACATAAACACTTTTAGAACTACTGAACTGAAAGTGAAGATAAAGATAAATATATTGATAATTCTTGTTTACTTTCACTCTACACCGAAAGAAGAAAAGAGTTTTTGGAGCTGGTTAAAGAACCTCAAAAGCGAAATAATTTTAGATCACTAATTAGTTATCAATTGAATTTTTTTTTAATTTTTTCATTAAAAAACCAATAATTACCAAACTAATTGCTAAAGAAGAGACCAAAATAGTTCTTTCTATCTTTCGTTCATTTATTAAATTGTTGTTATTTTGTTGTACTTGGGATAATTTCTGTTTAATTTGCAGATAGTCAACATGAGCTTCTTTTTCAACAGTTAATTTCTGATTCAAATCTTTAATAATGTCGTTAGATTTAGCTAACTCATCTCTTAGATTTTCAATTGGTTTTTTATCCAATAACACTTTAAGAATTTCAATTACTTGTTCTAAACTTTTATTTTCAGAAATTCCTAATCCTAGTTCGTTAATTAATCTCTTAGTAATACTTTCGTTAGCTTCGGTTAAAACTTGTTTCTCACTTCTTAAATCAGCTAGAGCAGTTAGGGTAATATTAGGTCGGGCATCTCGTTGAGCAATAGCTTGGTCTCTTTCCTGAGTTAAAGCCTGATTAGCTTCTACCTCTCCTTCTGCTATTTTGTCAAGAGTTTTCATAAGTAAATCATCCGAAAGCTTTCATTGTTTTAATCTGTCTGCTGCATAATCTTTTTGGGATTTTAAATATTTGAGTAAATCATTAATAATTTCTTCTGCTTCTTCAATATCTACTGGTTCAAAATTTTCTTCATCACCAACTAATAAAATTAATTCTTTCTCATTTTTATTTTCTTTTTATATTCATATTATTTATATTTACAGCTTTCTAAATTAGAATTTTTCTAGTTTCGGTAAAAATTTTTTAGCCTCTTCGATTTTATTTTCAAACAACCTTTCCTTAAACTGATATTTAAGTTTCTTTTCCGAAGTCAAATTAGTTTGCAATAATTTTTTTTGATATTTTTTAGCCTTTTTTTGTAAGACTAAAAGATGGGAATTAACAAGTTTTTTAGCTTCTGTTAAATTTTCCTTAGGCAAAGCTTTTTTCTCTAAATCTTTTATTTGCTTTTTTACACTACTTAACATAAAAGAAAAATCGCTTGATTTTTTTCTCCAAGTTTCTACCTGTTCTTCAAATTCAACCTTCTGTTTTCCATATTTTTCTCTCTCTTCCTCCATTTTTGACAATTTTTTCTTAGCTATTTTTAGTTGTTTTTTAAGCGACTGATAATCATCATAAGATATATCGTTAATTTCCTTAATCTTTGCTTTACTATCCGGCGTTAAATTATTGGAATTAGTGAGTCATGAATCAGATAAATCATTAACTCTTTCTCCATTTAAATCTTGGTTTTGTTGTCCAAAATATTCTTCTTGTCTTTCAGGAGAACTGAGACAGGCTGGACTAGCAGTAAGAGAGGAAGAAAAAATCCCTTCTGTGAGTATAGAAATTCTTTGGTTTTTTTCATCGTTCTTTTTTCTTAAAGAATGAGAGCGACTGCTGGCTCTGCTTATACTACTAAGAGTAGAACTAGACATCTTATCTTTTAACTCGGTAATAGAAGAAGATCTGCTCATTATTTTTTTAGAAAATTCACCTAACTTTTCTAATTCTTCACTAAGTCAAAAAGGTTTTTCTTCTGTTGGTGATAAAATTATTCCTTTAGATTCCAAATTTTTGTTAATTATATCTATGGTTTGAAGTGCTTCTTCTAAGTCCGTTTTTGTAGCTAAACAGATTTCATTCAACTCACTTATTTGCACTTCTCTATTTTTCTTAATTTCTTCAATTTGTTCAAACAATTCGACTGTTATTATTTCTAATTGCAACACCTTTTTTTGTGCTAAAGCCGCCCTTACTCTTTCTCATTTTAATTCTTCGGTTAAAGTTTTATTTTTTTCCTTAATAATTTTGATAATTTCTTCACTTTCTAAACACTGATCTTTTTTTCCTTCTTCAAAAATTCTTCTTTTTCTTCCACCAACAAATTGATTTCAGTATTTGACTTATCAATAATCCTTCTTTCTCTATTGCTTTTCGCTTCTAAACCCTTAACTTGCTCTTCCGCTGATTCAAGCTTTTCTCTCATTCCCTCATTGTCTTTTCAAAGAAGTTGATTAAAATCAGCCTCAGAAGAAGGTCTGCGAGAAGAATAACGAGATGAAGAACTAAAATAACCCTCTTCTAAAGTTGAAAATGAAGGTTTGTCTGCTTCAACTCCAATCTTCAAACTTTTTTTCTCATTCATAATTTTTGGAGAATCGAGGCAAAACATCTTCTTCTTCTGCGTTATTCAATTCTTTTGAGTTTTCTACTGCCTTGTCAATTAAGTCAAACTTACCATCTTTAAGAATTTCATTCACTTCAATTAATTTTTTAAGGAGTGAAATTAAAGTTAATGTTTCATCTTTTTTTGCTATAATTTCCTCTCTTTTTGAAAATTGATTAATTTTATTTTCATAATCGGTTTCTTCTATTTCAAAATTTACCAAATCATTTTCTTTCCCTATCTCGTTTTTAATTTCATTAATCACTTCTAACTTTAATTGGTTTATTTGATGCATATTAAAATAATTTTCGCAAATTTTATTCCTTTCCTTCTCAAAATTATTCTTGTTTTGAACGCGCTCTTCTTCTTTAATATCAACACTATTTTGCTCATCTGCCGAAAACCAAAAAACTTCTTTAAGATTATTAACTTTCTTTTGAACAGACTCTCAATAGTTATTAGTGATTTCAGAAAAGTTTTCTAAATTATTAGTAATAGTATTTTTTGCCTTTATCAAATCAGCTTGTGCATTCTCGACTAGATTGGTTATTTGCTTTTGAAACTCTTCTCATTTTTTAACAGTAATATCTGGTCTACTATCTCTTTCTTTTATGGTTCTTTGTAAGATAAAATTTAAAATAGAAACCTCTCTTTCTTTATTGTTTATCTTTTTATTGAGATTTTTAAATCTTTTTTCAAATGAAGAACTTTTACCTTCGGAATATTTTGCTCTTTTTTTCAATTCATCACTGGTTATTTCTAGAATTTTTATTCATTCTCAAGATTTTTTGTAATCTTGTCTTAAATCATTTAAATCTTTTCTACTTTTATCAAGTTTATTTTTCAATTTGGCACTATTATCTTTTTCTTTACTCAATTGAATGGTTAAAGCTAAAATTTTTTTTTGAATAGTTTCTCATTCTGAGTAAGAAATATTAGGACAGACATCGCTTTCTTTTTGTAAAATTTTTAACTTATTTGATAAATCGCCCCCCTCCTTATATTTTAAGTAATTAAATTCTTCTGAAAAAGAAGCGGAGGTAATATTCAATTCATTTCCCTCATAACCAGAACCTTTCCTTGATGTATTTTTAAAATCTCCTCTCTCGATAAGTTTTCTCGAATCGATTTGAATCGCATGCTGATTATCATCATTTAACTCTCTAATTTTTTGCTGAATCAGAGTACCTTTTGATTTTAGATTAAGGCTTGAATTATTTTCCAAGTTCTTCGCTATCAATTTATAATCTCTATATTTTTTTTTCTTATTTTTGTTTATAATTAAAATCGGAAGGAAGTTTTTTAAAAATTTTTCAATCATTGACATACTATTAAATATAATTTAAATCATTTTAATATTACAAGCAAAGTAATTTTTGATAATTTTCTTAATTTAGATTAAATTATTAAAAAAAGAAAATATGACATGTCTTTTTTGCAAAATTACTCAAAAAGAAATTGCTTCTCATATTGTTCTAGAAAATGAAAAAGCGATGGCAATTCTAGATACTAATCCTGTCAGCAATGGACACATATTGCTGATTACTAAAAATCATTTCACCAATATTTCTGAAATAAATGAAGAAGATTGAAATCAATTATTACCACTTTTAAAAAAAGTTATTGAAAAATTACAAAAAAACCTTCAACCTTCCGGTTTTAATATCATTAGTAATATGAATGAGATTGCTTATCAAACCATTTTTCATTTGCACATTCACATTATCCCCAAGTACGAAAATAACAAAGGGTTTATTTGAACTACTAACCCAAACTTGAAACATAATTTAAACTGAGTTGCTGAAAAATTAAAGTAAATAAACAAAATTTTAAAATGATTGATTTGCGCAACAAAAATATCGAAAATAAAATGAAATTCGAAGAAGAAAGGGAAAAAGATGATAATTTTCCTCGGGAAAAAAGCCATTGAGAAAAATACCAAATTTATTATCTAGTTTTTGGATTCTTTTTCGCTATTTTAATTGTCTTAATCATCAACTCTATAAACAGTAATCAAATCGAAAAAATTAATGAACGACTAGATGGCAAAAAAAAACATAATTTTGAATCTCCTGAATCTAAAGAAGACGAATACTTATCCCGTTTAAAAAAAGAGCCTTTTCCTGAATATGTAAAAAAAAGAGTAAGAGATGAAATTGGAAAGATTAGAAATAATTTTTTAGGTGGTCATAGTAAAGAAATTAGAGAGGAATGAGTTGACCAAGTAATGGATTTTCCTTGACATCAAACTAAAACTGATAACAAAAATATCGTCGAAATTGAAAAGACCTTAAATAAAAATCATTTTGGCATGGAAAAAGTCAAGCGGTCAATTATCATTTATTTAGCAGCTAAAAATCAAGCTAAGAAAAATCTTGGTAAGGTACTTTGTTTGGTGGGAGCGCCAGGTATCGGCAAGACTTCCATCGCCCATTCTATCGCTGAGTCTTTAGGTAAATCGTTTGAAAAAATTTCCTTGGGTGGTGTGCATAATGAATCAGAAATTCGCGGTCATCGTTGCACTTATATTGGTGCTAAACCCGGCGTTGTTGTTCAAGCCTTTCAACGAGCTAAAGTCAAAAATCCGGTGATTGTTTTGGATGAAATTGATAAGATGGGTGAAAGTACTCATAACGGTAATCCAGCAGCGGCTTTTTTAGAAATACTTGACCCCGAACAAAATGATAATTTCCGCGACCATTTCATCGAATTACCAATTGATTTATCGCAAGCAATGTTCATATGTACCGCTAACCAAATCGGAAATATTTCTGGACCCTTGCGGGATCGTATGGAAATAATCGAAATTCCTTCTTATACCGAAAACGAGAAAAAAATAATTGCAAAAAGTTTTATAATTCCTAAATTATTGAAGAAGTATAATCTTACTAAAAGTAAATTAACTTTTGAAGATGAAGCTATTCAGAAAATAATTACTGATTATACTTGGGAAGCTGGTGTTCGTAAATTAGAAAATATCATAGAAAGTATCGTGTCAGAATTTACTATTGAATTTGCAAAAAATGAGTTAAAATCCGAGAATATTACGGTGGCAAAAGTTCAGGAATATTTAGGCAATTCCACAGCTTCGGATTTAACCTTTAAAGCTGATTATAATTCGGCCGGAGTAGTAAATGGTTTAGTTGCTTATGGTCAAGAAATAGCAGCAGGTGATATTTTGCCAATTGAAGTAATTGTTTTTCCTGGTGAAGGAAAAATTACTATCACTGGTAATTTAAAAGAAACTGCGGAAGAATCAGTTAAAGTAGCACTTTCTTATGTCAGAAACAATTTGACAAAATTTGGCATTACCGAAGACATTAAATTTACTGAAAAAAATCTTCATATCCACATTCCTAAGGGTGGAATACCGAAAGATGGTTCCAGTGCCGGCACCGCTTTAACTACAGCTATAATTTCGGCTTTAACTGGAAAGGTAATTGGCGGACATGTCGGAATGACCGGCGAAATTACTTTGTGTGGACAAGTTTCTATCATTGGTGGTTTGCGGGAAAAACTAACTGCGGCTCACCGAAGAGGTCTGAAAACTATTTTTATTCCCAAAGATAATGAAAAAGATTTAGCTGATGTTCCTGCCGAAGTGAAAGAAATGGAAATAATCGCAGTAAAAGATTACTGAGAGATCTGAGACAAAATAAAATAATGAAAAAAGAAGACAAATACAATAAATTACTAATCGAAGGAGGATTGTTTTTTCACGGTCCCAGTAAAGGTAGTTTTATTTTACCTGCTAACGGCTATGCTCTGTGAAAAAATATTCAAAACATTTTAGATAAAAAGTTTGCGGCTCGCGGAGTACAAAATGTACTTTTGCCAGCACTTATCCCATTTAATTTACTCGAAAGAGAAAAAAAACATATCGAAGGATTTAGTCCCGAATGTTTTTACATTGAAAAGACTGGTGAAAAAAAACTAGAAATTCCACTAATTTTACGCCCTACCAGCGAAGTTTTATTTTACGAATGATATCAAAAGACTCTTCATACCTACCGACAATTACCTTTTTTATATAATCAGTGATGTTCGGTTTTTCGTGGAGAAAAAAACACCACTCCTTTTTTTCGTAATACTGAATTTCTTTGACAAGAAGGGCATACTATTCATAGCAGTTCTGAAGAAGCTAAACAATTTGCTTTAAACATTCTTTCCGACTACCAAAACTATGTTGAAAAAAATCTTTGTTTGGGAGCGATAGTCGGCAAGAAAACCGAAGGCGAAAAGTTCGCTGGCGCTTTAGAAACTTATACCGTAGAATGTTTGCTGCCAGATGGTCAATGTTTGCAAGTTGCCACTAGCCATTATTTCGGTGACAATTTTTGTCGTCTAATTGAAGTTAAATTTCAGAATAAAAATAACCAAATTGAACATCCTTTTTCTACTTCTTGAGGAACTTCCACGCGAGCAATCGGGGCAGTAGCCAAGTCTCACTTTGATGAATGAGGATTAATTTTACCTTTCGATGTCGCCCCTGTTCAAATTGCTTTTATCCTTGTTAATGAAAAAGAAGAGTTGGTAAAGTATTACCAAGAAATTATTGACTTGTTAAAACCAGTTTATCGCTGTCAACTATATAATAAAAGCAATCAAATAAATTTAAATGTTATTCAGGCTGATAAGGAGGGTTGTCCCTTCAAAGTGATTTTGGGAATAAATGAACTAAAAAATGAAGAAATTACTTTAATAAGAAGAGATAATATTGAAAGAAAAATTACTATTAATTTAAAAGAGAATGAAATTGAGAAAAATTATCTTTCTGCTTTCGAAAAATACGTAAAAGAATTGGGTCAAATTGATGACAATCTAGGAATTAAAAAAGAAATATTTAGAGAAAATATAGTTAATTCTCATAAAAAAGGTGCAAGATCAGGAAGGCTTTTTTCAGTAATTGAAAAAGAAAGGAAAGAATTTATGGAGTATCTTTATCAAAAAAACGCTGATTATCTAAATAATCACATTTATTTAGTAAATAATTTAAAAGAGTTAGAAAAAAAAATAAACAACCAAGAAAAAGGACTTTTTTTAATTCCTTTTTGCAACGAATTATCTTGCGAAAAAAAAATAAAGGAGAAAATGACTTCTTACAGCATTAGATGCATTAATTTAGAAAAGAAAACAATTGAGTCTGATTTATGCATTTTCTGTCAATCTAAAGCTAAAAATATTGTTTATCTAGGCAGGTCTTATTAATTTAATTCTAAAAATCAATTAACTAGTAAAAAATTTTATTATATAATAAAAAATTCTGAAAAACGAAACTAGTTATGGCTCTTGAAAAAAAATATAAATAAAACGGAAATGAGAATTTGAATAGATTGGGTTTTGTTAATAGAAAATTTATTATTCTTTATAGATAGTTTTGAAGGAGGAAAAAATCGAAATACGAATCACTTTTAATTTTATTAAATGTGATGTCCCTTGATAAAGAAATTGAGATTCATGTTCAAGAATTTCTCTTTATTTCTTTGATTAGTAAGTAAATTAAGTAAAGGTGATGGTTGTTTAATCACTTAACTTTGATTTTATTTCTACTTTTGTTTCTAAAAGTTTTTGTGCTAATAATTCCCTAGCCGAGTTTACTTTGTCTCAATCGATTTTATTGATTGTCACCTCATTTTCTTCATCACTAACTCGATTTATAACTTGCGCTTAATATGTTAGATTAGCAATGGCAATAATACCGGAAACTACTTCTCCATAAAAACTATTCGCATCAAGCTTTTATGTCAAGTGGTTTTATTGACCTTATGAGCTTTTTTTAATCTTTTAACTTCTTGTTCTAATTGTTGCTTGGTTCATAAAAATTTAAAGAACTCTAATTTGTTTAACTTTAACTAAATCCTTGATTATTTCTTCCAATTCCTGAGTCTTTTTATTTCGCAAACTTCATACTGCTGCTCTGATTATTTCACTTTTGGAAGGATAAATCTCTTTCTTATTTAAATCAGCTTGGAGTTTAATAATTAACTCTGATTCCTGATTAGAAAGAGTCAGTGCTGTTTTTAAGGTGGCTAAATGAGCCGTAGCAATTTTGGCAGTTTTAGTGATTGCTTTTTTGATTTTCTTACCCAGGGGACTTTTTTGAGCCTGATCTATTTTATGAGCAGTACTTCTTGCCGCTTCCTTAACTTTTTTGATAGCTTGTTGGGATTTAGTTTTTGTTTGCTCTTTGAGTTGGTTAATTTTTTTATTAGTGTTAGTCATAGAAATTATTTTAAGAATAAACAAGACTAATGAATAGCAAAAAACTATCTATTAACAAAAAAATTAGGCACTAAAATAGCAGTTTACACTAACTACATTAATGATATATCATCCTATTTTACTTTTTAAGATTTTTTTTATCTAGTTTACTTTGTTCTTTTTTCAACTTTCTATCTTCATTAGCAAACTCTTTACTTTTATTATTAGTTAAGATTTCTTTGGTTTTCATGTCTAATTGGCATATAGACAGAAAGCAAAAAAACCAACTCTTAGAAAAAGTTCTGTTTATAATAAATAAAACTAATATATCATCCTAAAAGATGATAGTATAAAACATAAAATAATAAAAACAATGGCAAAAAAAATAACAATTGAAGGGTTAGAATTTACAAGAAATGACCATGAAGATTTTTCAATTTCAGTCGAAGATGAATATGGTGAAACAGCAATTATTGATGATATCACAAAATATGAAGAAGAAGGCTTATCCTTTCGCGAATCTACTAATCAGGATATCTTAGCTAAGGTAGATGCGATACTTAATTCGGAGGTGGCTCAGCAAATCGTTAAAGAACTTAATATTCAAATAAGCCAAGCTTATCAACAGCACAATTAATCTTGTCTAGTTGGGTTTAGGCTA
Source organism: Mycoplasmataceae bacterium (assembly GCA_031674855.1). Classification (GTDB taxonomy): domain Bacteria; phylum Bacillota_I; class Bacilli_A; order Mycoplasmatales; family CGIF01; genus CGIF01. The sequence goes on from CP125275.1 coordinate 507,206, forward strand.
ATTGCTATCCTATTCCTTCCTAGAAAAATAAAAACGACTTCCTAAGTCTAAGAAAGTAAAGTATTTTGAAAAAGGCGAAGTTAAATATATAATTGGCAGCAAATAGTACTCGAAAATCAACAATTGTTAATACTTCGTTAATCCTGAAGACAAAAATAATGATTTTTGAAAAGACAAAGAGGCATCGTTCTAAACAATTTCTATCTCTATCTACTATATCAATTAAATACTTTATTAAAATTTCCTAAGAGTTTAATAACTCTATAAATAAATATTACCAATAAAATTGGTAAGAATAATAGTGAAATTAAATCTTTGTTTTCCGAGGAATGCTTATGTTCATGTTGGTGATGATGGTGGGAGTGATTGTGTTCTTGACAGTGATTTGCCACTAAATAATGATGTTGTTGTTCTTGAGCCGAACAATTATCGCAACATTTACCGCTTTCTATTAAGCATTCTTGACATTTTAGTCCTATTTTGTTAGGAATGGTTTTAATTTTTTTAAAATCATCGTCTTTTGCAGAGTGAATCGAAAGTCAGAAAATGTTTTTTTGCTTTAAATTTCTAATTAATCAGTATAATAAAATAAGAAAAGTAATTAAGATTAGGATTTGTTTTATGTTCATACATTCTTTTGCTTTTGGATTGTTTTATGACAACTTTGGTGATAAGTTTCTAGAATTGGTTCTTTTAAATCGAAATTGGCGAAAGGAGAGCCATTTTCATAAATATGATTACGACACTTTCAAAAATCACCCAAATAGGAATAGTAAATTTTTTGCTCATAAGTTAGTCTTGCTAATATTTTCTGATTTTCTTCTTTTTGTTCTCTCGCATTTTATAAGCAACATTTTGAGTTACTTTGACTGAATCAAATGCTTGTTTGATTTTACTTTCTTTTTTTGACATTTTTTACTAATAATTAAATAGATAGTTAGACTCACTATTGAAATTACTCCAACAATTAATATCGGCTTTAATCAATTATTTTTACCTTTTTCATTATTGGATTGTCTATTAAACTTTTCTAAATCTTCGAGTTGTTTTTTTTTACTCTCTAAATCTCGTTGATTGTCTTTTAAGGAATTTTCTAAACCCTTGATTTCTTTTTTTAGTTGATTAATCTCTTGTTCTTTCTTCTCTGAATCATTATTATTAGAGTCAAAAGTAAAAGAGTCAAAATGGTTTTCTTTTAAGTTTAAAGCCTTGTTTAATTCCTTTTCAATGGATTCATTCATTTCATCAACTGGAATTTCATAATAGATATCCAATTCCTCTTCGCGGTTTTTGATTACTACTCCCGCTCGTGCTCGACCTTCTTTTTTGACAGCCCCATTTTCCGAAAAAGAGAATGATGAACTTTTTTTGTATCAACTTTTTTCCGAATAAGAAGAATATTCATTAAGTTTAGTTTCTAATTCTTTAAGACTGTTTACTTTAATGGATTTTTTGTTCATAGCATTTATTATTTTTTTTAGTTCGAATAATTTTTATGCGAAAATTGAGACAAAAATAATTGGTATTATAATACAAAATAATAAATCGATAAAAACAATATCCATTATTTATACTTCTTACAACTTAGATTTAACGTCTCCTTCTTCTTCTCAAATTCCTAATTTCTTTCTTATTTCAGTAACAACTTTTTTATCGATTTTTCGATTTTTAAATCCTTGTTCTAAAGTGATATTGTGAGAGTTAAGATTTTTAATTTCCTCCATTAACTCTTCTCTTTCAGAAGGCATTACTCCAGAAGTTATTTTTCTTTCTAAACCTAAAATTTCTACTTCTCTCTTTCAATAATCCCAAAGTAACATTAATCTATTTTCAATCTTTTCAGCTTCTTTTCAATTATCATCAAATCAACCTTGATTTTCTTTTTCTTGTCTAGAAACTTCTTTTATTTTATCCAGAAATTTTTTTTTTAAATCTCTTTTTTCGGTAACCAACTTTCGCAATTGAATCTCAATATCTTCCAGTATCTTTTCGGCTCGAGTTTTTTTATTATTTTCTGCCATATTTTATTAATAAAGATTTTAATGTTTTTTCAAATTTGTTAATGACTTATCAAAATAACTAATTTTTTCTTACTCAGTTTATCGGTTCTTTCCCTGAATTCTTTTTTATTTGTCTCATCTAGAAAATTATCTACTTCGTCAAAAATAAACACTTCCTTATCTTCGGTTTGAGAGAAAATTTTATTCAAATCAATTAATTGTTTTTGACCGGTCGAAAGGCCATTTTCAATTAAATTCTTATGCTCAGCATAAGCAATTTTTTCTCGTCACTTAATCAAATCTATCTCATTCATTTTATATTTACTATTGATTAATATTTTTCCTCTATCAGGTTGATGCAAACCTACTATAAGATTGATAGCGGTGCTTTTACCAGAACCATTTTCACCAGTCAAATGATTCACCTTACCTTTTTGAAATTCAAAATTATAATCTTTAAGAATTATTTTTTCATTTTCATAAGAAAAATAAACACTTTTAAAACTTATTTTTTCTATTGGTTCACAAATAATTTTGCTTTTCTGATAATCATCTCGCTCTGGTTGATTTAACAAAAAATTCAAACGTTCTTTAGCAGAAAAGTAAAGAGAGTAATCCTTCAAACGATCAACTAGTTTTTTTTCATGTCCATAAAGCTTACCTAATATAAATAAAGAAGAATAATCAAACATTTTATTTTTAAGACATATTAAAGGGAGAAAAATATATTCAATATAAGGAATAATCGAGAAGCCAGGAACTACTAAAGCAAAAGTAAAAATTCAATCTTTTTTGTTGTTTAAATCTCAGGATTCATCAACTATTCTTTGATAGTTTTTTTGATAATTATTAGTAAGATTTTTTTTGATAATAAGATCGCGATTATTAACTAAAACATTTTCCTCTTTTTTTACTTTTTCTAATTTTTTTTGTAAGCAAAGATCTTTTTTATAAACAAAATAATTCAAAACCAAACAAATAAAAGCTACGGCAATTAAACCAATGAATCCATATATAAGAATTTCATTGGTTTCTTTTTTGGATATCCACAAACCAATAAAAGTCAAGAATCCAGTCAATGAAAAATAATAAATCTGATTAGGATAATAAATTACTCCACGACTAAAAGTCTTTTCGTCGCTTTCAAAATTTGCAAGAATTTTTTCTTTATCAAAATTACTGAGTAAAAAAAATTTTTGACTAATTCTTTGTTTAAGAAAACGAGAGATTTTATTAGCGAAATAAAGGGAGTAATAAACGTGCACAATAACTATCAAACAATACAAAATTATATAAACGGCAAGGAATCAAAAGAAATTAGATTTGCTTTGGAAAGTTAGTAGATTTTTACTTCAAAAACTGAAAGTAAGTTTATCGCCTTTATCAGTAATGAGATTTTTAATCATATCTGCTACATTAACATCCATAATGTAATTAATCAGTGAACTTAAAGTAGTTAAAATAAAAAAAATAACTGTTCTTTTCAATATTTTTTGGTAATAGTATATCAATTTAATTTCATTTTTTTATTAGATTTTGAGAGCATAGATTTATTTCTAAAATTTGTATAATTTGGTAAAAAAAATATTAGTTACTAAGAATAATTTAACTTCTTGATTTTTTCCAAATAAAATTTGTAGGAAGAACAATTATTTTCTGGTCTTTTTTCTTTAGAATCAATATCAAAAAATTGAACATCAGCAACATCTTCTTTGTTTTTAATCTCTCCGGAATATTCGTCAGTTTGAAAAAAATGACCTACTCAATGTTGCTTACCTGGTGGCAAATTAGCAAAAAATACAACTTCTTCACCAATTTTTTGAGTATTTTTTATTACTAAATTAGTTTCTTCGAAAATCTCGCGACAGGCCGCAAACTCAGGAGTCTCATCTAACTCTACTTTTCCTCCCGGTAAGTTTCAACCTCATTTTTTGTCTTTTACGAGTAAAATTTCTCCTTTTTCATTCCTAATAATTACTCGAACAAAATTTGGCAAATTCTCCTTATTATCTTTTTCAGAAGAACATTTTTTAATTATAACTTCAACTTCTTTTAATATTTCTTTTTCATTCTTTTCGGCATCAATAATATAAATTCTTTCCGGGAAAAGTTTTTTTAATTTTAAATAATTATTTCTAATTTTATCCCAAGATTCCAGATTCAGCTTTTTTTTAAATCTATCTTGAGATTTTCGTGGATCAATATCCAGCAAAAAGGTTATGTCAGGCAAAGGTAAATCGATATTTTTTTTAACAATCTCTTGGACAATATTGATTTCTAGGTTTTTTTGTTTTTCAAGAAATAGAAAGAGACTGTCGATATATGTGCTGATAACTAGCACTTTTTTTTTTTCTAAAATAGGCTTGATGATTTTTTGATTTAGTTCATCAAAAAAAGAAAAAAACATAAGATCGTTTGCCTTTTTATTTGATTCAATTTTCTCAATTAAATGAAAAAATTTTTCTTTCATTTTAATATCTTGACAACTATAAACTATCAATTTCAATTCATCACTTTTTTTTAAGTTATTAATTAAAGTGGTTTTGCCACTTCCGACTATTCCTTCAAGTGAGATTAACAATGACATATAAATTAATATTTTAAGAACTAAAAAAATAAATAGTTGGTAATCACTGAAACAAAAAATATTATATATTTCTCAGCAAATAAATAACCTATCATCAACACGAATCTAATCGAAAAATTATCCGGATAACAGCAATTATTTTAGGAATAGTTTCTGCTTGAGAGAAACATTGAATAATAGAAACAGCAATCTTCTTGCTTCCAGTATTTATTTTGCTATTTGTTGAATTTATCTTTGATATAAAAATAAGAGCGAGGAAAATAAGGAAAATAATAATAAACTCAAAAGAAAAATAAAAACACTTCAAAGTAACACTTATCTAGAATGCAAAAAAATTTATATTCACAATAATTCTTGCGGAAATAAAAAAAATTTGATTGAAAAGAAAAAAATAATAAAAACACTCACACATATTCCCTCTAATAATTCAAAATTTTAAATAATTTAAATTATTAGATTTTTTAAAAATTTAAAATTTTTTATATGAACAAAAAAAACAAACTATCCCATTATCCTTCCTTTTTTTTGTCAAGTTTAGTATTGAAATCAGTTTCTTGATTAATTTTTAGCATCCTGTTTATTTCATTAGGAAAAAGAAGATATATCGAGAAGGATATTTTAGGAACAATCTACAACTCAATTTTCAACAAAAATATCAACTTTAACGAATATTTTTTAGGAGGAGTTGAAATAGCAGAGAAAAGCAAAATCTTCAAATACGCTCCTCTTTTCTTGACCACAATAGTAGTTTTTAATATATTTTCTCTCTGATATAATTTATATTTATGAAAGAAAAAAAGTTATATCGAAAATAACAATTTTTATCTTCACAATAAATGAATATTTATTTCTAATAGTTTAATTCACATTGCTTGTGCTTGTCTTTTGATTTTATCCTTTGTTAGTCCTTTTACTGCAATTTTTGCTTTGCTTTTTATTACTTTTAATAACTTTGATTTTCTATCTTTTCCCAAAAAAACAAAGAACCCCAAAATCGAAACTTTCTTTTCCTGAAAAAATCAATACATTCGCAGGATGGCACTTTATTCAGTAATTATTATTTTTGTCATCCCTTTAATCATAGATAGAGTACAAATTTTTCATAATGGTGCTATGAATGGTTCTCCACAAGGATTCTCCAAAGCTTATCAGGCTTTAATTAACTCCTCTTCGGCAGCAAGAGCTTTGATGGAATTAGTGTTCAACACAAGCTTCGGCCCTTTTTATTGATTTATTTTGCTATGATATGTAAGAGAAACAATAAATGACAGATGAGGTGAATTTACTAAATTTTGAATTAAAGTAAAAGGCGTAAAAAAAAGAGTAGATAATTTTAAATTTCATTACTATTACCAAAAAAATTGATCTAACGCGAATAATTCCCTAATTTATTTAGGAGATTATAATTACCTAAAAAATAATCCTAGTTTTTTAACAAGAGATTATTTAGAAACTGATTTAAATAATGAAAACTTCGCCAAAAGAAATCATGAAATTGTTATTTTTATTGAGTTCTGCGAAAGTAATATAAGTGATTCTTCTGAAAAAAATTTTCTTAACTATTGTCTATTTGATGAATTTAATTCTTGGAATGATTTTTTAAGAACCAGGAAACTCATCAAGATGGCGAGGAAGTAACAATATTTCTCTTTCGTCTCTTATTTTACCTACTAAAGCCCCTAAAACATCCTGGAGAGTAATAATTCCTAATATTTTTTTTTTCTCTTGGACAACTGCTAAGCGCGAACTGGTGTTTTTTAATTTTGTCAAAATTTTATCCAATTTTTCATCTGAATCGAAAACAACTATTCCTTTATCAACATAATTTTGTCACTTAACTTCTTTATTTTTTATCAACTTTCAATAAAATAATTCGACGTTAAAAATTCCTATTATTTCTTTTCTTTTATTAAGAATTGGATAACGAGTGAAAAAATGACGTGAATGAATAGCTTGTATCTCTGAATAAGACATGTCATAATCAAGAGCAACCACTTTCTTCCAAGGAGTAACTATAGAGAAAGCTTTCAACTCATCAAATTTTAAAGCCGCTTGAACAAGTTTAGCCTCATTTTTCTCCAAAATATTGTCAGTAGTTAGATTATTAATGAAACGAATAATATCTTGCTCAGAATTAGCAAATATTTTTTTCCTTGGTTGAATTATTGAACGAAAAAAATAATAAGGAATTCGAATAAGAGAATAAGTAACAGTAATTAAAAAATTATTAAAAATTTTTTTTTGGCTACTTGCTCGATTAGCCAGATAACGAGCAAATATTTCATTAAAAAAGGCAATTAAAAGACTTAATCCCAATATCATTAAAAATCGGTAATCAGTTTTATCAAATTCCTCCAGTATCTTTCCACCCATCCTTTCCATGAATAAATCAGAAATAAAAATATTTAAAAAAACTTGATAAAAGCAAATAGTGGCAAAAAGAAGATTTCCGTTCTTAAGAATGAATATAAGTTTTTTAAACTTCATTTCACCTTTCCTTCTTTTTACTAAATCTATCTTGAATAAATTAACATCAGAATAAAGTGCGGAAATATAATTTAAAAAAAAAGAAAAGAGAAAAAGGACTAAAAAAGTTACAAAGAGTGATACAGAATGTATTAATTCACTAATTTTCATAATTGAAGGAGTTTTTTTGAAAAATTTTTTCTAAATTATCGATTTTTTCCAGCTCTTTATCGATAAAAAAATAAAGATTAGGAATGTGAGCAAATTTTTTACTATAAGCAAGGTTCTTTTTTATTATTGATGAATATTTTTTGTTTAAAAGCTCAAGTGTTTCCTCCGGATTATTATTCTGAGCAAAAGATAAAAAAATTCTCATACTTTCTCCGCGAGAACTTAATTGACAGTAACTCAAAGAAAAGGAGGGCAAGTCATATTCTTGAGTTAATTGATACAAAATTCTACTTATCTCTCGTTGATAGAAGCTTTCTTTTCTCTGTTGAAAAAAATTATTTCTTTTGAACAACATTTTTTTTTACTAATTGAAATGAGACTATTTTATCGCCTTCCTCAAATTGATCATAACCTTTTAACACAATCCCACACTCTTGACCAGCAACTATTTCATTCTTTTCTACCTTGTTGCTTTCTAAACTTTTTACTTCGCCAACAAAAATTCTTTTTTCTTCTTTACCTCGAAGAATATAAACTTTTTTGTTTCGGCTTATTTTTCCATCGACAACTTGACAACCAGCAATATTACCTTTAGAAAATTCAAAAACTACCTTAATTTCAGCTGTACCTAAAATTTCTTCAACTTCTTCAAATTTCTGATTCCCATCAGCAAATTCAGTTAATTTCTCATCAATTTCGTATATAATTTTACTATTAAAGAAAGAAATGTTATTTTCCTTAAGTATTTTTGCTTGCGAAGGAGCAATTTGATAACCGAAAACTAAAAAAATACTTTCAGTCATTTTAGTCAAATCAAGTGCAAAATTATTTAAATTTCCAATCGTTGAATAAATGATGGAAAAACTAGAATCCGAATTACTTTTTCTTTTTACCAATTCAATAAGAACTTCTAAACTATTTTGACTATCAGCTGATAAAACGAGATTGATACTTTTTTTTCCAAACGGAGTTGAAATATGATTCTTTTTCTTTTCTTCTCAATAATTAACTAACTCTTTTTCTATTTTTTCAGCAATTTGTTCATCATTTATTACTAAAAATCTATCACCTAATTCTGCTTTAATATTCAGTCCATTAATTTTGACTATATCTCCAGAATAAGAAGTAGCGATTTTCTTCTCGTTAATATCAGACATGATTTTAAACTTTCCGACCTTTCCGTTAAGAAAAATTTTATCCTTTTCTTTAAGTTCACCTCCTTGAATCAATAATTCAACCATTTGCGAGCTTAAGTGAGGATGTAAATAACTATCTATTATTACCCCATGAGTTTTACTTCTAGAATTAATCTTAAAATTATCCAAAAGTAAAATATTTTCTAATAAGTATTTAACGTTTTCCGAATCTTTACCATTACCAGAAATTACTATAGTTTCGCCACCTCAATCAAGAGGAGTTAATCCTTTTTCTTGACATTGCGATCTAATTCTATTTAAGTTTGTTTCGTTATCAGTTTCAGCAGGTTTTTTATGATTAACAAAAATAATAACTGGTAAATTATAATCATGAAGATAATTAATAACTTCTTCAGTTTGCGACATTATTCCATCTTTAGCGTCAATAACTAAAACAACCAAGTCAGTTAAGGAAATTCCTCCTTTTCTCATTTTGATAAAATCTCCGTGACCTGGTGTATCTAAAAAAGTTATTTTTTTTCCTTGAAATTCTACTTGAGAAATAGTAACTTTTTGAGTTATTCCTCCCGCCTCTCTTCTTTGAATATTAGTTTTACGAATAGTATCGAGCAAGGTTGTTTTGCCGTGATCAATATGACCCATGATACTAACGATAGGAGGACGAGAAATTAACTGCTCGTCAGATTCATCCTTTTCTAAATATTCTTGAATAATTTTATTAAAACTTATTCCGTCTTTTTTTTTTATTCCTAATTTGATGCTTTGGCAATAATCTTGCAACAAATCATAAGTCAACAATTGATTACGATTAACTATTTGTCCCTTTGCCCAAAAAAAAGCGACAATGTCCCCCACTGACTTGCCAATTATTTCTGATAATTGAGTTGCCGATATATTCTCGTCTGTTAAATAAAGATTTCTTCCTTTGAGTTCATTGGCAGAATTTCTAATATGATGATTGACAATCTCTAAAAACAAACTATTGTTCTTGTTTTTTTCTTCCATTTATTACTATTTTTCTATTCTTCTAATACTTGCACATCAACATTCTTATAACTTCCAATTTCTTGTAATACCTTTCCTTTGTTGTCTAAAATTTCATCTCCTTCCATTTCTTCTAAAGTTTTCAAGTGAATTTTTACATCTAAATAGTCGCTAATTTTTTTCATCATCTCTCCTCCGTGTTGTAAAAGTAAAGAAGTTTTTTCTTTAGGAATAATTATTTCTCATTCCTTTTCCTTTTTAATTATTAATTTAATAGGATCGACTGGGGATATTAAATTGAGAAGCATTTTTTTTTTGTCTTGAGTTCAAGTCGCAATATCTATTCTCTCAGGCTTGACTAATTCAGAAACAACTTTTATTTTTGCTCCCTTTTCTCCAATACAGGTTCCGGTTGGATCAATATTAATATTTCTTTCAATAGCTATCTTACCTTTTTCAACTATTACTTTGCTTATTAATCCTGGTATTCGTAAAATATCCCGAATAGCAATAATGCCCATCTTCAATTGGGGTATTTCCTGCTCTAAAACTCTTTGAATAAATAAATCTTCTGAACGAGTCAGAATTATTTGAGGAGTTTTGTTTTCGCTTTTTTCCTTAACTTCTTTAATCAAAAAATAAAGATGCTGACCTAATCTTGCTTCCCTTCGCGATTTTTTTCACTCTGATTTTTCTCAATATCCATTTCCTGAATCTTCTGACAAGTGAACTAAATAATAGTCATTCTCAATACCTTTAATAACACCTTTTACTAATCTATCTTGTTGAGGCTTGTATATTTTATAACGTCTTTCTTGATTTATTTCTTCAACATCTTTACGAAGATTTTTTTTATGTCTTGATTAAGAGAAAAAGACAAGTTTTTAATGTCAAGTGAAATGAGCAAATTACCATTATTTACTTGACCCTTTTTTAATAATTCACTATCTTTAGTTATTTCTTTTTCAGGATTAGCAACAGTTTCTACTATTTTATAACAACGAAAAACTGACAACCCAGAACCAAATTCAAAATGCAATTCGGCTTTAGAATTTTCTCCTTGACAATAAGATTTACGAATTGAATCGATAATTATTTCTTTTATTTTTTCTTCTTGAACCCCTTCTCGTTCTGCTAATTGCTTAATAAATTGTTTAGTATTGTTACTTTCCGTCAAAATTTTAAAATTTTATTTATAATGAATAATATTATATAAAGATATTTTATTAGAAAAATGAAAATCGGACATTACCTTAACCAATTAATAAATTTAATGAAAGAAGGATGAAAATTTTTGTTTGAAGACACCCAAAAAATTGAGGCTCATCACTTAGTTGCTCTTCTAATAACTGTTGCTATAATTTATCTTCTCTCTTACATTATTTCAAAGATTTTTAAAACTGTAGTTAAAATAATCATAATAACCACATTAATTTGATTACTATACATGCTTTTATTCGATAGAAAAAAATACAATGAATTATTTACTAAGAAAGAAAAAAACAAACCGAACGAAAACAATAATGATGATTAGTAAAATAAAATTTTTACCAATATCGATTTTGCAAAAATAAATATCACTATTTTTTTTAAATTTAAGCAATTAAAGCATCGAAATGACCACCAAAATTACAAATTGCTCATTCGTTATAAATTGAATTAGGGCAACTATAGTCAATAAAAGATAAAGGAGGTCGTGATAGTTTTACTCATTTTATCTGTGCCGATGTTAGTTGACTCGCTGATTTTAAACCTATACTCTTTGCATAAAAATCTAATTCTTGTGGACCAAGTGTGGTTCTAACAATAGTAATAGGTCTCTTTAAAACATAAGATACGACTTCACATGCTGAATCACTTACCCAACTGCTTGATTTTCTATCAAGAAAATAATCCTCAGATATTCGTCATTTAGCTTTTTTTAAATCTCCTCCCGTGAAACTTTCATTATTTATTACTTCTAATATTGTTGCTATTCTTAATCTTTCTGCCAAGTCATTGTTGCTTTCACCAGTTAAAAGAACAGCAAAAGCATGAAAAAAACAATTTCCATCACCACGAGCTCTCAATAATTTTCAATCACGATATTTTCGGTAGTTTCTTTCAAATTCATTCAATGAATTTTCGCTCGATCTTCTCACGAATGGACAATTATTAGCATCTGGGCACACCTTTCCTTCATGCATATTGTTTTCAGCAGTGCATTGATAATTGGTATTTCTAATTAAATTCCTTCTTTCTTCTATTTCTGCTTCATAATTTTTTATTCTGCTTGAACTAGTTTGAGTTCCAATACCTGCTAAATTCACTCCTTCTAGAGGCTTATAATCCTTAACTTTTTCCCTTAATTCTGCTAAATTAGAAAGATTACTATCAAGAAGTCTCCTAATTTCCCAAAAATCTTTCTCTCATTTGCTTGAGTATGAAGGAGGAGTTGAAGGAGGAGTTGAAGGAGGAGTTGAAGGAGGAGTTGAAGGAGGAGTTGAAGGAGGAGTTGAAGGAGGAGTTGAAGGAGGAGTTGAAGGAGGAGTTGAAGGAGGAGTTGAAGGTTGGGAAATTATTCTTCTATTGAATAAATAAAAAGCAGTCGGAACTAAAATAATAACTAACAAAAGAAAAGAAGAAAAAGCCAAAATGATTTTTTTTTGACGAGAAGTTAATTTCATATTTTTAATTTTTAACATATAATAACAAAATTCTAATCTATTAATTGATTAATAAATGAAATGACTCCAATCATCAAGGTTAACAAAATTAATCAGAAAATTGTCTTTTTAATGAACCTTGACATACTTTTATAATTAATTAACTAGGTTGATTAATTTATTTTTCACAAAAATTATTTTGCTAATTTTCTCACCTAATAGAATTTTATCAATTTTAATGGCATAATTTTTTTTTACTAATTTCTCAACTTCTGCTTGTTCAAGGTCTTTATCAACATTAATTACTAGCCTTTTTTTTCCGTTAATTTGTACTACTAAATTTACCTTATTAGAATTTATAACTAAAGGATCAATTAATTGAGGTCAATTGCTATAAGTTATTGAGTTGCTTTTTTTTTTAAAATAACTTCACATTTCCTCAGTAATATGAGGAGCAAGTGGATTTAACATTTGCAAAAATCCTAAAAAATATTCTGTTTTCATGAATTTTTCTTGCACCCCGTAACACTTATTAATAAATTTCATAAGTGAAGAGACCACTAAATTCAACTTTATGCTTCTATAATATTCAGTTACTTTTTTGACAGTTTCATAATAACACGTTCTTACTTCCTCATTCTCGACATCGGCAAGAATTTCTTTTTGATAAATTAGAGAAAAGTTGTGGACTCGGTCTAGTCATTTTTTCATGGCTTGCACTCCATTGACATCGAAATTAGTAGTTTGTTCAGGTGGAGCTATAAAAATTTCATAAAGTCTTAAGGAATCAGTGCCATATTTTTCTATCAAATCATTGGGATTAACAATATTACCACGTGACTTAGACATCTTTTCTCCATCGCTTCCCAAAATCATTCCTTGACAAAGTAGTTTTTGAAAAGGTTCAGGTTGAGATACTATTCCGATTTTGTAAAGTATTTTGTGTCAAAAACGAGCATAAAGTAAATGCAAATTAGCATGTTCTTGACCACCAATGTAAATATCCACCGGTAACCAATTTTTAATGATTTCTTTGGCTTCATGACTATTTAATGCTAAATAATCTTCATTTTTCTTGAGCAAAAAGGCAATATAATATCAACAAGAACCAGCTCACTGAGGCATTACGTTGACATCTCTTTTTCCTAACTTTCTATCTTCTTTTTTAATATTTACTCAATCTTGGTTTTTTTGCAAAGGAGAGTAGTATTGAGCAGAAGGTTGAAAATCAGTCAATTTTGGCAAAATTAGAGGCAATTCTTTTTCAGAGATAAGTTCTTTTGTTTTGTCTTCTCAATGAATAATTGGGATAGGTTCTCCTCAATATCTTTGCCGAGAAAAAACTCAATCCTTCAAGTGATAAGTTTCTGTTTTTTGACCTAAATTTCTTTTTTCTAATTCTTCGTTGATAATTTCTATGGCTTTATTTTTGTCTTCTTCGGTAAGTAAAAAATTTTGTTTATCACAAAAACAAAAACCACTGCCGCAACTAACAAATCCCTTTTGTTTTGGAAACTGACATTGAGAACATGTTTCTTTGTAATATCAATTATTTCTTTCTTTATCATCCATATTTATTCGGTAAAAACCCACAACCCCTTCGCTTATTAATTTGTAATTTTTAGCAAAAGAAAAATCTATTTCTCTATTTTGTTTTTTTTTTTTTTTGCTAAAAATTTTATCTTGATTTGAAAAGTTTTTTTCTCAATCGTTCTCTTGCGAAAAATAGGGCGCTATCATTACTGCTCCAGTACCATAATCGCTAATTACAAAATTAGTTACTCAAATAGGAATGAGAATTTTTTCACTCAAAGGATTAATGCAATAACTACCGGTAAATTCTCCGAATATTTCTTTGCCTTCTTTATTATCTTTTCAGAATTCGCAAAAATCTTTTACTTTTTTCTGATTTTCTGTTAAAGTGATTTCTGAAATTAAGGGATGGTTAGGAGATAAAGCAATCGCCGCTACTCCAAAAATAGTATCAGGACGAGTAGTGAAAACTGGAATAACTAATTCTTTTTTTGCTAATTTAAAATTGATAATATTTCCTTTTGATAAACCAATTCAATTTTTTTGTAAACTTTTAATACTGTTAGGTCAATCTAATTCTGCTAAGCCACTTAATAATTGCGGCGCATATTGCGTAATTTTTAAAACTCATTGGGGAACTTTTTTTTGAACAACGGGATAAGAACCACGTTCGGAAACTCTTTGACCGTCAACTAATTTAATTTCTTCATTAGCTAATACCGTGCCTAATTTTTCACATCAAAAAACTGGTATTTCTTTGTGCTCAGCTAAACCTTCGCGATATATTTGACAAAAAATTCACTGAGTTCAGTGATAATATTTTGAATCACTAGTGTTTATCTCCTTACTTCAATCATAAGAAAAACCCATTCTTTTCAATTGTTGTTTGAAATGTTCAATGTTAGAATTAGTAAAAGTAGCTGGATGATTATTGGTTTGGATAGCATATTGTTCCGCTGGCAAACCAAAAGCATCCCAACCAATCGGCATTAACACATTGTAGCCGTTTAAACGATAAAAACGAGCCAAAGCATCGGTAATAGTATAATTACGAACATGACCGACATGTAAACCGCTCCCTGAAGGATAAGGAAACATTGACAAAATGTATTTCTTTGGTTTGCTTTTATCTGTTAAATCGGTGAAAAAAATTTGATTTTTAATTCAATATTCTTGTCATTTTTTTTCGACTTCTTGATGCGAATAACTCATATTAAGAATTAATAATTATTTTTTAGTAAGAGTTCCTGCGGCGCCTCCCACAAACTTTCCTTCTGCTGGTTAAAAAAAAGAGTTTTTCCTGTCTCGACTAATTCATCATTATTCTAATCCTATCTTAGTATTTTCAAAATTCTTCTTTTTTTTTCTCATCAGTCATACAAAGATAATTTCTGTAAAAGACTTATCTTTACCGATATTAACTCCGCAATCTTTGATCCGAAGTCAACTTTAAAAAAAAAGTTAACATTCTAATTTATATCAAGGCAACTATTATATATTAATTTTTAACAATTACTTTCAACTTAAACAATCTTGATAGTATCTGGTTAACTTTAATTAATTGTAATTCAGTTAAACGATTAACTGCCCGCCCCATTAATCTTTCTTTATCAATACTTTTAATTTGGTCAACCATTACTTTGCCATTTTTACCATTATTGGCTAAGTTTTCTACTAAAACTTCAAAAGGATAAATTCTATTTAAAGAGCTAGAACAGGGGAGAACGATTACTCTTTCTCCCTCGTCGTTATATCAACTATCGCGGAGATAATGACTGCCGGATGCGAACTGCTAATTCTGTGCCAACAGTTTGCTCGTCAAATTTAACTCAATAAATTTCTCCGTATTGATATATTTGTCTACTCATTAGAATTTAACTTTACTAGCAATTTTATCTCAGGCTGATATTTCTTTATTGCGTTCTTTATCTTGACTAGCTAAACGAACTGCTTCCCTTCACTCGGTTTCGTTTCATTCCTCATTAGAATTAGCCAAGGTTTCTTTGGCTACTATTTGAAAAGTGATGTGCTTTTCTTCCAAAGCTTGTCTAACTGCCTGACTGTTATCAGTTTTAATAATTATTAATTCAGTCATAATAGTAAATTATAATGGTTTTTAAACCTCACAAATCTTATTCTGTCATAATTTACTATAATCCTCATAAAGAGCATAATAGTCATTATGGATGTATTCTAGTGTGGTATTGACATTAGAATGACCCAATTGTTTTTGGATGGTATCCAATCTAATTCCTAAGTTATAGGAATTGGTGGCAAACGAACGGCGGAAAGCATGAAGTAGACAAATCAACAGTCCTCGCTCAATTCATTTTTGATAATAATGAATCTGAAAAGATAATTAGATGCAGTAAATGTTATAAAAGTACTAAGTGTCTAAGAAAATTACTATTTTTTTTCCTTTCTTCCTTTATTAGGATTGTGAATTCGTATGTTTAGTTGAAATAAAGTTGAAAATGCATGAAAACATTATCGTTGTGAATTAATTTCCTTTGTAATATTATCGCTTGGATTTATTTTTCTGTTGTATTTATTGAATTTTTATGATTGAAGAAAAGGTAAAAAATAAAAGAATTAATTATAAGAAGGTGGTAGAACTTCTATTTGAACCTGTTGAGACAGTTTATTTATTTTTTCCTCTAAGTAATTAATGGCTTCTTGTTTTTCCGCTAGTTCTTTTAAAGATTTTTCATCAAAAATTTTTAAGAGTTGTCTTTTGGCAGTTGGACTATTGTTTTCTAAAAAGATGTCCAAGTAAGCATGGAGATTATTATCTAATTTACTTTTATATTCATTAACTATTTTGTCTAGTTCGCTTTTTTTAATTTCCAAAAGCTCATTACATAAATCGTCTACCTTTTCGTTTAGCTCCGTTATTTTTTCCTCGCTATTTTTTTTAATTTTGTCAATCTCTAATTGTTTTTTTTGAGATAATTCTTTTAGTTCATTTTCCAATCTTTCTTTTTCGGTTATTAGATTCCTTTCCAAAGAAATATTTTTTTCAATAATACCGTTTAGATCTTTTTCTCTTTCGGTTAGTAAGTTTTCTAAGTAAGTAATTTTGGATTTTTCTGCTGTTTCAACTAAGTTTTTGCGAGCTTTTTTTCAATCTTTGACAAACTTATAAGGAATCATTTTTTTCTCTATTTCTTTACATCCATCGTAAAAAAAATACTCTAAGCTATCTGGCAAATATTCTAAATCGCTATCAATATCAGAATTATTAGAAATTTGAAGACAATTTAATTTAAATAATCCTTGTAAAGATTTAAGTGAGCCAGAAAAAGAATTGTTTCCTATTCAAAGATCCTCTAAGTTTCTGAAATTGCTAAAAATTGCTAAATTTTTATCCGTAATATTGTTGTCGTTAATCGATATAGAAGTTATTTTTCAGGGTTTGATTCTATTAAGAAAATCTAAGTTTTTAATTCTGCTATTGCTAACTGTCAAATTAATAATTTTTGGGCAGTTTTCAATTACTAATTTTTTAATTCCGCTTGAATTACAGAAAATTTTAGAAACTTCAAATAAGTTAGTTAATTCTAATCTAATAATTTTGTTAAATCTAAAATCTAATTCTTTTAAATTAGGTCACTCTTGTCCATCGATATTTAACTTTTCTCCTTCAATGAATTCTAAATTTACATACAGCTTATCTATTTCTTTTCTTGTTTCTAAGGGATAAAAAAAATCCATTCATTCTCCAAGGTTTTTGTTTTTAGATTTAATGATGTCTTGGGGAGAAAAATTGGATTTTTTTAAATAATGAATAAAAATAGTATTTTGATTATTAAGTCCAACATCTATTCACTTTTTCGCTTCAATTGGATTAAATCCATCTTTTTCTCAGTAGGAAGCTTTATAGTAGTCTGAAACATCTATCCCAGCGTTTATTCATTCTTTGGTTTCTTGTCAATTAAAACCTTCTTTTTGTCATTTCTCTTTGTAGTAAGGATCTTTAAATTTAGGATGAATTTTTTCTCAATTTTCTGTCATTGTTTTTTAAAATAATTTTTCTCTTTTTTTCTTAGATATTAGATAAATAATAAAACAAGTTAAAACAATTCCGCCAATAATTAGAGTAGGTTTTAATCAGTTAACTTTCTTATCATTTTGAGTATTAGCAGTCTGGTTGTTTAACCGCTCTAATTCCTCTTTTTAGTTTTTAAATCTGCTTCTTCTGCTTCGGTTTATTAGGTTTGTTTTCTGAATCAGTGATGGTTTGTTGTAATTGGTCTTTTGTTGTTGAGAAAAAGTTTATAAAATAAAGAACTGATTATAAAAATACCTTATGCATAAGAAAAAGAACTTTTCTCTTTATTGATGATTATCAAAAAAATTCTGCTCAAAAATAATTATTTGATATCTTTTTACCTTCCTTTCTTCCTTTTTCTATTATCAAGCTATTTGTGGTCTAAAAATTTGAGGTTTTGAAGGCGCTAAATTTCCTTATTTTACTTTTTTTAAATCAATTTCTATTGATTCTCTAGTTCAATTAATTTGATATTGCTTTTTTTGTTTTTTTATAGGTTTTATAATAACTAGTTTAATTTGCGAATATTACAAAAATTATATTTTGGAATTGAGTCGTTTTTTGTGCCGAAAGTTAATAATAAAAAAAAGTTCCCAAAAATCTTTATCTAATAATCAAGAAA
Source organism: Mycoplasmataceae bacterium (assembly GCA_031674855.1). GTDB lineage: Bacteria > Bacillota_I > Bacilli_A > Mycoplasmatales > CGIF01 > CGIF01. Next base: position 525,422 of record CP125275.1, read on the forward strand.
TAAGGAGTAATTTTCTCAATGAGGTGGAATTATTTATTCCGCTTTTTATTTTGACTCCTCAGAAAATTTTCTCGGCTGTTGTTAATATTGTTTTCACTTTAGTTTTTTTGACCAATTTTAAACCAGATAGATTTTCTGTTTATTTCATCATATTTACTTCTTTAATAATAGCTTTGCTTAGTTTTGTTTTTTATCATATTCAAAGAAAAATAAATCTAGAATTAAATCATTTTCGTCAACAAGAAAATAATGATTTAGAAAGTTATTTAGCGAATCAAAGTGATCCTCGAGAGATTGAAAATATAATTGTTTCTAACTTTCATAAAAATCGTCTTCTGTTGTGAAAAAAAACTTTCTCTTATTTACCTAATTTGATTATCCCTGGACTATCAATCCTTTTTTGTTTTATTTATAGTTTTCAAAAAGGTAATAATTGGGAGATGAAAGGATTTGTCCAAGCGTACATGATTTCCGGTTTCATCCAAGGTATTTTTTGAAAAATTAAAGAAATTAATGATAATTTGCCCGATTTAAGCAAAATTGATATTCATTATAAATCGTTGCAAAAACTTTTAAGTAAGTAAAATTTGCTTTTGTATAAATGCAGATTTAAAAAATTAAATTAATGAATAATTTAGAGCAAGAGCCCAAAATTCTGCTGGGTTTGGAGATCCATATCACTGTCAATAGTCAAAAAAAAATCTTCAATTGAGAAAATGTTTACAGAGGCAATGTTTCTCCTAATAGTAAAGTAGGAGCTTGAGAGTTAGGTTATTTAGGTGCTTTGCCTATAATTAATCCTGAAGTTGTTAATTTAGGTCTGAAGTTAGCTTCTGCTTTGGAAATGGAAATTAACCCTATTCTTACCTTTGATCGCAAGATTTATAACTATTTTGATTTACCGAAAGGTTATCAAATTACCCAACAACAATTTCCCTTTGCCATCAATGGTCGGCTTCCAATTGTTGAAGAAAATAAAATTAAAAAAATAGCGATAAGAAATTTGCAAATAGAAGAAGATACTGCCAAAAGTTCTTATTCAAATGAAGGGGTTAGATTGGACTTTAATCGAGCTGGAAATCCTTTGATTGAATTAGTTACTGAGCCAGTTTTTCAGAAAATAGAAACAGTTTTAATTTTTATTAAACAATTACAAAATCTTTGTCGTTATTTAGATATTTCTGAAGCCAAGATGGAACAAGGTCAACTAAGAGTGGACTTGAATTTTTCTTTACGCTTTGGAGACAATTATTCTACTCCGCGTTATGAAATAAAAAATCTTAACTCTTTGATGAATATTGAAAAATCCTTAAATTACGAAATTAATAAGCATAGAACTTTATTTTTGCAAAATGAAAAACCGCCTACTAGTCAAACTCTTGGATTTGATGAAGAAAAGCAGATTACTGTTATTCATCGTGAGAAAACTAATTACTATTATTTACCCGAAGTTAATATTCCGCCAATCAAATTAAAAAAAACAGAAATTAATCAGATTAAAAAAAAACTCCCTAAATTACCTTGAATATATTGGGAAGAATTAAAGAAGTTAGATATTGATAATGCTAATAAGATTGTTAATAATCCATCTTTGTTAAGAATATTGAATTTTCTATCAAAAAAAAAAGTCTTGATTTCACAGGATATTAAAGGTTGAAATACTTTCTATCTTAATTATCTTTCAGCTCATTTTGGTTCAGGAAACGATATTGATTTGTTTGTCAAGAAATGAAAATCTTACAATGAGCTTTTTGTTTACTGAAAAGAAAAAAAAATAGGCAATGAAGAAATAAAAGAAATTATAAATTTTCTTTTGACAACTAAAAATAATTTTTCTTCTTTGATAAAAAAATATGAAAAAAAAACAATTGTTAATGAAGAGGTGGTGGAAGAAAAATTAAAAAGTTTATGAAATAATGAATTAACTAATAAACTTAACACTGACCGTCAACGAGTTCAAAACTATCTCTTGGGACAAATAAAAAAAGAATTTTCTGACTATCCCATAAAAGAAATTGTTTTAATTATTAATAATTATCTTAATAAATTAAAAATAAATTAAAAATAAAATTCATGGATAAAAAACAAGAGTTATTAAATATTATAGAAAAATACATAACTCCCAGCGATTATACATTTGTTGGCTATGAGAATGGAAATGTTAATTGTGGGGAAATTTTCGAACAAAGAAAAGTTTACACTATTATTTCGCCAGAGTTGAAAAAGGAGATTTGTCATTCGATTTTTGGCGACATTATAATAGAAGGTGTTGAATTTTCTCATCAAGAGGATAAGAAAAACTGATGGAAACTACTGAAAATGAGAAGGAGGACGAATTAATCATCTTGACAAATTAGAGTTAGGAAAAATTCCTAATGAAGAAATGGAAAGATTAAGAAAAAAATGAGGAGAAGATTTCGAATTTAGGAATTCAGAATATAAATATCGCAATCAAGGTAATTGTTGTTTTTGCAATGAAAAAATTGATCGTACAAAATGAAATTACACTGCTCGTTCACAAGGAAGATCGTGAAATTTTTGCTCTCTTGAATTTCATAAGTCTGCTGAGGAACAAAAAAAACAACAAAGATCAAAAAATGATCAACTTAATAACCTTATTAAATTTGATAATAATTCAAAATGTTCGGTTTGCGGAATAACTTACGATGAAAGGAAAAATAATTCTTGAACTCAAATTAGTTTCAATGAAGGACCGATTGAAGAATTTTGTGGAGGTTGTTCAGAGAATAAAGATAAATATCGAAAAATAAAATCTGAACAAACTAGATTAGATGAATTGAGAAGTCAAATTCAGAAACCCGAAAATTCTTCCAAGAAGAAAGAATTAGAAAATCAAATTAGGGAAACAGAAAGTAATTTAAACAGACTAAAAGAAGAGAGTAAAAATCAGCAACAAAAAAACCAACTTCAACGACAAATTACAGAGTTAGAAAACAAATCTAATCGCACTCCCCAAGAGGAGCAAGATTTAGCTGATAAAAAAAAGAAATTAGAAAAATTAAGTAAACAGATTAATGTTCAGGTCAATAATAAAAATGTTTGAAAGTCAGTTTTGATGATTGTTAGTATTTTTTCTGTTGGATTAATTATTTGCTTGATTTTTAAGAATAAAAATAACAGACGTTAATACCAAATTTCTTTGTTTTAAAAAGTTTATTTTCCTCTTCATTACCAAAGTAATGATTTTTTTTCTTTTAAGGCAAAATAATTTATAAGATTTTTTACTTACTTTGCTTTTTTTCATTCGCTAACAGTAATTGGTAAATTTTGTGACCAACAATAATGTCGAATAAATCTCTCTTTCTCCTTCCAAAAAAGTTAATAATAATCCCTCTTTTATCTATGGAATAAAGGAAGTGAGTCTTGACTGAATTTGGTTATTTTGAAGTCAGAAAAAAATTTTTCTTTTAGAACTTTATCAAAACTAAAAAACTTTCTGACTTTTTACAATCTGTGCAATAATTATTAAATAAGGCAATTACATAACACTTTACACTAAGATTTTAATGAATCTATATACTCATCCCTGGATAAGATAAGCAAAATAAAAAACCACTAATTATCAACAAGACTGATGAAATAAAATATCATTTAGGTACTTTTTTTTTCAAATAAAGATAAAAAACTCCTAACAAACCCCAAAAAGAGCCAAACATTAATGACAATATAAATCAAATAATATCTTTTTTTAGCACAGTTTTACATCGCTATAAGGTTTTCTTTACTAGGAACTTATTATTTTAAATATTTAAGTTTTTAAACATTGGTATAAAAGTTACTGCCGAATATTTCCCTTTCTAGTTCTTGATAATAATCTTTTTGCTCTTTATCTAACAATTGACAAGGAATTATAGCTTTTCAAAAACTCCTCTCATCTTCTATAACTAAATCTAAATCGCTCTCTTTTATGAATTTTTTTATTTCAGTTATTTCCTCTTTCTCAGAAAAAATTAATTCACTTTTTTTTTCATCATAATCTACCCTCTCTCAAATTCTATCTGGCAAATTATTAAGCAAGTACTCTTCTAAATTATTTTTTTTTTCTTTTGAATTTACTTTTAAAATATGCAATAATTGAAAATAATTAGATAAAGAAAATAAAGGCAGTTGAACTAAATTTAATTTTTTAGTCATTTCATTAGTAATATTTTTACTATCTTCTAAGTAGATAAAAATACCATGAGGAGCTTGATAAAGAGCTTGTGAAGAATTATCGTCCTTGCCCTCATTCCTAATTTTTTCCCAAATTTGATAAATTTTATCCTTAGGAAAACTATTTTCGCGTGCAAGAATTAAAGATTTTTCGTTAATTTCTCGCTCTTCTCGAAGAATTAATTCAATTTCTCTCCTTATTTTCAAAAAAAGCTTACTGCGAGCATTATCTTGCCTATCTTTACGATGTTTAATATTTGCAGAATGAGAATGACCTGCCATAATTATTTTTTAGAAATTTTTCTAATTTTAATTAATCGGAAAACTGAAAAGAGAATCAAAATCAAAAAAGTTCCTAATAGAATAAAAAATGATTTCGAACTAAAAAAAGAATCAAAATTATTTGTGTTTCGACTGACTATCATTTCTTGTTGCAAACTATTTTCGTGAATGACAAAGATATTTTTTTCAAAATTTTTTTTAAAATAAGTGTTGTTATTTGAATGAAAATTAAACTTTAATTCTTTTATCCTTGACAATTTTTCGAATTAAAGATTGATATTCCGAAGTAGTAAATTTTTTACCTTCTTTCGTTTCAAATTCTTCAACTTTTATGTTTATGGATGGATTTTTTGAATCCTCAATCACGAGAGAAATTGACTGAATTTTTACAGAGATAAAAGCGTGAGGAAAATGATAAATTTCTAAATAAACCTTCTTTTCTTTATCTTCCAAAGTAAGTTCATCATTGCATCCTATCATAGAAAATCCTTTTTTATCATTGGGAACACACAAATTTCAATAATTTTCGAGAGGAGTAAATTTATTACCTATTCCTCCTTTGCCATTAATGCCACGAAAAAATTCACTTTCTTTTTGGTTAGTTTTAATTTTTAACTTTCGATATTCTGTTTTTTTACTCTCTTCAATTGGATTAATTAGAAAAGGAAAAATAAGAAGGATTTTTAAATCAGAAGTATATTCTATATTGCCTTGAAAATCATCAGAGATACTACTAATTTTAATATTCAAAAGATATTTAAGTCACCTATCGTTTAGAAAATTGCGTTGCCTTGCGGGACTTTTTAAGACCGAATTTTTTTCTTTCTACTCTACGAGCATCACGAGTTAATAGTGAAAAATTTTTTAAAGTTGTTCGGTAATCAGGGGAAATTTTTAATAAAGCGCGTGCTACTCCTAACCTAATTGCTTCTGCTTGACTATGAAAACCGCTGCCGTCTGCTCTAACTAATAAATCATATTCATTTTCTTTACTAAAAAGCTTTAAAGGTTGATAAATATCCTCGCAAAGAGATGGTTCCATGTAAAAGTATTCTTTCAAATCTTTTTCTTTGCCATCTTTAGTTCTTATTTTAGCTTGACCTTGCCCCTTTTTCAAATAAACTCGAGCTGTTGCTTCTTTACGTCGCCCTACTCCAATATAATAATTATTATTCATTGATATCTATTTTAATAAAATTTTTTTCTTGAGCTTTGTGATTATGTGAACTAGTAGGATAGATAAACAATCTCTTTAATTGTTTATTCGACAATTTATTATGAGGCATCATTCCCTTAATAATTCGGAAAATTAATTCACGAGGATATTTTTCTAACATTAAACTAGTACTTCTTTTTCTTAATCCGCCTGGATATCCAGAATGATCATAGTAGAACTCATTATCCATTTTGTTATTACCAGTAAATTTAATGTGTTTAGCATTTACTAAAACTACATGGTCGCCTAAATCCAAATTAGGCAAAAAATTCAATTTTCCTTTTCCGCGTAATATTTCTGCTACTTTTGGACCAATTCTTCCTCCAGTTTTGCCTTTTAAATCTAAAAAGTATCAGGAACGAGTAATCTTTTGAAGTGAAGGAATAGTAGTATTTTGTAATTGGATATTTTCTTTTCGAGTAGTAATCTCCATATATATTATTATTTTTTATTTTTCCTTTTCCGAATTAAAAGATAGACAGTCACTCCTCCCAAAATAAATACAATAATAATAGACAAACAAAAACGAACAATTTTACTATCAGATAAAGAAAAATCAAAAGTAGAGTTAGTTTTATCTTTTTTCTTAGGAAACATTTTTCTATTTAACAATTCTAAATCAGAGTCAGGTGTTAAATTGGTAAAACCAAAACCTACTTGATAATCTTCACAAGCATAAATAACTCCCTTTCCTCCGCTTTTAAGTAAATATCAAAAAGCTCTATTCTCATGGTTAATAATTCATTAGCAAGTTGCTGACTATTTAAATCTTTTCATAAGGTTAATGGCTCACCATCCCCACCAGTGACATATCCCTCTAAATCTTTCCGATTGATAGAAATTTGAAGTTCGCCACCACCATCTTTATCCATATTTTCCTTATTTCTCTTGCCTAATCAAAAAAAAAAATAGTATCTTCATTATTACCAAATTTTATTCACCATTTAAGACTGTTTTCAATTCCTAAAGAAGTAATTGAATTTTGTATTTCATTCTTGTTTTCTTTGTAAAATTCGGTAATTATTTTAAGAACATCGGCCACACTTCAAGCATTTAATTTTCTTGAAGTTAAAAATTTACCTTGATTTTCAACTATTGTTTCTTTGTGAGGGAAAAAGTGTGTTTTACTGAAATAAGTTTGAGAAATTTCAGGAAAGATTTTTTTTAACTCTTTAACCGAACTATTTTTTTCTAAAGCATTAACAATTGAGTCTTCTTGACAGTTGTTCTGTCTATTATTTTGTGAATATAGTTCTATCCTCTGTCGTCCATTACTAATTATTATTCCCCACTTTGCATACTCACTTGTTTCATTATCTTTGCTTGGCATTTGAAAATAATCCTCCAACAATTTTCATTCCCCGCCTGAGCTTTTTCACTTTTGGGCTTCGGCAATTAACTTCTGACCGTTATTTACCTTGATTTTTTGAACTTCCATTTGATTGTTCATAGCCCGATTGTTTATAACTTTATATCTTTCTTCTTAATATAACTTTATATCTTTCTGCTATTTCATTTTTATTTAGTAAATAAATAACTTGAGGTAATTCAGGTCCTTTTTCTTTACCGGTTAATATTTTCCTAACTAACGAATAAAAGTCTTTTTTAGGTGCTTGATTATTCGAACAAAATGATTTGAGAATTGACTTAATTCCTTCTACTTCTCATTTAATCAAATTATCGAGTTCCTTAGTTAATTCTTCAATTCACAAGAGTTCATTTTCTTTTATTTCAATTTCCTTATTAGGCCTTTGGAAAAAAAAGGAGGTTAATTCAACTAATTCTTGAAAATAATTTAATTGAGGACGGAATAAAAAAGCAACTTGAGTAGTTAATTCTTTCTTCTCGATTGGTAATTTATACTCTTTTGCTAGTAATTTTCAGGAAATTTCACCGAAATTTTTCAAATCTAAATTTTGAATATAATAATTACTATATCAATTTAACTTTTCTAAATCATATACTGCGCCCCGAGGATTCAATCCTTCTAATTTAAAGTTTTCAATCGCCTCAGTTAAAGAAAAAATTTCCTGAGTAGTTCCCGGATGTCAACCTAAAAATAATAGATAATTAACTATTGCTTGCGGCAAATAGCCTTTGATTCGTAATTGGTTAATTAATTGTCATTGACTAGTTTCTTTATCTCGTTTAGAAAGTTTTTTCTTTTCTTTGTTAAGTATTAGTGAAATATGTCCAAAAAGAGGTGGTTTTCAGCCCAAAACTTCATATAAAGCTAATTGCTTGCCAGTATTGGATAAATGCTCCTCACCACGCAAAACATGACTAATTTTCATTAAATTGTCATCAATTACACAAGCGAAATTATAGTTAGGGATGCCATTTTGCCGAAAAAGCACAAAATCTTCAATATCTCGACCTTGAAAAATTACTTCCCCTCTAACTAAATCTTGAAAAATAAAACCCCTATCATGGGGAACTTTTAAACGTAAAACGTAAGGAATATTTTTTGCTAATAAAGAAGAAATTTCACTTTCAGACAATTTTAAACATTTTCGCGAATATTGATAATTTTTCCTTTGATTTTTCTTTATATAATCATCTTTTTCCTGAGCTAATTCTTCCGGAGAACAAAAACAATAATAAAATTTTTTTTCTGCAATCAATTTATCAATATGATTCCTATAAATGTCTAACCTTTCTGTTTGTCGATAAGGACCATAATCGCCGGGATGAAAAATTGTTTCATCAGGTTTTAATCCCAATCATAACAAATCTTGGTAAAGATTATTAATAAAACTCTCTTCATTTCTTTTAGTATCAGTGTCTTCAATACGAAGAATAAATTGACCTTGATTTTTTTTAGCAAAAAGATAATTAAAAAGTGCAGTGCGAGCTCCACCAATATGTAATTCGCCAGTAGGACTGGGGGCAAATCTACTCCTAATTAAATTAGGATTTTTTTGCATCAGAAGAATTTAAAGTTTTCTTAATTTTGTTTAATTCGCGATTAATAGAAATAAGAGCTAATGCTGCAAAAGTTAGAGGAATAAGATAACTTATATGAAAAAAAGCAGCATATTTGCCAAGTTTATCATTATCCGCTAAACTTTGAGCTCGAATGAAAACTCTTGCCAGTTCACCACTGACAGCCATTATGCCAAATTTTTTCAAAGTTTCTTTACAATGCTCATTCGATTCAGTCAACTTTGTTATTATGTAATCCTTTTGTTTATCGTCTATTCCTTCGGCTTTGTTAATTGCATAACACATTTGATTAAAAGGAGCTTTTAGCAAAGAAGTAACTCAACCATCCAAACAAAAGAAAATGCCTTGAGTTATAATTACAACAATAGCCAAATAACCATTAGTCATAGTTCAACTAGAGTTGAGATGCTTAAGCATTTCTGCAGCAGCAAAAACTCATACTAGATAAAGCACGATGTAAGCGAAAATTAACAAAGAAAGGATTTTTCAATACTCTTTAAATTTATCGGTTATTCTCTTGAATAACTTTTCATCTATCCTTTTTATTTCTTTCTTGTTCATTTTTTCTTTAATTTCTCTACTTTCTATTTTATTACTACTTGTTTTTTTTATTGTACCCATACCTCTTCTAGAAGACATTATAGCTTTATATTATATATTTATAAATTTTCTAAACAGTTAATTTTCAACGACCTTTAGCTCGACGACTAGTAATCACTGAGTAACTTTTTTTCATACGAGCCAAAAATCCGTGCTTTCTTAACCTTTTTTTGTTTTTAGGTTGCCAAGTTCCTTTCATAAAATAATTTTAATATATCAATCAATGACTTTGTGAAGACCTTATCGTCTAAGAAAAAACTGACAGTTTCAAGAAATAATCACCGATGGACAAAAGTTAGTTAACGATAGTTTCGTTGCTTTTTTATTTGCTAACAAAATTGAAAATTGTCAATTTGGTATTAGTACACCAAAAAAAATAATCAAAAAAGCAGTTGACCGAAATCATTACAAAAGACAAATTCGCGACATGCTGATAAAGTTTCTTAAAAAAAATCAGGATAGTTGCCAAACAAAGGAAAATCATAACCACTTTAGTTTTGTTATTATCGTCCGTTATTCTTATTTAGAAAATGACTTCCAAACCAACCAAAAAAATCTTTACAAGTTATTAGACTATGGATATGCAAGGATAAAGGAAAATTCAACTTTTGAAACTAAAAAAATAATAAAACTTATGAAAAATAATAAAACTTATGAAAAATAAATTTTGAAACTTACTAAGAAATACCTTAAGAATAATATTTCTTTTTATTTTCCTTCATTGGATACTTTGATTTACCACTTATGCCAAAAACACTAACTACTTTGAAGCAATTAAAGATGAAAAAATCACTAAACATGATGAAAAAACTGATCATTACAACAGTAAAGGATTATTAGGCGATAAGCAAACAAAAAAATATATCACAGAGATAGAAGAAGATATTTTGCAACAAATTGAGAGGAAAAAAGGATTAAGTAAAAATGAATCAATCCGTATTTGAAAAAATGAAAAATTACCTAATCTACAAAAATTGGATAAGGAAATTAAAGTACTAGAAAAAAAAGAAAATATTAGCCAAAGCGAAAAGGGAGAATTAGAAAAGAAAAAAGAAGAATACCAAAAAAATTTAACAAATGCCAAAAATCAAACTGTTGAAAATATTAAAACGCAGTTAAAAGAAAACGAGTTAATTATTACAGAACTAGATGATAATAGAAGTACATGACAAAAGGCAGCGTATGATCCTCTCAAGTTTTTCTTAATTTCACCACTTAATAAAGTCAGTAAAATATTAGGTTTATCTATATTTTTGGAAATATTGTTCAAATCATTAGTAATAGAATCACTTTTAATTCTAATGTGTTATTCAGAAACAATACTTGTTTGAGAAAGTATGGATAGAATTAAAGAAGATTCTGAATTAAACATGGAAGAAAGAGAAAAATTAAGCCAAGAAACTTCTCATTTGGTCAAATACATGTTTTTTAACGGTTTTATGATGATTCTTTTCAACATTTGTGCGTTTATTCATCCGGCTCATTTTGACCGAACTAGCAGTTGATTTCAAATGGGATCAAATTTTAGTTGATTCTGAATATTTCCTTTTTTTTTCTCTTTATTTCTTTCTAATATTGGTTCGGAATTTTTACGTCGCGGTCATCTGCTGAGTAAGCAAGAATTAAAGGATTATATTGTCAAAAACTTCATAATCAACATTTTTATTGCTCTTCTTTTATTGTTTGCAATGTGAATGGCGGGAATGAATAGTAAAGGAAGTTATTTATTTTCTACTTTAGGAGGATTGGTAAGGTTTGCAATAAGCATTATTAGAGTAAAGTTTTTCGGACATCGAGAGTACTTTCCAGGAAGTGGAAAAAAAGAAATTAATCGTTAGAAGAAAACGAAATGTAATCAAGATAGAGTAAATTTATATAATCTCAGTTTAATAAATTATTAACTAATTTCTTTACGTATTCTTCACGGTTAGATCCGTAGTCAAGATAATAAGCGTGCTCTCATACATCAATAGCAATTAACGGACGCAAATTTAAAGATCAAGGATTATCTTGATTAGCAGTATTGACAATTTTCAATTTGCTGTTTGTGTCTAAAACTAATCAAGTTCAACCACTGCCCTTAACTTTCAAAGAACTAATTACTAATTCTTTTTTTAATCTATCAAGACTAAAAAATTTGTCTTGAATAAGTTTTAATAAGGTCAGATTTATTTTAATCTCAGGTTTATTTTCAGATTTAAATTTAGTAAGGTGAGTAAAAAAAAAATTGTGATTAATCAATCCTCCTCCAAAAAACCGAATATCTTCCTTCAATTCAATTGGTAAATTGTCCAAATTTTTCATTAGTTGTTCTAAAGAAGGAAATTTATCAAACAAATCAGTGTCTTTCAATAATTCATTAAGTTTAATTTCATAATTTTTATGAAGGATGCTATAGTGATAGTACATCGCTTTAAAGGAAATTATTGGTTCTAATTCATTAAGTTCATAATAAAGTTTACTTTTTTGGTAATTATTCATAATTGCTTAAATTTTAACAAGGTGTTTATTTACTATAAGCATTAAATTACTTGTTTGATATCGGATACAAATTTAAAATTTCTCACATAAGTTAACAAGAGAATTTATTTATTGTTTATTGAATCTCCTAAGAATTAACTTGTGCTTTAATAATTTGTCTTTTTCTGATTGGAAGAACATTTTTTCTGTTTTTTTTTGCAAAAATTCTTTCTCAGACTTCTTCATACTCCTCAACTAGAACAATTTCCAATTTTTCATGAATTTCCAACGGAATATCTTCGATGTCTTTTTCGTTCGCTTTAGGGATTATAATGGTTTTAAGCTCACTTCGATGAGCGGCGATTGCTTTTTCTTTTAATCCGCCAATTCCGAGCACTTTTCCTTTGGAAGTGATTTCTCCTGTCATACCAATATCAGCAGGAATCTCTTGATTAGTTAAAGCCGAAAGAATAGCAGTAGTTAAAGCAATTCCGGCACTCGGTCCATCTTTTTTTACCGCCCCTTCTGGAGCATGAACATTAATATCTCTTTTTTTCAGTAAATCGAGTTCTTTTTTAAAAATTTTTTTATTTTTTTCTAAATAGGATTGAACGTAACTAAAAGCTACTTCGGCAGACTCTTTCATAACCTCTCCTAAACTACCAGTCAATCTTCCTAGTTCACCCTTTCCAGCTACTAAATTTACCTCAATCGGTAAGATATCTCCTCCGTATCCAGTTCAAGCCAAGCCAGTAACTACCCCTGTTTGTGACTTTTTTTGTTTAGAAGTGAATTCGTAATCTTTTTTCTTTAAATAATCAATTAAAGATTTTGGAGTGATTGATATTTTTTTCTTCTTGTTTTGCAAAAGTTGAACTATAAATTTGTGAACTATTTTTTGAATTTTTCTATTTAATTCTCGAACGCCCGCTTCACGAGTGTAATGCTTGATTATTTCGTTAATGGCTTCATCTTCAAAACTTATTTCTTTGGAATTTAGGTTATATTTTTTTAAGCTTTCTGGAATCAAATAATTCTTGGCGATATGAAACTTTTCCGATTCAGTGTAAGAAGAAAGGCGAATTATTTCCATTCTATCTAACAGCGGCAAAGGTAAGTCTCTTTCATCATTGGCTGTACAAATGAACATTGTTTCGGAAAGATTATAAGGAACTTCTTCTCCTAGATAGTTATCAATGAATTTTTTATTTTGATTTGGGTCAAACATTTCCAATAAAGCATAAACTGGATCACCTCGATAATCAGAGGAAATTTTATCAACTTCATCAATTAAAAAGCAAGGATTAATCACTTGGACTTTTTTCATAGCTTGAATAATACGACCCGGCATAGCTCCAATATAAGTGCGACGATGACCTTGTATTTCCGAAACATCACGGATTCCTCCCATCGAAACACTAACAAATTTTCGCCCTGTTGCCTCAGCGATAGAATAAGCTAAGGAAGTTTTTCCCACTCCGGGCGGACCCACTAAGCAAATTACTTGTCCTAAGGTTTTTTCGGCTCTTTGTTGAGCGGCTAAGTATTCAATAATTCTTTCTTTTATTTCAAATAAACCATAATGTTTTTCATCAAGTTTTTGTCGAGCAAATTCTAAATTTTTGATTTCTTTAGTTTTTTGGTACCAAGGCAAATTCATCAACCAATCTATATACTGCTTAATAATATTAGACTCACCATAATTAATTGACATTGACTCGTACCTTTCTATTTCTTCCTTAACAATACTTCTTACATATTCCGGAAAAGACTCCTTTTCTAGCCTTTTTATATATTTGTTCATCTCACTGTTATTATGACCACGAGATTCTTTTAATTTTTTTCTAATAGCTTCTGATTTTTTTTGTAAATAATACTCCTCTTGTTCTTTTTTTATTTTTCTTTGAGCTTCTTCGTCAAGCTCTTTATCAATTTTTTGACGATTAGGCAAGCCAATTAAAATTGTTAGTCTCTCGTCTAAATTAGGCGTAGATAAAAATTTTCACTTTATTCGATTATCAACCTCCTTGCTATTTTGAACAATGAAATCAATAATGCTGCTAATATTTCCCTTCATCATAGTCATATAAGGAAACTTACCAACTGAACTAAACTTAGACTTCTCAAGAATATCAGGAAGATAACGAACGAATTTTTCAGTTAATTCGTTTAATTCTTTTTCGTCAAATTTTTTTTCGAGTAAAATTTGATAATTTGCGTATCAAAAATCTTCTCTTTTTTTTAAGTTAATAACCTTGATTCTTTCTAAACCTTGTAATTGAATTCCTGCAAGAGAATTAATAACTAATTCTGCGTCACTTTTATCTGGAATATCAAGATTAATTTTAGCTAAAGTGCCAATGGAATTATCCGAAAAATTTTCTTCATCGGGAATAATCAAGACACTGCCATTACAATTTTTCCAAGCTTGCAAAATTACCTTTTTTCAATAATTATCGTTCTCAAGCGAAAGATAATTATCACAATTAGGAAATAAGAAAAAGTTATCTAGTAATAAAATAGGTAATTCAGTCATAATTTAATTAAACTTGTTTTTTTATTTTCGAATATAATCAATAATTTGGCGCCCATGGAGAGAATCGAACTCCCAACCTAATGCTTAGAAGGCATTTGCTCTGTCCATTGAGCCACATGGGCATTTTAATTTAATTAATTTTTAAGTAAATATTTTCTTTTTAAACTTTTTTATCAAAAAAAACAAGAATTAATTTTGCCTTTTCAAAAGGACTTTTATTAGAAATGTTAACCTTTAAATCTTCTTTCCGATAACTATTTATTTTTTTTATTTTTGGCATTTGTTCTCTTGTTAAAATAATACTTCTATCGCCTCTAATTATTTTCCTCTCTTCAATCGTTTTCATATCGCATTCTATTGTTGCATAACAAAGAAGATGTTTTTCAAACAAAGAAATATATTATTTTTAAATCTTCTTGATTTCAAATAACTTCGTCAAGAATAATGTTATGATCATCATCAACTAAATATTTAGAAATTTTTCTACATATTCGTCAGACTCAACTTTCATAATTGAATAAACATCATCATCAATTCTAGGAACGAAATTAATTCCTTCGTGAGATGAATCGACTCCAAGTGATAATCAAGGTTCATCACTCAATCTTTGAATAACTTTAACCATAGAACTTTTTCCTGCCGAAGAAGGTCCATTTAAAAGAATTATTTTACTCATTTTTAAGAAAGCATCAAAAGAAACATTTCTAAAAAAATCAAAATTATTACTTATTTTTTTAAATTCTCCAAAATTAATTTAGAAAAAATAAAAAGATAAAAAATAATGAGAGATTTATTAGTACTGGCAATAAGCTATTTTCCCCGTTAAAAGTATCTTCGCCATAAAAGTGCTTGACTTCTGTATTCGGAATGGGAACAGGTATTACCACTTCATTATCGTCACCAGTACATAATAAAAATTCTCTCAAAACCGAACGCAAATTAGAAAATACCAAAAATAAGTCCTCGATAAATTAGTATGAATTAACTAAATACATTACTGCACTTACATTCTTCACCTATCAACCTCCTGGTATTGAAGGTATCTTACTCCCTCTCGGGATGGGAAATCTTATCTTGAAGTTAGCTTCGCACTTATATGCTTTCAGTGCTTATCTAGTCCTGACGTAGCTATCCAGCCGTGCCACTGACGTGACAACTGGTGCACCATTGGTCAGTCCACTCTGGTCCTCTCGTACTAAGAGCAGCTCTTCGCAAATTTCCTACGCCCACAACAGATAGGGACCAAACTGTCTCACGACGTTCTAAACCCAACTCACGTACCGCTTTAATGGGCGAACAGCCCAACCCTTGGTAGCTTCTTCACCACCAGGATGCGATGAGTCGACATCGAGGTGCCAAACACTTCCGTCGATGTGGTCTCTTGGGAAGTATTAGCCTGTTATCCCCGGGGTAACTTTTATCCGTTTAGCGACGGCCCTACCACTAGGTAACCGCCGGATCATTAAGTCCTACTTTCGTATCTGTTCGACTTGTCTGTCTCACAGTTAAGCATCCTTATACCTTTACGCTCTACATAGGATTTCTATACCTATTGAGGATACCTTATGAACACCTCCGTTACTTTTTAGGAGGCGACCGCCCCAGTCAAACTACCCACCAAACACTGTCCTTTTGGCTGTAAACCAATAAGTTAGAATTTCCCGCTCGTTAGGGTGGTATCCCACCAACGACTCCGCTAGAACTAGCGTCCTAGCATCACAGTCTCCCACCTATCCTGTACAAACGAGAGAAAAACCCAATATCAAGTTGCAGTAAAGCTCCACGGGGTCTTTCCGTCTAGTTGCGGGTAACCGGCATCTTCACCGGTACTAAGATTTCACCGAGTCTATAGCTGAGACAGTACACCAGTCATTACGCCTTTCATGCGGGTCAGAACTTACCTGACAAGGAGTTTCGCTACCTTTGGACCGTCATAGTTACGGCCGCCGTTCACTCGGGCTTCAATTCAGAGCTTCACTAGTATTACTACTAGCTAACCCCCCCTCTTAACCTTGGAGCACTGGGCAGGCGTCGCCCCCTATACATCGGCTTACGCCTTAGCAGAGAGCTGTGTTTTTGATAAACAGTTGCCGGTGTCTCTTCACTGCGGCCTAGGTTTCACCCTAGGCACCCCTTCTCGCGAACTTACGGGGCTAATTTGCCGAGTTCCTTAGCTATAGTTGTCTCGCTGGCCTGAGGATATTCTCCCCAACCACGTGTGTTCGTTCTTGGTACGGGTACCATAATTATATCTTTAGAAGCTTTTCTAGGAAGCAAAGCGTTCAGATAATTCAATTGCTCTACCCATCACACTTCAAGGTTGTGTCTGGCGGATTTGCCTACCAGACCCTCTTTGTGCTTAGACCAGAATCAATAACTGGTTTATCTTAGCTGACTCCGTCACTCCATCAGTAATTATGGTTAGTACAGGAATATTAACCTGTTGTCCATCGACTACGCCTTTCGGCCTCGCCTTAGGTCCCGACTAACCCAGGGTAGACGACCTTCACCCTGGAAACCTTGGTCATACGGCCAGAAGGATTCTCACCTTCTATCGTTACTCACGCCGGCATTCTCACTAGTAATAACTCCACTAATCCTTACGGTTTAGCTTCAGCGTATTTACTACGCTCCCCTACCACTAGTTGGCAACAGAAAAATATTAACAAGTTTAATTATTAAAAATTCTTTTATTACCAACTAGTTTATAGCTTCGGTATAGTATTTGAGCCCCCTTACATTCTCGGCGCTGTAAGACTAGACTAGTGAGCTGTTACGCACTCTTTAAAGGATGGCTGCTTCTAAGCCAACCTCCTAGCTGTTTTAGTCTTACAACTTCCTTCTACACTTAATACTATTTAGGGACCTTAGCTGATAATCTGGGCTGTTTCCCTCACGTCCATGGAGCTTATCCCCCACAGACTGACTACAAGATAATGGAACAATGGTATTCGGAGTTTAATTAGAGGTGGTACCCGGTTAAAGGCCCTTCTCTATTCAGTGCTCTACCCCCACTGTCTTTAACTCTTGCGCTAGTCCTACAACTATATCGGGGAGAACCAGCTATCTCTAGGTTCGTTTGTAATTTCAACCCTAACCACAAGTCATCCGAGGTCATTTCAACGAACACCGGTTCGGCCCTCCATGAGGTTTTATCCTCACTTCAGCCTGCTCATGGTTAGCTCACCTAGTTTCGGGTCTATAATCATTGACTTAACGCTCTATTAAAACTCGCTTTCGCTACGGCTCCATCTCAAAGAGACTTAACCTTGCCAATAATAATAACTCGCCGGCTCATTCTGCAAAAAGCACGCCATTAGGCTTTAACGCCCTTTGACTTCTTGTAAGTGTTATAGTTTCAGGTTCTATTTCACTCCTCTTCCGAGGTTCTTTTCAACTTTCCCTCACGGTACTAGTTCACTATCGGTGACTAATTAGTATTTAGCCTTACGGGGTGGTCCCCGTGGATTCCCACAAGATTTCACGTGTCTCGTGGTACTCAGGATGAAATGCAGAGAGTTATTGATTTCGAATACGAGGCTATCACTTTCTTTGGCGTAGCTTTCCAACTACTTCTTCTATCAATAACCTTTGTAACTCTTAATGCACTTTCCTACAACCCCAATTTATGCAATTGGTTTGGGCTGTTCCCTTTTCGCTCGCCACTACTAAGGGAATCATTATTTATTTTCTTTTCCTCTGGGTACTAAGATGTTTCAGTTCTCCAGGTTCACTTTTAAGTATCTAATGAAACTTAAATTTTACCACATTACTGGTAAAAGGTTGCCCCATTCGGAAATTTCCGGATCAAAGCTTATTTTCAGCTCCCCGAAACTTATCGCAGAATATCACGTCCTTCTTCGTCTTTTAGTCCCAAGTCATCCACCATACACTCTTAGTAACTTATATTTCGGTAAAATCTTATATTTGCGTTCAGTTTTCAAAGAAAGAGAGAGTAGAAATATACCTCTCAAAATTAAGGAGAAAATAATCAACTCAATTTTCAAAAGTATATAATTTCTATTTTATATTAAATTTATCAATGTCTGCTAAAAGAATTAATCAACTAAATTATATATTACTAATTTTATATAAATAAGTTAAACAATTGCTTTTGGTAAAAATGATAAATTGTCTAACTCTTTTCTTCTATCATCTATAGCAAAAAGTTTGCAGGCGGACAATGAATTGTTTTTGAATATTAAATCAACTTGTTTATTTGTTCTCTTATTGGTGATGAATCGCCGCCAAAACTTTCCTTAATAATTCCTAGTATTTTTTCTTTTTCCTCACGAGAAATATTTTTGTTATTTTTTATCTCTTCTAACTTCTCCTGAAAATTAACTACTGGATCTTTTTTCTCCAATTTCCAAATCTCTTTGTTTTCCACTTCGCTAATAACATAACCTGCGAAAATAAGACCTTTCAAATAATTTTTTACAAAATCGGACGCGTCGCAGAGAGTTTCAATAGGATTTATTCCGTAATATGGAATTGATTTTTCTAAACTAGGAATATAAACATTACAAACATAACGATTACCTCAATCAAATTTTTGACTCTTATCTATCTTTGTTTTAGAAATAGTAATTTGCTCTGAATTCTTTTGATTTTCATTTGGTTTTTGGAGGAAAAATTTTAAATTAAATTTAGATTAATTTTGCAGAATTATTATCTATACTTTATATTTTATTAAATATTTATTTAATTATTTAGTGATTATAACTAATTTTTCACAAATACAAACCGCTAGCCGGAGCAATATTTTTATATTTGTAATTCTTTTTATCGCAATTAGTTAATTTTTCTTTTAAATAATCAGAATTTTTTTCTTTTTCATAACAATTAACAACTTCACCAATTATAGCTCGTATTTGATAACGCAAAAAACCTTTCGCAATGATACTAATGGTGACAATACTTCCATTTTTTTGAGTTTTTAAAGAAATGATTTCCCGTTCAGTATTTACTTTTTCTCGGTCTTGTCAACGACAATAGGAAAAGTTAAAAAAGTTATGCTGACCTTGAAAAATTTGGAGTAGAGAATTTAACTTTTTGATTTCTAACGGCAAATTATATTCCCAACGATATTTTCTCTGAAAAATATTTATTTTCCCAGTGTTAATAAAATAGCGATACTCCTTATTAGCAACATCGCGAATGGGATGAAAATTATTGTCTATTTTCTGAACTTTTTTGACCAAAAGATAATCACTCAAGGCTTTTTTTATTATGTCAAATAATTTCTTCTCAGAAAATGATAAGTTGATTCGGAAAGTAAATTTTTGTTCGAGAGCGTGAACTCCTTTATCGGTACGGCTAGTAGCCAAAATGTTAATTTTTTGTTGAAAAATTTTAATTAAAATTTTTCTAATACAGCCTTGAACAGTAAATTTATTCGGCTGAATTGCTCATCCAGCAAAATCACTACCGTCGTAAGCCACTGTAACTAAATAACAATAGGAGCTTGGGTTTTCTTTCATTTAGATATATGAAATATTTTTGCTCTTCGCTCAAGTTCGACAAAACTTTGTCCAAATCTTCTCGACTTAAACCATCATTCTCTAAATAATTTCTAAATAAATTAATAGTTCTTTTCAATTCTTTATCTAGGATTAGTAATGTGCTCGCTGTAATCTTTCTATATTGTAAAATATTAATAATAATAAAGGATATATCTATTTCTTAAGTAAAAATACTCACTAATTAGATTTATTGTTTATTTTTTTAAGCAATAAGATTAAAATGACTAAACTTAATAGAAAAAGAGTTCCTATTCCAATTATCAATTCAGTAGGGTTTGGCTTAGGAGCGTTGATGGGTTCATTAATAATTGGAGGAGATGATGGGAGTTTGGGTTTTTTTAACTTCTCATTTAACCGCTCTTTACCTTTTAATTTACTTTCCTTAAAAGCCTCTTCTGTTTTTTCATCTCAAATAAGTTTACCATCTCAATTATAATTGTCGATAATGGTTAAGTTGGGATTATTAAACTTGTCTTTATCATACCAAGCATCGTGCTTCATTTTGTTATGAGCATAACGCAGAGTGGTGAGATTAGGGCAGTTTCGCACAACTAGATAAGATAAAACATTATTCCCAACATTGATTTTATAACCTTGGTAACCATCAATAATCATCGCTCCTGTTAATTCTTGTCCGGTAATGGTGATTTCTGATTTATCACCATACTCAGCTAAAAGGTCTGGATATTCGTTTTTATCTTTCAATTGAGAGGGGTCAGTGATGATGGGTTCTGATTGGTTTTCTTCTTCTTCGTTATTCTCTGGATTTAATTTTCCCTTTTTCTTCTTTTGTCTTGCTCTTTTTAGTTTCTTTTTTTCTTCTTCTTCTCTTAAAGCATCAAGAAATTCCTCAAAATCAGCGGTTTCACCATTTGAGCATTCAAATTTTTTGAGTTTGGGAAAAAGTTTTAAAATATATTTTCTAACTACTTCACGAAGTTCTGGATTGGCTTTTCAAATAGTAGTTCCTTTGGTATAGAAAAGTTTTTTTAAATTGCCAATATTTTCACCTACAATAAGTTTGGTGGGGATTATTTCCGATGTAGATGTGGATTTTTGTCGAGAAATATCTAAAAATTCGAGATTAGGCAAATTATCTATTTCTGCTTTATTAATTTGATTTTCTTTCAAAGAAACAACCTTTAAGTTAGGATGATTAATTAATCTAAAACTGATTAATCCATTTTCAGCTGCATCAAATCTTTCCAAATTTTCACAACCATCTATTTCTACTTCTGAGAGTCATTCTTCTCATCCGATAGTAATAATACGGCAATTTCCGTGACAATTTAAATCTTTTAAATTAGTTAACTTAGAGCATTTTAATCTTAATAGACAATTAAGGTAACAATGGAAGGTTTCTAAATTATTTAAACGATTTACTTCCAGCTCTTCAATTCTATTTTGACTACAATTTAAGTAAGTTAATTTGTGATTATCTTCTAAATCTAATTCAACTAGTTGATTATTCCGACAACTTAAAAAATCTAAACTTTCACAACCATTTATTTGCAGAGACCGTAATTTATTATCGTTGACTATTAATGATTTTAAATTATCTAAACTAGCTAAATCTAATTCTCCTAATTCGTTATTATAAGCTGATAAATATTCTAATCGAGACTGTCCTTCTATTCTCAATCCAGTTAATCCTAAACAATTAGCCTCAATCTTTTTTAAATTCTTACAGTTACGGAAAACAAGTGTCTTGCCATTAAAACTATTTCAGTTCTTAGCATCAATAATAGTGGCAAAAAAACCACTTTCATTGGGATTTGTCTTTTCCCCATTGATATTTACTGAATCACCATCTCAACCATCTAAAATGCCAGTCTCTTCAAAGATTCTCCATTTCGCTAGTTGTTCATCGGTTAATTTATTCTCTTTGGGATCAGAAATTTTCATAGAGTAAAATTTGTGTTTTTAGTTTTTATGAACTCATCCAATTATTAAAAAAATTCTAATTGTTTTTGATATCCAATTGAATTACTTGATTTTCTAACTGATTTTCTTCTTGATCTTTCAATAAGTCAGTTTTTTGATCAATGATTTTAAATCATTCTTGCTGAGCTAATCCTTGGCGTTGTGACTGAAATTCTTTTTGATTTTCAAGTAGTTTTTTATCTAGATTTTCTAAGAATATTTTTAATTCTTCCAAACTAAGATTAGAGAGATTTGCTTCTCAGATTTCACCTAACTTATAAATATTTTGATTATTAGTGAAAGGAATTAGCTGGGTGTGGTCCAATTGGAGAGAATCAATAATTGCTTTAGCTATTTCACTCTGATTATTAAATTGAATCGAGTTAATTAGTGAGCGATAACTTTCATCAAAGAGAGTAAGTGATTGCTGGTCTTGGGCAAAGATTGATTGCAATTTTTTGAGATACTTCTTCAAATCTTTTTCTTGAAGAGTGTTTTGGGCCAGATTAATAATTGTGCCTAAGGAATCGAGGGGAGCTTGGGCGACTGCTCCTCCTAGTATTGCCCCCGCTAACTTACTACTAATATTCATAAATTGAGTAGTTTGCTGAGCTAATTTAGTGAATTTGCTTTTGCTGGCTAATTGACAATAACCTTTGATTAAATTGCTAACTAATTCTTGCCGATAATTGAGAAAGATTTCTTGAGTGCCTAAATAAAGAATAGTTTGATTGATGATTTTTTGTTCGGAAGGAGTGATGGTGGTGCTTTTTAAAGACTGGTTAATTTCTTGCTCAATTGCTTGGAGAGTTTGTTGGTGATAACTAATGGTTTGATTAGTGAAAATATTATTTTTTTCTAATGCCAACTGACCATAATTGTTAATAATATAGGTGATTTGTTGAACCGACTGCTTTTGTTCCTCGGTCTTAACTAATTTTACTTCTAGTTCACGAGTTCTTCGCTCCCTGTCCCTATTATCAGGTACTTGTGATAGTATATATTTTTGTTCTTTAATTAATGAAGTTTTGTTATCAAGTTTATTTTCTAACTCTAACTCTTGACCAACCAATTCTTCACAGTCAGTCAAAATAGATTCTATTTTTTCCATCATCTCTTCATTATTTTCTAATTTCGCTGCTAATTCGTCGTAAATTTCATCCTTCCGTTTCTTTAATTTGATTACCGAAGTTTTCCGCTTTTTAGCTTTAGTATACTCTGAGTTAGATTTGATTAATTCTTGTAATAAATCTTTTTCAGGAAAAACCTGCAAAAGAGAATTAATAATTTTTTCTTTTTGCTGTTTGCTTGACTCAATTAACTCATTCAAGCGAAATTCTAAATAATTAATTTTTTCTTCCTTATCCTTGAACTGTTTCTCTAAATTTAATAACAATTCTTTAGTGTTATGACTAATTTCTAAAGGAAAAGTATTATGACCAAATTTTTTTTGCAGAAATAAAATATTTTCTTTTAGCTCTTCTCGGTTTTTCTTTAAATCTCAAAATTTTTTGATTAACCCTTGAAAATTATTTTGAGTAGTTAATTTGAAAATTTCTCAAAGATCCTTTTGACAAACCTTTCAATCACCGTGATAAGGATTTAAAATTTCGGTTAATTGATTATTACCATTTGTTTTTAGTTCTTCTAAACTTTCTAGATTAACTAAAAAAATAAAATTAGTCAAGGAGTTATTTTCAACATTCAACTTCTCGAGCCGAGGACAATTTTCAATTACTAAATCTTGCATACCACATTTGTAAATCTCACATTCTTGTAGTTGTTCTAAATTTCTAAGAATTATTTTATCCATGTTTTTATTATTTAGCAAATACAGTTCCTTAAGATTCGGATAACTTTCAATGACTAACTGTCCTTGAAAATTTTTGCGTTTAAACTCTATTTTTTTTGTTTCTTCTTTATTAGAATATTCTTTGTTAAATCATTCTTGATAGCCAGTCATATTTAATGATTTTTAGGAAAAATCTCAACTATTTTAGCTTGAAATTCTCCTTTTTGTTGGTTGGAACTAACTATTTCGACTTTTTCGCAACAACGAACGATTTTTCCTATTTCTTCTTCTGAAAAACCTTTTTCTTTCAATCTTTTTCTCATTTTTTTTTCTTTCTTCTCAATTTCATCTTCAAATGCACTATCCTCTATTCCCTTTAGTAATTTTTGATTGAGTTCAATAAAGTCTTTCATCATTTCTTTTGATTCATTTTCAAAAGACAAATTTGTTTCTTTTTCAATTTTTTCTATTTCGTCCTCTAATTCTTTTTCTAGGTCAAATCACTTATCGATTTCTTTGAAATTTTGCGACTTAGGAAAACTTTTATTATCTAGTAAACGACTATAGTAGACAGCTTGCGGATGGTTTTGGTAAGATATTATAGGTAAATAATCAATATCGCTCTTTCCAATTCAATGCTCTAAAACATCAACTAATTTTTTAGAAGTCGGACGAATCAACGGCTCGTTATTTCAACATTGTCTAATCAAATCTTTCAATGGTTGAAAAAACACCACCTCGTCTAAATTAGGACGCAAACCATCACAAATTTTAGAACCCAAAGATTCATCATGACTCTTATCACAATGAGGTGGTAAGCCCGAAAGTACTTCGTAAGCAATCATGCTAAACGAATAAACATCTGATCCTTGAGAATAAGGTGCTGATAAATTTGAGGCTTTTGGATTCAACGCAAAACTTAGAAGTTCAGGGGCGACGTAAGGCAAAACACCATAGACTTTTTCTTGATCTTTCTCATTAATAGGTTGGCATAAACCTAAGTCAATAATATAACATGAGTTGTTTTCTTGGCTATTTACTAATATATTGCCACAATGAAGATCTTTATGAATTAAACCTTTTTGATGAATTGAGTTTAGACCACGAGCGATATCACACAAAATTTTAATCTTAACCTCAATTTTTAATCTGCTATGTTTTTTTAAATAATCTCTTAAATTGTTATCGCTTATGTACTCCATAACTATCATTCAATCATTAGTATCATGGTTTTGGCAAATGCCATAGCACTTCACAACATCTACCGCAAGATTGAGCAACCCATGGAGATAAACTTCTTGTAAAAAATCTTTACTAACTTCTCGAGAATTATTCAAGTTTTTTAAAACAACATCTTTTTTACTTCAACCTATTTTATTGTCATTGGCGATTCCTTTAATTCATTTAGCCCTATATACTTTACTAAAACCACCTTCAGCTAAATATTCAACATCCTCAAATTCTTCATAAGGTATCAGTTCTAGATTTTCTCGGACAGATGCTCGCTTATCTATTTCTTCTAGTCCTAGTAAGTATAAAGTGGTGCTTGGTGGAATAGCACTTTCTCCTAAGTTAGATTCCTCACCTTCCCTTGATTCTTTTGAAACATATCCTAAGCGAATTTTTTCATTTGTCAGTTCCTCTATTTTTTCATTCAACAACTCCATTTTTTCCTCTATTTTTTCTTTTTCTTTATTATCAATAGACTTGATAAATTTAGCTTTCAATTTTTTTTTTGTTCTTTCAAGTTAACTATCCGCTCTTTAATTTTTTGATCCTTTTCTTCTCTTTTTCTAAATGCATTGCGTAGTATATCTTTGAATTTAATTAGTTTAGCACTTTTTTCAATAATTAATTCTAACTCTTTAGGATCTTTGTCTAATTTGTTTTGAATAATTTTATTTCTTAAACTAATTAGTGTACCTTCTACATGGAGAAAATCTTCTGACTTAATTTTCTGTCAACTAGACAAGGAATAATGATTTTTTCAGACCTGATCTAATAATTTTCACTTATTGCTCTCTGTTTCAAACTTGTCTTTTGTTTTTCTAATTAATTGTTCTAATTCTTTTTCGATCAGCCTTGGATTTTCCTTCAATATTGCTATTTTGATTTCTAGTCCTACTCTCAATTCTTCTTTTTTATTTTTTCTTTCCTTTAATCTCCTTATTTCTTCCCTTAACTGCTTTGTTGCTTTGTCTGACTTACCTCTAATCCTTAATTCTTCTTCCTTAGCTTCAATTTTCCCTTGTGATTTTCCTTGCAAAAAAGCATCTTCTTCTAAATTTTTGATCATCTCTTCTTGGAAGCTTTCCAATTCTTTTTTTCTTACTTCTTCCATTTCTAGATAATCCTCTAATTCAATAATTTGTTGATGATAATTTTCATTGCTTTGCTCGACAAATTCTAGCTTTTCTTTTAATTCTTGACTGATAATTTTTTCTTTTTCTGTCTCCTTTTTCTGTTCATCTAATTTTTTTTGTTCAATATTCAAACCGACTTGTAATTTTTTAACCAATTGTTTTAAATCAATTAGTTCTTGACTAGCCTTTTCAAGAAGTGATTGGTAATTTGAATGGTCTTGTTGCAACTGTTGCTTCAATTCATTTCGACTAATTGCTAAGTTATCCCTTTTTGTTTTAGTTCTTTTTTGGAGAAGTATTAATTGCTCTCTAGTTTCCCTAGTTAATTTCAGCTCGCTTAGAATTTTCCCTAGTTGTTTCTCGCTATCTTCATAGAGAACTTGGTAAGCTTCATTGTCAGCAAGAGAAGAAGCAAGAGATTTCTGTAAACTAGCAGTTTTTGTTACCAATTCATCCTTTTCAGTTGTCAAACTTAGGATCCTTTTTTCTTTTTCTTCGATTTTGTGTTCTAAATTGACTACTTCTTTTTTATTTTTTTCTTGATTTTCGAACAGTTCTTTTTTAAGCAGTTTTGTACTACTTTCGAGGGATATATATTTGTTTTTTCAATCATTAATTTGTTTCTCTAAAAAAATTTTTCTTTCTTCTGCTTTCTTTAGATCAGAGATTAAATCTTTGCTCTTCTTCTCAAATCCCCTTAGTCTATTTAGGTCATTGTCTTTTTCTTTTATTATCAAATTAAGAGGATTTATTTGATCCAATAAATCTTTTACATTATCTTTCAAGTCTTTTATTAAAAATTCCATGAGAGTTTTTTCTTTCTTTTTCTCTTCTAATTCTTTCTGAGCTTCTTCTAATTTATTTTCTAACTCCTTTAATTTTTTACTTAAAAACTCTTTTTCTTTGTGATCTACTATATTTTCTAACTTTTTTTTAACTAAAAAAACTTCATCTTTTAATTCTGCTTCTTTTTCTTCCAAATCTTTCATTTTTGACTCTAATTCTTTTATTTGGGACTCTTTCTTTGATAATTCTGCTTCTTTTTCATTTATTTTGCTTCGTAGATGATCACGTACTTTATCCAGTGAATGACCAAAGTCTTCTATACCACTTGGTAGAAACTCCAAACCAGAATCAATTTTGTTATTCTCGATATGAAGACTTTTTAATTTAGTTAAATTTTTTAAAGGTTCTAGTGAACCAGCAAAGTTATTATTTTCTATCCGTAGCACTTCTAAATTAACAAAACGACTAAAACAAGATAAATCCTGCTCAGAAAAGTTGTTTCCACAATAACCCCCAAAGTCCAGATGCTTTACTTTATTAGGGTTCAAAGGTTTCAGCAATGAGTTTAAGTCAGTAAATTTATTGCCTCTAAAATCGATAGTATTGAGACTAGTACAACCACTCAAGTTTAAATCGGTAATATTTTTGTTATCAAAAGCAGAAAGTTTCTGTAATTTGCTACAACTACTTAAGTTTAAACTTTTTAATTTATTACCAGAGCAAGCAACCATAATCAATTCTTTACAATTACTCACATTTATCTTAGTTAATTGATTGTAAGAGCAATGTAAATATTCTAAATTTACAAATTCAGATAAATCTAACTCGCCATTTAAACCTTCGTTCCTTACAACTAAATTTTTTATTCCTTTTCTTCTCTCTTTTAGATAATTTTGATCTAAATATTCTTGTGCGTTTGGCATAGTTACTATAAGTCGATTTTATTGCTTTACCCCTCTTTAAATCCCTTCTCACTCAACTCTTGACTAGCCAATAAATTAGAATTGAGACAAAGAAACAGTAATTAAAGAACTAACAATCAATCCTAGTCAATTAGGATTAGGAGTAG
Source organism: Mycoplasmataceae bacterium (assembly GCA_031674855.1). GTDB lineage: Bacteria > Bacillota_I > Bacilli_A > Mycoplasmatales > CGIF01 > CGIF01. The sequence continues at coordinate 553,093 of CP125275.1, forward strand.
CAGGATTAGTTTGGGGTTGTTGAATTTTGCAAAGCATTTCTAACTTATTTCTTAACTGGGGAACTAACATGGGGAGGAACTCTTTAAACTTCTTTGCTTCTGATTCAAATTCTTCTTTAGTTATCTTTTTATTTTTAGTAATTAGTTCTCCCACGTGAGTAGTTACAACGAGGAATAAAGGCTTCCGCAAACTGGTTTTTTAATGCTTCATTGTGGTTTAGGGAGTCAAAGACTCCTTGTATAGAATTAAAGAAATCCAAGAAAGTTTGGAAGGGAACTTCTTCCTTACTTTCGATCTTGGTTAAGAGAGTTCGAGCCTCTGATCGGATTTTAGCTTGTTGGATAGCAAGTTTTTTGGTTCCTTGCGGATCAGTTAGTTCTTCATTAAATTTCTCATTACCCATTAATTCCCCACTTTCTATTTTGGCTAAACTTAATTGAGCTCAAGCTCCGTGCTTACCATCACAATTGAATTTATCAATATTTTCGGGTTTGAGTTTGGGACAAGATTTTTAATCACCTTGATTAGCATCATTTTCAACATCGGCAATTAGTTCTAATAAATCTTTGATAAATTTTTCTTTTGCTTTTTGTTCTCTTTTAATTCTTTTTGGTTTTCAGGCAAAACTCGCTATGAATAGATTGTTTTTGAGAAAGTTCAGAGTCAGCTCCTCTCTTTTCTTCTTCTAATTGTTTTAATTGTTCTTCGGTTCAGTTTCATTTTTTCACTACTACTTTATCTCGTCCAAATTTTTCTTTTAATAAGTTTACTAAGGTGATGTTTTCGCTTAAATTTTTATTGTTTTCTTTATTTTTTACCATAATCTTTTAGTTCAAATGCTTTCGCTATCATAATCAATAACTAGTCCGGAAATATGGTGTTTGGCAAAATCTAACACACGAGGAAAATCAGCGTCTCATATTCCCATTTCTCCGGTGTAATCATTGAGAACTTTATATTTTCCTCAAAATCATTGTCCTTTATCTTTTTCATCAAAAGCTCTTTTATAAATAGTTCAAATGTCGGAATTTTCTCTATCTCCTCCTAAATCACCATGACCAATATCTTTCTCTTGCTCTTCTATTATTTTATCTAATCTTTTATTTTCGCTATCAACTCAGCGATTCCAACCTCAACTATAAGATTTTTTTTTCAAAGAACTTTTAGCTTTTTTGCTTTTGGCTATTAGTTCTTTTCTTTGACTACTTTTAGTTAAACTTTTATCAGCTTTAATTAATCTCTTTTCAGTTTTTTTTGCTCATTTACTAAATCATCCACCATCTTCCTTATCTTTATAATTACTTTGTCTTTGCTTAGTAATCAATCATTTTTTTTCACCTTCTTCTTTACCGAAAATTTTTTGAAAGTTTTTTTTTTAATTCGTTTTCTTTAACTTTTCTTTTGTTAAAAAAATAAGTTCTTAATCCGGATCTTCGTTTTTTTTCTATGGGGTCAAGGTGAGATTTTACTCCTCGTTTTTGCGGAGTAATGCCTAACCCTAATAATTTGGTTTTTTTTCTTCCTCTTTGTTCTCTTTTTTTGCTGGTTTCGTAAGCTCTTAACTCCTCAGTTAACTTTTCTTTTTCTTTAACTCAGTAAGAATTCCAATTACTATCTCAAAGATTTTTTATTCGGCGGTCAGTTTGCTCAATTTGTCTTTTAATCGTCCTCTTTTACCTGTGGGAATTTTAGTAGTTAAATTACCAATTCTTTTCTGTAATTTAGCAACATCTTTTTCTTTTTTATCGGTGTTTTTTTGCTTTAACCGATTTGCTAATTGATGTTCTAGTTTAGCAATTTTTAGTTTTCTTTTAGATGGAGGAGAATGATTGTTATTTGTTCCCATAGGGCGGAATTTTTATTATCCACCAGCTAGAAAATAACTAAAATATATTAAGGGGTCGCTGTAAATTTCTCCTTGCTATAACTTGTTATTAATTCCTAGCTAGTAAGATTGGCGTCTGTTAGCTAGGTTAATTAGATGTTTTGCAATTATCCGATTTAGAAAAATCTAATTAACTTAAACTTTCATCTTTATTGAGTTTCTTTTTTATCTTTTGTTTATCTTTTAAAATTAGTTGAACTAACTTTGTTTTCTTCAACTTGTTCATCTGTATAATTTATTTTATAGTTTCTTAATTAACTTGACTAACGATAAATAATTTATATCATGTGTTAACTATACAATGATAATAAAATTAAACAATATAATATATAATGGAAAAAAACGAAAATAACAAAATTCATCAGTGCGACAAGTGCGGTAGAAGTTTTGAAAGAAAATGAGTTCCGGCTCGTAAGAGGCTTTCCAAAATCAATGATGTTTCTTATTGAACCGATGAAAAAGGTTGAGAGAATTATAAATTAGTTTGCCGAACTTGTTTAAAAGGGTGATTTGATAATGAGAGAACTTTGTTTATAAAACTAGTTTCGCCCAAAAAAAAGAGAATTTTTTATAACTATTATTATTCGGGCAAATTTAATCAGGAGGAAGAAGGTTATTTCAATAAATATAAACAAAAAATTTAGAAATTTATGAATGAATTATTAAAGAACAATAAAGCAATGGAAGATTTGCGAAAAATTATTGATGCAAACAGTAAGTTTTTGCGTCATGTTGAAGGAAATATTATAAATGAGCAACATATTTATTATTATCTTGGTTCTCAAGGATATTGAAGAAATCGTCGTTCACAGGAAAAATTTGATTTTTCTCTAAAGTGTATAGTTAGTTGTCGTTATACTGATGTTTACACCGATATTATTTTTAGTTTAAGAGAGGTAGAAAAAGATGAAGATTATGAAAAAATAGAACCGCAAAGAGGAATAGGTCTTCCTAACAAAGAAAACTCTAACTTAATAATAGAAGATAAGTTAGCACTCTTAGGGATAATGTTTAGTAAAAATACTGATAATCGTTTTATTGATTTAATTTGTGAGAAAAAAAACCACTTATCAAAATCCTTAGAATTTGATGAAAAAATTGGTATCAAAAAAGCAATAGAATGAATAGTTAAAAAAATTTCTAAAATTCAGGAATTTGATAAGCAAAATAAGTATTTTGCTATTAATGAAAAAGATATTTTAATTGTTATAAATAGCAATTTATGAAGCGAAGCAATTTCTAAGGAAATTTTGGGCGAATTAAACTTAAAATATTTTGAAAAGTTTATAATAATTGATTTACCGCTAAAAAATAATTTTCAATGTGTTATTTTAAATAAAAGAAGTCTAGGTTATCATTATGAAATATTGAATGATGCAAAAGAAGAAACATATAGAGAAAAAGATTTTTTTAGTAATTCAGAAAAATTTTATTTTCACATAGATTCCAAATTGTTTTTCTTCCCTTTTGTAAATTCTTATGCTCTTTTAGAAAGCAAAGAATAAATTATTAATTTTACTTACAAGATTTTTCCAAAGCGTTTTTGGTATGTCCAGCAGGTCATAAAACAGCGACATGTCTTTTTTTGTTCGGATGATAATAACCATCGCCAACAAATCTTAAAGAACCAAAATCATTATCATAATAAGTAAAAGTAATTAGGGAAATTTCTTCATCTTTCTCTCTGATAAGTTTTCAATTATTTTCTTTTTCTCATTCGAGAATTATTATGTTATGATTTCATCAGAAATTAGCTAGTTCTTTTCTCATAAATTCTTAGGTTTTTTTGGAAATTAATTGATGTTCTCCATCTGCTATTCTTCAATAGCTAGTATCTTTTAATCAATAGCTATCGTATAAATCGAAGTCTAGATTAGAAATAAGGATATTAAATTCTTGCTTTAATTCCTATTGTTGACTAAAAAATCTTACTCTGAGTGTAAAGAATTGATAACTACGGAAATTAAATAAAGGTTCTACTCCGCCTAACTCAACATAATAATTCAATATTTCTCTCATAGCTATTCAAACATGATTTCCTCTGGTAGCAGAAATTCAAGTATGGATGCGATGGTGTCGAGATATTTGGAGCAAATCAGCTACACCAGCATGCGTTTCTCTATTTTCTTTAACATTAACTCCCTCAATTCAAAAATTAGTTTCATCAATAAAGAAATATTTCCGAATGCGAAAAGTATCCTTTTTGGGAACTTTTTCATCAAAGTTAATATCGTTATAAGTTATCATTTCAGCATCCGGAATATTAGAAATAAAACCTACTTTTTTAATCCCTCGTGGTAAATGACGAGCTAAAACGCTCATTAACAGAGTTTTTCCTTTGCCGATATCAGCTTGGATTACCGCTGCATGAACTCCTTCGGCAAATTCAATTAATTTTCTCCTTTGTCAGTAAGCTGCTAAGAAAATCAGTAAGTTATAGTGATAAAGAAAACCCGCCACCAAAGACAAACAGACCGCTAACAAGTAGTATTTAATCATACTTTAATTTTATTTATCTACTAGATATTAGATAGTTATTAAGTAGTAAAAAATAGATTATAGTAAACTATGACTAAAAAAGAATATAATTTAGAGCCGAAAGATTTGGAAGTAGCTAAACAAACGCTCACCGAAATGGATGGGAAGATAGATAAACTTATTGCTGAACTAGACCAAAAAGACCAAGAACTGATTGCGGTAAATGGAAAAATAACTAATCTCAAACGACAATCACAGCAATTAAATAATCCTTTTGCCGATTCTCCTCCTATCCAAAATAATCCTTTAACAGATGATGAAATAATTTCTCAAGCTAAGGGATTAGGGATGAAAACTAATGAAGAATATCGAACTGCTTTACAACAAAATAAAGGAAATTATTCTAAATTATGGTGATTATTGTTAATCCCAGTTCTTTTAGTGATTTGATTTGTGGTCAAAAAATAGGAACATTTTAATTAAAAGTTAGTTACTTAATCCTTATTTGGTGTTTCAATTTGATTACTTAATTGTTCAACTTCATCAGTTAATTCTTGATCGGAAAGGGTAGCATAATGTTCTTGAACTTTCACTATTCTAGATTCTGGAGTTATTTCATGACTAATCAGTTGCTTTTTTAATTGATCTATGCGGAGATAGTTTTCATCATCAGCATCAAATAATTGTTTTCATAACCTGCGATAAAAATTTGCTTCCTTTCTCATTCGTTCAGCATCTCGTTCATTTTTATCGAACCTTAAGCGAGCTTGTAAAGCAATAATTTTTTCTTGTAACGAGCTTTCATTAGGGTTGAGGTTAGGAGATTGATTAGTTGCTTGTAAATTAGCTAATTCAGCTTGCAGTTGTTCTAATTACTGTTGGAGATTAGTTGTTTGATAGAGGGATCAAAAGAAAAAAATTTATTGAAAATAAAAATATGATTAATTCCAGCGAATGATTAAACAAAAATTTTCCTAATGAAGATGAGAGATGAAGAGTCGAGGAGATTCACATCAATGAGCAACTAGAAGGCGAATTAAATCTTAAGGACTTTACTAATTGAAATCTAAAAATTTATCTTTATCCCAACCTTGATAAAAGAAAAATTCAGATAATTAATGTTTCGGAAGATACTGAAACATTGGATCTTTTAGATGCTCAAAAATGACTGAAAGAAAATTATCCCAAAGAGGGAGTTTGTTCGAGAGAAAACGAAACAGTTCGCAATGAAGAAATAATAACCAATAATCAAGGAAAAAGAAGAGATGAAATTACAAATTTGGATATTTCTGAAAAGAGTTTATCTGGTTCTTTAGATCTTTCTGATTTTATTAATTTGGAATCTCTAGATTGTTCTAACAACAAAATAACAAGTCTATCTTTAAAGGGTTGTGATAAGCTAATAAATATTAACTGCTCCAATAATAAACTAACCAGTTTTGACTGATTAACTTCCTTTTCAGGCGATAATTTAACAAGTTTTTACTTTAGAGGTAATCAAGTTCCTTCAAATTTTCAAGAACTTTTTGAAAACTCTGTATTTACTTACGGTGAATTCAAATCTTTTGCTGAATCAGGACTTGATCCTAAAAATTATAAATTTTTCAATCTCTGGAAAAATCAAGGTTTTTCAAATCAAGAAATAAAAACTTGGGTTGAGATTGGTTTAAAAGATAATGAATACTTATTAGCTAGCTGGTTAGCAAAAGAGAAAAAATATCAGTTAAAAAAATTCCCAAAAAGCGAATTAAAAAAGTTAAGGAAAAATTATTGTGATTGTTGGACAAAAATAGACAAAAGGTTTGATGAAAAAGCGAATGAGGAAACTTATCAACAACTGTGAGAAGAAGAGGGGTTTTCTTTTCTTGAAGCAAATGAGTGAATAGAATCAGGCTTGGAAGTGGATGAATTTTATCGTGCTAAATGATGAAAAGAAGAATCGTTTTCTCCTAAAAGTTCCAAAAGGTGGATTGAGCTGTTAGGATCTGATGGTTACAAGTTTGCAAAAAAGTGAGAAAAATACGGATTTACAGCTAATGATTTTGACGAATGAGAAAAAATAGGCTTAAAAAAGAATGATTATAAATTATCAAATTGAATTTTTAACAATAAACTACTTAGCCCAGAGAAAATTGGTGAGAAAAATTTAGAATCTCTTAGAGAAGAATTCAGTCAAGTTAAAAATTATCTTGATTGAAAATACCCTAAACCAGAAAGAAAAAACATCAAGAAGCTTGATATTAGCAAAAAAAATTTAAAAGGAACTTTAAAACTAGAAGATTTTATTAATTTGGAAGAGTTGGACTGCTCCAACAACCTCCTAAGTGATTTAGATTTAGATGATCTCGATTCTAAAAAAATAACAGAGCTAGATTTAAGAGACAATGATTTAGATAGAAGAAATCTGGATTTTCTTTCAAAATTCACTAACTTAAAAAAATTATGATTAGGAAATAGTGAGTCCAAACAAGAAAGAGAAACATATAATCGCTTTTATGGCTCCTTAAAACCACTGGAAAAATTAACTAATTTAAAAATTTTGGATATAAGAGAAACCGACATCGATAGAGGAATTGAATATTTATCAGAATCGTTAGATTATTTTTTTTATCACAATGAAAATCATCATCGTTTCATAGCTAACAAGGGTTGTGGGAAAATAGCTAAGGAGCTGTCCTCTTATCACACAGAAGGATCGTGACCTTATGGAGATGATTTTTATTTTCCTCCTAGTCGTGTGGGAGATGATTTGAAAAGATGAAAGAATGATAATCTTCCTAGTTTTCATCCTAAATCGAATAATAAGGAAAAAAAGGAAATTGAAAAAGATAGCAAGGAATGAACAGACATTCATCCTAATTTTGGAAAATCAAGTCCTTTTGGTGAAAAAACTTATCAACAGGAATGAGAAGAACAAAGTTTAAATCTCGAAGAAAGCGAAAAATGAATAAAAGCAGGTCTAAAATTAGAAGAATTTGAAATGATTAAGAAGTTTAGTTTGAAACACATGAATCCTTCTGATTTTGCTAAAAAGTTTCAAAAAGAAAGAAAAGCTCAGGAATGAGTTGATTATTTTTATTCTTTTTTTGATCCTCTTCTTGGAAAAATAGATACATTTACTGATTTTTTAAGAAACTCAATAGAGACATTAGATATTAAAGACAAAAGTTTAACTGGAACACTTGATCTTAGAATTTTTCCTAATTTGAAGAAAATTGATTGTTCTTGAAACGAAATTACTGAATTAAACATTGAAAATAATCCGAAATTAGAAGAAATCATTTGCAGTAATAACTATTCTCTTTTCTTTTTGTCATTCGGAGAAATCAAGTCTCTTGAGAAAATTAGTTGTGGCAGTTGTGATTTAAAAGAGTTAGATTTGAGTAAATTTAAAAAATTAAAAAGTCTCAATTTCCAAGATAACCAAATAAATAAAATAATTTTGCCCTTGGATGCTGAAAATTTAACTTTTTTAGATTTAAGTAACAACAAAATAAAAAATCTATCAATTTTTAGTTACTTAGCAAATTTAAAATATCTTTATTTAAACAATAATCCTATAAGCGGGAACTTAGAGCCATTAAAAAAATGTCATAAACTTGTTATCTTAGAGATAAGAGGAACTAATATCAATCCCACTTGAGAGCATTTATCGAATAGAATAGAAAAAATAAACAAAAAAGGTCAATGAAACGAAATATACAAAGAACTTGAGGATTTCCAAGAACAAGATAAAAGAGGTTCTGCCTACTATAATTTAATCGAATGAAGAAAGGAACAAAAAGGATTCAAAAAAATAAAATCGATTTTGGAGAAAGTTGATTCTAATTTGGATGCTAATGAAGTAATAAAGGAATTCAAAGATTTCAATGTTAAAACTGGTGATTTTGAGGGGGAATATAACAAAATATTTTCTTTTATTGAAAAAAATAATGAGGAAAATCTAGTTTTAAGATTTCGTGTTCAAGAATTAACTAACTTAACTAAAGAACAAAGAAAAAAAATATTTGATGCCTACTTAAGATTTGCTCCAGAAAAGGAGTTATTAAGAAATCTTATAAATAAATGCTTAGAATATAGTAGAGCGAAGAAAGAAAGACAACCAGTTAAAGATTTGCGCAAACAATTCGAAACAATTCGTGATGAAATGGAAGAGAAGGTTGATGAAAAATTCTTTGAAGAGATTCAAATAATCATCGCTGATTGTGAAGATCTTATTCAGTGAGAAATTGAGTTAGAAAGAAAGCAAAAAAAATTCATCGATGACTCTTATAATCAAATCGATATTTGCCTTTTTCGGAAAGGAGATCATTTGTCAGGTAATGTCTTTAATAATCAGTGAGGAAAAAATTTGACTAAGGTGATCAATAATTATAATGCTCCTATCAAGAATCACTATCAAGGAAAGTACGCTGGTTTAAGAATTGAATATAGTAATATCGGCGCTATTGGTGATCAGAGTCAAGGAACTATCAATAATCGCAACTCTCTCATCTCTGACGATAATTTCACCAATGCTATCTTCCCTGAACAAGCTTTTTCTCATAATACCTTGCAAAAAGCAACTGAATTTGAGGAAATAGAAACAATAATTGAGCAATTAGACTTGTCCAAAAAAATTTAGCAACGATTGAATGATTTAAATTTTTACTTAAAAATCAATTATAGGTTAGAATTACTAATAAGTTCATAAATTTTTATGCTATGAATGGAAAATTTATCCCTCAACAAGAGAGAATGAATAATCTCTCTGATAGGGTAAAAAAATGATTATCGGAAGTAGAACAATCAGATTATCAAATTGAAGATTATTCTTATTTTAGTGAACCCCAAGGAGAACTGACTGATTGAGAAGAATACGAAAAAACTCTCAACAAAGCAACAGTCACTAGTTTAATCATTAAGCCTAATACTTATAAATTCAAGAATAACAAACTAGAATTAAAAGATTATCCTAAGTTAACTACAATCTATGGTGCAGGATTGGGATTAGAAAAAATTTCTTTATCAAATTTACCTCAATTACAAAGTCTTAATTTAACCGATAACAAATTAATTAAAGTTGATGGATTAGAGAAACTAATCAGTTTGGTTAGCTTGGTGCTTACTAAAAATGAAATTGCTTCACTTGATGTTAGGAAAAATATTAATTTAGTGGCTCTTGCTTGAAATAGAAACAGATTAGAGGAATTTGTTAATCATAAAAAGAAAAGAATATTAAATTGTCAAGGATTACAAAACTTGAAATATCTTGATTGTAGTTTTAGTTTTGTCGATTCCTTAAATGTTAAAGAGTGCGGAAAATTAGAGACTCTAGATGCTGATAGTAACTTTTTAAACTATTTAAATTTTCCTTACCTTCCTAGTCTTAAAAATCTTTCTTTGTTAGGAAATAATTTTAATCCTTTAAGAAAGCCACGAAAAACTCTTATTCTTCGTTCTCCCAATCTGAAATATTTAGTAACTAGGATTTCAAATATAAGAGAAGTTATTCACAAATTCGGTTTAAACAACGAATTACAAGTTATCGATGATGAAAAATCTAAAGAACTTTACGGTGACATAGATATGGAGAATAAATCAATCCAAGCTTGAGAAAAGCAGGTTGATGAAACCATAGCTAACAGCAATGAACTAGATCTAATTAGACATCTCTTTGGTGATACTCACATTGACCATGAAGCCAAAGAAAAAGAAATTAAAGCTCAATTAGCTAAGGAAGAAAAAGAAAATATTAATCCTCCTATCAATGACCCATCCAAATTAACCAATAAATATCCTGATTTAATTGTTAAACAAGCTGAAGAAATCACTCTCACTCATAAATTCTTAACAAAAACCTTAATAGTTGAGAATCGCCCCAACTTAACTAGTCTGAATGTGGGCAATAATTATCTTTCTTATTTAGTAGTGAGAAATTGCCCTAATCTGAAATATCTTCGTTATGCTCACAATAAAATGAAACATGATTGCTTTATCGAAGATTGTCTTCAACTTAAATCGGAAAATATTAACAAAGAAAATTATCAGGGTAAAATAATTTGGGATAAAGTAGGAGAAGAGCTATTCAATAAAGGAGAGATGGAGTCTCGAATTACTGATAATGAACAAAAAAAAAAAAAAGACCAAGAAAGCCCTCAACCTAAACAACCTCAACCAACTAAGGATAAAGAAACTCCCTCAGCGCAAGAATCTGCTCCTCCTCAACAAAATCCTTGACCTTTATTAATCATCTCCTCAACTCTGATTGGAGTTTTAGCGATAGGTTTTTATTTATTTAATAAGTTAGTTAGAAGAGTAAAAAAGATTTCTAAATAATTATTTCTTCTTAAAATTAGGAGTAATTGACCTTGATTATTCAATTTTGGCTTCTAATTTTCGCTCTTGAAATTTCTTTGAACGACCTTCCAACATTTGATTGGCTAATGGGGGTAATGTTGGCTTGTTTTCTTTTTTAACTCAGTTTGACATTAATTGCTACAACAATTGTAACTTTTCAAGCATAGATTTAAAATTTAACTTATACTTCTTATGCCTCAAGAATTAGAAAAATGAACTGATATTCATCCTGACTTTTCTGAAATATCGTGAGGAAATAATAAAAAAATCTACCGATTATGAGAAGAAAAAGGTTTAAATTGCCAAGATGCTCAAGATTGGCTATCTCTCGGCTTTACCCCAAGAGATCATTGTGAAATTAAACGATGAAAGGACCATTTCTTTACTCCAGCCCAATTATCAACTTGGTTAGAGAAAATTTTAAGCATAAGAGATTATGAATTAGCAACATATGTTCGATACAAAAAATATCAACCTAATCCTGATTTGAACTGCGAAAAATTAAGGGATGAATTTAAGGTTTGAAAGGAACAAAATAAGTCAGTGCAAGAATATTTAGATTGTTTCTATCCTTTAGAACAACGTAACACTGTCACTAAATTAAGCATTAGTTGAGAAAAAATTATCGGATCTCTTGATCTTTCTAATTTTGTTAATTTGGAAGAATTAAATTGTTCTGGTAATCAGTTAACTATTTTAATTCTATCGTTTAATAGCAAATTAAAGAGAATAGAGTGCAGTAGTAATCAACTAACTGAATTAGACCTAAATAGTTGTAGTTTTTTGGAACATCTAGATTGCTCTAATAATCAACTTAAAGAATTAATAATATCCTTGAATGATAAATTAATATCAATAGACTGTTCTCGAAACCAACTTAAAAATTTAATCTTACCAATTAGTAATGGGATAGAAAAGATTGATGCCTGAAATAATCTATTAAATTCTTTTGACTTTTTTAAATTAAATTCGCAAAAAATAACTCATTTAAATTTACAAAATAACGATTTTAAAACAATCGAAGTAACAGTTTTTAGTAAGTTAGTTAATTTAGAAGTTTTAAGTATAGAAAATTATATAGAAGAAAGAATCAAACAAAACATTTATAATCGCTTCATAGGTTCCCTAGAGGATTTGCAAAATTTGACTAAACTAAAATATTTAAATATCGATAATACTGATATCGATAAAGGATTAAAAAATTTTTTGGAAAAAACATCAGAGAATAGGATTAAAAATTTTAGTTTTTCTCACAATAAGCAATTTCCTCAATTTAAGATTAAAGATTTAATCAACAATTCGATAATCTCATCCACTCCTTCAAGTGAAAAAATAAACAATTGTATTATTAAACAAAATCTGAAGGGAGAATTCGAATGAATAGATTTTGCTAACTTTTTCAATATAAAATCAATTGCGGAAGGTGGACATGGTAATGTTTTTTCTTCTACTTATGTTAAGTATTGAAAAACAAAAGTAGCCTTAAAGTCATTAAAAAAAAATACTCAAAAATATGAAGATAAAGTAATAAAAGAAATCACTAATCATCATCTTTTTGATGACAAAAAAATAATCAAATGTTTAGGTCTGTCCCAAAACCCTCACACTCAAGAATATGTTATGGTAATGGAATATGTAAGAGAGGGGGACTTAAGAAATTATCTCAAAAGTGACATTAAACTGAAGTTGGGGGATAAATTAAAAAAAATAGTTGAAATTGCTTCCGGACTAGTTGAGATTCACGAAAAAGGTTTAGTACATAAAGATTTTCATTCAGGTAATATTTTGAAAAAAGCTAATGAATGCTTTATCACCGACTTAGGACAGTGCGAATGAAAAGCAGAGCAACAAGAAAATAATGATAAATTTTTCGGAGTCCTTCCCTATGTTGCCCCCGAAGTACTACAAGGAAGTAAATACACTTCAGCAGCCGATATCTACTCCTTGGGTATTATCATGATTGAAATGATTAATCAATTGCCACCGCACTGTTATGAAGATTGAAATGATAAAGAGTTAAAAAGAAGAATAATTGAGGGATTCCGACCCGAAATCCATTTTCACATACCTAAACTTCTCAAGGGTTTAATTAATCAATGTTTGAATGGCAATTCGGCTAATCGCCCTAGTGCTCAACAAGTAAAAGAAACTGCCGAAAGTTGATTATGCATAAGCGAAAGTCATTTTGGTAAAAAAGTCAAACTTAAAGTTAGTAATTTTATTGAAAGAGATACCGAATTCTACAAACAGAACAAAGAATGCGAAAGATTAAACAAAGGAAAAAAATCTTTCTTTCAGAAAGAAAATTTCCATCCTTCCACTAATTATCATAGTAGATTAATTGCTAATTTTCATTTAGCAATGAATGAAAGTGAAGATAATGAATATGAAGAATATTTTTCTTCCTATGAAGATTTGGATTTAAATACTTTTATCAACGAGAATCAAAAATTAAAAAAAGAAGTTAAAAATCTTAGAAGAAAATTATCAGCATCAACTTATTTGGTAAACAATGTCGATAATTCAACAGATTTGGAAAAAAAGTACCAGCAACTAAAAGGTAAAATTAATTTTTTGCTAACTCAAAAGAGATTAAAAACTCTTGAATTACAAAAATTAGCAACTGATGATTTAACTGACTCTCTATTTAAAGATTTTCAAGAGAAAGAAAAAAATCTTAACGAATTGAAAGAAAAGCTAATCCCTTATGAACAAATTGAAAAAAAGATTGAACAAGAAGAGAGAGAAATAAACAAATTAAAGAGAAATTTAAAATCTAGATTAAGTGAAAAAGAAATTAAAACACTAAGTAAAATTTTAAATTTACAAGAAGAATTTATTAAAAGTAATAATCAATATTTTCAAAATCAATTAACTAACAAAAAAAACAAATTACTGAATAGCAAAAAGATGACAGAACAAGAAATTAATTATCTTCTTTCCTCGCAGAAGAATGTTATTGAATTAAAAATTAGTATAAACGGAGAGGAAAATAAATTAGTTCAATTAACGCAAATAATTAATAATTGAAATGTTCCTATTAATAACCGAGCTGGTAATTTCGGTTGTGAAATTGGAACAGTAAACCACTATCAAGGCCAATATTCAGGCTTAGTCAATCATGGCAATATCGCCTCTATTGGCGATCATAGCCAAGGTAAAATCTATCAAATTGAATATGAAGAAGAAAGTGATTATTATGATGCTAATGAATCTTTTAGTAATGGCAAGCAATTTGAAGCCATAATTGAAATAATCTAATCAACTAAAACTTTACTTATAAACTTATGTCGAATAATTCCAACAAATACTCTATTTCAAGCAATAATGGAAATATTGGATCTATAGGAGACAACTCGAAAGGCACGATAACTATTCATCAGCAACCCTCTACTCCTCAAATTTCCTCTTCATCCTCACAAAATAACAGCAATAGCTCTAATAATTCTATTGAATCACCAATCACACTAACCAAACTACTAGGCAAAGGAGCTTTTGGAGAAGTTTACCGAGGAAATTGACACGGACAAACAGTCGCAATCAAAAAAATACCAGCCAACAACTTAAAAGATATCGATAAAGAAATCAAAGCTTTAAAGCAACTAAATCACGAAAACATCATTAGATATCATGAAGAACGAGCTAAAAATAACTTTGTTTACCTAATCATGGAATATGCCGAACAAGGTTCTTTAGACAAGTGAATTGAGAAGAATAAAAATAATCCTCATGAATGACAAGCAAATTATAAATTCATCGGTCAAATAACTGAGGGATTAAAGCATTTACACGAAAATAAAATGTTACATCGTGACTTAAAAAGTCATAATATTCTTATCACTAAAGATAACATTATCAAACTAGCTGACTTTGGTTTAGTTAAGTTTTTAGAAAGCTCCATCAGTAGCAAACAATTCAAAGGCACTCCTCGTTGGATGGCTCCGGAAGTATTAAAAAGCGAAAAACATTCTTACCAAAGTGATATTTACTCACTGGGAATGGTGATGTGAGAAATAGTAGCTAAAAAGACTGTTCCATTTCAACAATTTTTGGAAATTTGACCTATTATTATTAATGTAGGAGGTGGTAATTTGCAAGAAACTATTCCGGATGAAACTCCTCAAGAATTAAGAGAAATCATTGAATTATGCTGAAGAACTGAACCTAGTGAAAGGATTTCGCTAATTGATATTGAAAATGAATTAGACAATTTAATTCATGAAGCAGTGATTGAGGTGATTTAATTTGTAAAACACAAAATTAGCTATAAATAATGTGAAAAAAATTCGGAGAGAAGCAGAAAGGTCATTTGAATTTGAAAGTGACGAAGCGAAGAAAATCGAAAGAAAAATTAGAATCCAAAATTCAACAATTAGTTATCAAAGCGATTTAAGAATATATTATCTTTATTCTTTTATTAGATATTTGTAAAATTAAAATATATTTCTTTTTAATGAATTAAAATTTAATATCAGTGGTTAACATCAGTCATGTTTTATTTAACAATACAATTTATAGAATTGAAAGAAAAGAGGTTGAAAAATCAAAAGATTGAATTGATAAAGAGGAAAGTGATTACAAAAAACTAGAGTCAGAATTGTCTAAGCTAAGCGAATTAAAAGAAAGGTATTTAACTAGCTCCGGCTTAGCATGCGGTTATTGCTTGAAAAGAAAATATTTTAAAAATTGTTGAGACTGTTATTTAATAACTCTTAACAGAATAAAAGAAAGAGAAAGGAATTTTAACAGCATGGACTATGCCGATCGTATTAAAAACTTTATTGAAATAATGAATTTTAATGAAACAAGACTGAGCTATCTTGAACCAAACGAAGAACAGAAAAAGGAAATAGAATTAAATGAGTTGCTAAAAATACTTCCCCAAAAAATTGAAGAAAAGGAAGATGAAATTGAGAAGTTGAAAGAGAAAATGAAAGAAAAGTTCATCTGACAGAAGCAAATAAGCGAAGAGAAAAATTTTGCTCTTATCGATTCTGTTGATACCAACAAAAAGTTCATTCAGCATCTTAGCGTTGAGCCGAGGTTTTTTAAATACAATAAGAAAGATAATTGAGAAAAATTACTAGACAAAATAAATGAAGAGATTCGAGATAAATATCCTCAATCGGTTTTTGTAGGCGAAAATGAAGAAAAAGCAAAAAAAGACTATATTTATGAATTAGAAGGCGGTCATCAAAATAGAAATTTTGATTTAATTAATCATGGTAATATTGGTTCCATTGGAACTAACAGTCATGGAGTAATTACAAAACTCAAGAAGAGCAGTTATTAGAATCTTTAATAGAAATAATTCGATAAATTTGAGAGATATCATTTTTTTTTGTTCAGGCGAGAACTATTTAGGCTTGTCTTTAATTTGAGCAATTTTTGTTGAATGATTTCTTTTTGGGAGAGAGTTGTTTTCATTAGAAAAAAGGAAAAAATCTAAAATACAATTAAATTGCTCTCTCTCTGTTCTTATCAGACAAGAACTCACCACTGGTTCATTCTTTCTCTCTGTTAGGATTGTTATTTTAAATTATATACTAACTTTTATAAGGAGGTAAAACCTCTATTTGAGACTGAAATTTTTCCTCAAATAAGCTGATATTGCCTTCATACACGCCAATACCACTTAAGGAATTATCTGAGGACTTGCCAAAGAAACAGATAAGTGGATATATTAGTTTTTCAGAAAATATTTCGAACGAATCAGTCTGATGTCTACCACCAAACTTGCCATAAGAGATTGTTTTGTTCTTACTGGTATCAAAAGTTAGAAATTTTAACTCATCAACATTCCCTTTTAATTTTCCATCTATTCTAATTAAATGTTCGTTGTCGCCTAAGTTTATTATTCTTTCACCACCACCATTGCAGCCAAATTTATGACCCTCAACCAAACTACTTTTATTATCTTTGGTAATTTTATAAGTAAATTGGATACCATCTATTCAATCACCACTATTAATCTTGATTTCACTAACTTTTATTTCTTGAATTGAGTTATCATTTAAAATAGCTACTTCATTAGTTGAGAGATGATTAGCTATTTTAGATAAATCATTTTTTTCTATCCCTCTGTTTCCATAAAGTAGAGACTTAGTTCCGATGATTATTTTTGTCACGATTTTTATGTTTTTTATTTTTTCTTAAACAATAAAATCAACTTTTTCAAAATGAACTAAGACATTACTCCCAATCCGATTTCCTTCTTTAACGGTAAAAAGATACTCAGTTCCTTCTGCTAATTCAGCTCATTGGGATTCCGGAGTATCGGAATTATGGAAAACAAAAATACTGTCGCCTTGGGTTAACTCTAAGATGAGATAAAATTTGCCATTAGAGCCAGTTTTAGTTTTTTTGTTTTTAATGGTGTCTTGGATTTCTTGAGTTGGTGTTTGATTCATGGTTTAAAAATTTTACTCTAATTTGATTTTCTTTTCCGAATAATTTGCTTGGTTTCATTCTTTAAAGTTGCAGGTCGCTTTATTTCTTTCTCTTTGGACTTATCGGACAAAATATTGCTTTTGTTTTTCTTACTTTCCAGATAAAAATTAACTGCCTTCTCTAAGACCTGTTTAATCAAAACGCCTTCTTCTTGAGCTAATTTATAAATTTTTTGGTAAAATTCCTCAGTGATTTTAGTATTAAATTGACGGGCATTAGGGATTTTTCTTAAGGACCGACCATCGACTCGCTTGTTCATATAATAAGTTTTTACTATCTATTTACTATCTACTTAGAATTTATAAAGTTGCTTATTTACCAATAAAATTAGCGTGGTAACTGCGAATACCATCTCTTATTTCTGAAAAAATATTAATGCCAAATTCTTCGGGATTATAATTTTTTTTGACAGCTCACTGTAAAAATCCAGTGGGATTCACTATCCCCCATTCATCTTGGAGATTGGCTTCTTCTTTGGCTGTTCAAAATAATTCTAAACAATATTCGAAACTAGCACTCAGCAGCTCATCTTTGGCAATTACTCCGCTATACCCTGCATTAAGCACTTTAGAAAGCATATCTTCGTGAGCCTTAATTCCTGTAACGTGAGGATAGACAGTAGCGATGGCAATCTTTCATTCAAAAATATTCACTAAGGGAATAAAACCTGAAAATTCACTAATATTTTTCGTAAACTCTTCGCGTTCAGAATTTCATTGAAAGTGTCTTTTTTGGACATATTCCTTAAGTTTTTCATCATCAATTTGTAAGGAAATAATCCTTTCTCAGTAGCTGAGGAATTTATCCGTGTGACTTCTCAGTAAGTTTAAAGACTCAAAATTAAATTTTTTATAAATAGTTTGGTTTTTGCTACCGACTCTTTTTAAGGCTTCATTGATGGTTTTTGATTCAGTAACTTTGCCCTTTTCATTAATTTTAGTAGGAATTTTGGTTTGTAAAAATGATATTTCATTTTGTTGAGCATAATCCAAGAAAGTGTTTTTGTTTCAACTGAAGTCTAATTTATAACGCAATCGTTCTTTATTCTCATAAACCGCTTTATCAATTTCTTCGATATAGTTAGTGTCAAAGATTCAGAGATTATTGGGTAGAAGTTTATCATCGACTTGAGCCAATAAGTCTTTAACGGAATTTAATTTGTCGCCAACATGGTTGGCTTCATCGACAAAAAGGATATAGTTTTGTCCAGCGGTTTTAGGATTAATTTTTAAATCTTCCAATAAAGCTTCAAACTTATCTTTAGTAGTGCGTTGTTCATATAAGCGGTCTTTTAAATCATCGCCCTTAACGGCGACAAAAGGCAAGCCAGCTTCTTTAGCTAGTTGGCGAGCTAAACTTGTTTTGCCAGTCATAGGCGTGCCGTAAAAGATGGCATTAAAAACCCGACTAGGATAAGTTTTGGCTTGCCGGCATCATGCTTGAATTTCCGGACTGAGGATTAGCTCTTCGCTTTTGAAATTACTGGTTTCTTCAGCGGTATAAGCAACATATTTGGGTGGTTTCTTTCACGGACTCACCATGTCAATGATGTTTTTAACTTCCACGTTCGGAGTAGGGGTAGTAATATTAACTTGAGTTTGGAAGTATTTTTTACCAAAAAAGAAAGCTCCCAACAAGATAATGAATAAAAAAATACCGAGAAGAACTTTTTTGAATAAGTCTAATATTTCCATATATGTTTATTTTAGATATTAGATAGATATTTTATATATTAAATAGAGACTAGCGACATCTACTGAGAGAATCCTTTGAAAAAAAAGAGGAGGATAGTTAGGTTTTTTTCACTAAGTTAATAATTGCTATTATCAAATGAGCAATGGAAGTAATGCCCGAAGCAACTGCTCCATAAAAGACTACTTGAGCTAAGCTTTTATGTCAAGCGCTATCGCTGGTTTGCCGAGCTTTTTTTAATTCCTCGACTTCTTTTTGTAATCTTAATACTTCTTGTTCTAATTGCTCTTTATCCATAGTTTTTCTTTATCTCTTTGTTTTATTTAAATTTTTAGTCAGATTTATTTTTTTACTTATTTTTTTTCTTTGTCAACCTCATTTTCAGTTTTGCCAATAATATCATTCAACATATTGCGAATAGCAATTAGTTGTTTTTTAATGACTTGATTTTCGATAGTCAAGTCAGTAATTTGTTGTCGTAAATTTTTTTTGCTTTCACTATATCTTTTTTTTGATTTAGTTTTGTTATTTTGATCTTTCAGATAAAATTCTTTTTCTATTTCGTTCATAATTCTTACAAATTTCTATTTTTATGTTCCTTTTTTCTCTATGTTCCCTCATAACGCTTAAAACGACACATATTTAGTTATTTTTTAAGTCTTTTAAAAATGTTTAAGTTCTACTCGTTTTATAGAAAATTTATAAAATAACCAAAAATGAGATTATAAATTTTCTATTATTATAAAACTTTATTAAGAAATAATAAACAACAATAAAATGACAAAAAAAACATTACAAGATTGATATTATGGTGATAATATTACTTATTCCGAAAAGGAAAAATTAAACAAAATAGGAATAGGTAATTATGATTACCACTATTTAATGGATTTACAGCAAATATTAAGGTGTGCTGATTGAGCTCAAAACAGTAGTGAAATAAGAAATAAACTTAGTGGCATAATTAAAAAAATAATTTTCTTTACTCCTAATTTTAATGATAGCAAACTGGATGCTTCCAATTATAGTTGTGCTGTAGTAACTGATGGTAATAATGATAACTGAGTAATTAGTTATCGTCCTTCCTATTTAAGTAATATTGATAGTGATGTAGTGATACAAAAATCATCTAGTAGTAATTATGAAATAGAAAGAAGATTAAACTCTGAACATCCAATTGTCGCTTTTGAAGAAGATTTTCTAAATTATTTAATGATAAAATGGCCTTATGTTTTTGAAAAAAATTTATCTTCTGATGCTAAATATAATCCTGACAAATATTTATTGCCGTTTGATTTAGTTAAGAGGCCAATTGGTTGAGGAAAAGACCATTACGCTATTTACTTAGGTAATGAATGAGTTGCTCATCTTACTGGAAAAGATAGTAGTTCTAGTGGAGAAGGAGGAACTAAATTTGACACATGAGGTAAATTTTGCAATCCAGATAGCAGTAGTAGCAGTTCTTCTTCTAGTAGTTCGGGCTCAAATGGTGGAGCGATAACTCTTTATCATCCTCGAATACCTTTTAAAAGAAAGAGCGAAATAATTAGACATACTGCTAAGGTTGTTAGTTATAATTATGGTAGATATTCTTATGATATGCTTTCTAATAATTGTGAACATTTGGCTAAGAGTTGTATCTTTGGTCTTGACCAGTCACCTCAGTCTTCATTTTGAGAAATGGTTAGTCCGATTCATCAGCAAGTATCCATTATTAGAGCAGTTGTTAATTCATCGAGAAGTCTAACCGAAAACTTAAAAATAAACAGTGAAGGAATTGATGGTTTAACTTCTAGTTATTCTTCTGA
Organism: Mycoplasmataceae bacterium; assembly: GCA_031674855.1. Classification (GTDB taxonomy): domain Bacteria; phylum Bacillota_I; class Bacilli_A; order Mycoplasmatales; family CGIF01; genus CGIF01. The sequence continues at coordinate 573,746 of CP125275.1, forward strand.
AGAAACAAATGTAAAATTACATGCTTTTGCGGCTGAAACAAATCGTTCTTATAATCGTTCTAAAAGTCAAATCGAACAAGAAAAATTTCAAGAACGAATAGAAGTCAATCCTAAAGATTGATGTAGAATTTCATAGTTAATGAAATTTACTAATTACCAAAAAACAATTTTATTTAGGGCGTTTTTGTACTTATTTATTTTTGTTTTTCTTGTTTCTATTCCTATTATTTACAAACTTTTCTTTATTAATTATGGAATTGAAATGTTTTTATTTCTTAACCCTGTTTATATGATTGGAGAATTAGGAATATTAAGTTCTATAATTTTTTGGTTTGAATATTACTATTCTTTTAGAAAGAAGTTAGAAATAAAGAATAAATTATCGAGAATAAAATTAATCGGTTGGTCAGTTTTTCTTATTTTTGTTCTTAGTAAGTTATTATTTTTGTCTTATTGTTAATCTTTTTTTATATTACAAAGAATTAATAAATATCCCTTATACTATCTCCTTTATTCTCGCTTCTCTTTTTAGAGATTTTCTTAAATATCCAAGGAACTCCTCGTTATTTTAAAAATTTCTTAAAACAAATGACAAATAATAATCTTTACTAATCTAAAACAACCAAGACAATCAGCATTATTTTAATTTAAAAAACGAATTTACTTTGCAGGGTCAAAACTCCCTTATTAGTAAAGACTTCACAGACTTATTCGCTAGTTCGCAAACGACCGGCAAACTAATCAATTTCACTCTCGCCGACTTTGGTTCTAGTATCCAAAAAGCTAAATTATCCTTTGGTAATGTCAATTTAGGCATTTATAAGCAAGGTTCACGAAACCGATTAGGAAAACCTATTTTTCACAACCAAGCGGAGGGTTTTCATGAATTAGTCGCCAAACTCAAATATAAAGGTCATTATTATGCTTCGCTTAGAAACTTTAAGGACAGTATCATAATGAACTTTACCCATGAGGATTTTGCTCGTGGTCTTTACTTTTCCACCTGAACTTTCAATAATTTCAAAACAGACCTTAAATTTACTTTCGGTTATGGCTCTGACAAAGGAGTCAGCAAATGCCCTTATCAGAATTGCCAACAATCCCATTTTTATCAAACTGTTCCAACTAATATCAGCTCGTTTTTAGCTGAAAAAAAGACCGCTAAAAAGCAATTAGGTCGTGAGTTAGACGGCGTAAATGACCTTTTCGCCAAAGCTATCCAACTTATCCAAAAAGAATGACAACCCAAAGATTTTAAGTGAGTTGCCGTGCCGGAACTCCATAAATGTCAAACTGGCTGTCATTGACAAGGACAAAAAAAATCTAACAAAGCTTCCTGAAAGAAGCATAATGAAAGCTATTGTCAGTGTCAAGTTAAGCATGAATGTTTACGCAATTGACACATTCACATGATTAGCACTGATTTCTTACCGGAAAAGTATCGGCATGACCGTTGCACCTTAGGAAATTTTAACGATAATGGCAGTCCTCTTGGTTGTTGAAATCACCGCGGTTTTATCGCTCATGATATCTGACCTCATGGTTTAGTCGATATGAAAAGAATATCACACTTAAAAATGAACGGTAAATCCATTCTCACTTCGGAAGGAGCCATTGCTTATCTCACTAAATACCTCGCTAAATCCTTTCAAATGCGCGAGGATACAGAGTTAGCTAACAAAGTTGGTTTACTTAGAGGTATGGGGGTTTATAAGTTTTTCCGAGTTATCTATGGTTATAAGGAAAATCAAGCATTTATCCAAGAAAAGAGAAAAAAGCCAGTCATAACTTCTTATGTTTTTATCAACAATGACCTTGCTTATTCTGAGGAAATCGAGCAAGAATTCGGTGCTTATTTTGACAAAGATTTAAGCTTAAAAAAGCAAGTAAAATCTATTTTGAAACAAAAGGAAAAAGAACTTTGTCCGAAAGACCAAACTAAATGTCAATGTCAACCCTTACCTAACTGAGTTAAATGATTAGGAATAGTCCTGATTATCACTATCTTTATTATCGTTTGTGTGCAACTCCACTACTTATGAAAATTAAGTGATATTTGACAGGCAATTAAAGGAAGTAAATAACCATGGCAGAACCAATCACAACAGCCGCAATTGGTAGTGTAATTGTTGGTGCTTTAAAAGAAGTTGGCAAATGAATATGAGGATATGCTAAAAAAACTTTATTAACTCTGTGAGATAACAAATTTATTCTGATTGTTGCGGGAACTAGTAGCGGAATATTTATTTATTATTACAATATGTTAAATAATTGATTTGGTTTTCCGCCAATTCTTAATTAGGCGGTATTAGGAATATTTGCTCTAATTAATTTTACTTGAGTGGCTAGTTATTGAAAAAATACTCCGAGTGAAAGTGGCGGCAATGACCCTAGTCTCGGAATCAGACTTAATAATTAAAAATCATGTTAACAATCTTTAAATTTTGCGGGGAAATTATAACCCAAATTATGCTCTTTTGACAAAGTATTAGTCTGGACGGTTTTCGTCCCTTCTGATACTTAATTGGAATTCTACTGTTAACCGTCTTTGGAATGTTTTTAAAGGGATTGTTATTTAGTGGCACAGTCGGTGGTTCGGTGAGTGGAATCGCTGGTAGAGTGAATGTTAAGATTAGTAAGCAAAAAAAATAAAATATATAAGCATATTGCTAAAAATAAGCCATGATAGCAAGAAATAATTATCTTGAATAAATTCATTCAACAATACTTTTATAAAATATAAAATCTATTTGGAAAGCACAATGTTGAAATTGATTTCAGAGAAAGAACTTAGTTATCTTTTGAAATTTCATGAAAAACTAGGTGAAAAAAAAAACTTCCAAGAACGAATAGAAGTCAATCCTAAAGATTGATGTAGAATTTCATAGTTAATGGCAGAATTATTTTTTTGATTGTTTTTAATTTTTGGTTTACCCATTTTATTATTTTTTCTCTTCATTGGTTTTTTTTACTCCTTGATTAAAGATAATGACATGACCTCTAGTCGAAAAAGCATCCAAATAAGATTATATCTTTTGCTAATTTTTTTTGTATTATCATTCATTCATGCGATGATTATGATTATGTATCCTTTTATGGGAGGTTATTATAAAAGATTTGTTTAAAAACTCCAAAAAAAACTAATATCTTGTTATAAATAACGAATTTGCTTATTTTGACGCAAAACCCTCATTTTCGTCCATTGTCATTAATCATTCAAAAAGTTAATTGTTTTGATTTGAATCTTCAAGAAAATTAACTATTAAATAGTAAAGTAATACAAACATTCTCATGTTAAATATCCAAAAAATCTTCAAAAAACAAAAATTAAGGTAGCTATAATTACACAAATATCGAAATAATTCTTTTAAAACAACAAAAACATGCCTTGACTACTATGTCTAATTAAGGTGATTTAAACAATAATGAAGATCCAATCATTATCAAAATTAATAATTCGCAGAATGGTTTGATATTTGCCTATCTTTCTCTTGCTTTTTGCAATTCCAGCAATTTATTCATGTTTCATTTTTTATGGAATCGAAATGTTATTATTTTTTCATCCTATTTATATGATTGGAGAGTTATTGATGATAAGCGGTGTAGTTTTTTGAGCCGAATATTACTATTTTTTTAAAAAAGGTCTTGGAGTAAAAGACAAGTGATTAAGAACGAGGATGACTGGTTGAGCAATCTTTATTATCTTTGTTTTTAGTAAGATACTTCTTCATTGTTTTATTTAAAGCTGAGTTATGATTCTTGATAAAAAAAAATAACTAATATATGTCGAAAAAACTCTACATCACCACTCCTATTTTTTATCCTAATGATAAATTACATTTAGGTCATGCTTATGCTACAACGATTGCAGATATTATTGCTCGTTACAAAAAGAGTCAAGGTTATCAAGTATACTTTCAAACCGGTAGTGATGAGCATGGTGAAAAGATTGAAAAAAAAGCTAAATCGTTGAAAATTACTCCACAAGAATTAGTTGACAAAAATGTGGAATTATTTAAAGAATTGTGACAAAAGTTAGGAATTAATTATGACTTATTTTATCGCACCAGTTCTCAGTTGCACAAAGAAAAAGTTCAACAAATTTTTCAAAAACTATTAAAAAATGACGACATTTATTTAGGCAAGTATCGAGGTAATTATTGCACTTCTTGCGAAGATTACGTAAAAGAAAAAGATTGTCCTAGTTGTCATTCAGGAACTAGAGTATTGGAAGAATCAGCTTATTTTTTAAGAGTTTCTCGTTACTATCAGCAATTATTAGAATATTATCGAGATAATCCTAATTTTCTAATTCCTGAAGCATCCAAGAAAGAGCTTTTTGCTAATTTTTTACAGGAAGATAAGATTCAAGATTTGTGTATTACCCGTAATGATATCAAATGAGGCATTCCAGTTCCCAATGATTCGGAAAATGTTATTTATGTTTGATTTGAAGCTCTTTGTAATTACTTAAATTCAACAGAAGGAAAAAAAATGTTTGCTGATAAAGGCAGCGAAATTATTCATTTGATAGGAAAAGAAATTGTTAGATTTCATTCACTTTATTGACCAGTTATTCTTTTTGCTCTTGGGGTAAGATTACCTAACAAAGTCATTGCTCATGGTCTTTTATTAGATCCTCAAGGCGAAAAAGCCAGCAAAAGCAAAGGCAACGTTATCGATCCGTTAGAGTTATTAAAAAATTACCCCCAAGATTTATTAAGAGTTTATTTTGTTGCCAAAGTTAATTTTTTACAAGACGGAGTTTGCTCGGAAGATTTATTAAAAAGTTTCTACCAAGATTTCTTTGTGAATAATTTAGGAAATTTGTTTTCTCGGGTAAACAAAATGATTCACTTGTACAACAAAGGAGTAATTTCAGCAGTTAATTTTAAGGATATTTCGGGGAATTTATCAAAAAAGGAATTATCACAAAAATTAGAAGAATATAAAAAAAAATGTGAATTGTCAGTAAGAGAATTTCAAGACAAAATGAATGGATATGAATTTACCAAAGCTTTTTCTCAAATCCAAAATCTTTTGAATGAGAGCAATAAATTAATTACTGAACTAACTCCTTGAGAATTATTTAAAAAGGGTGAAATTGATCTTCTAAACTATGCTCTGAATTATTTAGCAAATGGAATAAAAATTATTGCTTTTTCACTTAATTGTATTGCACCTGAAACTAGTAAAAAGATTCTAGAAACCTTTATTATTAACGATAAGATGATTGATTGAAGCAACTGTTTAGACTTTAAATTTTTAAACGGATTTGAAGTAAAAGTGCTAGAAAAACATTTATTCAATTAGTACGAAAGATGAAATTAACCAAAGAATTTGTGATTCTTCGGTCTTTTTGTCTACGAATTCTCCTATCATCCGGCTCTCAAATTGGCATTGGGCGTTCTTCCCTAGATTTTGTTTCATCTCTAATCAGGTTGTCTTAATTTTCATACCGCTACATAATAAAAAAGATATTTTTTCATTCATTGGTCAAACTTTTGATAATTTGCACAAGATTTAAATTGATTGAAGTGTTCTTTCAATTGCGGATTTATTTTTTCTTCAATAAATTTTTTGGCTGCTGTTGGAAAATCTCCTCCTTCCATATATTCTTTAATTTCCTTAATAACCTTGTTTTCAAAAATTCAGTCAACTTTTTCCTCATTATCTTCTTTTCGAAAAGTTGTTGCTGTAATAATTATTTCATCTATCCTTTTTCGTGCCTTGTGGTAATTTTCCCAAAATTCGTCAATTGTTTCGGGAAATTTAGGAAAAAATGATTCTTGTCACTCTTCTCGAAGAATTTTATTTCATCTTTCAAAATTTTCTGAGATAAATTTTTCAAAGGGTTTATTTTTGGTTTGCTTTAATATTTCTTCGTATTGTTTTCTTGTTAAAGAACATTTTATTTTTTTCAGATCAGATGGGTTAGGGGTGAAAACGTAAACCTTTTCTTCTCTCTTTTCTTTTGGAAGGGAATTTTTTATATTATCATTAATTTCCCTCTTTGCTTGCTTCTCCTCCTCCGTAAGAGTTTTTTCTTCTACCTCATTTATTACTTTCTCTTCCTGCTCGGCTTTATCGTCTTTATTGGCTTTGGTTTTTTGTTTATTATTTCTCACTAATAGAAAAACCAAAAAACCACCAATTATAATTAATAAAATTAGAAAAAGTAATATTTTTTCTTTTTAGTTATTTTCATATATATATAGTTTTTAGTATTAACGAAATTAAAATCTAATGATTAATAAATCAAGTAAGATTTCGAGTAAGAATTACAAAATAGTTAATTTAGATTAAAAGAATAATCATAAACTAATTATTGAGTTTCTTTTTATAGAATTTTTCTGTCTTTTTGGGAAAAGAAAAACTATAAAATTAAAATATTTTTATGGTGGATCTTGGAGGGATCGAACCTCCAACCGCCCGGTTATGAGCCGGGAGCTCTAACCAATTGAGCTAAAGATCCTTTATTAATAGTTTTTATATATTTAAATAATTGATATGGATGGAATAATTCTTATTGACAAGCCATCGGGGATTACTTCTCACAAAGTCATTGAAATTGTTCGGAAGAAATTAGGAATTAAAAAGGTAGGACATGCTGGAACTCTCGATCCTTTAGCAACTGGATTATTAGTAGTTATGTTAGGCAAATCTACCAAATTAAGCAATCAATTAATGGGTCAGCCCAAAACTTACGAGGTGGAGATAAAATTATTTATTGAAACTGATACTGGTGATATCACCGGCAAAGTAATTAAACAAGAGAACCCCAAAAATATAAAAGAAGAAGAAATTAAATTAGTTATCAATTTTTTCAATAATTACGAATACTGACAGCAACCGCCAATTTATTCTGCCATAAAAATAAAAGGGAAAAAATTATATGAGTATGTTCGGCAAAATATTTCTGTTGAAATTCCTTCCCGATTAGTAAAAATAGAAGAAATAAAGTTATTAAATTATTCTCCAAAATTAGAAAGGATGAAATTTTTAGTAAAGTGCAGCAAAGGAACTTATGTTCGGAGTTTAATGAAAGATTTAGTTGAGAAATTAGAAACGGTTGCAACGGTGAGCGAATTGAGAAGAATTAGTTCTGGTGATTTTAATATTAATAATTCTTTGAAATTAGAGGAAATAAAATAGTCAAAAATATCTTAATTTGTTTTGAAAGATGGATTTTGTTGTTTGAAAAACAAAAATTTTATAATTAAAAGATTAAATTATTTTTTGAATCTTCTTTGCAATTCTTCTATCTGTTTTCTCATTTGAGGATCAGATAAGATGCTGTTGATTCCACCTTTTTCCATCTTTTTTTGCATTTCTTGGGCTTTTTTGGCTTGGTTAAGGAACTCTTTTCAACTTTTAACTCCGGTAGCTTTTTTGAGGGTTCGGAGCATGTATCAAAGAGAAAGAAAAAAACCAATAACTATACCAGCAATTGTGCAAAAAATAATTCCAATTATTCAATAAAAATTTGTACTCATAATATTAGTTATTTTAATTCCATTTTAATCTTGTATTAGGAAGAGAAGAAAATTTATTTTTTTAATTTTTCTAACTTTGCCACCACTTATATTTTAAAATTATAATAAAAATAATAAATTTAATATCTTTATGAGTCCTTTACTGTTTGTTCAAAAAAAACCAGAAGTTAATTCGTTGACTCTAAAGGTCATTACAAACAAAGAGAAAATTCATCCACTAACTGAAAAAAGGTGTTGAAAATCAACTCTTATTTCCGAAGAAAAAACTTATTACCTATATCTTGATAAGGAAAACGAGGACTATAATTTTGCTAATCTTTATCAATACTTTGTTAATTTTTCCAATAGTAATGAAATTGACTTAAATGTCGATATTCAATCTTTTGTTTCTGATAATTTAACGGAAGAGAAAGTGATTCAAGCTATTACTGAAGGAATTATTTTCGGCAGTCATCGAGCGATAAATTACAAACAAAAATCGGGAGAAATAGAAGATGAAATCTCATCGTTCAAAAGAAAACACGAGGGATCTTTTATAATTAGTACGACGAAAAACAGCAGAAAAATTTTTTACGATATCAAAAAACACGGAGAAGTGAAAATAGAGAAAGGCAGAAGTTATATTTTTATTGAAGATTATAAGACCGAAAAAGGAAGTCTGCAGATAAAGGAAATTAAAGGAGTTGCTTTTTTTTATCTAATAACAGAGAATAAAAATGCTCAAAAAATCTTAGACAAATCCTTTGTTAATCTTAAGGCAGTTAATTGAGCTCGTGATCTACAAGACTTTCCTCCTAATAAACTTCGCGCTAAGGATTTTGCTCGAATTGTTAATGATAAATTTAATAAACTAAGCAATATCGAAATAGAAATTTTGGATAAAAAAGAGATAGAAAAAAATAAAATGGGATTGTTGTTATCAGTCAATGCTGGTAGTCATCACGAACCTAGAGTAGTTGTTTTACGTTACTTTGGCGACAAAAAAAACAAAAAAGACATTCTTGGGTTAATAGGGAAAGGAATCACTTTTGATAGCGGTGGCTATAATTTAAAATCTTCTCACGCTTTGGAAACAATGAAATTTGACATGTCAGGAGCCGCTGTCGTTTGCGCTTCGTTTTTAGGATTAATTCAGCAAAACCCTGTAACAAACGTAGTAGCTGTCGCTTGTTTAACTGATAATACTATCGGAGGACATGCTACTTTGACTGAGTCAGTGATAACCTCCATGAGTGGCAAAACAGTCGAAATTAATAATACCGATGCGGAAGGTCGTTTAGTACTAGCAGATGGCATTACTTATGCGATTGAAAAAGAAAATGCTAACAGGATAATTACGGTAGCAACTTTAACAGGAGCTTGCGAAATGACTTTAGGCGAAAACACCACTGGCGTAATGACTAATAATCGTGATTTTTATCAACAATTTTATCTCGCTGCTCAAAAATCCCAAGAAAGGATTTGAGAACTACCAATTTTACCAGAAAACACTAAGGCCTTAAAAGAAAATACTACTATTGCTGATATTAGTAATATTGCTAACAGTAGGTATATGGGAGCTTCTAGCGGAGCAGCTTTTTTACAAGAGTTTGTCGGAAAACTTCCTTTTATTCATTGTGATATTGCCGGAACTGCGGTCAAGTCTAAGTCAAAACGCGGAACTGGTGTCATGGTGAAAACCTTGATTGAATTCTTTAATATAAATAAACAAAAACAAATAAAATAATCTAATTTTCATTTATAAAAATTATAGTAACAGTAATATATGTCGTTTTTTTTCATAACTTTCGCAATTAGTCTTTTATCTATTGGTTTAACTCAAATTCCTTCCTTAGCAACTAATAAGATTGGATTTGGTGATATTTTTCATTACTATCAGAAGACTGCTGTAGATCGTTTGATAAATCAAGGCTTAGCAATTTTCGCTTTTGCCTTTTTTTTACACGCTATCTTGCAAAGTAAAGCTTTTGAAGCACTTTTTGCTTCTAAAAGAAAGTGATTAGAAAAAAGAAAGTATCTTGCTATAGGTTTAATTACTATTGTGGCAGCTTGCTTAAGTTCTGGTCTATCCTGATTTGATGAATTTGTTCATTTTTACCCATTAGTTATTCCTTTGGTAATGACCATGGGTTTTGATGCTATTTCTTCAGTGATTTGCCTTTACGGAGGTTCAATTGCCGGTTTAATGGGATTAGTTTCAAGCGAACGAATGATGAATTATTTTGGTCAATGTTTTGGGGATGATATTAAACAAGGAGTTAGTTATAACGGCATGACTGGAATATTATTTCGTCTTTTTGGGTTTTTAATCTTTGTTTCCATTGTTGTTTTGTTTAATATTTGATACTGTAGTAGAAATAAAAATAAGGAAAGTGAGTTAAAGCAAATCACCCAGGAAGAAAAACAACCGCCTTTTAATATAACTAGGAAAATTATTTTGGCATTGGCAAGTTTTTTTTTAATTTTTAGTATTGCTGCTCAAATCAAAAAATTCTCTGGAGTTAATAAAATTTTCGAAAAAACTCCTGAGTTATTAAGCAGTAAATATAGCGAAACAAGTTACCAAAAAGAAGGAGGAGTTGGCGAGGAGAGAAAACAAGTGGCTAGCGAAAACGTTAAAACAAAAAACTATTGAGATAAATTTGGTAGTTGAGAGGAAAATACAATCAATTGTTGACTGATTATTGGAGCAATTATTATTTGTTTAATATCTAGTCAAAACATTATAACAACTTTAATTAGTGCAGTTCAAAATTCAATCCCTCTTTTATTAGTTTATATTTTTTCTGCAGTTCCCGCTTTCATATTAGGAGATTCAGGTCTTTCAAACAAATTAGCAGAACGATTGCCAGAAGGAGTATTGGCTTCCGCCAAATACTGAGCACTAATTCCTATTTTTGGAATTTCTGCATTGTTAACTTTTTTCGTTAGCAGTCCATCTATTGTTGCTTCTTTGATTTTATCTTTATCACATGCTTTATTTGGAGTGTCAAGTTCTGTCCTTATTCACGCTGCAATTTTTTCTTGAACTGGAGCAGTTTTAGGAATGTCTTTCTCTCCCAACAGCGGAATATTAATAGCCAGTTTAGAAAGAAGTAAGATAACTTATAAGCAATTTATTAAAAAAACTTGAATCTTGTGGTCAATGATGGCGGCAACAGCATTTGGCTTAGTGATATTTTGAACTTGGTTTAACGTGAAATAAAGCAAGTCCATAAGAAAAATCAGAAATGAATAAGGAAACAAAAAGCCTTAAAGAGGCATTAAAAAATTTGATAATAAATAATAAAAATTACTCAGTAGAAGAAAAATTTTCAGTCGACGATATTAAAAAAATATTTTCTCGTCACATCGGTTTCGAAAAAGAAAAAGATAAATTTTCCAACTACGTTTTTTTTTACTCACAAACCAACGGCAACTTTTATCCTAAACGTGAAATAATTTGTTATTCTGGAGCGCCTGGAACCGGCAAAACTTCTTTCGTTAATACTTTAGCAGAAGCTTTAGGAAGAAAATTAGAAATTATTTCTTTTTCAGGATTAAAAGAATTCGCCGAGAAATCAATTTTAGGTGACGAAAAAAAACCAAGTTTGGCAGCCTGAGCGATGGAAAAAACTGGCTGTAAAAATCCTATTATTCTTTTGGATGAGCTGGAAAAAGTTGAGGAAGGAAGTGAAATACAAAAAGATTTGATAAAGTTTTTCAATATATATAAGAATGAAGAAAAAGATGAAAGCGGAAAGTTTTTTGACAAATTTCACAAGGAAGAACTTGATTTAAATCACGTTACCTTTTTCGCTACGGTAAATTATCCCGAGAAGCTTTCGCCTTTACTTAAATCAAAGATTAATATGCGAATTTTGGAAGACTATAATGATGAAGATAAAAAGAGTATTTTAAGATTAAAAAAAAAAGAAATTGAAGAAGATTTGAAAAAAATTTATGGGAATGAAATAGGGGAGGTTATTCCTGAGGGAATTATCGAGGAATTGCCAAATTATATCAATGAATCAGGAGTGCGTCAAACCGAAAGAGTTTTATACAAAATTAAGGAAAAATATATTTTTGAACGAGAAAAGGGGCGAAAATTTTCTTTAGAAAATCCAAAGCAATGATTAGAAGAAAATGTCTTGCCCTATCAAGAAAGTTTTTCTCCTAGGGCGAAACATTACGCTTTATTTTTTTTATGAGGTTTTACTTGAATATTACTTTTATTATTAATCATTAAAATAATCATCACAAAGGAAGAAAAGAATAATTCTAAAGAAAAATTTACTGAAAATGAATAAAGAACTATTATTAGAAAATATTAAAGAAAGGGAGTTAGCTCGAAAAACTAAAGCCAAAAAAGATATCGATGGCATTAGAAAACTTTCTTGAGTTTCTTATTTTGCAGGAGAAGATTATAATGAAGATTTGTCTCAAAATCAGGAATTAAAAGCAAAAATTGGCAATAACATTATTGACTTCGAGCAATTAGAATCTGAAAAAGGAGATTTGATTAAACAAAGAATTACGGAAATTTGCAATGACAGTAAAAATAATCAACTTATCAAGAAAGGTGAATATCCGATAATATGATTCAAAAATGTCGAAAAAATCAAAAGCAAATCTAATTTAGAGAGTGCTTTATTACCAATTTTTGATAATCAACAAAATTCAAAACTATTCGGTCAGGATTTAGATTTATCAAAATACATTTTATTAGCCACGAGTTCTACTAAAAATATAGGCAAATTATCATCGCCTTTAACTTCGCGATTGGACTGCATCAATGTCAAAACTGCCGAACCAAGAAGTTTTTTTTTAGATAAAAATTATGGTTCAGTTCTTGTTGGCTCGCTTGTTTTGGTAATCTTTTTATTAATTACTCTTTTCTGACCAAACGAAAATAAAAAAATAATTAATTAATAATGGTTTCGAATGACAAAGATTATAATTTAATAATTGGTCGTCATTGTCCTTTCAAAGCTCCTGATTATCTTTCGGGAGCAATTGAAGAATCGTTAAGTTATGGTGCTAACGCTTTGATGGTTTATTTGGGAGCACCGCAAAACACTTATCGCAAACCTTTGAGCGAATTAAAAATAACTGAATTTCATCAAACTTTAAAAAAGAATAATTTCAGCATTGATAATATAATAATTCACGGCTCCTATATAGTAAATTTAGCTAACATTACTAAGAAAGAAATGTTTAGTTGATCGGTTGATTTTCTTCAAAAGGAAATAAATCGAATGGAAGAGATAGGGTTGAAGACTATTGTGATTCATCCTGGTAGTTCAGTTAATGCTTCAGTTGAAGAATCTTTGTTGCAATTAATAAAAGGAATTAATTTAGTACTTGCAAAAAATTCCAAAATTCGAATCGCTCTAGAGACAATGTCTGGTCGGGGCAGTGAAATTGGCAAAAATTTCCAGCAACTAAAATACATAATTGACAACATAGAAAAAAAAAAACAAGTGGGAGTTTGTTGAGATACATGTCATCTATACAGTGCAGGTTATGATATCAAATCTGATCTTGATGCAGTTATTAAAGAGTTTGAAAGATTGATCGGATTAGACAAACTGTGAGTAATTCACGTCAATGATAGCTTGGGAGAATTGCGCTCTAAAGTTGACCGTCACGAGAATATTGGTTACGGAAAAATTGGTTTAGAAGCATTACGAAAACTGATTTGACACCCTAAGTTAAATGACATACCAAAGATATTGGAAACTCCAAGAGAAAGGGATTATTTTCTAAAAGAAATAAAAGTTTTGAAAGGAGAAGTTTAAAATAAAGATAATGAATTAAGACCATCAAAATAAATTTGGTGTCAAAAAGTATAATAACAAAATGCTATTAGGAACTTTTAAAGTAAGCGAAGCGAAAGTAATGAGTAGGTCATTTGAATTAAAACTGTTTACCGACCATTATTTCGATATTGGAGGACAACAAAAGATAATTAATAAAATTAGAGCTTTTGACAGTAATTTCGACAGAAACCAATTAGCTTTAATTCCAGAAGAAGGATATTTAGAGTTAGAAGTTAGTACTAATAATGAAAGGGAAATAAAATATCAGGAAGCATCAGTAAATCAAAAAATCTTAACCTTAAAGGAAGCGGAATTAAAAATCGGAAATAGGATCACTAAAAGAGAGATTCAAGAGCAGCAAATCTTTGATTGAATAGATAATGATTTCAATATAAACATTGATTACAGCGAGCACATTACTAATCCGGACGAAGATCCTGAAAAAGGAACTATTAATAAATCAGCTATTAATTTTGAAAATGTTTTTCAAAAAATCGAAAATTACGTACGGGAAAATCCTAATCAATTTTCTTTATCAGTGGAAAAAATTAATGCCAAAATGGCTCGAGGAGTTTCAAGGTTGTGATGAAATCCTTTAAGAAATTCAATGGGAGATGAACGAATACCAACTGCCGCTTATGAAACTACTAGCGACGAGACCGCTGTTTCTATGAGGAAAATAGAAGCGATAAGAATAAATGGAGTTAACCGTCACCTTCATCCTAATAGCTTTTCCCAAGAACAATTCGAAAGATTAAAAAATTTACTGCCTAATGATAAGTCATGTAAGGAATTCGGATGTTATAATAATCACTGTCGACACCAAGCTAGCGAGGAAGAGGATACCCGAGTAGAAAATGGACTTTGTGGCTATCATAGAGCAAAACAAATTGAAAATTTTAATCATATTAATCAGACGATAGAAGAGAATATAAATCGGGTTAGAATTATTTGCTTGAATAGTAACAACTTAACTGAAATAAACCAGGCCATGGCTGATTTAGAAAGAATCAAGACAAATAACAGACAACATTTTGACAATTGACTTGCGCAAGAGTTATTAGATGAACTGAATAATAAAAAAAGAAGTTTAGATGAAAGTTATCATTCGAATAATTTACTTCAAGATTTGAAAAATAACTCTATTCGAGAAATCCGAGATATTTTGAGTCAGAATCCGATAATTTCTAGTTCTGATTTATCAGAAATCAATCGAGATTGGGAGTTTCAAATTAATTCAGTTAATTATCAAAATGACGTTAATAACATAAAAGAACGAATACTTCTTGATATTATAATCAAGAGGAGCGAAAGACAAGAAGCAGAAAGAATTAGCATCAACTTAGAAATTGCAGGTAGGAACGCTGATCAGCTAAGAAAACAATTGGAAGAAATCGAAAAATCTCAAGGGCAACAAAATTATGCAGATAATCGATTTGGAATAGATAATTTAAAAAACGAGTTAGCCAAAAAAATAAATCCGGAGGAATATCGGCAAATAATATTAAACAATATTAGAAAAAGTCTGATTAAATACAATATTAAATCTGATGATTTGGATTCTCATATTGAAGAAAAATGAGAAAAGTTAAAAAGTGAAAAAATTTCTGACATCAATGAGATTAATCAAATAGAAAAAGAGATAGTAAAAAACGTAGGAGAAAAAGGAACAAGCAAAAAACTCAATCTTATTTTTAATCAAGCCGAAGATGCTTTAAAAACTGGAGAAAATATAAAGGAAATTAGAAGTCGATTGAATAATTTTGTTTTAAGTACTGATATTTACGAAAAAAATTTATTTTCACAACAAGAAAAAAATATCAAATCTTTACTGACTAAATTAGAAAATTACTCAATGCAAAGTAGCGATTCTGAAACTTCCTCTGGACGATTTTTTTCAGCAATGTTAATCATTTCTTTTTTTTTTTTAGTACTAGTGATAGTGTTGATTATTAAAAAAAGAAAAAATAAAGATAATCATAATTCTTTAAAGAGAAAATAAACCTATATTTTTTTATTCAAATATAGTCATGTCTTAACTAAAAAAGGCAGTTAACTAAAAATTTTACTAAAATACTTTTATTATGAATATTATTTTCGAAATTAAGGGCAAGCAATATAATTACCTTCCTACCAAAAAAGATCAAACTTTTCATATCGATTACCAAAAAGACACTAGAAGTGGCGATAAGATAGTTTTTGACAAAGTTCTAAGCAAAGATGGAGAATTTGGTCAACCTTATTTAAATAATGTTAAATTAAACGGTGAAGTGATTAAACACGGTTTAAAAAAAAAAATTCACGGCATGAAATACAAAGCTAAAAAAAGAAATGACCGTAGATGAGGTTTTAGGGCTCAATATACTGAAATTAAAATATTGGGAGTAGAAGGATAAGAACAAATTAATTTTTATCAAAAAAATCGACCAAATTAACTCAATTACAGGGTATTTTCATGAATCAACTACAACAAAACTCTAACGATCTTCTTCAAGAAGAAATTAGAAGAGCTATAAGAGAAAAGTTAAGTAAATTTACCTTTCCATGTCCTCATTGTCGAGAAGACATTAGTGATGATCACTTCGGAAAAGAACAACGAGCTTTTGGTTACATCAATGAAGTAGTAAGAAAAGCTTTAGAAGAACAAATAATTCCACAATGAAACAGGTATAAATTGTCAATCGTTAAAGAACTGGAAAAGGAAAAGATTTATGAGAATTTTCCAGATTTTAAAGAATTGAAGTCTATCCTTAAAGATTATGAGCAAAAAGTAATCTATTTGCAATCGCCGGAACATATAGAAAATTCCACTAGAGTTAAAAAATTAGAAGAAGAAAATAAAGAAATAGCTAACAAAAACTGAAAAGCTTTGGAAAGTTTACAAAATCAAAATCAAGAACTCCAAAAAGAATTGTCCGAAAAAAAAGAGCAAATTCAAAATTTAGTTTTAAGACAAAAAGGTCAAGCTAAAGGACAAGATTTCGAAAAATGATTTCACGAAGAATTGCTGAAAGTTTTTGACGGTCAAGATAGAATTATAGACGTAAGTAAGGGTCAAGCAGGAATGGGCAAGAGAGCTGATTTTCTTCAGGAAGTTTTGGTTGACAATAATTCAGAAAAAGTAGTTGGCAAAATTGTTTATGAAACAAAAAATGTTGAGAAGTGAGATAATAGTTGGGTTGAAAAATTAGAAAAAGATATGGTGTTTCATCAAGCAGATTATGGCTTTATTTTCGCTACTTGCGAAGGTGACAAAATAATTCGCTCAGCTAAAACAACTGACCCTCGCAAAAAAATTTATATCAGTGGCGATAACAACAATCTTTTTTTGGCAATAAAAACTATTCGCGAATTATTAATTACTAAACACAACCTTACAAGTAATAATAATTCAACTGATAAGGAACAAAAATTAAAAAAAATGGAGGAATGAGCGAATGAAAAGTTACCTGAGTACACATTCAATCTCCAAGTGCAGTTTGAAGGACAAGAAAAAGCTATTGAAACAATTACTAAAGGGGTTGAAAAAATTAAAAACTCCAAAGATAAAATTACTAAATTGGTTATGAATAACATTAAAGAAGAGTTGAGAAAAATTTTAAATTAAATTTAGATTAATTTTGATAGTTAAATGTCGGACAAAAACAGCGAAATTTTTAATGAAAAGGAGATTAATAACTCATTCACGGAGGCGTTGAGCGAATTAGAGGATTTTTCAAAAGCAGATTTAATAAAAAAAAATATTTAGAGAAAGAGGGTCTAGTAACTTATTTTTTGAAAAAAATAAGTCAGGAAAAAGATTTAGAGAGAAAAAAAAAATTAGGTAGTTTAATTAATGATTGAAAAAAAAAACTGGTTGAAAAAATTAAGGAGATAGAAGTAAAATATAATAATTTTCATTCTGAAAAAATTTCCCCAAAAGTCGAAATAGATGTTCATTTGGAAGGAAAAAAATTTCCCTTAGCTAATCTTCACCCTATAACTCAAATTATCCAAAAAATCTACGAAATTCTAATTCCTTTAGGTTATCAAATCAGTGAAAGTTCTGAAATAGAAAATGAAGATTACAATTTTAGCAGACTAAATATGGCTGCTGACCATCCTGCTCGTGATATGCACGACACCTTTTATTTAGACACTAATCACCTACTTCGAACTCATACTTCTAATACTCAAATAAGGATGATGGAGGCTAATCCTAATAAAGAATTAAAAACAGTAACTTCGGGTAAGGTTTATCGACGAGATGAAGATGATGCTACTCACTCTCATCAATTTACTCAAATTGAAGGGCTTGTAGTAGGTCATGATATTTCTTTTTCTCACTTAAAAGGAACTTTGGAATTAGTTTTAAAAAATTTATTTGGACAAAATCATCCAATTCGCTTTCGTCCCTCTTATTTCCCTTTTACTGAGCCAAGCGTAGAAGTTGATGCTCAGTGCTTGCTTTGTCAAGGACAAGGTTGCAATATTTGTAAAAAAACTGGTTGAGTTGAAATATTAGGAGCTGGTTTGGTTCATCCACAAGTTTTAAAAAATTGTGGCTTTGATAGCAAAAAATTTACCGGATTTGCCTTTGGTTTGGGGGTAGAACGACTATTAATGATTCAATATGGAATAGATGATATTCGTCATTTTTATTTGAATGATATTCGTTTCTTAAAACAATTCAAAGGATTTTAACTAAATTAATTTCTGTTAATAATAAAAAAATCAGTTTATTAATAAACTATCTCCATTCTAAATATATTACCTTAATTTTTTTTTAGAATTACAACGTATATTGCTAAGAGAAGAGTCACTATTGTGTAAATAATGCTGAGCGAAAATATAAAGATTCTCAAGTACGAACTTTCAACTCCTTCCATCAATTTATGGGTATTATAGATAGCAAAAAAAGGGGTAGTGAAAGCCATAAATCACGTTCCTCAAAATTTATTAATATTTTTAGCTCATTCTAAAACAGTTTTACCTAATTCATTTGCTGTATACATATTTATTAATTTTAAGGAATTTAAAAAATTCGTAAATTGTTTATATGCAACGTGAAAAATAATCAGATTTATTTTTTCTTATCTAGCAGTTATTTTAGGAGTGTTATATTTTAGTAAAACTCCCGGTTATAAATGAAATTTAAAAAGCGTTCTCAAAGTATTTATTTTTACTTTTGTGACTCAGTTTTAGCATATTAGTGCACGAATGATTAGGTCATGCTCTCGTTCATCATTTATTTGGAGGAAAGATAAAATTAATTTCTTATGGAAACGGGCCGCTTTTATTTGAATTTGGTTTAGGAAAAACTATAGCTGAAATTCGACTTATTCCTCTTAGTGGATTTGTGAGATATGGCAGTTCCCTCGATTCTTCTTTTTTAAGATTTTTGGTAATTGCAGCTGGCCCTCTTGTTCATTTGTTTTATGTTTATCTTACTTACTTAATTCTCTTAAAGAAACCTCTTTGACGAGAAAATTGCTTTGGCTATTTTTTATGATGATATGGAATTAGAATAGGATGAATTATGATACTTTTTATGAATTTTCCATTTTACTTATCTAAATCTGATGGAACTAAAATTTTTAAGTATTTGTTAGGAAGAGGAATTTAGAATTACTAAAAAAATAATTTATATATGCCTGAAGACGGGAAGAAATTATCAAAAATTAGAAACATTGGTATCATAGCTCACATTGATGCCGGCAAAACTACTACTACCGAACGTATACTTTTTCACAGTGGTAAAACTCACAAAATTGGAGAAGTTCATGAAGGAAAAGCGACGATGGATTTCATGGACCAGGAACAGGAAAGAGGAATTACTATTCAATCCGCTGCTACTACTGTTTATTGACAAAATCATCAAGTTAATATTATTGATACTCCAGGGCACGTCGACTTTACTGCCGAAGTAGAAAGATCATTACGAGTTTTAGATGGAGGAATAGTAGTATTAGATGGCAAGAAAGGAGTAGAGGCACAAACAGAGACCGTATGAAGGCAAGCTAAAAAACATAAAGTTCCGCGGATAATTTTCATCAATAAAATGGACGGAGTTGATCGAATAGAAAAGTTTGATGAAAATTTAAAAAGTATTCGTGATAAACTTCAAGCTGAGCCCTTACCAGTGCAATTTCCGATTGGAGTTGGTAAAGACTTAAAAGGATTGGTTGATGTAATAGAACAAAAAGCTTATTATTGCGAATTAGGTGATAAAAAAGAAAAATATGAAGTTAAAGAGATTCCAACGGATTTATTAGAAAAAACTAAAAAATATCGTCAGGAGTTGATAGGAAGAATAATTGAACAAGACGAGAATCTAGCGATGAAATACTTATTAGAAGGGCAAGAGTTATCAGTTGAAGAAATCAAAACTTTGCTTAGAAAAGCAACTTTAACTGGTAATTATTATCCAACTTTTTGTGGTTCAGCTTACAAATACGTAGGAATAAAATTAGTCTTAAATGGAGTTGTAGATTATTTACCTTCACCTTATGATATACCAGCCATAACTGTTTTCTCACCGCAAGATAAAAACAAACAGGAAGTAGTTAATTACGAAAGTAATTTACCTTGTTTAGCTTTAGTTTTTAAGATAATGGTTGATGGTTATAACAATAAATTAACCTTTTTCCGAGTTTACTATGGTAAAGTTTCGGCTAACTCTTATGTTTATAACGTTAACAAAGGCAAAAAAGAACGAATTAGTCGCTTAGTGCGAATGAATGCCGATAATCAAGAAGAAGTTAAAGAAGTCGGAGCGGGTGATATTGCAGCGGCAATTGGCCTAAATTCTACTGTTACTGGCGATACTTTTGGGGACGAAAATAATCCTTTAGTAATGGAAAAAATTGATTTTGCTGAAACCGTTATTTCCCAAGCTATTGAACCTAAAACTAACGAAGATAAAGATAAATTGGTTATCGCTTTAGAAAAATTAAGAATTCAAGACCCCAGTTTTAGATATTGAATGGATCAAGAAACTGGCCAAATGATTATTGCAGGAATGGGCGAGTTACATTTAGAAGTAACGGCGGAAAGGTTACGAAGAGAGTATAAATTAGAATTGGAGACCAAATCGCCGAAGATTTCTTATCGTGAAACTATTACTAAAAAAATTGAAAATTTAGAAGCTTGATATAAGAAAAAAACCGGAGGGAGAGGTCACGATGCTAGAATCTGAATTACTTTTGAGCCAAATAAAGGCAAGGGCTTTGAATTTGTAGATGCTAAAAAAGGTCAAGATATGTCTGATAATGATGCAAAAGAAGTAAAAGAAGGTTTGGAAGAAGCAATGTCTTCTGGTTTGCTTTTAAATTATCCTTTGTTAGATGTTAAAGCTACTTTATTGGGAGGAAAGAGACATGCCGTTGATACTCAGCCCGGAGACTTTAAAAGTGCCGCTGTTTTAGCCTTTCGCGGTGATAGTCGAGAAGAAAAACAAGAAAAAGCTGCACAAATGGGAGCAGTTTTATTAGAACCAATTATGCAAGTTGAAGTAGTAGTACCGAAAGATTACATGGGGGACATTTTGGCTAACTTAGCTTCTCGACGAGCTGTCATTGAAAACACTGAAGAAAAAGAAGGAGAAACTTATATTAGTAGTAAAACTCCTCTTAAAGAAATTCTTAATTATGCTAATACTTTAAGACAATTAACTAAAGGTCGGGGGACTTATTCAATGGAATTATCGCATTACCAAGAAGTTCCTAATAATGTCTTGGAAGAAATTCTAAAAGAAGAAAAATTATAATAAATACCATATATATATACATATATATATATGAATCGAAAAATTACTCAAACTGAATTTGAACAATTAAGTCAGCGATTAAAAGAATTATATGCTTCTTTGCTTCAAAATAGTATTGAGATTTTGTTTAGAGGTGACAAAAAGGAAGAAGAAAAATTTATTGAAATCGCCGGAACTCATATCTTTTACGTTAGAAAAGGAAACATTCTGTCAATTATCTCTAGTTTGGTAGGTTTAGAATTGATAGGATTAAAAAAAGATAACAAATTATCGGCTTTAGGTGATTTGACTTTTAATGAATGAAGTAGTAAAATAGGTCAAAGATTAGAGGAGCATTGTGCTGCTAATGGATACTACAAGCCTAATTCTATATCTAACCTAACATCATTAAAAGAGAGATTCAAAAAAGTAAAAGAAATTTTAAAAAACAAAGTCCAACTTTGTCAGTTATTAAATTATGCTGATAAGGAGGATTATGATGCAATTGTTGACGAACTTATTTTTCTAGAAACAATAAAAGAAATATCTTCTGATAGTGGGGAAATTTACTTTGTTGATGACATTTTTTTTGAAAAACTTAATTTTTATTTTGAAGACCTCATTGGGCGAGTTGAAAAGTTAATTGGTAAAAAGGAACAGGCCGAAAGAACAAATAACTCTTCTTCTGCTTCAAGTCTTTTTTCTGATAATCATAAGAGTAATTTAGAAGCAGAAATTAGACGACTTCAAAACCAAGTTAGTGAACTAGAGAATAATATTGATAACACTACTGACAACACCCAAAAAGAAACTTATCAAAAAATGCTTGATGTAACTCAAAAAAATTTAGAAAATAAAAAAAAAGAGAAAGATAAATTAAATCAAAGCAATACTTCCTACAATGGTAAATTGAACTTTGCAATTGGTTTAGGAGTTGGAGCAATAATAATTGGCCTAATTTGCCTAATTTTACTTGTTAGTCGGAGAAAGGAAAGATAATCTTAGTGCTAAAAGGTTATTTACTTTTTTTCTAACGATTAAAAAAAGCATTTTCAAAAGAGTAAAATAATAAATATATAAAAAAATTTAGTCTATGGCAGAAAACGTAACAAATTTAAAAAAACCACATATAAATACCGGAAGTTTGGGACATGTTGATGATGGAAAAACTACTATGATTGCCGCAATGACGAAAGTTCTCTCAAAAAAGGGATTAGCTAAATTTGTTGATTACGGTAAAATCGATAATGCTCCGGAGGAAAAAGCACGCGGTATTACTATTAGTGCTTCTCACGTGGAAATGGAAACTGAAAAAAGACATTATAGTTTCATCGATTGTCCAGGACACGCTGATTATATTAAAAACATGATTACTGGTGCTGCCCAAATGGATGGCGGAGCAATTTTGGTAGTTAATGCTGAAAAAGGTTCTCAAGAACAAACTCGGGAACACATGCGTTTAGCTCGTCAAATTGGTATTAAATACTTAGTTGTATTCATCAACAAAGTTGATTTAGTTCAAGATGAATCAATGTTAGAATTAGCAGAGTTTGATATTCGTGATAACTTAACTAAATTTGGATTTGATGGCGACAACACTCCAATCATTAAAGGTTCAGCGGCAGCAGCTTTGGGAATATTACCCGAAGAAGCAGTAAAAAAATTAGGCGAAGCTAAAGTTCTTGAAATAGGTGAAAAAGCCATCGAAGCTTTATTAGATGCAGTTGATAATTACATTCCTACTCCAGTTCGAGACACTGAATCACCTTTCTTATTGCCGATTGCTGGTAATAACAGCATTAAAGGCCGGGGAACAGTAGTTACTGGTAAAGTAGCGCGCGGAACTTTAAAAAAAGGTCAAGAAGTAGAAATTGTTGGTTTTGGCGAAACTATTAAAGCTAAGGCGGCAAGCATGGAAATGCATCACAAAAACTATGATGAAGTGTTTCCAGGCGATGACATCGGAATTCTTCTGCCTGGCATTGACCGTGATGACTCGGTAGCGACTGGTAAGGTGTTGGCTAAACCAGGAACTATTAAAGCTTACAAAAAATTCGAAGCTAGTGCTTACTTCTTGACTAAAGAAGAGGGTGGTCGTGCTACTCCTTTCAAAAACGATTACCAACCTCAATTTTACATTTGAACTGCTCGAGTAACTGGAAGTATTAAATTGCCAGAAGGACAAACGGAAATTGAATTAGGCAAAGAACAAACTTTTGTAGTAGAATTGGAAACTGCTGTAGCGATGGAAAATAATGTTAACTTCATTATTCGAGAATCGAAAAAAACTATTGCCGGGGGACGGATAATTAAAATTATTGAATAAAAAAAATAATTTTCAGTTGCAAAAATCCTTTTCTATAATTAAAAAATAGATTAGGATAAATGAATAATAAAATAATCACCCAAGCTAAAAAAAAACTTTACGACTATAAGTTAATAGAAAGATACACAGCAGGAATAGTTTTGACTGGAGGGGAAATAAAATCACTTCGCGATCATCAGGTTTCAATAAATGAAGCTTATGTTTTATCACAACAGCAAGAACTTTATGCTATTAATATAAATATCTCTACTTATAAGGCATCTAAGGTAAAAAATGATCCTCGTAGAAAAAGAAAACTGCTGTTAAAAAAAAAGAAATTAATGAATTGATTGGCTCTATCAAAGCTAAAAATTATGTCATAGTTCCAATTAAACTTTTTATTAATGAAAGAGGATGGGCAAAATTAGAAATCGCTTTGGCGCAACATCTTCGTAAGTATCAAATCAAGGAAAAAATTAAAGAAAAAGAAATTGAACGAAGTCTTCGAAAGGGCAATTTCTGATAATTTACTCTATCTATTTTTAAATGAATTTTTGTATTTTTGTCAAAGTTTTTCCTTATTACAGTTTGGTTTTAACAAGCTTTTTATTGGTTCATAGGTTTTGCGATGTAAATCGCATATTCCGTAACTAAAGATAGCGTTTAAATGAGTGATATTGGGATAGCCTTTATTACTAAATCATTCATAAAGTGGATATTTTTTGTGTAGTTTTTGCATAATATTATCCCGAGCTACTTTGGCAAGAATTGAAGCAGCGGCTATGTTAATTGAGCGATGATCACCACCAACTACACTTACAGACTTAATTCCTTCTATTTCGATTTTTTCTTTTCCATCCACTAAGCATAAATCGGGTTTGATTTTCAAGCCCAAAGTTGCTTCTATCATTGCTTCTTTAGTTGACCCGAGAGGATTTTTTTCTTCCACCTCACGAGCACTTTTGGAAACTATTTTATAGTCCAAAGCTTTTTTTTTGATGATGCGGTAAACAATTTTTCTTTGCTCGGGATTAAGAGACTTTGAATCTTGGATTAAAGAGTTTTGGAAATTAGTCGGCAAAACAACGGATGCTACCACTAATGGTCCAGCTAAAGCTCCGCGTCCAGCCTCATCAACTCCAGCAATTAGCGGATAATACTCTCAAAAATTTAATTCTAAACCCAAACTCTTCCTTGTCATTTTTTATCGCTAAAATTTTATTAATAATTCTTAATTAATTTTAAAAAAAGGAGGTATACCCAAGTGGCTGAAGGGGGCAGTTTCGAAAACTGTTAGGGAGTTAAATCCGCGGGGGTTCGAATCCCTCTACCTCCGCCAATATTAAAAAATGTATTATAATTAAACAAAAAACTTAATTTTCGGAAAGTGGCCTAATGGCAAGGCACTTGGTTTGGGACCAAGGGAGTGTGAGTTCGAGTCTCGCCTTTCCGACCATTATTAATAATTGTTTTATTTAGGATTTAGTAATCCGAATATTGACAACAATATACGATAAAACAGTAATTAATAATTGTTGAAATAAACAAATCTTCTTTTTTATTTATCTCTTTTTTTAGTTTTGTTTTTTTTGTAGGATTTTTTTAGGTTTCTTTTTTTCTCTGTTTGGTTTTTTAACGAACATAGCAACGGCAGAAACACTAAGCAAATATCTTTCTTAAAACTGAATCTAATAGAGTTCTTAAAGAAGCAAAAACCATTCTTAATTCTCTTATCCGAAAAGTAAGTTATTAAGTATTCTTTCGGTCTTAGGTTTTTAACAAAACCACGACACCAGCAGAAAAAGAACCAAGAACTATTTTTATAATAGATTCCCAAATTCTTACACTTATAACCACTATCACTTAGAGGATGGAAACCAATCTTTCAACATCTTATAAACAGCGAAGCGGATGCTGGGCCTAGTCTAAAAGGTTTTGGAAAGCAAGAACCAGAATGGAAGCGAAACAAGTTTTAACTTGTGAAGCGTATAAATATCTCACTACTTAAAAAGTTAGTGGGAGCGAAGCCCTACTCCATAGGGCGAAGCGTAAAGATATAACCTTTGAGGAGAAGAAGGCTCTTATCGTAGATAAGAAAAGAAAAATCAAGAAAAAGAAAAGAAGTCAAAAAAACACCATCGCCTTTTATATGAACCAACCCGAATACACTCTCCGCATCACCATTAAGGATATTGAACCTAAAACCGATAAGAACTTTAATCGTTATCATCTCATCCACTTTGACAATAGCAACTATAACCATGGTTATGCTTTTTCAAACAGCACCGAAAAACCAACTTTTGACATTTTAACAGAAAGCCCGGAAAAGTTGGTTAACCGTTGAGTTAAAATTGTTTACCAAATTAATCAAACTTTTAACCGTTCTTTTTGTCAAGTTAAATCCATTAGTTTAATTGAATAAATTATGAACTATTTAGCCCTTTTTGCCACTATCTTAGTGGCTGATTTAGTTTCTTTTATCTTGTTTCTACTCTTGCTTGCTTGATTATTACCGAAACTAATTATCCATAAGTTAAAAAACTGATGGAACAAACTTCTCAATCCCTTTGCTTAAAGCTGTATACAGGCTGTATACAACCCCTTTTTAAACAACACTAAAATGACCTGAAAAAACGAATACAATCACAATCGCCAAACTTATCTCACTCAAAAACAGCGAGAAAGACGACAAAAATTAAAGACTAATCCAACTAATTCTGCTACTGACAGCAGTAAGTATTATGGAGCTCAAAACATCAAAATCTTAATGTCTTTTAAAGAATACACGGAATTGTCTAAGGATAAAAAGAAGCTGTGGTTAGACTTCAATTGAACCCTCCAAGATTGTCAATCAGCTATCCAAGAAGGATTAGGTGATATCACCGCCATTATGAAATTAGAGCAAGTAGCCAACATTCTCATTCGCGATTATTGAACTACGGCTAAATCAGAACTTAGACAAAAAACTAAATCCTGAAACTCTTTATCTGATAACCAACAACAACGACTAATTAAATTCTGAGGACGAGAAAAAGCTAGAATAGAAAAGAATTTTTTAGATACCAACGAAAAACTAGAACGCCAAAGTCAAGAATACTTAAAAGAAATCGAACTCCAAAAATTCCACGAAGAACAAGGTAAGATTAAATGTGCTTGTTATGAATGTTCCGAAAGAGCCAACATTCAGCAAGAAATCAAAAGCAAGGTCTTTGGTTATCAAACTAAAAACAGCAAAGAACAATGTCCTGACTGTCAAAAATTTTTCAAAGAACTAGATGAAGAGCATGGTCTTTGTGCTAAATGTGTGATAATGACCGCAATAATTTGATTCTTGACTTCTTTTGATACCTTGGCATTAGGATTAACGAACTAATTAATATTCGCCATAGCGATTATATTGCGATGGTGATTTAAGAATATTAGGCAAAGGCAATAAATACCGCTCTTTACCACTACCACCTTTTTTAATCCCTCACTTTGACCCTTATTCCAAAAATTTTTTATTTTTAACTAGAAGCGGTAAAAAACTCACTAAGGGACAAATTAGGCGAAATCTAAAACGCAAAGCTAAGTTGGCAGGAATTAAAAAGAACATCAGCCCTCATTCTTTTCGCCGTAGTCTCGCCACTAATTCTTATAACCTAGGCATTAGCTAGACACTATCCAAAAACAGTTAGGACATAGCAATTTAAATACTACCTTAGGCTACATCCACAACGACTATGGTGCTTTTTACCAAGATTGTAGTAAGTTGTGAGTAAATCAGAGAATATTTAGTTAAAATTTAGTATTATGGTAAAGAAAATTAAGCAATTAAATTTAAATCCTTTGTCAGTAGCAAAGTTTTTTTATGAAAAAGGAGTAGAAATCTTTCCAATTAACCAACAATTAATTTACTTTACTTGCTTAGAAGCAATGAAAGAAAATTATTTACTTTTTAATGAAGAATGACAAGCTTGACCTAATGGACCAGCTTTAAAGTCAGTAATCGATGAAATGTATGATAATCGTGATAAGTTAAAATCATTCTTTAAACCAATTGAGAATATTGATAATGAATTAGTGCTTAACTGAGCTGAAAAGACATTTAAAAAATATAAGAACACCGAACAATACCTTCTTTTTGAAAAAGCACAAAACAAGCCTTGAAAGGATGCTCGCAAACCTCTTAAAACAGAAAGAGAAATTGGCAAAATAACTTTAAATAGTTTATTAAATTATACTCATAAAAACAACAGCCGACAATTTAAAACAGTTTAAGATGCTGATAGTCTTTGATAAATTACTGCTAGAATGCATTCATGATTCTGGTTTACATAATCGTTGTCAAGCAAACAAACTACGCTCTTTACTTCCTGTTTTATTAGAAAATTTTTCGGAATTTAATAACTTAACTTTTAAAGAAATTAATAAAGAGCGTAATTGTCACTTTGTTAATTATCACACAACAAAGAAAATTATTGAATTTTTTAACAAATACGCTAAAAAGAGTGAAGTTAAATCCTTTGTTTATTATTCCAACCTTTACCAAATAGCTATCCCTAATACCGAAATTAGATTAATTGGTGATTTAAAAACTAACTACTTTCATACTAAGCAAAAGAGTTATGATGATTTATTTTCAGTTTTATTCGTTGACTTTGAACACTCTTTACATTCTAATCTAAATAAGCAAAAACAGAAAGAGAAAGAACTAATCTGCATTATGAAAGAAAAAGATTGTAATCACTAACTAACAATATAAAAAATAATAATATAGTAATTAACCTTTAAAGAAAGTTTTTTTATTGGTTGAATTAGCACCTAATCAAGAGGTTGGAGGTTCGATCCCTCTACAAGGCACCAAAGAAAAAGCAGTGTTTAATTCAGTAATTTCACTAGTTTTATTTTGGTTGTATAAACTTTGGTTGATTGAGTTCAGAGATTAATTATTTAACTCTGAAATCTTTTTTATTTTCTCTTTTTTTAATCTTTGCCAAGGCAGTTGTTTACAAAGATATGAAATAATTAGCAAGTGAGAAAAATCTCTTAAAATCAAATGAAATCAAACCTCATTTACTTTTTTGAACTTCAAAAAGATAATGACCATGATAGTTTTTGGTTTCAATTAACGACCATAATGATTTGCTGAATATTAGCATAAGATAACAAATAATTTTGTTCAGGCAACTTAAATTTTCTATATAGGTGAAATTACTTAATAGTAATTAATTCTATATGATAAAGAATATGACACAAAAACGAACAATACTTTTGATTGGAAGAACAAATAGCGGAAAAATCAGCTTTAGCCAATGTTTTAGTTAATAAAGAAAATGAATTTAAAGAAGGGGAGGGCTGAGCAAATGCCGTTACAACAAAATTACAAAAAGGCGATTTTGAAAATAATGGCATAACTTATCAAATAATTGATACCATAGGCCTTAGCGATACTAAATTAAGTGCTGTTGAAACAATAGAAAGATTATTGACAATTTTTTCTGATACAAAAGACGGAATAAATCAAATTCTTTTTTTGGTCAGAGGAAGTTTTGCCCGAGAACAAATTCATTTTCTTAATTCACTAGCAGATATTTTTTTTTGGAGAAGATTTTAGCAAATATGTTACTATTGTTAAAACAGGTGCTGAATTTTCTAATTAAGCACTTTAATCCACTTTTAGAAGATTATTTATTTCTAACCCGCAATGGTAAACATTTAACCAAAGGTCAGATTTTAAGAAATATCAAACGCCGAGCTAAGTTGGCTGGGATTACTAAAAATATCTCTTTACATACTTTTAGAAGGTCATTCGCGACTAACTCTCACAATAAAGGCATGAGATTAGACACTATTCAAAAACAATTAGGTCATGTTAATGTTAATACGGCCATGGAATACATTCACAACGATTATCAGGCCCTTTATGCTGATTATTCTAAACTATGAGTAAATAAAAATATTTGTTAAAATTTAACTATTATGAACAAAGATTTTGAAAAATATTTGTCAGAATTAGAAGATCCCAAAAACGACCAGGAGGAAAACTACGACTTACCGGAAAATCCTACTGCCTTAGAGTTGGCTAAATACAATATCTGTCAAAATATTTTGCGTTATAAAAGAGAAAATAATCTCAGTCGTGAGCAAGTAGCTCAGCAAATTCAATTAAGTAAAGCCGAAACCGAGGAACTTTTATTTTGTCATATCAATAATTTCACATTAGACCGCTTAACTGAATACGCTAGTCGTATTTTCTCTAATTTAGAAATAAAAATTACTAGGGCAGAAAACCGACAAATTAATATCTAATGGAAAGGATTTGAGAATATGATTGTCATCTAAACTTTAATGGTCAAAAAATAACTAAACTAACTATCACTGACCATTGACAAGCCAAGCATCCCGAAATAAGTATCGATTTAATTGTTAAATTAGTAAATAAGCTAGACGGCAAAGAGGCTGAATTAACTAATTACCAAGGTGAAAGGAAAGTCTTTAAGTGAAGAACTTTTTATCAAAACAATGCTTACCGAATTATTTTCTGATTTAAGGATAGCACGACTAACCATCTATGAATAAGGAATTGTTATCCCATTGATTAAACAATAATATTAAAACTATTATATCAACCTTTTAAATAAGAGATAAATTTTATCTTTTCTAAAAGTTAACGCCGGATCAAAGGGTCGGGGGTTCTATGCCTCTACAAAGCATCATTTAAAATGAACATGAAAAAAGCAAAATCTCGTTTTTTTACTGGCATTCAACCTACAGGAATTTTAACTTTGGGTCATTATTTTGGAGTAATTCAGCACATTTTAACTATTCAAGAAGAATACGAAGTAATCATTATGATTTGCGATCTTCACGCTTTAACCATACCAAAAAAAGACTTCGATTATAAAACAACAAGAAAAAACATTGCAGCGCTCTTGTATGGATGCGGTTTAAAAGAAGAAAATTGCAAGATTTATTTTCAATCTCAAATTAAAGAACATTTAGAGTTGAACTGATTATTAACTCCTTTTGTTACAATAAGCGAATTAAGCAACATGATTCAATATAAAGAAAAAAAAAAGAGTCAAGAATCAGGAAGTTTGGCACTTTTGAGTTATCCAGTTTTAATGGCGGCAGATATTTTTCTCTTTGATGCTGATTTAATTATTGTCGGTCAAGATCAAAAGCAACACCTTGAATTAGCTAATAACATCGCCCAAAAATTTAATAACTTTTATGAAAAAGATTTGCTAAAAATCCCAAAATTCACTATTCCCAAATTTGGTGCTAAAATAATGGGTTTTAAAAATCCTCAGAAAAAAATGTCTAAAAGTGAACAAGATTGTATTTTTTTATTAGATAAGCCTGAAACAATAGAAAAAAAAATTAAAACTGCTGAAACAGACTCTGAAAACAAAATTTATTACAATCCAGAAAAAAAACCTGGCATATCTAACCTCTTAACTATATACGCCCTTTTAAATAATAAAGGGATAAAGGAATCAGAAGAAGAGTTGGGAAAGGAAAAAACAAATTATAGTGAATTCAAATCAAAAATCGTTGCTTTATTGTCCGAAAAATTGGAAAAGATTCAAGAAAAATATCAATATTATCTCAGTAGCGTTGAAGATATAACTCAAAAAAATACAGATTATTTAAAAATCTTAGCTGGTAAAAAAATTGAAACGGTCAAGAAAGAATTAAAAATATAAGCAATGAAAAAAAATTTATGGCAAAACTTTAATTTGAATAATATTGATCCTAGTTGAGAAGTTTTTTTTCGACAAGAATCTCAAAAAGATTATTTTTTTCTTCTGTTAAACAAAATTAGCGAGGAGTACAAAAGTCAAAAATGTTGACCAAAAAAAGAAAATGTTTTTCGACTTTTTCGGGAAATTTCCTTAGATCAAGTAAAAGTAGTGATTCTTGGACAAGATCCTTATCATCAAGTTGAAGTAGCCGATGGAATTGCTTTTAGTACCCAAAAAGTTAATTATATACCAGCCAGTTTAAAGAACATTTTTTTAGAACTAAGTAAGGATTTTGAGTGTCCTCGACCAACAGGAGGCAATTTATTACCCTGAGTTAAAGAAGGAGTTTTTTTACTTAATACAGCTTTAACGGTAAAAGATAATCAAGCACTTTCGCACACGGATTGGTGAAAAGAATTCATTTATTCCTTGTTGCTTTATCTAAAAGAAAACAATGAAAAAATAATTTGAATATTTTGAGGACAAAAAGCCAAAAAAATTGGTGAAGAATGTCAAATTAACAAGGAATTTAGTTTGATTAGTGCTCATCCATCACCTTACAGTGCCGAACATGGTTTTTTTGGCTCCCGACCTTTTTCTAAAACTAATAAATTATTATCAAAACTAGGAAAGAAGACAATTAATTGACTATCAATTCTTTAAAATTAAAATTTATTAATGAGATACAAGGATTTATTAAATACAAATGATATCCTGAATCTGCTAACTAATAGACTGAATTTAACCCTTAGACAAAAAGGAAGAAGTGTTTTTTTTCTTTGCCCTTTTCATAGCGAAACAAATCCTAGTTGTAGTTTTGAGCCTAATCGCAAAATATTCACTTGCTTCACTTGTGGATTTAAAGCTAGTGATATATTCAACTTTTGAGCTCAATATAGAAAAATCAATTTAGAAGAGGCGTTACAAGAAATTGGTCAAATGGGTTATTTTTCCTTGTCTGTTTTGGAGGAAAAAAAAAAAAAAGAGCAAAAAGAAAAAAATAAAATTGTAAATTTAATAACTTTAACAACTGACATATACAAACATAATTTGTTTACCAAAAATGGAAGCGAAGTACTAAATTATTTACAAAATAAAAGAAAATTAGATAAAGTTGATATTGATCGCTTCGGTTTTGGATCAACTATTAGTAGTTGACAAATAAGCCGTTTGCTTTTTGAGCAAGAAAATAGCAATTTTTCTCCTGAAGATTTAATAATCACTAATTTAGTTTGAGTAAATGAAAACAATCGAACTTGCGACTTCTTTTCGAATGAACATTTAATCATACCATTAGAAAATTGAGAAGGAAACATAGTTGCTTTTGCTGCTCGAAGAATCAATGAAACAAATCCAGAAGAAGCGAAGTACAAATATTTACCTAGCTATCATAA
The DNA here is from genome assembly GCA_031674855.1 of Mycoplasmataceae bacterium. Taxonomy (GTDB): domain Bacteria; phylum Bacillota_I; class Bacilli_A; order Mycoplasmatales; family CGIF01; genus CGIF01. The sequence goes on from CP125275.1 coordinate 606,198, forward strand.
TTATCAAAAATCTTCTCTTTTATATAATTATTCAGCGACAAAAAAGGATCGTTCTGAAGAATGCTATTTAGTTGAGGGATTTTTTGATGTAATAAGTTTAAATAAAATAGGAATAGAAGGTTGTATAGGTTTATTAGGAACTAATTTGTCAGATGAACAATTAAAACTTTTAAGTAAATTAAAAAAAAGAATTATTCTTTTTTTAGATAACGACAAAGCAGGTCAAGAAGCTAGTATTATTGTAGCGACAAAACTCCTTCTTAAAGAAATCGATTGCGAAATAGTAAAAAATGACTGGTTGGGCGATCCAGATGAGATTTGTCGTCAATATAATTCTGAAGAAGTTAAAATTATGCTTCAAAAAAGGATAAATCCCTATTCTTTTATTCTTAGCTATTTATTTGCGAAATTGGAAATTCAAAACAATCCCCAAAGAACAAATCGCTTTATTAGTGAAATAGCTAAAAATTTCCGAGGCTTCAAGGCCAGCGTATACGATTTTCTAATTACTAAAATAAGTTCTTTAACAAATTGAGACAAAAAGGAAATAGAACCTCATTTTATTCAATGAAATTTTCCCATTTTGCACAAAAGTCATCTGCGAAAGATTTATAGCCAAATATTAATTGCAGAAAAAGAACAAAAGATAGTCCTTTTGTGTGCTCAAAAAAGAATTCTTTGACTATTTGCAAGCGGAAAAAGTCAAACTTTTTTAACAAAAAGCAATCGTGAAAGGTATTATGATATCTACAATTACTATATGCTATCTTCTCTCAATAATTCTTATTTGGAAAAGAATTCCTTTAAGGAAACGGATGGTAATCAAAAACTTAACCTTAATTATTCTTCTTTAAATCAAAATGGTAAAAAAAATATCGAAACCACCCTTTTAGAATTAGAAAACGTTAAAAAATTTTTTTTAAAATATGAATAAATTTTCTCTCAAACCAAAACAAGAAAAGGAATTATTAAAACTAGCTCAACCAGTAGTAACAATTTTTTCAGCAATCAATTCTTTACAAAAAGAGATAAGAGAAAAAGAGCGAAAATTAAAAATGGGAAAAGTGACTCCTGAAGATATCAAAAAACTAAAGTCTGAATTAAAGAAGAAGGAGTCGGAACTAAAAGAAATGGGCAAAGAAAAAATCAATGCCGGTAAAGAAGCTACTCGTTTTTTAATTGATTACAATCAAAATCTAGTAAAATATATCGTTAAAGGATACGCTAAAAGAGGAAAAATTGACCATGACGAACTGATTGCTGAAGGAATTTCTTCCTTACCTAAAGCGATTGAAAAATTTGACTTAAACAGCAAGAATCGCTTTGCTACTTATGGTGGTTATTGAATTACTCAGTACATTCAAAGTTATATTAAAAAAAGTCAACTCATTGATCAAAGCTCGAACAATAAAGAAAAAATGAACCTAATCTATTATGATAATAATTATCAGAACGATGATAAAGAAGGTAAATCTTATTCTTTGCTAGAAACGCTTAGTGATGATGAAAACGCTGAGTTATCTGCCGAATTAGTTCGAAATCAAGATATTGTAATTCAAATTAATAATCTAATCAATTCCTTGGAGAATAGGGAAGAGATTTTACTAAATCGCTTATTTCATAAAATTAAACCTTCTAATTTATTAGATGTCTATTATCTAATGACTAGTGAAGAAAAGGAAGAATTTAAAAAGAAAATGAAACTAAATAATAAAAACGTTGTAGACTCACTTCAAAAATTATCCTGCGAGGATAAAAAAAATAACAATTTACCAATAATCAAGAATTACTTGTTGTTGTTTTCCGGAAATCACAAATTTTCTGAGGTAAGTAAGATAATTGGTAAATCAGAAAATAAAGCTCGTAGTTTGAAGCAAGAAAGTTTTCAAAAATTACAAAAATTAGCCAAAGATCGAAAACTTAACTTCTTGTTTAAACAATAAAGTTAAAAAATAAATTATATTATATAAATGCCTACTATTAATCAATTAGTCAAAAAACCTCGCACTCCAAAGCAAGCGAAATTGGGTTTGTTAGCGTTGAAATTTAATTATAACTCGCGTAGAAAAAAATATTCCCTTTCTAATAGTCCTCAAAAATCGGGAATATGCAAAAAGGTAGGAGTTCTTAAACCAATGAAGCCTAACTCAGCTAACCGCGCTTATGCTCGGGTAATTCTTAAAAATAAAAAAGAAGTTACCGTTTATATTCCCGGCGAGAAACATAACTTACAAGAATATTCTTCTGTTACAATAATGGGAGGTGGAGCTCAGGATTTACCTGGAGTAAAATACAGTGTAGTTCGTGGTCAAGGAGATACCGAAGGAGTAAAAGATCGAAAACAAGGTCGTTCTTTATACGGAACTAAAAAAGTAGTTGCAACAACAAACAGTAAATCAAAAAAGTAAAATAGATTAAATTATTTTGCTTAGTCATGGAAATTCTCAAAAAAAAAAAACACACACGCGCACACACTAATTTTAATTAGTGGAATAATAATCACTTTAATTGGAATAGTAGTTATCACCTATTTACTATGACCGAAAAAATCAGAAAAAACCTCAATACTAAAACCAGCCCCTCAACTTCCTCAAAAACCATCCTTACCAACTCCTTCGCAACCTAAACCAAAGGAGGAAATTGATTATAATTTTTCATATACAACTTTAGATAGCAGTAATCAATTCAAGTATAGTTCCTTAGTTCTAGGCGAAAAGAAAATAACCTGAAATGATTTTATTGACTTATTAAGAAAAAAAGATAAAGATTTTTTTCAACTATTTCAAAATTGTCTCAAAAATGCTAATTCTAAATTTAGTGCTTATTTTTTGAATTTTCCACCAATATCAAAAAATACCCTTGATAAACCTTTTGAATTTGTTATTATTAAATCAGAATCATTAAGTAAAATCAAACAGAATTCTGATCCTTTTAATGCTTATCTTATCGATATGATTTGTTATGAAAAACAAGTAATTAGTTTTCCAAACTTAGATAAAGATGAAATTTTAGTTATTCCCCATAAAAAGTGAAGTCAAGATTTAAAAGAATTTCTTGATTATAAAAATCTTAGTCAATTCACTAAAAATGCTCCCGAAGAACAGCAGCAGGATTTTTGAAAGGAAGTAGCAGATAATTTATCGCAAGAATTAGAAAAAAACCCCGACACTCCTCGTTGGTTAAATACTCATGGGTTAGGAGTTGGTTATCTACACGTGCGAATTGATGAAAGACCAAAACACTACAATTATGATGAGTACAAAAAGTGAAAGTAAATTTTATCTCTTTTTAGATTTTTTTCTGATTTAATAGTTTAACTAGTTCTTTTTTATCTATTCCTTTATTAAGTTCATTATGATACTGTTTATAAAGTTCTTGGCATTTTTGTAAAACTTTTTCGGCTGCTTCTTTTCCTTGAAATCCTTTTAATTCTACACTTTTCTTTTCTAATTCTTTGTAACGAGAGAAAAAATGAGAAATTTCATTTAATTTTTCCTCACTAATATCTTTTAATTCTTTAACATTACTTAGTCTTGGCTCAACAGCATTAACTGCTAATATTTTATCATCTTCTTCATTACCATCAATCATTTTCAAAACACCAATAATTCTAATTGGAACTTGACAATTGGGAAAAGTAGGTTGATTAGTTAAGCAAATTACATCCAAAGGGTCACCGTCATAATCCAAAGTTTTTGGAACAAAGCCATATTCCTCAGGATAAAACATAGCTCCTGATAAAACTCGGTCTAATTCTCATTCTTTCGTAATAGGATTATATTCATATTTATTTGAAGAATTTTTGGGTATTTCTACAATCATTTTTACCATATTAAGATTTTTTATAAATTAACTATCTTATTTTTTCTCGAAGCAGTAAAACCCCAATCAAATTATCTATTTTCAATTCTCTATCTGCAAGAACTAAAAGTCTGGCTTCAATTTCCCGACGTTTTTTTCAAACTTTTTGAATGATTTTCCCAACCTTGTTCATGGGTTAAATTATCTCAACCTCTTCTTTTTATTTCTTCGGATATTTTACTATCCAATCTTTCTAATTTTGTTAATTTTTCATTTTATTCGATCATTAACGGACAGTAGATCAGGATAACTTTTAATCAATTAAAATTTTTCTTTAATTTTTTTCAACTGCCCTTGATCAGCGTAATTTTTAATTTCTTTAATTAATTCTGATAACTTTTGATAATCTTTGTTTTTGGAGCGATTTCAGTTTCTTGTAGTAAGTTAACTAATTTAAGTAGAAATTTTTTATCTTTTGAAAATTTCTTGTTCTGATTGAATATTAATTATTTATTAATATCTAATTGGACTACTTGATTTTCTAGTTGCAAATCGTTTAATTGTTTTTGTATTTTTTTGATTAAATTCTTGTTATCGGTAATTAACTGAAGATTTAACCTTTCTTTTCTCGCAACAGTTATTAAAGCTGAGCCAGCAGAATCATTTTTCAAGAATTGATCGAACAAATCATGTCTCTCCTTGGTTTTTTTGTCAGAAAACTTATTTTTCAATTTTTCTTTAGTTAAGTTGATTAAATTTTGCAATTCTTCTTTTCTGATGTTAATTTGACTTTCTAAATCTTCTATTCTTTGATTTTTATCAACTATTTTTACTTGATTATTTTCAATTTTTAACTCATTATCTTTTCTGATATTGGTTTGATCTTTTGGTTTCAATTTTAAAAACTCACTATTAATCTCTTCATTTAGTTGAGTAAGATTGTTTTGCAAAGTCTGATATATTTGTTCTAATCTTTCTTGATTTAACTTGCGATCTGGCCAAACATTAATCTGTTTATTGAGAATATCGTAAATGTGATAATCAATTTTAAAAGCTGAATGATAGCGATTATCGAGTAGCCCAAACAAATCTTGATCTCTGTCACCGTTCAAAGCCGAGTTTAATTGGGAATAAGCGAAGTCTAGATTTTGAATGTTGAAAAACTCTTCTTCGCTATTTTGAAAAGTTAAGTGTATTTTTTTACCTTCTTGGCTTACATAAGTAGAACTCAATAGGTTAGTTCCTGCTTTCAAAGAACTACCAACTGCGCTAGTGATTCCTTGATCAAGATTTTTGGTGGAATTACCAATATTAATCATTAATTCCGAGACCTTGGTTCCTTTTTCGATGTTTTTAATTTTGTTTTCTAAGGTTTGGATTTGAGTTTGGAGATTGGAGATGGTGTTTTTACGAGCTAGGTAAAAATAATCTTTGTTTTTGAGGAAATTTAATGAGAGTTGATAAATATGAGATGGTAAATCTTCAGCTAGAATGATTTTATTGATATTTAACATAACTAATTGTCCTTCTAAATTAGCCATTTGTTCTTTAAGTTTTTGTAATTCTTCAGCTTGCTTCTGAGTAATATTTTCGTTTTTTTGAACTATCGCCCTTTCTTTTTCGCAATCAGTAATTTTTAATAATTTTTTTTGTTCTTCAATTAAAGGAGTTTTTTCCTGCAATTTCTTTTCTAATTCTATTTCTTGATTAGTTAAATCTTCACAATCAGTAAGAATTCGACTTACTTCGTTCATCGTCTCTTTATTTAGTTTAGTTCGTAATTTTTTTTTAAGATTATGAAATTTATCTTCGTATTCTTCACACTTTTCATCGTAATCATTTGTTTCTATTTCCTGTTTTTTAAATTTAGTGAATTCTAAATGATTAGTAATTAGTTCTTGTAATAACTCTTTTTCAGGCAGTAGACGAGAAAAAGAATTGAGTATTTTTCATTTCTGATTTTTAATCGATTCAGTTAATTCCTGAATTCTTAATTCCAAATAATTAATTTGCTGTTCTTTTTCGGCAAAAAGAGATTCAAATTTTTGGGAGATTTCGCGAGATTTTTTTATTTCCTCTTTTAATTTTAAGAGAGCTTCACGGTAATCAATTCCTTGTTCTATTTCAATTGAGATAGATTGAGATTTTTTTAAGATTTCTTGTTCAATAGAAGAAGTTAGTCGTTCTCCTGATTTGGTTAAAGAGGAGACTCACTTGGCTAGTTTTTCAAATTTTTCTTTGTAATCAGTTTTGGATTTTTTCTCATTATCTTGTGACGAGAGTGATCTTTTTGTTTCGTTAGATAATGTCTCAAATTGATTGATATCCGTTTTATTTTTATCTAATTTTTCACCATTTGTGGTTAAAATCTTTTTAGTTTTTGAGAATCTTGAAGTAACTCAATAATCTCTTTTGTTGGTAGCAGTTGACTATGATAAATTGCTCCATAATGAATTTGAAATCAGGGAATCTTATTTCGAGCGGTAGAGTTTGGTTGTATTTTTCGGTTTCTTGAATTTGTTTGGTAAATTCACCATCGCTTTGTCAAGATCTTAAATTTTTTTCTAATTCATGAGCAGTAGGTCTCTGGATAGGGTTAGAATTTCAACACTGATTAATTAGTTTCTCTAACAAGATTGGTATTTTAATTTGAAAGCTCGGTCGTAATCCTTGAAAAATCTCGATTCCTAATCGGAAATCATGAGCTCGATCATAATAAGGAGGCAAACCAGTCAGTAATTCGTAAGCCACCATGCCAAATGAATAAATATCACTAGCGAGAGAATAAGACTGACCGGTCAGCACTTCGGGCGCCACATAGGGCAAGACTCCAAAGATTTTTTCCTCTTGCGAGATTTGATCAGCTTGTTTGCAGAGACCGAGATCAGTGATGAGGCAGGAAGTTTGTTCTAGACCTTTCAAAATATTCCCTGGATGAAAATCGCGATGGACTAAGTTTTTCTGATGAATATCTTTAAGTCCTTGAGTGATATTAATCAGTTGATTAAGTTTGTTTTTAATACTTAATTTATCTTGCAAATCAGTTAATTCTGAACGAAGATTGTTTAACTTTTGCTTTTTTTTTTGGAATAGATTTTCATTTTTTTTTTCCGATTCAGTCAACTCCAATCTAGGTTGATAAATCTTATTCAACTCATCAGTAGAAATTTTTTTGCTCAATCCGAATTCAATACTCTCTAACTCAGTTAAGAATTCCTCTTTATCAATAGGAAGGTTTTTAAAAAGAACTTCCACTTTTCCTTCATAATTTTTGTTTTTTAGATTGCTCCTAACAGAATTGATTAATCATTTAAAAATAACATTTTTCCCCCGCTTTTGTTCAATGCTTCTTAATTGAATTTTCAATCCTTTGATCTCTGATTCTAGGTTTTTAACTTCTTGTTTGATTTTTTTCTTATCAATCGTCTTTTCTTTTAATTCTTGATTATTTTTCCTTAGATAATTTCTTAAATCCCGTTCCGGTAAATATTGCATTACCATTAAGTAGTTACCAGTCTCGGGATCTTGAGACAGACCATAACAAGGTATTAGATTATTAAATCAATCATCAATAATCTTATGTTTTTCTGCTTCTGCTAGGAAATAAATATTAGATTTAGAATGATTAAGAATTTTTAAGACTACTCCTTGATCAGGATCTCTCTGTCATTGGTTTTTTTTTTGATCCCAATACTGAATATTTCCTTTTTTTCATTGAGCTTGGTAAACTTTGCTAAAACCACCTTGAGCTAAGTAGTTGGTATCAGTAAATTGCTCATAAGGAATTCATTCGATAAACTTGTTAACTTCGGTAGCTTTCAGTTGATATTTTTGAATAAATTGATCAATTTGAGGCTTGCCGCTTTGGTTTAATTGAGAAAATCTTATTTCTGAATTTTTAATGTTACAATTTTTACATCATTTTTCGCCCGTGCTTGGTTGTTGGCATTCGGGACAAAGTCCATATTTTTTAAAGCGTTCACTGAGTATTTGATAGTCAACTTGATAATTAGTGACTCAGGCAGGAGTTTCTTGTTTTATGTTTCTTAGCCAAGAGATGAATTCATAATCATTCGCCCTAGCTCCAGCAACTATCCACTGATTAGCTTTTTGGAAAGTAAAATTTTTTGTTTCTCATTGGTTAATAAGATTATAATCGTCTGCTCCAGCTCCGGCTTTTATTCAAGTTTTAACTTGTTCAGTGGTGAATTTTCTTTCTTTTCACAATTTGGCTTGTTTATATTTTTCTGCTTGAAAACCCGCTTCAATTCATTCTTTTCTTTGTTTATGATCAAAACCTTCTTGTCATCAAATATATTCATTTCTTAATTCTTCCAAATGATCTCTTGTTAATTGTGGAGTTAAACTTCTTTCGTTTTTTAAGTAATTAGCGAACTTTTGTTCGTTTTTAGTTAAACCCGAATTAATTCATTTTTTAATTTCTTGAGCATGAATTTTATTACTCTTCCATTTTTCAATCACTCGATAATCATTTTTGCTAAGATTTTTGTCGAATCCTGCTGAAATTAGTGATTGGGATTCTTGAGAGTTAAACCCGTGACCAAATCATTTTTTAGCTAGTTCGCTTTCCTGAGATTCAAAACCCGCTTCAATTCATTCTCGAGATGCTTGAGCAGCAAAATTATTATTTCTTCATTCTTGAACATATTTGATTTCATTGTTTTTTCAACCGTGCTCCAGTCACTCTTGAGTTTCTTGGCGATCTAAGTTCTGATTTTCTCAAATTTTCCTTAATGAATAATTAAATTCTGGATGAAGATCTTGTCAAGCACATTTTTTTCTTAACTCTTCAAGATTGTCTTTGGTTATTTGCTGAGGTTGATAATTGTCTTTTTTAAGATAATAAGCGAAGATATAATCATCTGAGATTAATCCAGAATTTATTCATTTTTTAATTTCTTGAGAAGAAAATCCTTGGTTTTTCCATTCTTCAAAGAGTTTTTTTTGATAATTTTTTCAATCGCCTCCATGAGCATTAATTATTTTGGCAATTTCTCGCACTTGGAAATTAGAACCCTTTAAAGAGTAATAATAAAAAGTCTCCAAAGATTCCGGTAAATATTCTAAGCCTTGATTAATGTTGGTATTGCTGATGTTAAGCAATCTTAATTTAGAAAAGTTTTTTAAGAACTCCAAGGAACCAAAGAATTTATTGACTTTACCTGCTTTTACGGCTTCATTTTCATTAAAAAT